>NZ_AP025592.1:2454285-3067857 GCF_023169965.1 Anaeromyxobacter paludicola | reverse complement strand
CGGTGGACCACATGAAGAAGATGAAGGACTGCGCCATCGTCGGGAACATCGGCCACTTCGACAACGAGATCGACATGGCGGGGCTGAAGAAGGTCCCGGGCCTGAAGCGGGTCAACATCAAGCCGCAGTACGACGCCTTCGTCTTCCCGGACGGCCACCGCGTCCTCATCCTCGCCGAGGGGCGCCTCCTCAACCTGGGCTGCGCGACGGGCCACCCGAGCTTCGTGATGTCGAACAGCTTCACGAACCAGACGCTGGCCCAGATCGAGCTCGCGCAGCACCGGGACCGCTACGAGAAGAAGGTCTACGTGCTCCCGAAGCACCTCGACGAGAAGGTGGCGCGGCTGCACCTCGACCAGATCGGGGCCCGCCTCTCCAAGCTCACGAAGAAGCAGGCCGAGTACATCGGCGTCTCGCCGAAGGGGCCGTTCAAGCCGGACCACTACCGGTACTAGGGGAGCTTCCGCTCCACGCTCTCGGCCCGCGCCGCGGGGCCGCCGGGAGCCCACCGCTGCGGTGCTCGCTCCGGCGGCTCCGCCCGGTCGCCGATGGGCGAGCGGCGCGGTGGGCGCAGAGCGCTCGGGCCCGCTGCGGTGCCGATCCGGCTACGGCATGCGGCTCCGGCTGTGGCGTTGCACGGGGGAGCGGCGCTTCCATCGTGTCACGCGGTCCGACGCCGGTGGGCGGCCCGCCTGCGCTGCGCGCCTCGGGAGGGCTCCCGTCGGCCGTTGGATGCGGCGCTCGGGACGCGAGCTGCTGCGCGGTCACAGCTGCCGGCCTCGAGCTCCTCTTCCCCTCTCCCGCGGAGCGGGGGAGGGACGGGGAGGGGGTGCGACGCGCGGCTACGCCTTCTGCTCGTACCTCTTCATCCGCCACGTCTCCTTCCGCGCCTCCTCGAGCCAGGCCTGCAGCTCGGGCAGCGCCCAGACGGCCTCGGCGTACGCGGCGGCCTCACCCTGGGGCTTCACGCCGTAGGTCCGGAAGCGGCTCACGACGGGCGCGTACATGGCGTCGGCGATCGAGAACGGGCCGAACAGGAAGGGCCCGCCCTTGCCGAAGCGGCGGCGGCAGTCGTTCCAGAGGGCGACGATCCGGTCCACGTCGGCCTGCACCTCGGGGAGGAGCGGCGCGGGGTCGAACGTCTCCTTGATCTTGAAGGGGAGGTGGTTGCGGAGCGCGGTGAAGCCGGAGTGCATCTCGGCGCTCACCGACCGGGCCACGGCGCGCGCGGCGGGGTCGGCGGGCCAGAGCGGCTTCCCGGTGAACTTGTCGGCGAGGTACTCGCAGATGGCGAGCGAGTCCCAGACGGTGAGCTCGCCGTCGAGGAGCGCCGGTACGCGGCCGGAGGGCGACGCGCGACGGAGGTCGGCCTCGCTGGTGGGCTGGTCGAGCGGGATCACCTGCTCCTCGCACGCGATCCCGAAGTGGCGCAGCACGAGCCACGGGCGGAGCGACCAGGACGAGTAGGCCTTGTTGCCGAGGACGATCTTCACGTGTGCCTCCGGGTGGACGGGCGGCGATCCTAGCGCGGCGACGGCGGCCACGCCCACCAGGCGTCGTCGTCGTAGGGATCGTCCCGGCACCAGGGGGAGGGGCCGTTCAGCGCCTCCTCCAGCCGGCAGCGCGACCGCGGGGCGCCGCCCGCGAGCACGAGACGCCAGCCGGCGTCGGGGAGCCGGCCGCGGAACAGCCAGAGCGGCGGGGCGGCGCCGACGAGCTCGCCGGCGAGCGGCGGGGGGACGGGGCAGGTGTCGTCCTCGGCCTGCAGGAGCACGTGGTCGGCGAGGGCGGGCGGCGGGAGCGCGCGGCCGCTCGCGAGGCGCACGGGCTGGTGCGGCATCTCGAGGAACCCGCCGTTGGTCGAGCCGCCGGCGGCGGCGACGTGATAGGCGCCGAAGTGGCGGTAGACCGACTGGGGCAGGTGGCGGCTCGTGAGCCGGAACACGACCTGCAGGTCGGTCCCGGGCGGCAGCGAGGCGGCCAGGAGCCGGCCGGGGGTGGCCTCGCGCGAGAAGGCGGCGAGCTGGGCGTGGACGCCGGCGAGGTCGGCGGCGGAGACGGCGGCGAGCGCGGCGAGCGCCAGGGCGCGGCGGCCGGGCCTTCGCGGCAGCCGGGAGAGGCCGAGGGCGAAGGCGGCGGCGAGCGGCGGGAGCCGGCCGGGGAGCCCCCAGGCGTCCATGGCCTGCTGGGGCACGGCGAACATCGCCAGGAACAGGGCGAGCGCCGCGATCGCGCAGGCCCGCCGGCCGCGCGGGCTCGCCTCGTACCGGCTCGCGAGCGCCGCGCCGGCGAGGACCAGCGCGGCGGCGCCGGCGAAGAGCTTCGGCCGGAGCTCCTCGGGGCCGAGGCCGTTCAGGTAGGCGCAGAGCCACTCGAAGCGCGACGAGACGGTCCACCAGAAGAGCGGCAGGGGCTCGGGGTGGAGCCCGCGCGGGCGGGTGACGAGCCACGCGAGCGCGGCGGCCAGGGTGGGCGCGAGCGCCAGCCCGGCGGCGACGGCGCGGCGCGGGCGCCCGGCCGCGAGCGGGAGGACCGCCGCCAGGAGCGCGGCGAGCGGGAGCGCGAACGGGTGGAACGCGAAGGCGAGGAGGGCGAGGGCGGCGAGGGGCAAGAGGTGGGTCCAGCGCACCGCGGGGCGGAGCGCGACCCGCCAGGCCTCGGCGCCGCAGAGGAGCACGACCGGCAGGCAGAGCAGGAAGGGCACGAACCCCATCCAGGCGCACCAGCTCCACCCGAGCGGCACGGCGAGGAGCGCCAGCCCGCGGTCGCGGCCGAGCGCGCCGAGGAGGTGGCGCGCCGCGAGCGCGAAGCCGGCGATCCCGGCGAAGACGAGGAGGCGGAGCGCGGCGTCCTCGCCGAACGCGGCCGCGAGCGGCCGCCCGAGCAGCACCATCCCGCCGTAGGGCGAGGCGAGGTGGGCGCGGTAGAGCGCGCCGCCGCCGAAGGCCGGCTCGCCGAGGTGGCCCGCGAGCGTGAGCTGGAGCAGGTGCTCGGGGTAGTCGAGCAGCCCGACGGTGGGCAGGAGCAGCGGGGCGGCGGCGAGCGCGAGGAGGAGCGCGAAGAGGCCGCGCTCCAGGAGCTCGACGCCGGTCGCGGAGCCGGCGGCGCGCGCTCGAGCCGCGCGGCCGGCCTCGGGAGCCCGCGACGGGCTCGGGTGGGAGGCGCTCACGCGGCGGCGACCTTGGGGCCGCTCCCGGCCGCGCCCTGCTTCACCGGGTGGCGGTGGCGCCAGCCGAGCGCGGCGGCGAGGCCGAGGAGCGCGGCGGCCGAGAGCGCCACGCCGGGCCAGAGGAGGCGCGGGCGGTACTCGAGCCGGAGCGCGTGGCGCCCCGCCTTCACCGGCACCGCCATGAAGGCGTAGTTGGCGCGGACCAGCGCGGCGGGCCTGCCGTCCACGGTGGCGCGCCAGCCGGGGAACCACGGGTCCACCACCACCGCGAGCCCGTCGCGCGGGGCGTCGAGCTCCGCCTCGAGCTCCGGCCCGTCCACCGCCACGGCCGAGGCTGCGATCGGGCCGGCGGGCGCGCCCGAGGGCGGCAGCGCCGGGTCGGCGGCGGCCACCACCGCCTCGGCGCCGCCGGCGGCGCGCAGGAGCGGCGCGGCGACCGCGGCGTCGGAGGCCACGGTGTAGGCGCCGGTCCAGTAGACCCGCGGCAGGGCCGGCGCGCGGTAGGGCTGCAGGCGGCGCCCCTCGGCCGGCACCGGCGCCCCGGCCGGCGGGAGCGCCGGCTGCTCGTCCGAGAGCACGAGGGGGCAGGCGAGCAGCGGCCAGTAGGGCGAGGTCGGGTCGGGGTGCGGCCAGAGCGTGTCCTGGCGCACGCGCGGGACGCCGCCGAGGTGGCCGTCGCGGGTGGCCCCGAGGAGCGCCCGCACCCGGCCGATCATGGTCGGTCCCCAGCCGTTCACGCCCTCCCAGTCGTGGCGGATGACGTCGTTGGCGAGCCCGAAGCCGTCCCAGGTGAGCACGGCCACCCGCCGCGGCGCGGGCGGCGCCGGCAGGAGGGGCTGCGCCGCCAGGAGCTTCGGCCCCTGCTCGGAGACGGGGCCGACGGGGTTCGCGTCGCGGAAGTTGAGGCCGAAGTCGAGCAGCGCGATGGCGGCCGCCGCGAGCCCCACCGCCAGGCCGCGTCGCGACAGCCAGAGGAAGGCGAAGCCGGCGGCCGCGACGGCGCCGGTGATGGCGGCCGACTGCGCGATCCCCTCGGGCGGGAAGCCCGGCACGAGGAACAGGAACGCGAGCGCGGCCGCCTCGCAGAGCCCGAGGACCAGCGCGGCGCGGAGCGTGCGCCGCGGCGCGGTCCGGATCGCGGCGAGCCCCTCGGCCGCCAGCACGGCCACACAGAGCGCGCTGACCAGCGCGAGCCGGGTGGGGTTCCGGAAGTTCCCGAAGCCGGGGAGGAACCGGTAGAGCAGCCAGTGGAGGTGGAGCGGCGCGCGCTCGCCGAAGCCCACCGCGATGCCGAGCACCGCCACCGCCGCGAGGGTGGCGTTCCCGCGCTGCCGCAGCGGCGCCGCGCAGGCGAGCGCCAGCGCGAAGACCCCGACGTAGCCGGTCATCTCCCAGCCGTTGAGCGGGCCGCGATAGCCCCAGCCCATGCCGTACGCGCGCGGGACGACGAGCACGAAGAGGTCGCGCCAGCTCGTCCAGTTCCACGAGGTCGCGAAGGCGTAGTCCACCCCGGCGCCGCGCGGACCGAGCGCCGCCAGCTCCGAGACCGGCAGCACCGAGGGGGCCGCCACCACGAACCCGAGCGGCGCCGCGGCCAGGGCGAGGAGCGCGTCCATGGGGCGGCGGCGCCAGAGCACCGGCGCGTGGACGAGCGCGTAGAGCCCGGTGACCACCGTCCCGAAGTAGCCCATCTGCGGCGCGCCGCCGAACCAGGAGAGGCAGCCCGCCACCGCCGTGACCGCGAGGTGGCGGCCGCGCCCCCGCCGCACGAACCCCTCGATCCCGCCCAGCATGAAGGGCCACCAGCAGAGCGAGGCCGGGAAGTTCCAGTGCAGGAGGTGGGCGGTGACCTTGCCGCCGAGCGCGAAGATCACCGCGGCGAGGAGCCCCTCCGACGGGCCCAGCCCGCGCTGCCGCACCCAGTAGAGCGTGCCCCAGCCGGCGAGGACGAGGTGCAGGAGGGTGCCCACGGTGAGCGCGCGCGCCGGCGCGAGCCCGAGGGTGAGCCAGGCGGTCGGCTCGAAGGCGGCGACCTGCGGATCGGCGAAGAAGGGGAAGCCGAGGAAGATGCCGCGCTGCCAGGTGGGGAGGTCGCCGTGGCGGAGCGACTGCTGGAGCGCGTCCCGCATCTGGATGAAGAAGGCGGGGAGGTCGAAGTTGATGAACGCCTGCCCGGGCAGGACCACCCGCCAGTGCACCAGCGCGACCAGCGCCGGGACGAGCAGGAAGGCGGCGGGCCAGGAGAGGAGGCGGCGGGGCCGCTGGCTCATGAGAGCTCCGGGGCGGGCGCGCGCGCGGCGCGCCAGAGCGCGCGGGCGAGCCAGAGGGCGAAGGCGAGGTGGAGGGCGGTGCGGAGCCACTCGCCCGGGTGGACGGCGAGGTCGCGGAAGGCGGGGTCCATGCCCCGGGCGCGGTACGCGAAGGCGGTCCAGTAGTCGAGGAGGGCCATCGCCGAGAGCGCGCCCATCATCCAGCGCGGCGCCGCGGCGAGGGCCCCGGCGAGCAGCGCGTAGAGCGCGTACTGCGGGCTCCAGACCTTGTTCACGGTGATCCAGGTGACGAGGACGAGGCCGGTGCCGAGGCGGAGGGCCGCGGCCCCGCTCGCGTCGCCGCGCGACCCCGCGCGCCAGGCGGCGAGCGCCGCGGCCGCGGCGGCGAGGAGCAGCGGGACGGCCGTGATCCGGTTGAGCGCCGCCGGCGAGAGCGCGAACGGCAGGGCCTCCCAGATCGAGTTCTCCGCCCCGCGCTGCCCGTTGAAGCGGAAGAACCAGCTCCAGCTCTCCGGGGCCGCGAGCGCCACCGGCAGGTTTACGGCGAGGAGCACCGCGCCGAGCGCGCCGCCGAAGCGGGCGAGGTCGCGCGGCCGTCGCCAGAGGAGCGCGGCCGCCCCGGGCACGAGCGCCACCGGGTAGAGCTTGGCCGCGACGCCGAGGGCGCAGAGCGCGCCGGCGAGCCCGCTCCGCCCGCGCGAGAGCGCCACCAGCGCCCCGACGGTGAGGGCGATGGGGAGCAGGTCCCAGTTCAGCCCGGCGTAGACCACGAGGGCGGGGGTGGCGGCGAGCCACCAGGGGTCGGACCCCGGGAGCCGCCGCAGCAGCCAGACGGCGAGGAGCCCGCAGGCGGCGAGCGCAAGGTAGCCGGCCGTGAAGTAGCCGAGCGGGCCGCCGGGCGCGAAGGAGGGGAGCCAGAGGGCGAGCCCCAGCAGCACCGGGTACTCGATCCGGTCCTCGAGGTAGGGCAGCGGCCGGCCGCCGTTGAAGTAGCGGTCGCCGCCCATGGCGAGGAGGTCGGAGTAGCTCTGGTGCGCGAAGGCCCAGGGGCGGTAGGGCACGCCGGGGTGGGCCGCGCCGCGGGCGAGGTTCGCCCAGCCGGCGGCGAGGAGCAGCGCGGCCAGCGCGTAGGGGGCGAGCCTGGACGGGACGGACGGCCGCATGTGCGCCCGTCATTCCAGAGGCGGCGCGAAGATGCAAGGGCGCGCCTTGGGCGGCGCCGGGCGAGTCCCTAGCTTGTTGGAGGGACCGCGCGTGGTGCGGCCCTTCGAGGAGGGGAATCCATGCTCTGGCTACTCGCGGCGTTGGCGCTCGCCATCTGGATCGTCGGGCTCGCCTTCAAGGTCACGACCGGCATCATCCACATCGCGCTGGTCGCGGCGGTGATCCTGTTCATCGCCGGCTTCTTCCGCGGCCGGAGGTCGGCCAGCACGGTCTGACGCGGCGGGCCCGGCGGGGCGGACGACCAGCACCGGGCACGGCGCGGTCGCCACCACCCGGGCCGCCACGCTGCCGAGGAGGAGCCGGGCCGGGCCGCGCCGGCCGTGGGTACCGACCACGAGGAGGTCGGCGTCCTGCGCCCGCGCGGCCTCGACCAGCGCCTCGTCCGGGAAGCCGGGGAGGAGCAGCGCGTCCGCCTCGAGCCCCGCCTCCCATGCCCGCCGGACCAGCGGCGCGAGCCGCTTCCGCGCGTCCTCGCGGAAGCCGCGGTCCCACTCGTCCCAGGTCTCGGTGCAGGCGAACCCGGCCTGCGGGAGGTGGTGGTCCTGGTAGGCGTGCGCCACGAGCAGGCGGGCGCCGTAGCGCGTCGCGAGCTCCAGGGCCCGCTCGAACGCGGTCACGCTCGCGGGCGAGAGGTCGGTCGCGACCAGGATCCGCTGGAGCGGGGGGGTCACGACGCCGCCTTCTCGGTCCGCTCCTCGAGCGCCGGCGGCTCGTTGCCGGCCGCGGGCGGCGCGTGGCGACCCTTCCCCGCCAGCCGCTCCACGAAGACGAACAGCGACGGGATGAAGAAGACGCCGAAGAGGGTGGCGGCGAGCATCCCCGCGACCACCACCGTGCCCATCACCTGCCGGGCGGCGGCGCCGGCCCCCTCGGCGATCCAGAGCGGGATGCAGCCGAAGATGAAGGCGAAGGAGGTCATGAGGATCGGCCGGAGCCGGAGCCGCGCCCCCTCGAGCGCCGCCTGGACGAGCGGCCGGCCCTTCTCGAGCTCCGCCTTGGCGAACTCCACGATGAGGATGGCGTTCTTGGCGGTGAGCCCGACCAGCATCACCAGGCCGATCTGCGCGTAGACGTTGTTGTCGAACCTGCGCGAGAGGATGCCGAGGTAGGCGCCGAGCACCGCGATCGGGGTGCTGAGGAGCACGCTGAAGGGGAGCGACCAGCTCTCGTAGAGCGCCGCCAGGATGAGGAACACGAAGACCAGCGAGAGGCCGAGCACCTTGGCGGTGCCGCCCTGCGCCGTCTTCTCCTGGTAGGAGAGCGAGTTCCAGGCGTAGCCCATGCCGGGCGAGAGCGTCTTCCCGGCCACGTCCTCGAGCGCGGCCAGCGCCTGCCCCGAGCTGTAGCCCGGCGCCGGGGCGCCGATGATCTCGGCGGCGCGGTACAGGTTGAACCGCACCGTGTACTCGGGGCCGGCGGCGTTGCGCACCGTCACGAACGACGAGAGCGGCACCATCTGGCCGTTGCCGGCCTTCACGTAGAACGACTTGAGGTCGTCGGGGCTGCGGCGGAACTCCGGCTCGGCCTGCACGTACACCTTCCACTGCCGGCCGAAGCGGGTGAAGTCGTTCACGTAGCTGCCGCCCAGGAACGACTGGAGCGCGGCGTAGACGTCGCCGATGGCGACGCCCTGCTTCATGGCCTTCTCCTTGTCCACCTCGGCGAACACCTGCGGCACCGCGGGGGAGAAGTTGGGCACCACGTTCTGGAGCTCGGGGCGCTTGCGGGCCTCGGCCAGGAACTTCTGGACGTTCTCGGCGAGGAACTCCACCGGCCCGCCGCTCCGGTCCTGCAGCATCATGCTGAAGCCGCCGGCGGCGCTGATGCCGGGGATGGCGGGCGGGGTGATGGCGAAGACGCGCGCCCCCTGGATCTTCGAGAACGCCCCGTTGAGCCGCTTCACGATCTCGCCCGCCTCCATGTCCTTCGAGGCGCGCTGGTCCCAGGGCTGGAACATGATGAAGGCGGTGCCGAGGTAGCTCGCGCTCGCGCCGGAGAGCGAGCTGTAGCCGGAGATGGTGTTGAAGAAGCGCACCCCCGGGGTCTTCGCGAGCACGTCCTCCACCTGCCGGAAGACCTCCTGCGTCCGCTGCAGCGAGGCGGCGTCGGGGAGCTGCACCACCGTGACCGCGTAGCCGTTGTCCTCGGTGGGGAGGAAGCCCGAGGGGAGCTTCCCGCCCACCGCCGCCGCGAGCCCGGCCACGCCGGCCAGGAGCACGAGCGGGATGGCGAGCTTGCGGATGAGCCGGCGGTTGATGCTCACGTAGCTGTGGGTGACCCCCTCGAACCAGCGGTTGAAGCCGGCGCCGGCCTTGCCGAGCCAGCCCTTCGGGGCGTGGCTGCGCGGCCGGAGGAGGATCGCCGACAGGGCCGGGCTGAGCGTCAGGGCGTTGAAGGCCGAGATGAGCACCGACACCGCGATGGTGAGCGCGAACTGCTGGTAGAGCCGGCCGGTGATGCCGCTCAGGAAGGCCACCGGCACGAAGACCGCGGCCAGGATGAGGGCGATGCCGATCACCGGCCCGGAGACCTCGCTCATGGCCTTCTTCGTCGCCTCGCGCGGCGGGAGGCCGCGCTCGATGTGGTGCTCCACCGCCTCGACGACCACGATGGCGTCGTCCACCACCAGGCCGATGGCGAGCACGAGCCCGAAGAGCGACAGGGTGTTGATGGAGAAGCCGAGCAGCGGGAAGACGGCGAAGGCGCCGACGAGCGACACCGGCACGGTGAGCAGCGGGATGAGCGTGGCGCGCCAGCTCTGCAGGAAGACGAAGACCACCAGCACCACGAGGAGGATGGCCTCGAAGAGCGTGAGCAGGATCTCCTGGATGCCCGCCTTCACCGGCGCGGTGGTGTCGAGCGAGACCTCGTAGCTCATGCCCGGCGGGAACTGCGCCTTGAGCTGCTCCATCGTCTGCCGGACGCTCGCCGCCACGTCGAGGGCGTTCGAGCCCGGGGCCTGGAAGACGGCCACGATGGCGGCCGGCTTGCCGTTGAAGCGGCCGGACATCGAGTAGGTGGCGGTGCCGAGCTCCACCCGGGCCACGTCGCGCACCCGCACCGCCGAGCCGTCGGGGTTCTGGCGGACGAGGATGTTGCCGAACTCCTCCGGCGTGACGAGCCGCCCCTGGGCGCGGACGGTGTACGAGAACTGCTGGCCCTCCGGCGCCGGCTCGCCGCCCACCTGGCCGGCCGGGTTCACCACGTTCTGGGCCCGGATGGCGTTCTGGACGTCGCCCACGGTGAGGCCCAGGCGCGCCAGCACGTCGGGCTTCACCCAGATGCGCATGGCGTAGTCGCCGCCGCCCAGGTTGCGGATGTCGCCCACGCCCTTGAGCCGGAGGAGCGCGTCGTTGAGGTTGATGACGGCGTAGTTGCCGAGGAACTTGGCGTCGTAGCGCCCGTCGGGCGAGTAGAGCGACACCACGATGAGCGGGAAGTTGAGCGACTTCTTGATGGTGACGCCGACGTTCTTCACGTCGTTCGGCAGGAACGGCTGCGCCTGCGAGAAGCGGTTCTGGACGAGGACGTTGTCGATGTCGATGTTGGTGCCGACGTCGAACGTGACCTGCTGCTGCATCGTCCCGTCGTTGGCGTTCGTGGACTTGATGTAGAGCGACTGGTCCACGCCGTTCATCTGCTGCTCGATCGGCGTCGCCACCGACTGCTCCACCGTGAGCGCGTCGGCGCCGGTGTAGACGGCGGAGAGGTTGATCTGCGGCGGCAGGATCTGCGGGAACTGCGAGATGGGCAGCCCGAGGAGCGAGATCGCCCCCACCAGCACGGTGGCGATGGCGATCACGATGGCCACGATGGGCCGGCGGATGAAGAAGTTCGACATGGGGTCGCGCTCCTCGGGTCAGGGCCGGCCGGTCGCGGGCGCGGCCGGGGCCGGCAGGTTCGCGGCGGTGGCGGTCAGGTCCTTCGGCGCCACGGTGGCGCCGTCGCGCGCCGCCTGCAGCCCGTCCACCACCACCCGCTCGCCCTCGGAGACGCCCGCCTCGACGATCCGGAGCGCGCCGACGTTCGGGCCGACCTTCACCTGGCGCAGCTGCACCTTGGCGTCCGGCCCCACCACCGCGAGCGAGTAGGTGCCCTGCAGCTGCACCAGCGACTTCTCCGGGACCACGAGCACGTTGCCGCCCGCCCCCTCCTGCCGCAGCCGCACGCGGCCGTACTGGCCCGGGCGGAGCGCGTGGTCGGGGTTGGGGAAGAGCGCCTGGAGCTGGATGGTGCCGCTGGTGGGATCCACCTGCCGGTTGGCGGCCACGATCACGCCCCGGTGCGCGTAGGGCTTGCCGTCGGAGAGGAGGAGCTCCACCCCCGGGTCGCCGCCGTCGCCGGGCTGGCCCTGGTCGAGGCGGGGGAACTGCCGCCGCGCCCAGGCGAGGTCGCGGCCGGCGAGCTTCTTCAGCCGGTCCGGGGCGCGGACGTAGTCCACCTCGGAGAGCGGGAAGGTGACGCGGACCGGATCCACCTGGGACACGGTGGTGAGCAGGGTGGGCCCGTCCTGGCCGACGAGGTTGCCGGCGCGCACCTGCGCCAGGCCGGCCACGCCGCCGATCGGGGCGCGGATGGCGGTGTAGGAGAGGTTGAGCTCCGCCTGGCGGACCTGCGCGCGGGCCGCCTCCACCTGGCCGTCGGCGTCGCGGGCCTGCGCCTGGGCGTCCTCGAGCTCCTGCTGGCTCAGGCCGTCCACCTTGGCGAGGGCGGTGCGCCGCTCGAGCTGCGTCCTGCCGTGGGCTTGCGCGGCGAGGGCGCGGGAGAGCGCGGCGCGGGCGCTCGCCAGGGCCGCCTCGTACTCGCTCCGCTCGACGGTGAAGAGGAGCTGCCCCTCCTTCACGGTGGCGCCGTCGTCGTAGTGCTGCCGCTCGAGGAAGCCGCGCACCCGCGCCCGGATGTCCACGTTGGCGTAGCCGTCCACGGTGGCGACCGCCTCGACGTTCACCGGGACGTCCTGGCGGACCACCGGCGTGACCGTGACCGCCGCGGGCGGCGGCGCCTTGGGCGGGGCGGCCCTGGAGCAGCCGGAGGCCAGGACGGCGATGCCGGCGAGGGCCGCGAGGAGGGTGGTGGGGCTGAAGCAGAAGCGGAGGGTCATGGCGTTCTCGTCGTGCGGCGTCGGTTCGTCAGTCGTGGGAGAGGAGGGAGCGGCCGGCGGCCACCCGGAGCTGCGCGCGGGCGTTCACCAGATCGGCGTCGGCCTGGATCCGGTTCACGTCGGCGGCGAAGGCGTCGCGCTGGGCCTGGAGCAGGTCGAGCTGGGCGGCGGCGCCCAGGCGGTAGCGGTCGCGGGCGAGGTCGGCGGCGCGCTGGCTCACCTCGGCCTGCGCGCGGGCCGAACGGCTGCGGGCGATGTCGCTCTTCACGGTGTTCCAGGTCCGGTGGATGGCGTCGTGGGTGGCGAGCCGGGCCCGCACCTCGCGCGCGGCCGTGGCGTCGAGCCGGGCGTCCTCGGCGCGGATGGACGCGAGGCTCGTGCCGTCGAAGCTCCAGCGCAGCCCCACCACCGCCTGGTACGCCGTGTCGTGGGCGCCGGGCGCGGTGGTGGCGCGCTCCGAGAGCGTGCCGGCGAGCGAGGGGAGCAGCGAGAGCCGCTGCGCCCTGGCCGTCTCCTCCTGCGCGCGCCGCGTCTCGACGGCGGCGGCGAGGCCGGGCAGGGCCTGGTCGGCGGGCACGAAGGACTCGAGCGGCGGCTCCTCGCGCAGGTCGTCGGCGAGCGCCACCGGGCCGGTCAGCTCCGGCGCGACGCCGGTGAGCGAGGCGAGGGCGCGGGCGTCGAGCTCGAGCCGGAGCTGCGCGGCGGCGAGCTGCTGGACCTGCCGCTCCACCTCGGCCTGGGCGCGGTCCACGTCGAGGCCGGCCACGGCGCCGGCGGCGCGCTGCTGCTGCGTGAGGGTGAGGGTGGCCCGCGCCACGTCGAGCGCGCGCTGAGAGGACTCGACGAGGCCGCGGTCGGCGAGCACCTGGAAGTAGTCCTGCGCCGCCAGCGCCTCGTCCTGCAAGGCGACGTCCTCCTCGGAGAGCCGCGCGGCGCGCTCCGCGGTCCGGGCGGCGCCGGCGCGCGCGAAGTTGCCGAGGTCGGCGAGCGGCACGGAGAGGACGGCCGAGGCGTCCCAGGACTCCTCCGGCGTGAGCACCGCGAGCTGGCCGTTGCCGAGCGGGAGCGCCGACTCGTACTGGTTGCGGGTGTAGGTGCCCGCGACCGACACGCCCGGCAGGAGCCGGCTCAGCGCCGCGGCCGACTGGGCGCCGGAGAGGGCGGTGTTGGCGCGGGCCTCGCGAGCGTCGGGCGAGGCGGTGCGGGCGCCGCGGACGAAGACCTCCAGCGGCTGGAGGGCGTGCGCCGGGGCGGCGAGCCCGAGGGCAGCGGCGGCGGGGAGGGCGCGGAGAAGAAAAAGAGTCCGGATCTTCACGGTTTTTCTGGTCCTGGGAGGAGTCGGGCCGAGGTGAGGTGTTCCCGGCGAACGAAACTGGACGGTTCAGTTTGTAGTGCGTTCCGGCTTGACGGTCAATACTGAACCGTCCAGTATAGTCATCTCCCAAGGGGGTCGATGGATGTCCGAGACGATGGCTCGCGCCGCGCTCTCACAAGCGAAGCAGCAGCAGATCCTGGCCGGCGCCCGGGCCGTCTTCCTCGAGGTCGGCTTCGAGCGCGCCAGCGTGGACGTCATGGCCGCGCGCGCCGGGGTCTCGAAGGCGACGGTCTACAGCCACTTCCAGGACAAGAAGGCGCTCTTCGTGGCGTGCTCGATCGAGCAGTCGGCGGGCATGCGGCAAGGCGTCCTCCAGCTCCTCGAGGCCTCGAGCGGCGATCTGGAGAACGACCTGCTCCGCCTCGGCGAGACGGTGATGCGCTACGTGCTCTCGCGCGACGCCATCGCCCTGCGCCGCGTGGTCGTCGCCGAGGCGTCGCGCTTCCCGGAGCTGGGGCGCGCGCTCTGGGAGGACGGCGCCTGCTGCATGCGCACCCGGTTCTCGGAGTTCCTGCAGAAGTGGGTGGACGCGGGGGTGCTGCGCATCGCCGATCTCTCGGCCGCCTCGGGCCAGTTCCTCGCGCTCTGCCGCGGCGAGCTCTACCTCCTCACCGAGCTCGGGGTCGTCGACGTCCCCGCCGACGAGCAGATCCGCGAGACCGTCCGCGGCGCCGTCCAGGTGTTCCTGCGGGCGTACCGGGCCTGAGGCCTACGGCTCGAGCAGCCGCGGCAGCCGGATCCGGAAGGTGGTGCCCCGCCCCGGCTCGCTCGCGACCTGCAGGTCCCCGGCGCACTGCTTCACGATCCCGTACACGGTGGCGAGGCCGAGCCCGGTGCCGCTCCCGCGCGGCTTGGTGGTGAAGAACGGCTCGTAGAGGTGCTTCAGCGCCTCCGGGCTCATGCCCACCCCGGTGTCGCGCACCGTGAGCTCGACGAAGTCCGAGGGCTCCGGCCGCCCCGCCCCGGCGCCGGGCCCCGGCAGGTTGGCGACGCGGATCGAGAGCCGGCCGCCGTCCGGCATGGCGTCGCGCGCGTTCACGGCGAGGTTCATGAGGACCTGCTCCACCTGGCTCGGATCGGCGCGCACCGGCCAGAGCCCCGGCTCGACCTCGACCTCGAGCGCTCGCCCCTCCAGCGCCCGCCGCAGGAGCTTCTCGGCGCCCAGCACGGCCGCCCCGAGGTCGAGTCGGACCGGCGCGACGTCCTGCTTCCGCGCGAACGCGAGCAGCCGCCGCGTGAGATCGCGCGCCCGCTCCCCGGCCTCCCGGATCTGCTGCACGTCCTCCGGGTCCACCGGGCGCCTCGCGTCGAGCGCCCCCGAGAGCCCCTCGGCGCAGGTCAGGATCACCGTGAGCAGGTTGTTGAAGTCGTGGGCCACGCTCCCGGCGAGCCGGCCGATGCTCTCGAGCTTCTGGGCCTGGTGGAACTGCTCCTCGAGCTGCCGCTGCTCGGTGACGTCGAGGAAGGCGCCCACCGCGCCGGCGGGCCGGCCGGCGGCGTCGCGCAGCGGCGCGGCGTTGCCGACGAGGTGGCGGACCGTCCCGTCCTCGAAGCTCAGGTCGTAGGCGCAGCCGCGGACGTCCCGCCCGGTGCGCGCCGCCCGCTGGACCGGGAGCTCCTCCGCCGGGATCTCCACGCCGTCGCGCGTGAGCCGGAAGCCGAGGGCCGGGTTGGGCTCGGGCGCGCTGCGGGAGACGTTCTCCCCCGGCCGGACCCGCAGCGTCTCGGAGCCGAAGCGGTTGCCCTCCATGTGGCGGGCCTGGGGGTCGCGGGTGATGAACACCACCGCCGGCACCGCGTCGAGGAGCGCCTGCACCTCGTCGGCGCGCCGGCGGGCCCGCTCGCGCTCGGCCCGGAGCTCCTCCTGCTCGCGCTTGCGGTCGGTGATCACCTCGCTGAAGAGGACCAGCCCGCCCACCTCCCCCGAGGCCTCGCGCCAGGGCCGGAGCTCCCAGCGGAGGTAGTCCACGCTGCCGTCGGCGCGCAGGAACTCGTCGTTCTCCGCGAGC
Organism: Anaeromyxobacter paludicola; assembly: GCF_023169965.1. NCBI lineage: Bacteria > Pseudomonadati > Myxococcota > Myxococcia > Myxococcales > Anaeromyxobacteraceae > Anaeromyxobacter > Anaeromyxobacter paludicola. Next base: position 3,052,709 of record NZ_AP025592.1, on the reverse strand, counting down.
TCGACCGCCCCGGCGAGGCAGCGGCGGTGGATCTCCTTCCAGCGCTCCGGCAGCTCGGGGAAGACCTCGTAGTGGCTCCGCCCGATGAGCGACGGGCCCACGCGGTAGTCGGCGAGGTAGCGCCGGCTCACCGCGAGGTAGCGCATCTCGCGGTCGAAGAGGGCGATGGCGGCCGGCGCGTGCTCGATGCAGAGCCGCAGCTGCTCCTCCTGCACGCGGAGCTCCTGCTCGCGCGGGTGCGGCGCCTCGGGGAGGGCCTGGCTGTCCTCGTGACTCATGCTCGTTCGGGGCCCCCGGCGCGGATGCCGGCGAGTGTAACCGCGGCGCGGTGGGGCTCGCAAAGGGGCGCGCGAAAACCTTTCTGGGGCGGAAGCCGCCCGGGCGGCGGGGGGCCCCCCGGGCCGGTGCGCGGATCGGGTAGGCTGGACCCCGGGTGAAGGGCACCCGCCGGGATGAATCCCGGAATCCGGCTGGTTTCGCGAGATCTCCCCCGCCGGCGAGCGGCACGCGCCGTGCTCTCGCCCTCACCGGAGGCCCACGGATGGATGTGTTGCGGAAGTTCGTCGCTCCGGAGGTGATGAGCGGCCCCGGCTCGCACCGGCTGGCCGGGGCGAGCCTGCGCCGGCTCGGCGCGCGGCGGGCGCTCGTGGTGAGCGACCCGGGCGTGCGGGCGGCCGGCTGGACCTCCGCGGTCTGCGCGTCGCTCGACGAGGCCGAGGTGCCGCACGTCCTCTTCACCGCGGTCACCTCCAACCCTCGGGCCGCCGAGGTGGCGGCCGGCGCGGCGCTCTACGCGCGGGAGCGCTGCAACGCCATCGTGGCCGTGGGCGGCGGGAGCCCCATCGACTGCGCCAAGGGGATCGGGATCCTGGCCGCGAACGGCGGCGAGATCCTCGACTACGAGGGGATCGACCGGATCCCGGCCGCCATCCCGCCGCTCGTCTGCGTGCCCACCACCGCCGGCAGCGGCGCCGACGTCTCGCAGTTCGCCATCGTCTCCGACCCGGCGCAGCGCACCAAGATCGCCATCGTCGGCAAGACGCTCGTGCCCGACCTGTCGCTGCTCGACCCGCTCGTCCTCACCACCCAGCCGGCCGCGCTCACGGCCGCCACCGGCGTGGACACCCTCTGCCACGCCGTCGAGGCCTGCGTCTCGACCGCGGCGGCGCCCATCACCGACCTCCTGGCGCTCGACGCGATCCGGCTCGTGGTCCGTCACCTGCCCGAGGCGCTGGCGCGCCCGGCCGACCTCGCCGCCCGCGCCGGCACCCTGCAGGCCTGCCTCCACGCCGGGATCGCCTTCTCCAACGCCAGCCTCGGGGCGGTCCACGCCATGGCGCACGCCCTGGGCGGCCTGAAGGACCTGCCGCACGGCGACTGCAACGCGATCCTCCTGCCGCACGTGGTGGAGTGGAACTTCGAGGCCGCCCCGGAGCGGTACCGGGCGGTGGCGGAGGCGATGGGGGCGGCCGCGGCGGGGCTCGCGGGCGCGGCGCTGCGGCGCGCGCTGACCGGCGCGCTCCGCGGGTTCATCGACCGGGTGGGCGGCGCGCCCCGCCTCCGCGAGGTGGGCGTCCGGCCCGAGGACCTCCCCGACCTCGCCCGCAAGGCGGTCGAGGATCCCTGCATGGCCACCAACCCCCGCTGCCCCAGCGAGGCCGAGGTCCGCGCGATCTATGAAGCCGCGCTTTGACGATCCGGCCACCCGGGAGGCCTTCCGCGAGCGGCTGGCGGGGCTCGCCGAGGGCTCGCACCGGAAGAGCTACTACCCGGAGCTGCAGCAGCGCCTCTCGGAGCTGGAGCGGTTCCGCGCGCTGCTCGACCACAGCACGGAGGCCATCTTCCTCGCCGAGGTGCCGGGCGGGGCCCTGCTCGACGTGAACGGCTCCGCCTGCCAGCAGCTCGGTCTCCCGCGCGAGGCGCTGCTCGGCGGGGCGCTCGAGGCGCGGCTCGCGCCGGCGCACCGGGAGCGGCTGCGCGCGCTGCTCGCCCGCGAGGACGCCGGCGAGGTCCGCGAGACGCTCGCCGCCGCGCTCACGCGGGCGGACGGCAGCCGCTTCCCGGCCGAGCTCGGCGTCACCCTGGTGCGGCTCGAGGGGCACGCGGTGGCGGTGATCGTGGCCCGCGACGTCACCGAGCGGCAGCAGATGCAGGCGCGCCTCGCCCTCGCCGACCGGCTGGTCTCGCTCGGGACCGTGGCGGCGGGGGTGGCGCACGAGGTCAACAACCCGCTCTCCTACGTCCTCGGCAACCTCGAGTACGTGGAGTCGAAGCTCGAGGAGATCCGCGCCATCGCCGGCGCGGCGGTCGCCGGCGCGGTCCGCCCGCGGCTGGACGAGTGCCTCGCCGACGCCCAGGCGGCGCTCGGGGACGTGCGCGCCGGGGCCGACCGCGTGCAGCGGATCGTGCGCGACCTCAAGGTCTTCTCCCGCGCGGAGGCGGACGAGTGCGAGCCGGTGGACCTGCGCCCCCTCCTCGACATCGCCGCCTCGATGACCGCCAACGACATCCGGCACCGGGCGCGGCTCGAGAAGCGGTACCAGGAGATCCCGCTGGTGCGCGCCAACGACGGGCGCCTGACCCAGCTCTTCATCAACCTGCTCGTCAACGCCGCCCAGGCCATCCCGGACGGCGCCGCCGAGCGGAACGAGATCCGGATCTCCACCTGGACCGAGCGCGGCGACGCCATGGTGGAGGTGCGCGACACCGGCTGCGGCATCGCGCCGGAGCACCTGCCGCGGATCTTCGACCCCTTCTTCACCACCAAGCCGGCCGGCCTCGGCACCGGGCTCGGCCTCGCCATCTGCCACGGCATCGTGACGGCGCTCGGCGGCAGCCTCGAGGTCGAGAGCGCCCCCGGCGCCGGCACCCGGATGCGCCTGCGGCTTCCGCCGTCGCGGCGGGAGGCGCCGGGCGGGCTGGCCGCGGGGCCCGGGGGCGCCGCCGAGGCCCGCCGCCTCCGGGTGCTCGTCATCGACGACGATCCGCTCTGCCTCAAGGCGGTGGAGCGGATGGTGGCGCAGGCGCACGAGGTCCGCCCCTGCTCCCGGGCGCGCGCCGGGCTCGAGCGGCTCGAGGCCGGCGAGCGGTTCGACGCCATCCTCTGCGACCTGATGATGCCGGATCTCGGCGGGGTGGACTTCCACGAGAAGCTCGCGGCCCGCTTCCCGGACCAGGCGGCGCGGATGGTGGTCCTGACCGGCGGCGCCTTCTCCGAGCGCGGGCAGGCGTTCCTGCGCGAGGGGCGCGTGCCCTTCCTCGAGAAGCCCTTCTCGGCGGCGGCGCTCCTCGACGCGATCTCCGCCGCCGCCGCCCGGGCGCCCTGACCCCGGACGCGCCGGCCCCGGCGCGGCCCGCGGAGGGGCCGGCCGGGGCCGGGGTGCTGCCCGCGTCGGCGTGAGCGCTACGGGGCGGTGAAGTTCAGGGTGATCGGCGCGCCGGCCAGGACCGCGGCGTCGACGGAGGCGGTGGCCGCCGTGGTCTCGGTCCCGTCGCTCGCCACCGTGCGGCGCTCGAGCACGAGCCCGTAGGTCGCGGGCGGCAGCGCGTCCACCGTGTAGGTCTCGACGCCGCTCGCCTCGGTGGGCAGGGTGACGCGGACCACGAAGGGATGGACGTCGAGGGTGCCGGCGTCGAGCCGCTGCCGGACCACGATCGCGTCGGCGTCGGCGTCGCCGGCGGCCGGGGTGACCGCGCCGGTGATGGAGCCGGTGGCGGAGACCGCCGCGCAGGCCAGGTTCACCGTGGGCAGGGGCGCCGCGGCGGTGAGGGCCTGCGGGCCGCTCGCCTTCGCCTCGTAGGAGGTGCCGCCGACGACCGGCTGGGTCACGACGTAATAGGAGGCGTTCACCGGGAGCAGGTCGAGCTGGAAGCTGCCGTCGGCCTGGGTGAGCGCGGTGCGCACCACCACCGGCGTGCCGGTCGTGTCGAGCTGCTGGGCGGTCACCACGGCGCCGGCGAGCGGGGCGTGGGTGGTCGCGTCGGTGACGAGGCCGCTGATGGAGCCGGTGACCACGCGGTCCACCGCGCGGACGACGGGGCGGAGCAGGTACTTGCCGGAGCGGCCGGCCTCGTGGACGAAGATCGACTTGTGGGCGTCGAAGTCGATGAAGACGTCCTTGGTGGTGCCGGCGGCGACGTCGAAGCTCACGGGGAACTTCAGGCCCGACTGGCTGCCGGAGGGCACCTTGAGCGCCACGACCGAGCCGTCGGAGAGGGTGACCGTGTTGTCCGTGCCGAGCACGAGCCGCATCTGGTCGTAGTGGCCGGCGGGGAGGCTGGCGCCGTTGGCGAGCTCCTCGCTGAGGCCGTTCACCAGCGCGAGCAGGTCGATGACCTTGTTCGGGTGGCCGAGGACGATCCAGCCGCTCGTGCCGCTCTGGATCTCGATGGTCTGGACGTCGAGCGAGACGTGGAGGTAGTCGCCGGGGGCGTCCACGAGGTGGACGCTCATGCTGCCGGTCGAGCCGGAGGTGGAGCCGCCGCAGCCGGCGGCGAGGCCGGACAGCGCGAAGGCGGCGAGGGCGAGGAGGGCGGAGCGTCGGATCGGGTTCATGGTGAGTTTCTCCCTGGTCGCTTGAACACGGGACAGGGCCAGCGGTTGCGCGCCCGCACGCTCTGCCGCGTGGGGCTGGTGTAAGTATCCCTGCCACGCGCCCGAAGCACCCCCTCCCCACGGGGTGGGGAGGGCTCGGGAGGGGCTGCCGGCGGGGGCGCCCTCAGGCGGCGGAGCGCGCGAGGAAGCGGACCAGCGCCGCGGCCTTGGGCACCAGGGACGACAGCTCGATCCGCTCGTCGGCGGTGTGGAAGGCCGCCCCGCGGGGCCCGAGCCCGTCGATCGACGGGACGCCGGCCGCCCCGGTGGTGTTGGCGTCGGAGCCGCCGCCCACCAGGGGCGCCTCGCCGCTGCCGAGCCCCGCCGCGACCTGGCAGGCGCCGTACGCGGCCGCGAGCGCCGCCGAGGCCGCGGTCCGCTCGAGCGGCGGCCGGGCCGCGCCGCGGCTCACCGCGATCGACGTGCCGGGGACCGCCACCTCGGCGGCGAGCGCGGCGAGCCGCGCCAGGAGGGCGTCGCCGTCCCCGGCGGTGAGGTAGCGGAGGTCCACCTGCGCCAGGGCGCGGTCGGGCACGGTGTTCTTGCTCGTCCCGCCCTCGAAGCGGCCGACGTTCACGGTGACGCCGCTCCCGTAGTCGGTGAGCCCCTGGGCCGCGTCGACGAAGCGCGCGAGGGACCAGACGGCGTTCCGGCCGCGCTCGTGCTCGTTGCCGGCGTGCGCGGCGACTCCGCGCGCCTCCACCTGCACGGCGCCGACCCCCTTGCGCCGGGTGACGAGCAGGTCGCCCTGGCGGCCCGACTCGAGGCCGAGCGCGCAGGCGGCGCCCCGCGCCCGCGCGGCGAGGAGCGGCGACGACTCGGGCGAGCCCACCTCCTCGTCCGCGACGAACATGCCGCGGACCGGCACGCGCTCGAGGAGCCCCGCCTCGCGCAGCGCCTCGAGCGCGAAGAGCCCGACCACCAGCCCGCCCTTCATGTCGAAGGTGCCCGGCCCCCGCGCCAGATCGCCCTCGACCCGGAAGCCCTCGAACGAGCCCGGCGGGAAGACGGTGTCGGCGTGGCCGACGAGGAACGCCGGCGCGCCCGGGGCCGGACCGGAGAAGGCGAGGTGCGGCCCGAAGCGCGCGCTCGCGAGCCGCTCGGTGGCGAGGCCGAGGGCGCGGAGCCGCGCCTCGACGACCTCCACCACGGCGGCGACGCCGGCCGGGTTGCCGGTGTGGGAGTTCTGGAGGACCAGCCGCTCGAGGAGCGCGGTCATCGCGGGGAGCTGCCCCGCGAGCCAGCGCAGGGCGAGGTCGAGGCGGGGTTCGGGGCCGGGGCTCACGGGCTCGTTATATCCGCTGCCGGGGCGGCCGGCGCGCTACACTGCCCGCCCGACCGAGGCGTCCATGGCGAAGGCGAGACCCTACAAGGCGGCGGTGATCGGCGGCACCGGCTACGGTGGCGCGGAGATGATCCGCCGGCTGCTCGTCCACCCCGAGGTGGCGCTCCTGCGGGTGGCGGCGGTCGATCACGTGGGCGAGCCGCTCGCCGCGGCCCACCCCTCGCTCGAGGGCGTGCCGGGCGTCTACGAGAACCTGCCGCCGCGCGAGGCCGCCGCCGGCGCCGACGTGGTGCTGCTCGGCCTGCCGCACAAGGTCTCCGCCACGCTCATGCCCGAGCTCGTCGCCGCCGGGGTCCGGGTGGTGGACATGAGCGGCGACTTCCGGCTCAAGGACGCCGCCGCCTACGCCCGCGCCTACGGCCAGGCCCACCCGCACCCCGAGCTCCTCGAGCGGTTCGTCTACGGCCTCCCCGAGCTCAACCGCGAGCGGCTGCGCGGGGCGCGGCTCGTCGCCAGCCCCGGCTGCTTCGCCACCTCGATCGAGCTCGCGCTCCTGCCGCTCGCGCGGGCCGGCCTCCTCGAGGGCGTGGTCCACGTGCAGGGCATCACCGGCAGCTCCGGCTCCGGCATCGCGCCCTCCGCCGGCACCCACCACCCGGTCCGCGCCGCGAACCTCAAGACCTACAAGCCGCTCGAGCACCAGCACGTGCCCGAGATCGCCGAGGCGCTCCTCCAGGCCGGCGCGCGCGACCTGGCGCTGCGCTTCGTGCCGGTCTCCGCGCCGCTCGGGCGCGGCATCCTCTCCACCTGCTTCGTCGAGGTGCCGGAGGCCTGGACCGAGGAGCGGCTGCGGCGGCTCTACCAGGAGACCTACGCCGGGGAGCCGTTCGTGCGCGTCCCGGCGAGGCGGCTGCCGGAGGTGGCGGCGGTCTCGGGCTCCAACTACGCCGAGGTCGGCCTCGCCGCCGGCCCGGCGCTCGGCGGCCGGCGCACCGCCACCCTGTTCTGCGCCCTCGACAACCTGGTGAAGGGCGGGGCGGGGCAGGCGATCGAGAACATGAACCTCGTGCTGGGCCTCGACGAGACGCTCTCGCTCGAGGACCGAGGACCGTGGCCCCCATGAAGAACGTCGTCGTCAAGGTCGGTGGAGAGGTGGTGTCGAGCCCGGAGGCCGACGCCATCGCCGAGGACGTGCGCGCGCTGGTGGAGGGCTTCCACCGGGTCGCCGTCGTGCACGGGGGCGGGCCGCAGGCCTCCGCCCTCCAGAAGACGCTCGGGCTCGAGACCCGCATGGTGGCGGGGCGCCGCTACACCGATCCGGCCACGCTCGAGGTCATGAAGTACGTGGTCGCCGGCAAGGTGAACGTGGACCTGTGCGCGAAGCTCCTCGCCCACGGCGTGGTCGGGGTGGGGCTGCACGGCGCCTCCGGCCACGTGCTCCAGGCGGCGCGGCGGCCGCCGCAGGTCATGACCGGCGCCGGCCCCGACCCGGTGGACCTCGGGCTCGTGGGCGACGTCACCGGCTTCAACCTGCCCCTCCTCGGCGACCTGCAGGAGCGCGGCTACGTGCCGGTGCTCGCCTGCCTCGGCTGCGACGCCGCCGGGCAGCCGCTCAACATCAACGGCGACACCGTGGCGAGCCAGCTCGCCGCGGCGCTGCGCGCCGACGCCCTCGTGCTCGTGACCTCCACGCCGGGGGTGCTGCGCGACGTGAAGGACCCGTCGAGCCGGGTGCCGCGGATGACGCGGGCCGACTTCGCGCGCGGCGTCGCCGACGGCAGCATCTCCGGCGGCATGATCCCGAAGCTCGAGGAGTCCTTCGAGGTGCTGGCGCGCGGCGCCCGGTCGATCGTCATCGTCGGCAAGCTCTCGCCGGGAGAGCTCCTGCGGGCGGTGCTCGAGCCCGGCAGCGTGGGCACGGTGCTGGAGGCGTGAGCTGAGCCCGCAACTCTCGCCGGTCCCGGTCGGCCCGATCGAGAACCGCCCCGCCGCCTACGGAACGGCGGTGGCGCTCTCGCTCGCGGCGCTGGCGCTCACGCTCCTCTTCGCGGGCGTGTTCGAGGGCACGCGCTACTTCCTCCTCCTCGCGGCGGTGGCCGGCTCGGGCCTGCTCGGCGGTCGCGGCCCGGGGCTCCTCGCCACCGCCCTCACCGCCGGGACCACCGACTACCTCCTGCTCGGCGCGCCGGGCGCGCTCCGCATCGCCAACCGCAACGAGCTGCACACGCTCGCCATCTACGTCGCGGTGGCGATCGGCGTGGCGGTGATGAGCGGCGCGGCGCGCGAGGCGCGGCTGCGGGCCGAGCGGCTCGCCAGCGAGCACGACGCCCTCTACCGCGAGGAGCAGCGGGCCCGCCGCCAGCGCGACGAGGTGATGGCGGTGGTGTCGCACGACCTGCGCAACCCCATCGCCACCATCCTCCTCGCCGCCCGCAACGCCGCCGCGGCCGCGCCGCCCGGGGAGCCGGGCGAGAAGGTGCGCCGGCACGCCGCGATGATCGAGCGGAACGCCCAGCGCGCCGACCGGCTCATCAACGACCTGCTCGACCTGTCGAGCATCGAGTCGGGGCGCTTCTCGGTCCGCCCGGCGCCCTGGCCCGCCGAGGCGCTGGTGCGCGAGGCGGCCGAGGCGGTGCGCGCGGCGGCCGAGAAGAAGGGGCTCGAGGTCTCCTGGGACGCCGGCCCCGAGCCGGTGGAGCTCCCCTGCGACCGCGACCGGGTCGTGCAGGCGCTCGGGAACCTGGCCATGAACGCGGTGCAGGCGACCGGCGCCGGCTTCGTCGCGCTGCGCGCGCGGGCCGAGGCCGAGGTGGTGATCTTCGAGGTGCGCGACAGCGGCCCGGGGATCCGCGAGGAGGACCTGCCCCACATCTTCGACCGCTACTGGCGGGCCAAGTCGGCCCGCTACCGTGGCACCGGGCTCGGGCTGGCCATCGCCAAGGGGATCGTGGACGCCCACGGCGGCCGCATGTGGGTCGAGAGCCGGCCGGGGGAGGGGAGCACGTTCTCCTTCAGCCTGCCGCTCCCGCGCGCCTGACGCAGCTTTGCAGGATGCGGGCGCGGGAGGTGGCGGGGAGGGTGGCCGGGCTCGGGCTCGCGCCGCTGGTCTGGGTCGGCGGGCTCCTGCGGCGCGATCGCTTCTTCCACCCGCGCGGGGCGCTCTACCGGGCCCGCGCCGAGCGGCTGGCCGAGGGCGGCGGGGCCGGCCGGCTGGCGGAGCGGCTCGCCGGCCCGGTGGTGGCGCGGCTCTCCAACGCCTGGTGGCGCGGCGGGCGGGAGCTGCCCGACGTGCTCGGGTGCGCGCTCCGCTTCGTCGAGGAGGACGGGAGCCCCTCGGCGCGGGATCAGGACCTCCTCCTCGCCACCATCCGCCACCCGTGGACGACGCTCCTCGCGCCGCTCACCACCGACCAGCACGACTTCCTGGGGAACGACTACTACGCGGTCTCCCCCTTCCGGATGGACGCGGTCGGCGAGGGGTGGCTCCGGCTGCTCGGACCGGGCGGCTCGCCCGACGGCCCCGACCGCTGGTCGCGGCTGGCGCGCGCGGTCGAGGCCGGGGCGGCCCGCTTCGAGCTGCAGCTGAAGCTCCAGGGGCGGTGGGAGCCGGTGATCCGGATCCGGCTGGAGTCGCCGCTGGAGGGGGAGGCGCGAGCCGCCCGTTTTCACCCCTTCCGGGCAGGCCGCGGGCTCCGTCCGGTGGGCTTCGTCCACGCGCTTCGCCCGGCGGCGTACGGCGCGAGCCGGCGCGCGGTCCCGCTCGCGTCGCGGTGAGCCGAGGGCTCGGACTGTCGAGTTTCCCGACGGTGCGGTGAATTCCTGATCAGATCCACGCCCCGCGGCGGAATTGCTCATCAATGCGCGAGGAGCCGGTCCCAGACGGCCTCTGCGCGCGGTGAGCCGCTCAACGGTGAACAATTCAACGGCGCCGGAGCGCGATCCGCGAAAGCCGCCGGTCTTTCATGCGAAACGGCGCGCGGCGACCAGGCGCTGGCGAGCTGGCTCGGCCCTTGCTCAATCAGCGCTCGACAGCAGCCCTGCAGCGCACCGGAGCAAGGAAGGAGCGGGTCATGATCCTCGTCGTCGCGTTCGGAATCTGCGGATTCGCGGTCATCGGTCTCTCCACCCTCGTCGCGCACCACTAGCCCACGGAGGCTCGAGAAGGAGGCCCCCCATGACGCACGAATTCCTGGCGGTCTATCCAGCCAAGCTGCTCGAGTACGGCACCGCGGTCGCGTACCTCGCCGGCTTCGTCCTCTTCTGGCGCTACGTGCAGGGCGGCGCCGGCGCGCCGGAGGTGGTCCGCCGCCTCGACTGGAAGCCGGCCATCGCCAGCTGGTTCACGCTGCCGGAGGGGCTGCTGCTCCACCCGGGCCACGCCTGGGCCCGGCTCGCCGGCGACGGGACCGTCACCGTGGGGCTCGACGACTTCGCCCACAAGCTGGTCGGCGCGGCCAGGGTCGAGCTGCCGGCGCCCGGGACGCGCGTCGCGCAGGGGGACGCGGCGGTGGCCCTCGGCGACGGCGGCCGGTCGGTGGACCTGCTCTCGCCGGTGGACGGCGAGGTGGTGGAGGTGAACCGGGCGGTCCTCGAGGATCCGGCGCGGCTCGCCGATCCGTACGGCGAGGGGTGGCTCTACCGCGTGCGGCCGGCCCGCTTCGGCGCCAACGCGAAGCAGCTCTTCGGCGGCGGCGCGGCGCGGCGGCTGCTCGCCCAGGCCGGCGAGGCGCTCTCCGCCCGCATCGAGCCCGAGCTCGGGCAGGCGCTGGCCGACGGCGGCGCGCCCATCGCGGGGATGGCCCGCGAGCTCGACCCGGAGCGCTGGGACGAGGTGGCGCGCGAGTTCCTGAGGAGCTAGGCGCTCGCCGCCGGAGCGTGGCCGCTCCGCCGGGAGGGCGCCGCCGGAAGCGGAACGCGGGGAGGGGCGCTGCTCCTCCCCGCGTCGCGTCCGGGCGTCAGTAGACCGCGAGCAGCTCCACCTCGAACACCAGCGTGGCGCCGGGCGGGATGGCGGGCGGGGCGCCGGCGGCGCCGTACGCGAGCTCGGGCGGGAGCGTGAGCTTGCGCTTGCCGCCCACCTTCATGCCGGCCACGCCGCGGTCCCAGCCCTCGATGACCTCGCCGGCGCCGAGCTCGAACTCGAAGGGATCGCTCCCCACCGACGAGTCGAACTTCGTGCCGTCGGTGAGCCAGCCCGTGTAGTGGACCTGCACCTTCTTGCCGCGGACGGCCTCCGCGCCCTTCCCCTTCACCAGCTCCTCGATCTTCGGCTTCGCCATGCGCGCTCCCGGTTCGGTGGAGCGCCGGAATGTAACCGCGGCGCCGCCGGCCTCCAAGCGCTAGGAACCGCTCATGGCGAGCGCCGAGGGCCAGGCCCGGGTCGAGCACGAGCTGGTCGGCGAGCGGGCCGGCACGCTCTCCCGCCTGGTGGAGCGGCTCGAGCTCGCGCTCGCCGAGCTCCAGGAGGCCGGAGCCGATCGCGAGGAGCGGCTCGCCCGCGCCGCGGAGCTGCTCTGGTACGTGGTGGTGCAGCGCGAGGCGGTGGGCATCTCGCGCCACGACGTGCTCTACGAGGTGCTGCGGGTGCCGCGCGAGGTGCGGCTCGCCATGGGGCCGCGGCGGCGGGGCGGCTGAGCCGGCCGTGCGGTGCCGCGCCGGCGGCGCGTCACTCGAGCGGGATGACCCCCACCCGGTCGCCGGTCGTCACCCCGAGCCGCTCGCGCGCCTCGGGCGTGAGGAGCACCTCGTCGCCGTCGAAGCGGGCCGGGGCGCGCACCGCCCGGAAGCGCCACTTCCCCTCCGGCCGCGCCAGCCCCACGAGCTTCGGCCGCTCCAGCGGCGCGGGGCGGAGCGGCTCCGCCGCGACCCGGCCGCGGCGGAAGGCGCGCACCGGGCCGATCTCGTCGGTGCGGGCCTCGTAGTGCGGGCCGCCGTCGAACGGGTCGATCCGGTTCACGTAGCGGAAGCCGATCGCCTCGAGCATCCGCCGCACCGGCTCCGTCGCCGCCCCCACCGCGCCGAGCTGCCGCTGGACGCGCGGCGGGAGCAGGGTGGCGTAGAGGTCGCCCGGCGGGAAGAGCTGCTGGATGAACTCCTTGTTCTCGCGGCTCGCCTTGTCGGCCTCCTGGTACTCGAGGCCGGTGAAGCGCTTGCCGAGGCTCTCCCAGAACAGGCTCTTGCCCTCCGGCGTGAGCGGCGGCATCAGCTCCGCGAGCACGGTGTCGCGGAAGCGGTCGCGGAACATGGCGAGGTAGAGGAAGCGGACGAAGCTGAGCTGCTTGCCCGGGCGGTCCGGGCTGGCGCGCGCCGCCGGGTGGACCACGAGGCCGCCGATCTCGGTCGGCCCGTCGTAGTGGTAGCCGATCGAGAGCACCTGGTGCCGGAAGTGGCGGTCGAGCGTGGAGCTGTAGCGCTCGCGCGTGGACACGTCGAAGAAGGTGCAGGGCGACTCGCGCGTGCCGTGCTGCGCGATGAGCATCGAGGTGCCGCAGAGCTCGCCGCCGGGCGCCTCGAGGACGAAGACGTACATCCGGCCGAGCGGGTCGCGGATGCGCCCCTGGAAGCTGCGGCAGGAGTGGTCGAGGATCTCGGCGAGGGACCGCTCCTCGTTCGGGAGGTTCACCGAGTTGAGGACCGAGGCGAGCGCCTGGAACTGCTTCGAGTCGCTCTTCTGGGCGTCCCGGAGGAGGTACATGCCCCGTCAACATAGCGCCGAAAGGGTAGGGCGGGGCGCCGCGCGTCTCACCCCCTCCCTTTCCCTCCCCCGCTCCGCGGGAGAGGGGAAGAGCAGCACTCCCTCCCCGCTCGGGCGGGGAGGGCGGGGGAGGGGCGGCCTGCGGCCCCCCGCGCCGCGGTTGCCGCGCGCCCCCGGACGTGCCATCCAGACCGCATGCGCGTCGTCGTCCAGCGGGTGACCCGGGCGGAAGTGCGGGTGGCGGGCGAGGTGGTGGGCCGGATCGAGCGGGGGCTGCTGGTGCTCCTCGGCGTCGCCGCCGGCGACCTCGAGGAGGACGCGCGCTTCGTCGCCGACAAGCTCGCCGCGCTGCGGATCTTCGAGGACGAGGCCGGCAAGATGAACCGCTCGGTGGCCGACGTGGGCGGCGGGCTGCTGGTGGTCTCGCAGTTCACCCTGCTCGGCGACGCGCGCAAGGGGAACCGCCCCGGCTTCAGCGACGCCGCGCAGCCCGAGGCGGCGAACGGGCTCTACGAGCGGGTCTGCGCCCTCCTGCGCGAGAAGGGGCTGCCGGTCGCGCAGGGCGTCTTCCGCGCCGAGATGCAGGTGGAGCTCGTGAACGACGGCCCGGTCACGATCCTGCTCGACTCGGGCAAGCTGTTCTAGGCCGGCCCCGCCCGCGCCGGGGCGCCGCCGATGCGCCCCGCCGGCGCGCCGGCGCCGCGTTATGCTCCGCCGCATGTCCGACTGTCTCTTCTGCAAGATCGCGGCGAAGCAGCTCCCGGCGAAGCTGGTCCACGAGGACCCCGACACGGTCGCCTTCGAGGACATCAACCCGCAGGCGCCCACGCACGTGGTCGTGGTCCCGCGCAAGCACGTCGCGACCCTCAACGACCTCGCGCCCGAGGACGAGGCCGTCGTGGGAAAGCTCCACCGGGTGGCGGCGAAGATCGCGAAGGAGCGCGGCCTCGCCGAGCGCGGCTGGCGGGCGGTGATGAACTGCAACCGCGACGCCGGCCAGACGGTGTTCCACCTCCACCTGCACCTGCTCGGCGGGCGCGCGTTCGGTTGGCCTCCTGGTTAGAAAGGGGGCTGCGCGCCTCGCTCCGCTCGTCGCTTGCACGCTATCCGGCGGGGAGGGGCGCTGCCCCGGCCGGTGAAACGGGGCTGCGCCCCGCCCCGCCAGGCAAAGCCCGGCGGGGCCCCACCCTGCTGCGCCGGAGCCGAGCGCGCTGCGCGCCTCGCTCCGCTCGTCGCTTGCACGCTATCCGGCGGGGCCCCTCCCTGACTCGTGCTGCCGCCCTCCCGCGTGGACCCGGTTCGCGCGCGCCGGTATACTGCCCGACCCCCATGCGCGGAATCCGCGGCGCCACGCAGATCGCGTCCAACACCGTCGAGGCCATCTACGACGGCGTGGTCGAGCTCTGCCGCGCGCTCAACGAGGAGAACGGGCTCTCCCAGGACGAGATCGTCTGGGCGATCTTCACCGTGACCCACGACCTCGACGCCGACTTCCCCGCCCGGGCCGCCCGCGAGGCGGGCGGCTGGTCCCGGGTGCCCATGATCTGCTCGCAGGAGATCCCGGTACCGGGCTCGCTGCCGCGCGTGGTGCGGGTGCTGCTGCACGTCGAGGGCGGCAGCGGCGCCGGCGTCCGCCACGTGTACCTGGGCGGCGCGCGGGCGCTCCGGCCCGACCTCTTCACCGGCCCCGCCGGAGCCCCGGCGTGACCGGGCCCTTCCCGCGCTCGCTCGGCGTCGTCGGGCTGGGGCTCATGGGCGGGTGCCTCGCCCGCGGCCTCAAGGCCGCCGCGCCCGGCGCGCGGGTGGTCGCGGTCGAGCCCGACGGGTCCGTCCGCGCCCGGGCCCTCGCCGAGGGCGTCGCCGACCTGGCGCTCGCCGAGGCCGGCCCGGCGCTCGCCGAGTGCGATCTGGTCGCGCTCTGCACCCCCATCGCCGCCATCGAGGGGCTGCTCGGCCCGGTGTCGCGCCTCCTCCCCGACGGCGCGGTGCTCACCGACGTGGGCGGCGCCAAGGAGCGGGTGCTGGCGGCGGCGCGGCGCGAGGTCCGGCCGGGCGTGGAGTTCGTGGGCGGCCACCCGATGTTCGGCGGCCGCGGCGGCTTCGACAGCTCCCGCGCCGACCGCTGGCAGGGCGGCACGGTGGCGCTCTGCACCGACGACGCCTCCCCGGAGGCGCTCGGCCGCGTCGAGGCCCTCCACCGCGGCCTCGGGGCGGAGGTGCTCCGCTGCACCGCCACCGAGCACGACGCCGCGGTGGCGATGGTCTCGCACCTGCCGTACCTGGTCGCCTGCGCGCTCACGCTCGCGGTCAAGGAGGCGGGGCCGCTCGCCGCCGCGCTCGCCGGCCCCGGCCTCGACGGGATGACCCGCCTCGCCGGCTTCGCCTTCGACATCCAGGGCGAGGTGGCCCGCCGCAACGCCCACCTGCCCGAGACGGCCCGCCGCCTCCAGGAGCGGCTCGCCCGCATCCTCGCCGACATCGCCACCTCGCCCGACGGCGCCCGCGCCGCGCTCGAGGAGGCCCGCGCCTTCCGGGAGGAGCTGTTCTGATGGTGCGGGGAAACTGCATTGAGCCCCGGGATGGGGGGTTCGGGGGGAGAGTCTCTCCCCCTGATAGAGGCGCCGGAAGGCGCCGGATCTCGATTCATGGCGGCGGTGCTGACGCCGGGAAGATCGAGTGAACGGGGTGCCGCCATGAAAACGCCGCTCGTCTGCCGCCGCAAGGGACCGCTCCGCGGCAGCTTCGCCGTGCCGGGCGACAAGTCGATCTCGCACCGCGCCCTCCTCTTCGGCGCCCTCGCCACCTCGCCCTCGCGGGTGACCGGGCTGCTCGAGGCGGAGGACGTCCACTCCACCTGGAAGGCGGTCGAGGCGCTCGGGGCGCGGGTGTCGCGCGACGGCGCGGCGGTCGTGGTGGAGCCCCCCGCCGCGCTCGTCGAGCCGGCCGACGTGATCGACTGCGGCAACTCCGGCACCAGCCTCCGCCTCCTCTGCGGCGTGCTCGCCGCCGTCCCCGGCCTCTCGGTCCTCACCGGCGACGCCTCCCTGCGGCGCCGCCCGGTGCGGCGCGTGCTCGACCCGCTCCGGCGCATGGGGGCCGACCTCTCCGCCCGCGACGGCGACCGGCTCCCGCCGGTGGTGGTGAAGGGCGCCCGGCTCCGGGGCGCCACCCACGTGCTCCCGGTCGCGAGCGCGCAGGTGAAGAGCGCGCTCCTCCTCGCCGGCCTCTTCGCCGAGGGCGAGACGGTGGTCGAGGAGCCGGCCCCGTCGCGCGACCACACCGAGCGGATGCTGGCCGGCCGCGGCGTCGCGCTCCGCGCCGACGGCCCCCGCGTCGCGGTGCGCCCCGGCCGCCCCGCGGGCGGCGAGGTGGACGTCCCCGGCGACATCTCCTCCGCCGCCTTCTTCCTCTGCGCCGCCGCCGGCCTCGAGGGCTCGCGCGTCACCGCGCTCGGCATGGGCGTGAACCCCACCCGCACCGGGCTCCTCGACGTGCTGCGGGCCATGGGCGCCAGGGTGACCCTCGCGAACGGGCGCGAGAGCGCCGGCGAGCCCCGCGCCGACGTGACCGTGGAGGGGGGCGCCCTCGCGGGGACGGAGATCGCGGGCCCGCTCGTGCCCCGGCTCATCGACGAGCTGCCGGTGCTGATGGTCCTCGCCACCCAGGCCCGCGGCCGGACGGTGATCCGGGACGCGAAGGAGCTCCGGGTGAAGGAGTCGGACCGGCTCGCCACCATGGGCGAGCTGCTCCACCGGGCCGGCGCGCGGATCGAGCTCTTCGACGACGGCTGCGCCATCGAGGGGCCGACGCCGCTCTCCGGGGTGGCGGTGGAGACCAAGCTCGACCACCGGATCGCGATGAGCATGGCGGTGGCCCAGCTCTTCACCCGCGGCGAGGCGGTGGCGCTCGACGACGTCGGCTGCGTGCGCACCAGCTTCCCCGGCTTCTTCGAGCTGCTCGACCGGCTGTGCGGAGGCGAAAGGTGATCTCCGGCCGCACCACCCTCTACGGCGTCGTCGGCTGGCCGGTGGCCCACAGCCGCTCGCCCGCCATGCAGAACGCCGCCTTCGCCGCGCTCGGCCTCGACGCCGCCTACGTGGCGCTCCCGGCCGAGCCGGCCCGGATCGAGGAGGCGCTGCGCGGCGCCTTCGCGCTCGGGTTCCAGGGGCTCAACGTCACCGTGCCGCACAAGCAGGACGCCCTCGCCGCCGCCGCCTCGGCCGACGAGGTGGCGCGCGCGGTCGGCGCCGCCAACACCCTGAAGCGCGGCCCGTCCGGCTGGGAGGCCGCCAACACCGACGCCCCCGCCTGCGTGTCGCTCCTCGCCGGCGCCGGCGTGAAGCCGGGACAGCGGGCGCTCCTCCTCGGGGCCGGCGGCGCGGCCCGGGCGGCGCTCTGGGCGCTGCGGCAGCTCGGGCTCGAGGTCGCGGTGGCGGCGCGCCGCGAGGAGAAGGCGCGCGAGCTCGCGGCGGTGCCGCCCGCGCCTGCCGCGGGAGCCGGCACGGGAGGGGGCGCGCCGGTGAGCGTCCTGCCCTGGGCCGAGGCCCGCCACGACTCGGAGAGCTTCGACGCCGTCGTGAACGGCACCTCCATCGGCCTGCACGAGAAGACCACCTGCCCGGTGCCGCTGCGCTCCGGCCAGGTGGTGCTCGACTTCGTCTACGGCGACACGCCCTTCGCCCGCGCGGCGCGGGACGCGGGCGCCGCCTTCGTGAGCGGCGAGGAGGTGCTGCTCCGGCAGGGCGCCCTCGCCCTCGAGATCTGGACCGGCCGCCCCGCGCCCGAAGCGGCGATGCGGGCGGCGCTGAACGGAGCCCCCTAGATGCCCCTGCGCTACCTCACCGCCGGCGAGTCCCACGGCCCCGCCCTCTGCGCCATCGCCGAGGGCTTCCCGGCCGGCCTCGCGGTGGACTTCGACGCCGTGAACCGCGACCTGCGCCGCCGCCAGAAGGGCTACGGCCGCGGCGGCCGCATGAAGATCGAGACCGACGAGGCCCAGTTCCTCTCCGGGATCCGCGGCGCCGTCACCACCGGCTCGCCCATCGCGCTGCTGGTCTGGAACAAGGACCACGAGAACTGGAAGGAGCTCGTCTCCCCCTACGCCCGCGGCGGGCGCAAGTTCACGCAGGTGCGCCCGGGCCACGCCGACCTCGCCGGCGTGCAGAAGTACGGGCTCGACGACGCCCGCGACGTGCTCGAGCGCGCCAGCGCCCGCGGCACCGCCACCGTGGTCGCGCTCGGCGCGCTGGCGCGCCAGCTCCTGGCCCGCTTCGGCGTCACCGTGAGCTCGCGGGTGGTGGCCATCGGCGAGGAGCTGCGCCGCAGCGGCGTCCCGCCCACCGCCGCGCAGCGCGCCGCCATCGAGGCCTCCGACGTCCACACCGACGACGAGGCGGCGGCGGCGCTCTGGCGCGGCATCATCGACCGCGAGAAGGCCCGCGGCTCCGCCATCGGCGGCGCCTTCGAGGTCTACGCCGAGGGGCTGCCGGCGGGGCTCGGCAGCTACGTCCACCCGGACCGGCGGCTCGACGGCCGGCTCGCCGGCGCGCTCTGCGCCATCCAGGCCATCCGCGCCGCCGAGATCGGCGAGGGCACGCGGGTGGACCTCCCCGGCGACCGCTTCCAGGACCCGATCCGCTACGGCGCCGAGCAGGGCTTCTACCGCGAGACCAACCGGGCCGGCGGGCTCGAGGGCGGCGTCACCAACGGCGCCCCGGTGGTGGTCCGCGGCTTCATGAAGCCCATCCCGACCATGATGACCCCGCTCCCCTCGGTGGACATCGCCACCCGCGAGCCGGTCTCCGCGAAGTACGAGCGGAGCGACGTCTGCGCGGTGCCGGCGGCGGCGGTGGTGGGCGAGGCGGTGGTGGCCTGGGTGCTCGCCGACGCGCTGCTCGAGAAGTTCGGCGGCGACACCGTGGGCGACGTGGCGGCCGCGCTCGAGGCCTATGCCGCTCGGCTCCGCTGAGACGCTGGCCCTCGCCGGGATGATGGGCGCCGGCAAGTCCACCGTGGGGCGGGAGCTCGCGCGCCTCCTCGGGCGCCGCTTCGTCTGCACCGACGCGGTGATCGAGGCCCGGGCCGGCAAGCCCATCGCCCGCATCTTCGCCGAGGACGGCGAGCCCGCCTTCCGCGCCCTCGAGCGCCAGGTGGTGGCCTCGCTCGCGGGCCCGCTGGTGGTGGACCTCGGCGGCGGCGCCTTCTGCGCGCAGGCCTCGGCCGAGCACCTCCTCCGGCGCGGCCGCGTGGTCTTCCTCGATGTCTCGGCGGCCGAGGCCGCCCGGCGCATCGGCGCCACCGGCCACCGGCCGCTCGCGGCGAGCTGGGAGCCGCTCCTGCGCCGCCGCTTGCCGCTCTACCGCCGCGCCCACCTCACCGTCGCGGTGGACGGAAAGGCGCCCGAGGC
Source organism: Anaeromyxobacter paludicola (assembly GCF_023169965.1). NCBI lineage: Bacteria > Pseudomonadati > Myxococcota > Myxococcia > Myxococcales > Anaeromyxobacteraceae > Anaeromyxobacter > Anaeromyxobacter paludicola. The sequence goes on along the minus strand of NZ_AP025592.1, from coordinate 3,033,730 downwards.
GGTCGCCCGGCGTATCCTGGGGCTCCTGTGACGAGCAAAGGCGGTCGACCGTGAGCATCGAGATCCTGGAAGCGCGCCAGGAAGGGCGCGAGTACCCGGTCTGCGTGGGCAAGGGCGCGGCCGCCGCCGCCGCCGAGCTCGCCTCCGAGCGCGACGCGGTGGCGCTCGTCACCGCCGCGCCGGTGCGGGCGACGCCGCTCGTCGAGCGGCTCGAGCGGCAGCTCGCGCGGACCGGCCGGCTGGCGCTCGTCCACGTGCTCCCCGACGGCGAGAAGGGCAAGCGGCTCGCCGAGATCGAGCGGGCCGCCCAGAAGCTCCTGCGCGCCGGCCTCACCCGCCGCTCGCTGGTGATCGCCGCCGGCGGCGGGGCCGTGACCGACGCCGCCGGCTTCCTCGCCGCCACCTTCATGCGCGGGGTGGACTGGCTCGCGGTCCCCACCACGCTCCTCGGGATGGTGGACGCCGCCCTCGGCGGCAAGACGGCGGTGAACCTGCCCGCGGCGAAGAACATCGTCGGCGCCTTCCACCCGCCCATGGCGGTGCTGATGGACCCGGCGGGGCTCGCCACGCTCCCCTTCCGCGAGCTGCGCAGCGGCTTCGGCGAGGTGCTCAAGTACGCGGCCCTCCGGCCCTCGCTCCTCCCGGCGGCCGCCCGCGCCGCCGCCCGCGGCAAGGCCGACGCCGGCCTGGTCGCCGAGTGCGCCCGCATCAAGCTCGAGGTGGTGGCGCGCGATCCCTTCGAGCGCGGCGAGCGGAAGCTCCTCAACCTCGGCCACACCTTCGGCCACGGCGTCGAGGCGGCCGGCGGCTTCCGGCGCTACACCCACGGCGAGGCGGTCGCGGTCGGGCTCGCCTTCGCCTTCCGGCTGGCGGCGCGCATGGGCCGGGTCGGCGCCGAGCAGGCCTTCGCCCTCGACGAGGCGCTCGCCGGCGCGGGGCTGCCGGTGCGCGTGCCCTCGGCGGTGGCGCGCAAGGCGGCGGCGCTCATGGCGACCGACAAGAAGCGGACCGCCGCCGGCCTGCGCTGGGTGCTGCCGCAGGCGGTGGGCGAGTCCTGGGGCGTGGAGTGGGACGTCGAGGCCGACCCGGCGGCGCTCCGGGCGGCGCTCGCCGACATCGCGGAGGGGACATGATCCTGCTCGTCAACGGACCGAACCTGAACCTGCTCGGCGAGCGCGAGCCGGAGGTCTACGGCGCGACCACCCTCGCCGACGTGGAGCGGATGGTGCGCGAGGCCTGCGCGCCCGCCGGCGTGGAGGTGAAGGCGTTCCAGTCGAACCACGAGGGCGCGCTCATCGACTTCCTGCACGAGCACCGGAAGATCGCGAAGGGGCTCGTCCTCAACCCCGGCGCCTTCACGCACACCAGCTACGCCCTCCACGACGCCCTCAGGGCGCTCGCCTTCCCCAAGGTGGAGGTGCACATCTCCAACGTCCACGCCCGCGAGGCGTGGCGGCGCGAGAGCGTGCTCGCCCCGGCCATGGACGGGCAGATCGTCGGGCTCGGCGTGCAGGGCTACCTGCTCGCGGCCCGCTGGCTGCTCGGCCGGATCGCCGGCGCGTAGTGCCCCGGGTCGCCGTCCTCCTCCCGGCCCGCGACGCCGCGCGCACGGTGCGCGCCGCGGCCGCCTCCATCCTGCGCCAGACCTTCCGCGACCTCGCGCTCGTGGCCGTGGACGACGGCTCGCGCGACGGGACGGCGGAGGCGCTCGAGCGGGTCGCCGGGCGCGACCGCCGGCTGAAGCTGCTCCGCGGGCCGGGGGAGGGGATCGCCGGCGCGCTCAACCGGGCCCTCGCGGCCGCGGACGCCGAGGTGATCGCGCGGATGGACGCCGACGACGTGGCCCACCCGGCGCGGCTCGCGCGGCAGCTGGCGGCGCTGGCGGAGGACCCCGGGCTCGCCGCCGCCGGGAGCCGGGTGCGCCTCTTCCCGCGCCGCGACGTCCGGCCCGGGATGGCGCGCTACGCGGCGTGGCTGAACGGGCTCACCTCGCCCGCGCTCTGCGCGCGCGACCTCTTCGTCGAGGCGCCGCTCGTCCACCCGGCGGCGGCGATCCGGGCGACCGCGCTCCGCGCCGCCGGCGGCTGGCGCGAGGGCGACTTCCCCGAGGACTACGACCTCTGGCTCCGCCTCGCCGCCGCCGGCGGCCGGCTCACCAACCTCCCGGCCACGCTCCTCGACTGGCGGGAGTCGGCGGGGCGGCTCACGCGGACCGACCCGCGCTACGCCCTCCCGCGCCACCTCGCGCTCAAGGCGCACCACCTCGCGGCGGGCCCGCTCGCCGGCCGCGCCGAGGTGGCGATCTGGGGCGCCGGCGAGACCGGGCGCGCCTTCGCCCGCGCCCTCGCGCCGCACGGCATCCGGCCGGCGCTCTTCCTCGAGGTGGACCGGAAGAAGCTGGGCCGGCGGGTCGCCGGCGCCGAGGTGGTCGGCTACGAGGAGGCCGCGCGCGCCCGCGGCCTGCCGCTCCTCGTCGCGGTCGGCGCGCCCGGCGCGCGGCCGCTCATCCGCGCCGAGCTCGCGAAGCAGGGCTTCGTGGAGGTGCGCGACTTCCGGTGCGTGGCGTAGCGGGGGCGAGGCGCGCCCACCCGCGCCCACCCGCCGGTGCCTGCAAGCTCACGCACGGTGAATCGCAAAGGTGACGCGCGGCGGCCGGTCACCCGCAGTTGCATCGGGCGGGCCTTGTCCAGGGGGGCGCGCTCAGCGCGCCGGGAGCGCCAGCCCGAGCGCCGTCGCCAGCCCGGCGAGGTCGTCCGGCACCGGCGCCTCGAACGCCATCGGCGCGCCGCCGGCGGGGTGGGGCAGCTCGAGCCGCCTCGCGTGCAGCATCACCCGCGGCACGCGCAGCTCGCCCACCCGGCGCGGCCCGCCGTAGCGCGGATCCCCGAGGAGCGAGGCGCCGAGGTGCGCGAGGTGGACGCGGATCTGGTGCGTGCGCCCGGTCTCCGGCCGCGCCTCCACGAGCGCCTCGCCGCCCGGGCCGACCGCGAGCGTGCGGTAGCGGGTGGCGGCCGGCTCGCCGCGCGGATCGACCTTCCGCATCCCCTTGCGCAGCGGGTCGGGGCCGAGCGGGGCGTCGATCCGCCCCTCCGGCGGCGAGGGCGCCCTGGCGCAGAGGGCGAGGTAGGTCTTCTCCGGGACGCCGGTCCGGAACTGCTCGGCGAGCGCCCGCGCCGCTTCGGCGGTCCGCGCGAACGCGGTCACGCCCGAGGTCTCGCGGTCGAGCCGGTGCACCAGCGTCACCGGCGCGCCGAGGAGCGCGGCGGCGAGCTCGGGGAGCGCGCCCCGGTCGGTGGTGAGGGTGGGCTGCGCCGGCACGCCGGCAGGCTTGTCCACGACGCACAGGTCGGCGTCGGCGAAGAGGAGGCGCGCCGGGGCGAGCGGCGCGGGCGCCCCGGCGGCGCGGCCGCCCTCCTCGAGGTGGACCGTGACCGCCTGCCCCGCCCAGATCTGCCGCGAGGCGACCTTGCAGCGCTTCCCCTCGAGGAAGACGCCGCCGGCCTCGAGCGCGCGCCGGGCGAGGCCGCGCGAGATGCCGCCGCGGGCGGCGATGAACCGGTCGAGCCGCTCGCCGTCGTCGGCGCGGGTGGCGCGCAGCTCGAGGGACCTCACGCGGTCAGGCCGCCTTGCCGTCCTTGGCCGGGCAGCTCGCGCAGGCCTGGCTCTTGGGCGAGGCGCTGGCGCACGGGGAGGCGCTCCCCTTCTTGTAGTCGGTGATGTAGAAGCCCGAGCCCTTGAAGGCGAAGGAGCTGGCGCTCATCGCCTTGGTGACCTTCGACCCGCACACGTCGTGCTTCTTGAGCGGGGCGGCCGACATCTTCTGCAGGACCTCGAAGCGCCCGCACTTGGGGCAGTCGTACTCGTAGATGGGCATGGTGGTGAGACTCTCCGGTTGTCGAACCTAAGGCCCGCTGGCACGCTGTCAAGCGGGCGTCCGCGAGGGCGGCCGCGGGCGAAGCAGACCCGGCGGCGCGGTCCCCTGGGGCCGTCGAGGCTGGCATACCACCGCGGGCGCCGCGGGAAAAGGGCACGAGGAGCGAACGGGAATGGAGGAGCGGCTCGAGCCGGTGCAGGTGGCGGCGGAGGTGGACGCGCTCGCGGCGGCGCTCGACGAGGCGCGCCACCGGCACGTGGCCGGCATCGACCTCGAGCCCGACCTCTCGGGCGCCTTCGCGCGCCGCCCCGCGGCCGCGCACCGCGAGACGGTGCGCCGGCTGCGCGAGGCCGGCGAGGGCGCGCTCGCCGCGCGGGTGGCCACCCTCCGCGCCGAGCGGGCCGCCGCCGGGCGGGAGGAGCGCTGGCGGGCCGCCGAGGCGCGCGCCACCGGTCTCGGGCCGGACGGCCCGATCGGGCTCGCCGACGCGTCGCTGCGGCTCCTCGCCGAGCCCGACCGCGAGCGCCGCCGCTGGCTCGGTCGCGCCCTCGCCGAGGCCTGCGAGGCCGCCGCCCCCGACCGCGAGGCCTGGGTGGAGGAGCGGGCTCGGGCGCGCGCCGAGGTCGGCCTCGCGCCCGACTGGGACGCCGTGGTGGGGGGCGACGAGCTGCTCGCCGCCACCGACGACGCCTGGGCCGACGTGCTCGGCTGGCTCGCCCGGCGCGAGCTGGGGCTCTCGCCGCGCCCGCAGGGCGACCTCGCCCGGGCCGACCTCCTGCACCTGCTCGCGCTGCGTCCGCTCGAGGGCGCCTTCCGGCCCGGGATGCTGGCCCGCGAGCTCGAGGGGCTCGCCTCGCCGCTCGGGCTGCCGCTCGCCCGGATCCGGGTGGACGCCGAGCCGCGCCCGGCCAAGTGGCCCGGCGCCCACGCGCACGGGGCGCGCGTCTCCTTCCGGCCGCGCGGAGGGGCCGGCGACTGGCAGGACCTGTTCCTCGCCGCGGGCGCCGCCCTCGCCGCCGCGGGGCCGCTCCCGCCGCACCGGCGGCCGCTGCCGTTCCCGGCCCAGCTCGGGTCGCTCCTCGCGGGCCTGCTCCTCGAGCCGGCCGTCCTCGAGAAGCGGCTCGGGGTGGAGCGGGGGCGCCTGCGCGACGCCCAGCGGCTGCTCGCGCTCCGGCAGCTCTTCCAGCTCCGCTGCGCCGCCGCCGCGCTGCGCTTGGCCGCCGAGGCCGACCGGGGCTGCTCCGGGGCCGCCCTGCGCGAGGCGCACCGCGACGCCTTCGCCCGCGCCACGCTGGCCGACTGGCCGGACGTCCTCGCCGCCCGCGACGGCGGCGCCGAACGGCACGCCGCCCGGCTCGCCGGGGCCGCGCGCGCCGAGGCGCTGCGGCGCGAGTGGCTCGAGCGCTACGACGAGGACTGGTGGCGCAACCCGCGCGCCGCCGAGGGCGCGGCCGGGCTGCTCGTCTCGGGCGGCGAGCGGGGCGCTCGGCGCCACCCGCACGCCGCCGAGGGCGCGGCCGAGCTGCTCGTCTCGGGCGGCGAGCGGGGCGCTCGGCGCCACCCGCGCGCCGCCGAGGGCGCGGCCGAGCTGTTCGTCTCGGGCGGCGAGCGGGGCGGGGAGGAGCCTCCGGCGGCGCTCGGCGCGGCCCGCCTCCTCGCGCTGCTCGGGTAGCCGTCGCGCGCGAGCAGGACCTCGCGCGGGCGAACGGCCGGCGGCGGCGCCCCCTCCCGGGCGCCGCCGCCGTCTCGTCCTAGCCGTGCTGCGAGGGGCTGCTGCAGCCGCAGTAGCTCTGCTGGTCGAAGTAGCCGCTGGAGGGGACGGAGTTGATGTAGAGCCGCTTGCCGCTCACCGACTGGTCGTACGGGTAGACGTGGTCGCTGAACCCGGTGCCGCTGCCGTTGTTGAGCATGCCGACGCTCGAGGAGCCGTGCGGGATGGCGTTGTGGCAGTCGAAGCAGATCTTCCCGGCGTGGTCGCCGATCCGGTGCTCCGGGAAGCGGCTCTTGGTGGTGCCGGAGGTGGGGAAGGTCGCGTCGTGGCAGTTGGCGCAGAAGGTCCCGGCCGGCATGCCCGAGCTCGAGTTCTTCACGTTCTCGTCCCAGATCCGGTTCGGCCCCTTGAGCATGAACTTGTAGGAGGAGCCGTGCGGGCCGCCCGCGTCGTTCGGGGTGTCGGCCTCGTGGCAGTCGCTGCAGGTCATGGTGCTCGTCATGGTCCAGGGCGAGAGGATGTTCTGCGTCACCGGCCAGTACTTGCCCGCCACGCTGGGATCGCCGATGGAGCCCGTGCCGTAGCCGGTCTGGGTGGTGCGCGACTGGAACACCGGGTGGTAGCCCTTGTTGGCCGGGTTGAACTCCTGCAGCTGGTCGGTGTGGGCCATCTGGATGGCGTACGGCTGCGCGCTCACGGTGGTCCCGGCGTAGGCCCGGTCGATGGTGAGCTGGGTGTTGCTCTGGACGCTCACGATCTTGTACCAGGTGCCGTCGGCGGCGTTCTGGATCAGGGCGCCCACGTAGCGGCCGGGGTTGGCGGTGGGCAGCCAGCCGGAGGTGGTGCTGGTGGAGCCGTACGTGTAGGTGGTGGTGGTGTTCTGGCCGGTCACCGTGGTGCTCCCGTTGGTGAACGAGGCCGTGCCCATGTAGTAGCTGAAGCCGGACCGCGACACCGGCGGCGTGGCGCTCCCCCACCAGTAGCTGGAGTGGCACTTCATGCAGAGGTACGCCTCGAGGTCCGAGTTGTAGGCGAGCTTCTTCTTGGTGACGTCGAGGTCGCTCGCGGCCTTGGCGCCGGCGGCGATGCGAGCCCAGTTCGGCACCACGCCCCAGGCGCCGTCCACCGCCGGGCCGGCCTTGTTGGTCATCTGCTCGATGCGGTAGGGGACGCCGGAGTAGGCCGTGCTGGGGGCCGCGGTGAGCGTGAGGGAGGTCGGGCTCGCCACCGAGGCGATGGTGTACCAGGTGGCGGTGCGGCCGGTGTCGAAGGTGGTCGAGCCGAACTTGATGCGACCGCCGACGTAGAAGGAGGTCCAGCGGGTGTCCACCCCGGTCACCGCGGTGCTGCCCGCCGCCACCGAGACCGTGCCGCTGATGTACGAGTGGCCGCCGCGCTTGGCGAGGTGGGTGACGTGGCAGTCGAGGCAGCTCGCGTGGCGCGTGCCCGGCCCGTTGCCGAGCTCGTTGCCCCAGGCGGCGGCGTTGTACTCGGCGTCGCCGAGCTGGTGCTGCGTGTCGGTCGCGACCGGGTGGGCGTAGAACTTGTTGGTGGGCGAGGCGAGGTCGTTCGAGCGGTTCACGCCGATGACGCCGTTGCCGTGGCAGTTGAAGCAGAGGAAGACGGCCTGGCCGTCGGTGCCCGGCTTGAGCGAGCCGGCGAGGAGCTTCGGGTAGTCGGAGTAGTGGACCGCGCCGAAGGGGTAGGTGTCGTCGGTGGGCTGCTTGTCCGCCCGATCCGAGTGGCACTTGGTGCAGTTGCGGCGGAAGCGCGAGCCGTCGCGCATGGTGTAGCCCCAGGTGCCCCAGACCACGTCCGAGTCGAAGTCGTGCGCCGTGCCGCCGAAGGTGTCCTTCGAGATGGTGTAGCCGCCGGAGTTGATGGGCTGCTGGTGGCACCCGGCGCAGAGCCCGCCGCCGGTCTTGGTGGCGTCGAAGTCGCTGTCGGAGACGTTGCCGGTCACGATCTCGCCGTCGCTGCCGCGCGTCACCGCCCGGCTGGTGCCGGTGGTGGGGTCGCCGTAGACGCCGAAGGCGTGGGTCCAGCCGCCCGGCTCGTTGTGCCGCTTGTCCGGGTGGCACATGTTGAGGCAGGAGCGCACCGACGGGTCGTTGGCGGTCTTGAGCGGCCCGGTGGTCCAGGAGATGTTGTTGTCCACCGGCGAGGTGTTCGTGCCGGGCACGTTGCCGATGGGGTGGCGCGAGACCTTCGCCACGGTGCCGCTCATGCGCTCCCAGATCTTCTGGTGGCACTGGTCGCAGGAGTCGCCGCCGCGGCTCTCCGGGCTGAAGCCGTTCTTGTGCTTGTGGCAGTTGAAGCAGGACGTCGTCCCGGCCTTCTGGGAGTAGTGGCTGTCGGAGTTGCCGGTGTTGCGCCAGCGCGGCACCGTCGAGTCCCACGGGTTCGAGGTGCGGGTGTGGCAGGTCTGGCAGGGGCCGGTCCCGTCGGAGTTGATGAAGGAGGCGTTCGGATCGCTGCCGCTCACCCCGGAGTCGCCGCTGGTCTTCTTGAAGTTGACCGTCCGCGGGGCCTGCACGCCGTTCACCGCCGGGGGCGTGATCTGGCCCTTCACGAGGTAGGTGTTCTTGCTGCCGTGCGGCGCGTGGCAGTCGCGGCAGCCGATGGCGAAGGAGCCGTACTTGCGGCTCGTGGTCTCGGAGGAGTGGGAGCGCAGGTTGTGGCAGTCGGTGCAGAGCTGCTCGGAGTTGTCGCGGACGAGGAGGTTGCCGTCCCCGGCGTTCCCGGCCTTCACCACGAAGTTGACCGCGCGCGCCTGCACCACGCCGTCGCTGGTCCGGGCGCAGGCCCGCAGGATGTAGCTGCCCTGGGGGAGCGTGGAGACCTGCGCCTCGAAGATCCCGGCGCGCTGCCCGAGCTGGTAGTTGCCGCTCTGGGTGAGGGTCTTGGCCGTGCCGGTGCAGTCCGGGGCGGAGCCGTTGGTCGAGTAGGTGTACGAGAGCAGGTCGGCCACGCCGTTGGCGGTCGGGCTCCAGACGTGGACCTGGAGCCGGAACCCGCCGCTCAGCACCTTGTTGTCGGACGGGTTCACGATCGACACCTGCGGCAGGAGCGAGTACCCGGTGGTGCTGCCCTCGGCGATGGCGCCGGCGACGATGGCGAAGGCGTTCCCGGTCACGGTCGAGCCGGCGGTCGCGGCGGGGGCCGCGAGCGTGACGTCGGCGGGCGCCACCCGGAGCTGGAACTGCGCGCCGATGGTCGCGGCGCGCGCCGCGGCCACCGTCACCCGCAGGGTCAGGGTGCTGCCCGCCGGGACGGTGGTCGAGAGCCCGGACAGCACGTAGCGGGCGGCGCTGGCGTTCCAGGTGGCCACGCCGAGGACCGCGCCGGTGGTGTCGTTCGCGATCACCACGCTCGCGATGTCGGTGTCGGCCGCCGCGGGAGAGGTCGCCGCCGCGTTGGCGACGGCGATCTGCCCGAGCGTCACGCTGCCGCTCGCGCCGGCAGTGAGCTTGACGTAGCCGGCGATGACCGGCGCGCCGCCGCGGGTGATCGACCCCGTGGGCTGGGTCGTGACGGTCGCGACGGTGCCGGTCGGCAGGGTCACCGAGGGGCCGCCGTACACGTCGGCGCCCAGCGACCAGTTGGCGCAGGAGTCCCGGGTGAACGCCCGGTAGTAGTAGGTGGTGCCGTTCACGAGGCCGGTGTCGGTGCAGGTCGCGATGTTCCCGGTGCAGGCCACGGCGACGTTGGTCGCGAGGGCGTCGCCGGGGTTGTAGGTGGCGGTGCCCTCGGCCGGCGCCCCGCGCGTGATCGGCGCGGTGCTGCGCGCCAGCAGGGTGTACCCGCCGGTGCTGGTCCAGCTCACGGTCATCTGGCCGGAGCCGGGGCTGGACGCGGTGAGGCCGGTCACCGCGGCGGGCGACGAGTTGTCGAGGCTGAGGGTCGCCTCGGCGGTGTCGGTGACGAGGAGGTTCGTCGAGAGCGCCTTGGTCGCCCCGACCACGCGGGCCGTGAGCGCGTAGGTGGCGCCCGGGACCTCGGGGAGCAGCGTGTGCGGCTGCGGCGTGAGCTGGATCCGGTACTGCCCCGCGGCGGCCGGCGACACCGGCACCGGGAGCGAGAGGCCGGTGAAGGTCCAGTCGTCGCCGGCGGACGGGCGCGTCCCGGTGGCGAGGACGACGTTGTTCGCGTCGGTGAGGGTGACGGCCGCCACCTGCGGGGAGGTGCCCGCCGCGAGCCGCACGGTGAGCCCGGTGACGGTGTCGGCCGCGCCGCTGCTCGCCTGCAGGCTGAAGGCGTCGGCGAAGGTCATGGCGCTGCCGGGGCAGAGCGGGGAGACGCTCGCGGCCGCGGGGGCGCCGTCGGCGAGGGTGGTGGTCGCGCCGGGCGCGACCGGCCCGGCCACGTTGCTCGCGGCCGAGTAGTTGCCGTACAGGTCCACCGCGAAGGCCTGGTAGTACCAGGCGCCGCTCGCCTGCGTGTCGGTGCAGGTCGCGCCGGGCTTCGCCACCACGCAGGCCACCGTGCCGTTGCCGATGGCGTTGCCCACGGCGTAGGTGGTCCCGTCCACCGGCGCGCCGGTGAAGGTGGCCGAGGTGCCGCGGACCACCACCACCTGGCTGAGGTCCACGTTGAGCGGGTTGGTCCAGCCCAGGCTCTCCTGGCTGGCGCCCGCCTGGGCGACGAGGCCGCTCGGCGGCGACGGCGGCAGGTTGTCGATCACGATGCGGGCGCTGTCCGCGTCGGTGATGGTGGCCGGGAGCGCGCTCATGGCGCCGTAGACGACGCCGCGGACGGTCCAGTTCTTCACGCTCGGCAGGGCGGTCTGGCTCTTGGGCGTGACCCGCACCCGGTACTCGGTCGGCGTGGTGGTGGCGAAGATGGCCGGGTTGAGCGCGACGTCGAACGTGTCCACCCCCGGGTTCGAGACCGAGCCGTAGACGGTGGCGCCCGTCGAGTCGGTCACCTCGACCAGGCTCACCGCCTCGGCCGTGCCGGCGTCGAAGGCGAGGGTGACGGTGAAGATCGACGGGCTGGTGTTGGAGGTGGTCGAGACGAGGAAGCCGTCGAGCACGATGGCGCCGCTGCCGGGGGCCACGACGAGGCCGTTGTTCGCCTCCTTGGTGGCGACGTCGGCGATGGTGACGGTGCCCGAGGTGCCCTCGTCCACCACCAGCGTGCCCGAGGCGTCGCCGGTCGCGCGCGAGTCGCCCACGTAGACGGTGACCGAGTCGCCGCCGCTGTTGGTGACCAGGGCCACCTGCATGGCGAGGTTGGTGCCGGCCGGGGCCACGCCCGAGATCCGGGAGAGGTCGGGGGTGATGACGCCGGCCCCGTTGACCGGCACCTCGGTGTAGCCCCACGGGTAGAGGTAGCCGCCCGACGCGTAGCCGAGCGTGATCCGAACGGTGACCGGCAGGCTGACGCTCTTGTTGAGCGCGATCCGGGTGCCGGTGCTCTTGCCGGTGACGAGGGTGTCCGCCGCGTAGGCCGCGTCGCTGATGGCGAGCAGCAGCTCGAACGGACCGCTCTGGGACGTCGAGACGTACGTGCCGGTGTTGCAGGCGAAGGTGCTGCTGGTGTTCATCGAGGTGACGCGCCGCTGGACGACGTTCGAGGCGGCGCTGCACCCCCAGGAGTTGTACCAGGCCCCGTAGCTCACCGTGTAGCCGCCGAAGGTGCCGGTGTTGTCGTTGGGCTGCCAGCGGTAGGTCTTGGTCTGGGCGCCGGCCGGCCCGGCCCACAGGACGAGCGCGCCCAGGGCGACGAGCAGTGTGCGGCGGAGTAGGTGGAGCGCGGAACGCCGCGCATCGTCGCCCCCCGAGGCGCACGACTCGAATCGGTACATGCCGGCACGGAGTGCAAGTCACATTCCGGTTGCTCCCTCCATGGAGGGAGCACCGCGCGGTCGGGCGCCGGACGGGGTCGAAAGCTTACCGGTCCGGTTGGGACTGCGTTTTTTGAGTATGCAGAAACTGCGCACCCGTGAGGCACCCACATGGGGTGACCCTTTGATCGGGCATATGCCCCACCCATTGGGTGAAAACACCGGATCTCGCTCGACAAGCCGATCCCGGGGCGCACCTGCGCCTACGCGCAGCGTGGACCCAGGGCCACGAAACTGGGGTCACGACGACCCGGCCGTTCAGGAATCGGCGCCGGCGCGGTAGACGGGGACCACGTAGGGCCCCTCTGGGATCACCGCGACGTGCCGGTCGCCGCTCCGCGCCACGCTCCGCCGCACCGCCTCCTCGACGGAGGCGACGACCTCCACGCCGGTGAGCGCCTGGTCCTTCGCGGAGAGCCGCGGCGCGTAGAGGAGAACGCGCGCGCCGCGCATCGGCTTGAGCTGCATCTGCGTCTGCCACTCGTCCACGTCGGCGAACGGCTTCCCGGAGATGGCGCGCAGGAAGCCGTCGGCGCCCAGCTCCACGAGCCGCCGCTGCGCGTCCACGTACTCGCGCGAGCCCATCCCCTCCGAGCACTCCGAGGCGATGACGAGGTCGGCGCCGGGCGCGAGGATGTCCATCGGCGCCACCATCCCCTTCACCGTCTGGTAGTAGGTCTTGTCGAGCGGGTAGCCGGCCGCGCTGGTGACGACGGTCTGGAAGCGCCGCCCCACCGGCACCACCGCGTAGCGCTCGACGAAGGCGACCGCCCGGGCGTGGCTCGCGGCGAGCTCCCCGTAGCTCACGAAGGAGAGGCGCCGCGCCTCGTCGAGGACGGCGTTCACGGCGAGCACCCGCCCCAGCATCCCGGCGATGGCGAGCTGCTCCGAGTGGAGCGGATTCCCGTCGAGGACGCAGTTCTCCGCCCGGGGGTGGGACATGAAGCGGAAGTTGTGGAAGGTGGTGATGGTGTCCCGGTGCGCCACGCCCGGCGCGATCACCTTGCGGCCGCCCGAGTAGCCCGCCATGAAGTGCGGCTCCACGAGCCCGGTCACGAGCTTGAGGTCGGCCTCGGCGAAGCGCCGGTCGAGCTTCACCGGCGTGCCCGCGGCGGTGCGCCCCAGGTCCACGTGCGCCGCGTCGTCGCGCGCGTCGTGGTTCTCGACGCGGAAGGTCCGCAGCACCCAGGGATCGCCGATGAGCTCCTCGAGCTCCTGGCCGAGGTTGGGCCGGTGGAGGCCGGTCGCGACCAGCACGCGGACGTCCTCCGGCGCGAGCCCGGCCGCGAGCAGCGCGCGGAGCGCGGCCGGGAGGATGAGCCGGTTCGGCACCGGGCGGGTGATGTCGCAGACGAGGACGCAGGCCGAGCGGGCGCCGCGCGCCTCCTCCTCGAGCGGCCGCGCCTCCACCGGCGCGCGGAGCGCCTCGGCCACCGCGCCCTCGGGGTCGGGCAGCACCGGCATCTCCGGCTTGCGGAGGACCGTCGCCTCCACGCCCTCCGGCAGCCGGACCGGCAAGGTGCCGCGGCCGTAGCTCAGCTCGACGTCCATGGGAGGCCCCCTTCCTGGAGCCCCATCGTAATCCGGACGGACGTGCCTCGCTCGGGGCGACCTCCCTGCCGGCGTCAGTCGCCCTCCGAGATGCAGAGGTAGACCAGGGTCTGGTTGAGGAGCTGGTAGGCGATCTCGCCGAAGGTCATCGGGCCCACCACGTCGCCGATGCGCCGGCCCTCGAGCTCCAGGTTCACGTAGTTCAGGACGCAGTTGCAGGAGAAGGCGACGCGCCGGCCCAGCCCGGTGGGCAGCGCCGAGGCGAAGGCGCGGACGGAGTCGGGGAGCGGCCGCGCGTGCTGGTACTCCACCCCGGCGAACACCGGCGCGAAGAAGCGGACCTCGCCGCGCTCCCGGTCCACCGACTGGAAGCTGACGTTGATCGAGGCGCCGGCGTAGTCGGCCACCAGGGGCAACCGGGTGTCGAGCCCGCTCCGCTCCAGGTACCCGACCAGCGGCTCCGGACGGCCGTCCACCGCGACCGTCGCTGCCGTGAACCCGGTCTCGGGGAAGGTGAGGGTCGGCCCGTCCCCCCTCTCGAAGACGTTGACGATGCCGAGGTCGGGCACCTTGCCCGGCGCGAGGGAGAGCTGCATCACGATCGCCTGGTCCGACAGCGGCTCGGCGGCGCTGCCGTCGAAGACGCGCGGCGCGGACGCGCCGAGCTCCGACAGGTGGACGCCGGCGATCCAGCCGAAGAGCGGCGCGGTCGCGAACCCCGGGTAGCGCGGGGCGTGGAGCGCGAAGGCGAGGTGGACCCGGCTCCAGCACGGGGCGATCATCGCGGCCAGCGCGCCCTCGGGCAGGTCGGCGTAGACGCGCGAGATCTCCTCCTCGCCGTACCGGCGGATCCCGAGGCAGTCCACGCCGGGCGGCAGGTGCTCCACGAAGATCCGCTCCCGGTCCACCACCCCGCCGGCCTCGGTCATGAAGTAGGGGATGGTGCCCGCGATCCAGCGCCCCGGCGGCAGCCGGCGCAGGAGCGCCTCGTCGCCGGCGAGCAGGAGCGGCTCGTCGCGCCCGAGCAGCGCGGCGACCTCCCCGACCTCGAGCAGCTGCCGGCGTGGCATCCGGCTGACATAACGGCCCGCCCCCCCGCGCCACCAGGCCGGCCCCTCGTCCTCCGGGGTGCCACGCCCGGGCGAGCCGCTGCCGCCGCGGCGGTCCCGCGCTAAAGGAGAGCGGGCGTCGCCGGCACGTCACGGTCGGCGCGCCCGGGTCATGACGTCCGCCGCCGCCGCCACCGCGCCCCGATGCGCGAGAGCGTCCCTGATCCCGCTCGCGCTCACCGGCGCCGCCTGGCTCGCCGCGGCCGCCGTCGGGCCCCGGGCGGCCGGGCTCAGGCTCCTGCTGTTCGTCCCGCCGGCCCTGGTGGCCGCGTACCTCGGGGGGCTGTGGCCCGGGCTCCTGGCGGCCGCCCTCTCGGGGCTGGCCTGCGCCGCGGCCTGGCTGCTGCTCCCCGGCGCGAACTTCGATCCGGTGGCGCTGGCCGGGCTGGTCCTCGTCGGCCTGACCTCGGCCTGGGTGGTGCACGCCTCGCGGCGCAAGCGGGCGGCGGGGCCGGAGGCTCCGCGGGCGGGCAGCCTGCTCGGGCGGCAGCTCCGGCTGACCGCGCTCGAGGCGCAGGCGACGCGGTTCCAGCGCTTCGCGCGCGACGCGCCCATCGGCATCGCCTTCCTCGACGGCGCCGGCGGGCTCGAGTTCGCCAACGACGAGTACCTGCGCATCCTGGGCCGCTCGCGCGCGGAGCTCGAGGCGGAGCGCTTCCGGCTCCAGCGCGGCCCGGCGCCGGAGTGGGCGCAGCCAGGGCTCGGCCCGCGCCACGAGCGCTGGCACGTGCGGCCAGACGGCACGCGGGTGCCGGTGCTGGTCGGGAGCACGCGTCAGGCCGACGGGGTGGCGGTCTTCGTGCTCGACCTCACGGCCGAGAAGGAGGCGCGGCGCGCCCTCGAGGAGAGCGAGGCGCGCTACCGCACGCTGGCCGGAGAGCTGGAGAGCGTGGATCGGCGCAAGGACGAGTTCCTGAGCGTCCTCTCGCACGAGCTGCGCAACCCGCTCGCGCCCATCCGAAACGCGGTCTACCTGCTGAACCGCGGCGCCGCCGCCGATCCCGCCCGCCTGGAGCGGATGCTCGGGGTGATCGATCGGCAGGTGGAGCACCTCGCGCGCATGGTGGACGACCTGCTCGACGTGACGCGCATCACCCGGGGACGGGTCGAGCTCCGCCGGGAGCCGCTCGAGCTCGGCGCGCTGGTGCGCCGCGCCGGGGAGGACCACCGGGCCATGGCCGAGCAGGCCGGCCTCGAGCTCCGGATCGAGGCGCCCGGCGAGCCGCTGTGGGTGGACGCCGATCCGACCCGCATCGCCCAGATCGCGGGCAACCTGCTCCAGAACGCGGTCAAGTTCTCGAAGTCCGGCGGCGCGGTGACGCTGTCGCTGGCCCGGGCCGGCGACGGCGCCGAGCTCCGGGTCCGCGACACCGGGGCGGGCATCGAGCCCGAGCTGCTGGCGCGGGTGTTCCAGCCGTTCGTCCAGGCGGAGCGGACCCTGGCGCGCTCGGCGGGTGGGCTGGGGCTCGGCCTCGCGCTCGTGAAGGGGCTCGCCGAGATGCACGGGGGCAGGGTCGCGGCCGCCAGCGCCGGGCCGGGGATGGGCGCGGAGTTCACGGTCTGGCTGCCGCTGTCCGCGCCGGCCGCCGCCCGGGCGGAGGCGGCGCTGGCGGACACCGCGGCGCCGCGCCGGCTGCGCGTGCTGGTGGTCGAGGACAACCGGGACGTGGCGGACTCGCTCGTGGAGCTGGTGGAGGCCTTCGGACACGAGGTCCGGCTGGCCCACGCCGGTCCGGACGCGCTGGCCGAGGCGCGCGCGGCGCCGCCCGACGTCTTGCTCTGCGACATCGGGCTGCCGGGGATGAGCGGGTACGAGGTGGCGAGCGCGTTCCGGGCGGACCCGGCGCTCCGCGGCGCCCGGCTGGTGGCGGTGAGCGGCTACGCCCAGCCGGAGGACCGGCGCCGGGCGGCCGAGGCCGGCTTCGACGAGCACGTGGCCAAGCCGCCCGATCCCGCCGCGCTCGAGCGGCTGCTGGCGCGGGTGGCGGCGAGCCGGGAGCCCGCGCGCGCCTAGCGCTTGCGCTTCAGGGCCGAGAGGATCTTGGCCTTGCGCTCCGGCACGGCCGCGGGCGCGACCGTGCGAGGCGGCGCCTTGGCCGGCGCCGCGGCCGCCCGCGCCCGGCGGCGAGGGGCGAGGCCGCGCGCGCGCAGCTCGAGGTAGGCCTCGATCTCGTAGGAGAGCAGCTCGATCTGGGCGTCGGACAGGAGCTCGACGCGCGTGAGCGGCGCGGCCCCGGGCAGCGAGGCGCCGAGCCGCATGCGCAGCACGCTCTCCTCGGTCTTGTCGAGCGCCCGCAGCGCCCCCTTCCGCAGCGCGGCCTGGGCCTGTCCCTCGGTGACCACCGCCGTCGCGGACCGCTTCTTTTCCATCGCTCTCCCTTTCCGAGAGCCATGCTAGGCGGCCGCCGGGCCCCGTCCAGTTTTCGTCGCCGGCGGGAGGATCGGAACCCAAGTGATATCGCGCGCTTGCCTACATGTGCGTTCACCGGCCGAGCGGGCGTCTTGCGCCCCGGGGGCGGCGCCGTAAAGAGACCGGCATGGCCGACTGGCGCGAGAACCTGATCGACACGGACGAGGGGATCGGCGCGCTGCTCGCTTCGGTGAAGCGGGTGGCGGTGCTGGGGATCAAGACCGAGGTGGCGGCGGGGCAGCCGGCCCACGACGTGCCGGCGGTGCTGCAGGCGCGCGGGGTCGAGATCGTCCCGGTGCCGGTCTACTACCCCGAGGCGACGGAGATCCTGGGCGAGAAGGTCTACCGGAGGGTGGCGGACGTGCCCGGGGACCTCGACGTCGTCGACGTCTTCCGCCGCCCGGCCGACATCCCGGCGCACGTGGACGACCTGCTCGCGAAGCGGCCGCGGGCGGTCTGGTTCCAGCTCGGGATCAGGAACGACGCGGCGGCCGAGCGGCTCGCCCGCGCCGGCATCCGCGTCGTGCAGGATCGCTGCCTCAAGGTGGAGTGGGCGCGGCACCGCGGCTGACGCGGACGCGGGCCGCGCCGCGACCTCACCCGCGGTTCGTCCCGCCCATGCGGGCCTGGAGCTGCCGGTTCAGGTCCTGCCAGCGCCCCTGGGCCGCGGTGGCCTGGGTGTCGAGGTCCCGCGCCTTCTGCATCGCCTGCGTGTAGTCGTTCTCGGCCTTGGTCACCTTGTTGGTGATGGCCGCGGCGTCGTACTTGCCGGCCGCCGGGATCTGCGACTGCTGCATGGCCTGCAGCTTGGCGTGGTTCACCCGCGCCGCCATGAGGTCCACCCGCTTCTGCGCCGCGTCCACCTCGGCCTGGCGGGCCTCGACGAGCGACTTGGCGTAGTCCAGGTGCGCGTCGGCCGCGTTCTTGTGGAGCGTCGCGGTCTGGGTCAGCTCCTGCCCGCGCTGCTTCTGGCCGGGGTCGTTGCTGTCGCCCGCGATCTTGGTCTCGGCCTGGGCCCGCTTCATGTCGGCGTCGGCCGCGGTCTGGTCGGCCTTCGCCAGATCCTGCTCGTGCTGCACGTCGGTCATGCGCAGCTTCGCGCGGGCCAGCTCGTCCTGCGCCTGCAGCTGCTGCTGCCGCGCGTCGTCCACCTGCTGCGTCTGGTTCGGTTGAAGCCGCCCGTAGTCGGCCTCCGAGACCGTGTCGCCGCCCCGCTCCCCCCGGCTCCCGGCGCAGGCGCCCGCCAGCAGGGCGAGCCCCGCGATGATCGCTCGCTTCATGTGTCCATCCTCCCTTGGACAGAAGCTATGTCGCCTCGGCGCGACGGGGCAGGGCGGGCCGGCGGCGCGCGACCGCGCCTCGGAGGCTAGAGGTAGATGCCGAAGCCGAGCTGGAACGAGGTCTGACTCGCGGTGTAGCCGAAGGGATCGTAGAACCAGCCGTCGCTGCGCCGGTCGCCGCCGCTGAAGCGCTTCCCCTTGAGCTCCATGCTGAAGAAGAAGTCGCGGGTGACGAACAGGTCCACGCCCACCGAGGCGCCGAGCGTGGCGTGCCAGTCGGACAGGGGGTCGATCGACCCGGCTCCGAGCGCCACCCCGACGAACGGCCGGACCTGCCCGCGATCGTTGAAGTCGTACTTGAGCCCGACCTCGACCGAGCGCGCCACCTCGGCGTACTCGAACCCGGCCCGCAGCCGCGCGCCGCCGGTGGGCGGGCGCAGCTCGACGTTGAGCTGGCCCTCGGGGAAGCTGCCGGTGTTGCCGGTGGCCTCGCTGAAGCCGGTGACGCCGAGCGGCATCCAGACCAGGCCGAGGCCGCCGCGCGCCGGCTCGTAGCCGCCCTGCGCCGGCGGCGCCGGCCGGTAGCGCCAGCTGGGCGGCGGCGGCGGCGGGGGCGGCGGCGGGTAGTCCGGGTCGTACTGGCCGAGGGTGGTCGCGAGCAGGAGGGGGAGGAGGATCATGGCGGGGCTCCGGGCTGTGCCCGCCAGAGCGGTGCGAGAGCCGTGCCGGGGGGCCCTCCGCGAGGAAAACCCAGCGCCGCAGCGATGTTCTCGCGCTCCCGGCCGGCGGGCCGGGGAGGCACGGTGTGGCGCGACGGCGTCGCGTGGTCGCGCCGCGCACCCTCCCCGGCCCTCCCGCTCCGCGCGAGAGGGGGGGGCTACGGCGCCTCGGGCTCGGCCGGCTCGGGCTCGCCGGGCTCCGCGCGCTCCGCGGGCGGCTCGCCCTTCTTGCGCAGCCCCACCGCCTCGAGCGCGCGCGCGACGCCGTGGGCCTTCGGCTCGGGCGCGAGCTTCGCGGGCGCCTGCACCGCCGGCACCCGGTCGCCCACCCCGGTCACGGCGGCGTCGAGCGACAGGTCCACCCGGACGCCCGGGTCGTCGCGGGTGCCGAAGGTCGCGCGGAGGTGGACCGCGAGCGGCGCGCCGGTCTCGGCGTCGGCGACGAGCTCGCCCTCGAGCGCCTGCGGGACCCTCCCCTCGAGCAGCCCGAGCCGGCGCCGGGTGTCGTCGTCCGAGGAGAGGCCCGCGGGCGGCGTCGCCGGGGACGGGCGGGCCGCGCCGAGCCGGAGCTCGTACCGCCGCGCGGCGCGCGCCAGCACCCGGAGCTCGCCGGCCGGCGCGAGCTCCAGCGCCGGCCCGCAGAGCCGGGCCACCTGCTCGGCGAGGCCGAAGCTCTCCTCGCGGTGGCGCCGCGCCTCCTCGCCGCGGTCGTTGGGCCGCGCGCGGAAGGCCCCGCCAGCCGGCGACCAGCGCCCGCGCGCGAAGGTCCGCGCGCCGTCGAACACGAGGGTCCGGCCGGTCTCGGCGCCCTGCCAGGTCCCGGGGTCGAGCTCGGTCGAGACCCGGAAGGCGCCCTTCGCCTGCTGCCGGAGCAGGTGCCGCTCCGAGACGTGGATCGGGTGCTCGGGGTCGCTCGCCTTCACCACCGTCCAGGTCGCCGTGGCCTCCCACTCGAACGGGCCGAGGCGCGCCGCCACCTCCCCGGCGTCCATCGCCAGCGAGGCCGCGGGGCGGGACCAGTCGAAGGGGGCGGGCGGCCGGGACGTCGCGGCGCCGGGCGCCTCCGCGCCGCGCTCCGCGCGGGAGCGGCAGGCGGCGGGGAGGAGCGCCAGCGCGCCGAGGAGCGCGGCGAGCGGGAGGCGCGGCATGCGTGGACGGGATCTAGCGCCCCGCCGCGCCGGGCTCACGCCGACCTGCTCGAGGAGCGGCGCGCCACCCGGAAGAGGATCGCCCCGAGCAGGGCGAAGGCGCCGACGCCGAGGACCTGGTAGCCGCCCTGCCCGAGCGCGCGCTCGAGCGCCGGCTGGAGGTTGAGCACGCGGTTCATGAACGCGTCCACGTTGTCGTTCACCTGGAGCAGCGCCACCACCACGCCGGCGAGCGCGCCGCCGGCCACGAGGCCGGTCGCGAAGAGGCTGCCGCCGCCGAGCTCCCCCTCCTCCGCCGGCTCGCCCTTGCGCGCGGCGGCCCAGTCCACGATCCCCTTGATCGCGCCGCCCGCGAAGATGGGGAGCGTGGTGGAGAGCGGCAGGTAGAGGCCGACCGCGAAGGAGAGCGACTTCACCTCGCAGAGCTCCATGGTGATGGCGAAGAAGGCGCCGACCAGGACGAAGGTCCAGTCGAGGTTGAGGGAGAGGAGCCCCTTGATGAGCGTGGCCATGAGCGTCGCCTGCGGGGCCGGGAACTTGTCGGTGCCGATCATGTGCACCACGCCCTGCCGGGCGAGGTCGCCGGTCGGCGTGTCGAGCACCTTCACGGTGACGCCGATGACCAGCGCCGAGACGATGGCGCCCACGAAGAGCGCGAGCTGCTGGTAGCGCGGCGTGGCGCCCACCAGGAAGCCGGTCTTGAGGTCCTGGCTGGTCGCGCCGGCGTTGGCGGCGGCGATGCAGACCATGCCGCCCACCACGAGCGCCATCGGCTCGTAGGCGCTGCCGGTCCAGCCCAGGCCCACGAAGACCATGGCGGTCGCCATCAGCGTCGCGATGGTCATGCCCGAGATCGGGTTCGACGACGACCCGATGATGCCGACGATGCGCGAGGAGACGGTCACGAAGATGAAGCCGAAGGCGATGATCAGGACGGCGATGAAGACCTTGTTGAGGAGGGTCCGGCCCGGGACCTGCGGCAGCAGGGTGAGCAGCACCACCAGGCCGAGGCTGCCGGCGATGACGGTGCCGAAGGAGAGGTCGCGCTCGGTGCGCGAGACCGACGCGGCGGCGGTCTTGTCGCCCATGGACTTGAGCCCGTCGCGCAGCGAGGACCAGATGGTGGGGGCGGTCTTGAGCAGGGTGATGAAGCCGCCCGCCGCCACCGCGCCGGCGCCGACCTGGCGGATGTACGCGTAGTAGACGGCGCGGGCGGTGCTCGCGAAGGCGTGGGTGGCGGGATCCCAGCCGAACTGCGCCGGCTGGTAGCCGACCTTGGGGAGCTGGGTGGCGATGGCGTCGCCCGGGACCAGCACCGCGAGCAGCGGGATGAGGCCGAGCCAGGCGAGCACGCCGCCCGCGACCAGCACGCCGGCGATGCGCGGGCCGATGATGTAGCCCACGCCCAGGTACTCGGGGGTGATCTCGCCGTTCACGGTGGCGGAGGGGAGCCACTTGTTCGCCTGCCGGGTGACGTAGGCCGGCACCTCGGCGATGACGTGGAAGACCTTCTGCAGCACGGCGTAGCCGAGCGCGAACCCGACGCCCTGGAAGGCGGTGCGGGCGAAGTCGCCGCCCTTGTCGCCGGCGATGAGCACCGAGGCGCAGGCGGCGCCCTCGGGGTAGGTGAGCTGCCCGTGCTCCTTCACGATGAGCGACCGGCGCAGCGGGATCATCATCAGCACGCCGAGGATGCCGCCCACCAGCGCCAGCGCGAAGAGCGTGACGTAGCTGAAGTAGCCGGCGCCGATGGAGGAGCCGGTGGCCGGGTCGGCCGAGAGGAACAGGAACCCGGGGAGCGTGAAGACCACGCCGGCCGCGATCGACTCGCCGGCCGAGCCGGCGGTCTGGATGATGTTGTTCTCGAGGATGGTGGTCTTGAGGAACTTGCGGCCGAGCGAGATGGCGATCACCGCGACCGGGATCGAGGCCGACACGGTGAGGCCGGCCTTGAGCGCGAGGTACACGGTCGCCGCGCCGAAGAGGATGCCGAAGCAGGCCCCGGCCACCACCGCCTTCAGGGTGAGCTCGGGCAGGGTCCGGTCGGCGGCCACGTAGGGCTTGAAGGCGGCGGCGGCCGGCCTGGCGGCGGCCGCCTCGGCGACGCCGCTCGCGAGCGGATCGGAGGTGGGGGAGGAGGTGTGGCGCGGGTCGCTCATTCGGTCTCCCTGAACGGAAATGGCCCGAATCTAGAACGGATGACGCGGTGTGGCCAGAACGGGGACGCCCCAGACAGGCCATCGGACATGCGGAGCGCCCCCGAGGGCGCGCCGGTATGCTGCCCTACGTTGCCGGGCCACGACACCATCTCCCCGCGCTCGCGACGCGAGGCCGACGCCGCGCCCGCCCCGGAACGCCCTGGCGGCGCCGCGCCCGAGGCCGTGGACAGCGGCTCGCTCCTCCGCGCCATCAGCGACTCCTCGGACGACGTCATCTACGCCAAGGATCGCGCCGGCCGGCTCCGGTTCGCGAACCCCGCCACGCTCGCCCTCATCGGCAAGCCGCTCGAGGCGGCGCTCGGCAAGACCGACGCCGAGCTCCTCGACGACGCCGAGGCGGCGCGGCGGGTGATGGAGAACGACCGCCGGATCATGGAGACCGGCGCGACCGAGGAGCTGCTCGAGGAGGTCCCGCTGCCGGACGGCACGCGCCGCCTCTGGCTCTCCCAGAAGCGCCCCTGGCGCGACGCGAGCGGCCGGATCGTCGGCCTGTTCGGCATCTCGCGCGACGTCACCGCCCGGAAGCAGGACGAGGAGGCGCTGCGGGAGAGCGAGGCGCGCTACCGGTCGCTCTTCGCCAACATGACCGAGGGGTTCACGCTCGGGGAGACGATCCTCGACGAGCGCGGGGTGCCGGTGGACTTCCGGCTGCTCGAGGTGAACGAGGCCTTCGAGCGGCAGTCCGGGCTCTCGCGGGAGCGGGCGCTCGCGGGCACCATCCGCGAGGTGCTCCCCCAGATCGAGCAGAGCTGGATCGACACCTACGGCCGCGTGGCGCTCACCGGCCAGCCGGTCCGGTTCCGGATGTACAACCGCGACCTCGACCGGCACTTCAACGTGAGCTGCTACTGCCCGTCCCCGGGCCGCTTCGCCGTCCTCTTCAGCGACGAGACCGAGCGCGTCCGCGCCGAGGAGGCGCTGCGCGAGGCCGACCGCCGGAAGGACCACTTCCTGGGCGTGCTCTCGCACGAGCTGCGCAACCCGCTCGCGCCGATCCGCAACTCGGTGTTCCTCCTGCGGCGCGCCCCGCCCGGCGGCGAGCAGTCGCGCCGCGCCGTGGACGTCATCGGGCGGCAGGTGGAGCACCTCACCCGCCTCGTGGACGACCTGCTCGACGTGAGCCGCATCGTGCACGGGAAGGTGAGCCTGCGGCGGGAGCGGCTCGACCTGGTGGAGGTGGCCCGGCGGAGCGCCGAGGACCTGCGCGCGGTCTTCGAGGAGCGGGGGCTGGCGCTCGAGGTGCGGCTGCCCGCCGAGCCGCTCTGGATGCACGCCGACCCGACCCGGCTCGCCCAGCTCGTCGGGAACCTGCTCCAGAACGCGGCCAAGTTCACGCCGGCCGGCGGCCGCGTCGGGCTCACGGTCACGGGCGGCGCGCAGCAGGCGGCGCTCGCGGTCAGCGACACCGGCGTGGGGATCGCGCCGGAGCTCCTGGGGCGCGTCTTCGAGCCCTTCGTCCAGGCCGAGGAGGCGCTGGCGCAGGGGCGCGCCGGGCTGGGGCTCGGGCTCGCCCTCGTGAAGGGGCTCGCCGAGCTGCACGGCGGGACCGCCTCCGCCTCCAGCGAGGGTCCGGGGCGCGGCAGCACCTTCCGCGTGGAGCTGCCGCTCGAGCCGCCGGGCGAGGCGGGAGCGCGCTCGCGGGAGGCGTCGCAGGTGCGGGCGCTGCTCGGCCGCCGGGTGCTGGTGGTGGACGACAACGTGGACGCGGCGGAGTCGCTGGCGGAGCTGCTGGTGCTCTTCGGCCACCAGGTGGAGGTGGCCTTCGACGGGCCGAGCGCCATCGAGAAGGCGCGCGCCCGCCCGCCCGAGGCGGTCCTCTGCGACCTCGGGCTGCCCGGGATGAGCGGCTACGAGGTGGCGCGGGCGCTGCGGCGCGAGTGCGGCGATCGGACCCGGCTCATCGCGCTCTCCGGCTACGCCCAGCCCGGCGACCTGCAGCGCTCGGCCGAGGCGGGCTTCGACGCCCACCTCTCGAAGCCGGCCGACCCGGCCGACATCGAGCGGCTGCTGGCGTAGGGGCGGAGGCGCGAGGAACGGATGGAGGCGTCGCTCCGCGCGGAGTAAAGAGGAGCCCATCCACGATGGAAGGGAGCCTCGCCTGGGCCTGCGCAACGCCGTCGAGCTGGTGATCCTCGCCGCCCTCTGGGGCGGGTCGTTCCTCTTCATGCGGGTGGCCGCCCCGGAGCTCGGGCCGGTGACGCTCGCGGGCCTGCGGCTCGGGATCGCCGCCCTCGTCATCGTGCCGCTGCTCGCGGCCACCCGCGGCTTCGGCGATCTGCGGGGGCGGCTCTGGCCGGTGCTGGTGGTGGGCGCGCTCAACTCGGCGCTCCCGTTCTGCCTGCTCACCTACGCCACCCTCTCGGTGACGGCCGGGTTCGCCTCCATCCTCAACGCCACCACGCCGCTCTGGGGCGGGCTCGTGGCCCACTTCTGGCTGCGCGACCGGCTCGACCGGAGCCGCGCCGCCGGCCTCGCGGTCGGGTTCGCCGGGGTTGCCTTCCTGGTCTGGGGGCGGGCCTCGTTCAAGCCCGGGGGCGCCGGGCTGGCGGTGGTGGCGGCGCTCCTCGCCACGCTCTCCTACGGCGTGGCGGCGAGCTTCACCAAGCGGCGGCTCGCCGGCGTGAACTCGCTCGCGGTGGCCGCCGGCAGCCAGGCCGCCGCCGCGCTCCTGCTCCTGCCGGCGGCGCTCTGGGCCTGGCCGGCGCACCCGGTCTCGGCGCGGGCCTGGATCTCGGTGACGCTCCTCGCCGTGCTCTGCACCGCCTTCGCGTACGTGCTCTTCTTCCGGCTCATCGCCCACGTGGGACCGGCCCGGGCCGTCTCGGTGACCTTCCTCATCCCCCCCTTCGCGGTGCTCTGGGGCGCGGTCTTCCTCGGCGAGCCGCTCACCTCCCGGATGGTCCTCGGGTCGGCGGTGATCTTCACCGGCACGGCGCTCGCCACCGGGCTCGCGCGGCTGCCGGGGAGAGAGGCGGCGACGCCGGCGCGGGCGGGGTGAGCGGCGGCTACAGGTACTCGCAGAGGTAGGCGACCGGCCCGAGCGCCTTCACGTCGAAGCCGCTCTTGCCGGCCACCTCGAAGGTGGTGCCGGCCGGGTAGAGCTGCCAGCTCGCCTCGCCCGGCGGGCGCACGAAGAGCTCGCCCGACACGAGCGTCACCCGCTCGGCGGCGTCGGTGCCGAAGTGGAACTCGCCCGGCGAGATGACGCCGATGGTCTGCCGCTGGCCGAGCCGCTCGTAGCCGAGGCTCTGCACCAGCCCGTCGAAGTAGACGTTGTGCTTCAGCATGCGCCGCCCTCCGCCGCGCCGAGGAGGGCGCGGAGCTCGTCCGCCATGGCCGCCACGTCCTCGAGGCGCGTGGCGGGGTTCATGAGCGCGAGCCGGAGCCAGCGCCGGCCGCGGAACAGGGTGCTCGAGACGTAGTGGCGCCCCTGCGCGAGGAGCCGCCGCCGGAGCTCGAGCTGCCGCTCGTCGCTCCCGGCCACCCGGAAGCAGACGATGTTGCTCTCCGGCGCCACCGCCACCTCGAAGCCGGGGGTGCGCGCGAGGAGCGCCGCCGCCTCGGCGGCGAGCGCGGTCTGCCGCTCCACGTAGCGCGCCAGCGCCCCCTCGCCCTCGGCGGCGAGCGCGAGGAACAGCCGCAGCCCGAGCGCCGCCTTGGTGCACTCCACGGTGCGGTGGAGGAAGTCGAAGCCGGGCTCGTCCTTCTCGTGGAAGAGGTAGCTCGCGTCCTGCTGGAAGGCGCCGTCGAGGGTCCGGTGGTCGCGCACCAGCACCGCCGCGCAGACGGTCGGCGTGCGCAGCATCTTGTGCGCGTCCCAGACCACCGAGTCGGCGAGCGCGATCCCGTCGAGCCGGTGGCGCAGCCGCTCGGAGAGGAGCGCCGAGGCGCCGTGCGCGCCGTCCACGTGGAGCCAGAGGCCGCGCTCGCGGCAGAGCGCGCCCACCTCGCGCAGGGGGTCGTAGAGCCCGGCCGCGGTGCTGCACGCGCTCGCCACCACCGCCATGACGGCGCGCCCCTCGTCGCGGAGGGCGTCGAGGGCGGCCGGGAGCCGGTCGGGCACGAGCCGGCCGTCGGCGTCGCAGGGGGCGGCGCGGAGGGCGCCCTGGCCCAGGCCGAGGATCCCCACCGCCCGGCTGATGGAGTAGTGCGCCGCCTCCGGCGCCAGCACGGCGAGGCGGGCGCCCACGCCGTCGCGCCAGGCCGACGGGGCGGCGCGGGCGCGGGCGGCGGCGAGCGCGGTGAGGTTCGCGAGGGAGCCGCCGTGGGTGAGGACGCCCCCGCCGTGCGGCGCCGGGGAGGGCGGCGCGGGGGGCAGGGGCGCCGGCGTGAAGCCGACCTTGGCGAGCATCCAGTCGAGGACGGCGAACTCGATGGCCGCCGCGGCCGGCCCCATCTCGTAGATCGCCATCGCGTTGCCGGTGACGCCGTCCACGAGCGAGCCCACGGCGCCGAGCGGCTCGGGCACCGCCACCTGGTGGGCGAAGTAGCCCGGGTGGTGCAGCCGCGTGGTGGCGCCGAGGTAGCGCGCGAGGAACTCCCGGAAGGGCGCGCCGGAGAGCCCTCCCTCCCGGATCCAGCGGGCCACCTCGAGGCCGGCCGCGAGCTCGCGCAGGGGCGGCTGCGAGAGCACGGGCCCCCGGCCCTCGGCGGACTCGCGCAGGTAACGGGCGAGCGCCTCGACGGCGGCGTGGGCGTCGGCCTCGAAGCGCGCGAACGGGTCGGCCATCGCCGGCCGTCATAGCCGGTCGGGGCGGCCGGCGCGAGATCCCGTCTCCGGGCGCCCCGCGAGAGGCGTCCTGGGGCGCCGATCACCGCGAAAGGAAGGTGCCGTGGGGTGGGAGCCGTGTCCTAGACGATCTCGCGCCGCGGCGCGCCGGCCGCGACCTCGTCGAACCCGACCCGGCCGCCCGACCAGAGGATCCGGTCGCAGGCGTGGAGCAGGGCCTGGAGCCCCTCGCGCGTGACCGCCGAGACCGGGACGCCCTCGGCGAGCGGGGGCGGGGTGCCGGGCGGCAGCCGGTCCATCTTGTTGAGGACCAGGAGCCGCGGCTTCCCGGTGAGCTCGAGCTCGGCCAGGATCTTCTCCACCGCCGCCACCTGCGCGTCGAGGTTCGGATCGGAGGCGTCCACCACGTGGAGCAGGAGGTCGGCGTCCTCGAGCTCCTCGAGCGTGGCGCGGAAGGCGGTGACGAGGTCCTCCGGCAGGTCGCGGATGAAGCCCACCGTGTCGGTGATGATCACCTCGCGGTCGCGCGGGAAGCGGAGCCGGCGGCTGGTCGGGTCGAGGGTGGCGAAGAGCTTGTTCTCCGCCAGCACGTCCGACGCGGTGAGCGCGTTGAGCAGGGTGGACTTGCCGGCGTTGGTGTAGCCGACGATCGAGAGGATGGGCAGGCCGTTGGCGTTGCGCTGCTTGCGCCGCACCTGCCGGCTCGCCGACACCTGGTCGATGCGCCGCTCGAGTGCGGTGATCCGGTCGCGCACGCGGCGGCGATCGATCTCGAGCTTGGTCTCGCCGGGGCCGCGGCCGCCGATGCCGCCGGCGAGGCGCGAGAGCGAGTCGTCGCGGCCGACGAGGCGCGGGTAGAGGTACTTGAGCTGCGCCAGCTCCACCTGGAGCTTGCCCTCGGCGCTCTGCGCCCGCTGGGCGAAGATGTCGAGGATGAGCTGGGTGCGGTCGAGGATCTTGAGCGCGGTGGCGTCGGCGATGTTGATGGCCTGCGAGGGCGAGAGGTCGGCGTCGAAGATGATGACGTCGGCCATGAGCTGCATCGAGCGCAGCAGGATCTCGTCGAGCTTCCCCTTGCCGATGAGGTAGCGCGGATCGGGCTCGCGCCGCATGGCGAGGAGCGCGTCCACCACCTCCACGCCGGCGGTGCGCGAGAGCTCCTTCAGCTCCTCGAGCGAGGACTCGGCCTCGGCGCGCCCACGCCCCTTGCCGCGCCCCTTGGTGCTGCCGCCCACGCCCACCAGGATGGCCCGCTCGCGGCCGGAGGTCTTGCGCAGGGCGGAGCTGGCCCGGGCGAGCTCGTCCTCGAGCGCGAGGGTGTTCTGGAGCGCGTCGTAGAAGCCGGCGTCGAAGACGGTGGGGACGGTCTCGTCCTTCCACATCTCGCCCGAGGCGCCCGGGAGCAGGTGGGCGAAGTGGAGCTTGCCGGGGAGCCCGGAGTCGAGCACCTCGATGGCGGCCACGAGGTCGAGCCGCAAGAGCGCGAGGTCGGTGTGGTCGTCCCGGGTGATGGCCTCGCCGTTCAGGTGGGTGTGCACGAGCCGCAGGCCGCGGAGGCGGTAGCTGCCGGCGCGGGCGCGGCCGATGTCCGGGAGGTCGAGCTTGCGGGCGTCGCCGACGACGACGCTCTGCACGTCCCCCTTGCGATCGAGCAGGACGCCGACCTGGCGTCCGGTCTCCCGGGAGATCTCGGTGAGGTGACGGGCCAGCTCCGGCGAGACGATGTCCTCCGCCGGGACGCGGCGGCGGTAGGTGCGGCGGAGGGCGTGGAGCTGCGAGGGCTTGAGTCCGAGGGTGTTGCCGGAGACTTCTTGCATGCGGTGACCGAAACATAGCGGGCCGCGCCCTCGGGGGCGAGCCCATCCGGGTGGGTGGCGCGCGCCGAGGGCGGGGGGGCGCCCCGGCCCTCGCCCGCTCGCTAGGGCTCCCCGGCGGGATCCCGCCGCATGCGGCACTGCCGGTCGAGCTCCGCGAGCCGGGGCACGAGCTCGGAGTGCTGCTGCACGCGGAAGATGTACTCGAGCTCGAGCAGTCCCTTCCAGCGCACGCGCGACCTCGACGAGGCCGCTCACTTGCCGGGCATGCGTCCTGGGCGCCAGCCACAGGCGGGGGGCGAGGGGACCTCTCGCCGCGCCGGCGGCCCCGGCGGCCGCGCCGATCCGGGTGAGGAGGCTGGCCCCTCACCCGGGCGGCCGAGGCGCTACTTCAGGACGGCGTCCACCTTGGCGCCCGCCTGGTCGGCGGCCGCGTCGGCCTTCTGCGCGCCGGCGTCCACCTTCTCGGCCGCCTTGGCCTTCGCGGCGGCGGCCTTCTGGTGCGCCTTGGCCTTCACCTTCGAGGCCTTGTCGTGCGCCTTCGCCTTGAGCGCCGCCTTCTGCGCCGCGACGTCGGTCTTGGGCTGGGACTGCTCGGCCACCTTCGCCTTCACGGCGGTGACCTTCTGCTCGCCGGCGGCCTTGGCCGCCTCGGTCTTCGTCGAGACCTCGGTGGCCGTCGCGGTCTTCACCTTGGTGGCCTCGGCGCCGGCGGCGGTCTGGGCCTTGGCGGCCTCGGTCGCCGTGGCGGTCTTCACGGCGGCGGACTCGGCGGCGACGGCGCCCTTGGCCTGGTTGGCCTGGTCCTGGAGGGCGCTGGCGGACGGCACCTGCGCGAGCGCGGGGGCGGAGAGGAGGAAGGAAGCGGCGAGGGCGGCAGCGGTCTTCATGGCGGGAGCTCCTGGTTTCGTGGGGTCGGTGCGGCAGCGGACGACGGTGACGCTGAGCAAACGGCGTGCCCGACGGTACGCCCGCCGCCCGCGCCGAGTTTCGGGCACTTGGGATGCCCCGCTCGCGCGAGGGTGTGGCGAAACGGGGCGGCGCGGCCCGCGCGGGCGCGCCCGCGGCCGCTCACCGCGCGAGGGTGACCGCGAGCTTCACGAGCGTGTCGCTGCGGCAGGTCGTGGTCCGGCGCGCGGCGGCGAGCGGCGGCTTCTCCACGCGGACCTCGACCTGGGCCCCCGGCGCGCAGGTCACCGAGGCGAGGAGCGGCGTCTCGCCGAGGTCGCGCCCGTCCACGAGGACCCGGGCGCCGGGTGGGGTCGAGTCCACCGACAGGCCGAAGCCGTGGAACGGCAGCGTCACCTCCCCGGTCGCGGGATCGCGCTGCTCGGACCGCGGGGCGATGGTGCTGCTCCGCTCCCAGCCGCGCCGGACCTCGGCCTGCTCGGCCTCGGAGAGGACCGGCTTTGCCGGCTGCGGGTCGGGCGTCGCCTGCGCGGACGGGCTCGCGGGGGCGAGCTGGTGCTCCGCCACCTTGGCGAGGCCGAAGGCGAGCCCCACCGCGACGGCGGCGTACAGCACGATGCGGCGCATGGGGCGCGAGAGGTCGTCGGGCACGGCGGTCACCGGGGCCCTGGGGAGGGCAGCACCTCCACCTGGTAACCGGCCTTCTCGAGCGAGGGGCGCACGCGCGCCTCGTCCCCCACCACGGCGATCACCTCGCGCCCCGTCCCCAGCGACCGGGCGGCCCGCTCGATCCGCTCGGGGTCGAGCGAGGCCACCGCGGCGGCCTGCCGCTCGTAGACGTCGGGGTCGGCGCCGTCGAGCGCGGCCTCGACCAGCCGGTCCACGACGTCCTGCACGGTGGAGAACCGGAACGGCTGGTGGCCCGCGATGCTCCAGCGCAGGAACTCGGCGTGCTCCGGCATCACCGGCGCCGCCGCTTCGTCGGCCAGCCCCTCGAGCACGGCCGAGAGCGCCCGGCCGGCGGCGTCCGGCGCCGACCAGTAGGAGAGCTGCAGCGCTCCACCCGCCGCCGACCCTCGGGGCGAGACGAGCGGCGTCGCGACCCCGCTCCCCGCCTCGCGCTCGAGGCGCAGCTGGAGATCGAGCTCGACGGCCCCGGCCGCGACGACGTCGGAGGACGCGACCGGGGGCGGCATCCGGGTCCAGACGAACGTCAGCGCCCGCGTGGCGTCCTTCGCCGGGACGAGCAGGATCGCTCGCCGCTCCGGGAAGCGCGAGGAGCGCGCCGCAGGCAGCGGGCCGCGAGGAGCGTCGCCCGCCTGCCAGGCCTCGAACCTCCGGCGGACGAGCGGCACCAGCTCGGAGTCCGCCGGCAGGTCCCCGCCGAGCACCAGGGTGGCGTGGTCCGGCCGGAACTCGGTCGCGAGCCAGGCGTCGGCGTCGCTCGCCGTGATGGCCGCCAGGGTCTTCTTGCGGAGCACCACCTGCTCCGCGCTGCCGGGGAACAGCCTCTCGACGGACTCCACGGCGGCCGCCGTGGCGGTAGGGATCGATTCCAGGGCGTCCGCCCACTGCTTGCGGTGGGTGGAGAGGTCGGAGGCGCGGGTGGCCTGCTTCTCGGAGACGCAGGCGAGCTCGTCGAGGACGAGGGCGAGCTCGTTCGAGAGCCCCTGCGAGTGGAAGACCACGCCCTGCGGAAGGTGGCGCGGGCTCGGCGCGGTGCAGCCCGACCCCGCGCCGATGAAGTTCGCGTCCGGCGCGGCGGCGGCCAGGGCGAGCTCCGCCAGCCCGCGCGGCGAGGGTCCCGCGCGCACCGCCAGCGCCGCGCTGACCTTGGGGAACCCCGGCCGGCGGTAGACGACCACCTCGAGACCGCTGGCGAGCCGGAAGCGGTGCGCCGTGTCGAGCCCGGGAGCGGGCGCGACGCTCCGGGCGTCGTAGGTGCCGCCGGGCGGGAGCCGGAGGAGTCCCACGGGCGGGCCATCGATCGGGACTTCGGCCGGCCGCTCGGGGATGGACGCGCCCGGCAGCGGCTCGACGAGCAGCGCGCCCATCCGCGCCGGCGTGAGCCACCGCTCGAGGTACGGTCCGAGGTCCTCGAGCAGCCGATCCACGCGCCTGCGCCTCCAGGTGCCGAGCGCGTCGGCTTCGCCCGTGACCCGGAGCATCTGCACGATCTCTCCAGGACGCGGGTCCTCCATCCACCAGAACGACGCGCGCCGGACGCGGCGGACCTCCGCCGGGCGGGCCCGAAGCTTCGGGTCCCGGGCGCGGAGGCGGGCCACGAGCGGGCCGGCGTCCTCCTTGCGCGCCAGGTCGAGCCGGACGGCCAGCACGTTCGCGGCGACCTCGTGGCGCACGAGGATCTCCTTCAGCCGGCCGGTCGAGCCCACCGCGCCCGGGAGCCACCGCCGGACGACCTCCGCCGCGACCTCCACCCCCACGTCGTCCTGCCCGGCGAACCCGGGCAGGGCCCAGGTGAGCCAGAGCTGAGGGCCCTCGGCCAGCCCGCGCCGCACCGCCAGCTCCGGGGAGCCGTCCGGAGGCTTCCGGAGCGGCTTCGGGGGTCCGGCGGGATCGCGGCGCGCGCCGGTGGCGAGGTCGCCGAAGGCCCGCGCGACCTCCGCGGCGAAGGCGGGCGGGGCGCCCGGGCCGGTGACCGCGAGCACGAGCCGCTCGGGCCTGAAGTGATCGGCGCAGAAGGCGCGCACGTCGGCGAAGGTGATCGCGGCGAGGGAGGCGGGTGTGCCGAGCGCGGGCCGGCCAGGCGGCGTCCCCGCCAAGGCGTGCTCCAGGGCCCACTCCGCATCGGGCTCCTCGAGGGCCCGCTGGGCCGCGCCGAGCTGCTCGGCCTTCGCCGCCGCGAACTGCGCCTCCGTGATCCCGGCCAGCGGATCCCGGAGTCGATCCGCCTCCACGGCGAGGAGCCCGGCCACCCGGGACGGCAGCGCCGCCGCCCAGAGCTCGAGGCTGTCCCGCTCGACGCTGGCGCCGAAGCGCGGGGTCTGCTGGAACATCCGCTGCTGGTAGGTCCGCGCGCCGCCCGCGCCGCGCTCGACCAGCCGCACCGCCAGCGCCGCGAGCCCCTCCTTTCCAGGAGGATCGTCGGCGGAGCCGCCCACGTACGAGGCCGTGAAGGAGGATACCCCCAGCCCCTTGAACTGGTACGCGAGCGCCCGCAGCCCGGTCGGGAAGGGGGCGAAGTGACCGCCGTACGGCACGGGCGGCAGCGGAGGCTGGGCGGCCGCCGCCGCGACGCCGGCCCACGTCGAGATCGCGATCGATGCGGCCGCGAGCGCGCGGCGCCAGGTGTGCATGAGCTCCCCCCCCCCGAGCCCGGGATGCTAGCACGCAGGGTCCGCCCGGGGCGCGACGCAGGGTCCGGCCGATGCCGCGGGCGCGACCGTCCGCGCGCCGAGTTTAGACGGACCCGGGTGCGTAACGACCCAGGCACACGGAGAGAAAAACACAGGCCCTACTTCGGGGGAGGGCTGGCACGCTCTTCGCTCCCGGTCCGAGCCTCACGATCCGAGGCCCCTGGATGGAAGCGCTCACCCCCTGCCCGATCCCCCGCCCGTTCGGCGGCGCCGGCCCGCGTCCGCGGGTGGCGCTGGTGCGCGGCGTGAGCGAGGGCAGCTTCCTCGAGCGGTACCGCCGTGGGGCCGAGGAGATGGCGGACGACCTCGGCATCGAGCTCGTCACCTGGGACGCCCGCGGCGACCCGGGCGCGCTGCCGGACCTCGTCCGGGCGGCGGCGCGGGGCGGGGCGCAGGCGCTGGTCGTGGATCACGGGCAGGGAGAGCGCCTGCGAAGCGCGGTCGAGGAGGTGCTGGCGCAGGGGGTGCGGGTGGTCGCCTTCGACACCGCCATCGACCATCCCGAGGTCCCCGAGGTCGAGCAGGACGACTTCCTGATCGGTCATGTCATCTGCACCCGGCTCGCGCAGGACACCGCGGGCCGGGCGGCGGTGATCCACGTCACCGCCGACGGCTTCGCGCCCCTCGCGCGGCGCGAGCGGGCCTGGGAGGCGCATCGCTGGCGCCACCCCGGCCTGCGGGAGGTGGCCCGGATCGAGGCGAACGCCGCGAACGCCGCCGCCGACGCCGAGGCGCGGGTCGGGCAGGCCCTGCGGGCGCACCCCGAGACCACCGCGATCCTGGCCCTGTGGGACGAGTTCGCCGAGGGCGCCGTCCGCGCCGTCGAGCGGGCGGGGCTGCGCGGGAAGGTGCGCGTCTACTCGGTGGACGTCGCCGACCGCGACATCCGGCGCATGCGCGAGCCCGGCTCTCCCTGGGTGGCCACCGCGGCGACCGACGCCCGCGCCATCGGGCGCCTCGCGGTGCGGGCCGCCGCCGCGCTCCTCGCCGGCGCGCCCGTGGAGAGGCACCTGCTGCTGGAGCCGCGCCTCGTGACCCGGGAGCTCCTGGTGGAGCAGGGGATCACCGGGATGGAGGCGCTGGTCCAGGCGCTGCCCTCGCTGGGCGAGAGCCGGCTCGTCTGGCCGGCCTGGATGGAGGCCCTCCTGATCTCGCGCGGCCGGATCCTCCCGGCGTCGCGCCTCTCGCCGGACCAGCTCGTGGGCCAGCTCCGCCGCGCGCTCGGGAGCCTGGAGGCCCGCAACCGCGAGCTGCAGGCCACCGCCGGCGACCTCCAGCGGGCGCGCGACGAGCTGCAGCGCCACGCGCAGGAGCGCAGCTCCCGGCTGGTGCACGCCGAGGCCAAGCTGGCGCAGTCGAGCCGCTACCTGGAGAAGATCGTGGACGCGGTCGCCGACCCGGTCTTCGTGAAGGATCGCCAGCACCGCCTCGTGCTGGTCAACGACGCGCTGAGCCGGCTCCTGGGGCGCGACCGCGCCGACATCCTCGGGCGGACCGACTACGACTTCCTGCCCAAGGCGGAGGTGGACGTCTTCTGGGAGAAGGACGAGCTGGTCTTCACGACCGGCGAGGAGAACGTCAACGAGGAGCAGCTCACCTCGGCCGACGGCGAGACCCACGTCATCGTCACCAAGAAGACCCTCTACGCCGACGAGCGCGGCGACATCTTCATCGTCGGCATCATCCGCGACGTGACCGAGGCCCGCCGGCTCGAGGAGCGGCTCCGGCAGTCGCAGAAGATGGAGACGGTCGGGCTGCTCGCCGGCGGGGTGGCCCACGACTTCAACAACCTGCTCACGCCGATCCTCGGGTACGCGCCGCTGCTCCTCGAGGCGATGCCGGCGGAGCACCCCGACCGCGAGATGGTGACGGCGATCCAGGACGCCGCCGGGCGGGCCAAGGACCTCACCCGCCGCCTCCTCACCTTCAGCCGCAAGCAGGTGATCGAGCCGCGGGTGCTCGACCTGCGCGAGCTCGTCCGCGGCGCCGAGCGCATGCTGCGCCGGACCATCCGCGAGAGCGTGCAGATCGAGGTCGCGCTGCCGGACCAGCTCGGCAAGGTGCGGGCCGATCCCGGGCAGCTCGAGCAGGTGCTCCTCAACCTCGCCATCAACGCCCAGGACGCGATGCCCGAGGGCGGCCGCCTCCAGATCGAGGCGCGGGACGTGGGGCCCGGCGACGCGCTCGCCGGCGCCGACCAGCCCCCCGGCGAGGGCGCCTGGGTGCTGCTCCGGGTGAGCGACACCGGCGCCGGCATGGACCCGCGCACGCTCGAGCACGTCTTCGAGCCCTTCTTCACCACCAAGGAGCTGGGGCGCGGGACCGGCCTCGGGCTCTCGACGGTCTACGGCATCGTGGAGCAGCACGGCGGCTCGATCACGGTGCAGTCGGCCCGGGGGGAGGGGACGGTCTTCCGGGTCCACCTGCCGCGGGTGGCCGAGGAGCCCGTGCCCGCCGCCCCGCCCGCCTGCGCGCGCGCGGCCGGCCGCGGGACGGAGGTGGTGCTGGTGGTGGAGGACGACCCGATCGTCCGGTCCCTGGTGAGCCGCCTCCTGCGCGGGTTCGGCTACCAGGTGCGGACGGCCGAGGGCGGCGAGGAGTGCCTCGCCCGGATGGGAGACGGCGCCACCCCGGTGGATC
Organism: Anaeromyxobacter paludicola; assembly: GCF_023169965.1. Taxonomy (NCBI): domain Bacteria; kingdom Pseudomonadati; phylum Myxococcota; class Myxococcia; order Myxococcales; family Anaeromyxobacteraceae; genus Anaeromyxobacter; species Anaeromyxobacter paludicola. The sequence continues at coordinate 2,998,392 of NZ_AP025592.1, read as the reverse complement.
TGCTCCTCACCGACGTGGTGATGCCGAGGATGAACGGGCGCGAGCTCTACGAGCGGCTCCGGGAGCGGCGCCCCGGCCTCAAGGTGCTCTTCATGTCGGGGTACGCGAGCGACGTGATCGGCCGGCACGGCGTGGAGGACGACGGCGACGCGGTGGGGTTCCTGCAGAAGCCGTTCACGGCGGCCGACCTGGCCGCGCGGGTGCGGCAGGCGATCGACGGGGGCTGAGGCCCGCGGCGCGTGCGGGGCGCCGGGGGGAGGGCAGTTCCGGAATCCCGAGGGGTCGTCTAGAGTGCGGCGGGTGCAGCGGTCCCAGCTCTCGAAGACGAAGCGGCTCGTGGTGAAGGTCGGCACCGGCACGCTCACCACCCCGGACGGCGGGTTCGACCGGCAGAACTGCGCCCGGCTCGGGGCGGAGCTGGCCCACGCGGCGCGGGCGCGGCCGGTGGTGCTGGTCTCCTCGGCGGCCATCGCCTTCGGCGCGCGGGAGCTCGGGCTCGTCCGCACCAAGGGCAAGCCCTGGGACATGGCCACCAAGCAGGCCTGCGCCGCGGCCGGCCAGCCGCACCTCATGCGCGCCTGGCGCGAGGCGCTCGCCCCGCACGGCCTCCAGGTGGCGCAGGTGCTCCTCACCGCCGACGACCTCGCGAGCCGCAAGCGCTTCCTCAACGCGCGCCGCACCTTCAGCCGGCTCCTCGAGCTGGGCGTGCTGCCGGTGGTCAACGAGAACGACACCGTGGCGGTGGAGGAGATCAAGGTGGGCGACAACGATTCGCTGGCCGGCCTGGTCGCCACCTGCGTCGAGGCCGACCTGGTGGTCATGCTCACCGACGTGGACGCCATGTACGACCGCGACCCGCGCGAGCCGGGGGCGCGGGCGCTGCGCGACGTGCCGCGCATCACCGCCGAGGTGGAGCGGATGGCGGGCGGGGCGGGCACCGAGCGGAGCACCGGCGGGATGATCACCAAGGTGAAGGCGGCGAAGCGGCTCGCCTCGCAGGGCACCGCCACCGCGCTCCTCTCCGGCCGCGCGCCGGGCGCGCTCGCGGCGCTCCTCGCCGGCGAGCCGGTGGGCACCTTCTTCACCCCGGCGGTGGAGCAGCTCTCCCGGCGCAAGGGCTGGCTCCTCTCGGCGGCCAAGGGGCGCGGCGTGCTGCTGGTGGACGACGGCGCCCGCCGCGCGCTCGAGCAGCGGGGCAAGAGCCTGCTCCCCTCCGGCGTGAAGGCGGTGGCGGGCCACTTCCGCGTGGGCGATCCGGTGGACATCGCCGTCCGCGACGGCCGCCCCTTCGCCCGCGGGCTCGCCGGCTACGGCGCCGACGAGGTGCGCCGGATCGCGGGCCTGAAATCGGGCGAGATCGAGCGGGCGCTCGGCTATAAGTACCTCGACGAGGTGGTGCACCGGAACGACCTGGTGCTCCTCGAAGAGGAAGAGGCGGAGGCACGGCGGTGAAGAAGCGCGAGCCCGCGTCGATCGCGGAGCGGATGCGGGCCCTGGCGGTCGCGGCGAAGGAGGCCGCCCGCGAGCTCTCGCGCGCGCCCACCGCGAGGAAGAACGCCGCGCTCCTGGCCGCCGCCGACGCGGTGATCCGGCGCAGCCGCGGCATCCTCGCCGCCAACAAGCACGACCTCGCCGCGGCGAAGAAGGCGGGCCAGAACGCCGCCTACCTCGACCGGCTCGCGCTCGACCCGAAGCGGCTCGAGGGCATCGCCGGCGCGCTGCGCGAGGTGGCCCGCCTCCCCGATCCGGTGGGCGAGGTGACCGCCAGCTGGAGCCGCCCGAACGGGCTCGCCATCAGGAAGGTCCGCATCCCGCTCGGCGTGGTGCTGATGGTCTACGAGGCCCGCCCCAACGTGACCACCGACGCGGCCGGCCTCTGCCTCAAGAGCGGCAACGCCGCGATCCTCCGGCCCGGCTCCGACGCGCTCCACTCCTCCCTCGCGCTCGCCGACGCCTTCGCCGACGGGCTCGCCAGGGCCGGGCTGCCGCGCGCCGCCGTGCAGGTGGTCCCGACGCCCGACCGCGAGGCCACCTTCGCGCTCCTCGCGCTCGACGACCTCATCGACCTCGCCATCCCGCGCGGCGGGCCGTCGCTCATCCGCGCCGTGGCCGAGCGCTCGCGCGTGCCGGTGGTGAAGCACTACCAGGGCGTCTGCCACCTCTTCCTCGACCAGTCGGCGCCGGTGGAGAAGGCGGTGGCCATCGCCCTCAACGGCAAGGTGCAGCGCCCCGGCGTCTGCAACGCGCTCGAGTGCCTGCTCGTGCACCGGGGGGCGGCGGCGAAGCTCCTGCCCGCGGTGGGCGGCGCGCTCGCCAAGGCCGGCGTGGAGCTGCGCTGCGACCCGGCCTCGCTCGCGGTGCTGACCCGCGCCGGCGTGAAGGCGAAGGCGGCCGCGCCGGACGACTTCGGGCGCGAGTTCCTCGACCTCGTGCTCGCGGTACGGGTGGTCCCGAACCTCGACGGCGCGCTCGACCACATCGCGCGCTACGGCTCGCTCCACACCGAGGCGATCGTCACCCGCGACCTCGACAGCGCCCGGCGGTTCGAGCGCGAGGTCACCGCGAGCGCGGTGGTGGTGAACGCCTCCACCCGCTTCAACGACGGCGGCGAGCTCGGGCTCGGCGCCGAGATCGGCATCTCCACCACCAAGCTGCACGCCTTCGGACCGATGGGCTTGCAGGAGCTGACGGCGCAGAAGTACGTCGTGCAGGGCGAAGGACAAGTGAGGATCTAGATGGCGACGAAGAAGACCGCGAAGAAGGCCCCTGCCAAGAGGAAGCTCAAGCCGGCCCGCAGGCCCGACGCGAAGAAGCCGGCCCGCAAGCCGGCCGCGAAGAAGCGCGACCTCTCGCGCGCCAGCCCGGCGAACCGCGGGCGCGGCGCCAAGCCGGCCAAGCGCTTCAAGGCGGAGAAGCCCGACGCCGTCGGCACCACCCGCAAGCCGAAGAAGGCCGCCAAGGTCGCCCCGCTCGGCGGGCGGCAGCGCCGGGCGCTCGAGGCGCCGGAGCCGTCGGAGGCCGTCGCCGCCGCCGCGCAGGCCGCGCCGCAGGAGGAGGCCCGCCCCGATCCGGCCCGCGACACCGCCATGGTGATCGCGCAGGCCGGCCTCGACAAGAAGGCGAACGAGGTGCTCCTCCTCGACGTCCGCGGGCTCACGAGCTACGCCGACTGGTTCGTGCTCATGACCGCCGACAGCGACCGGCAGGCGGGCGCGATCGCCGACGCCATCGACGAGAAGCTCAAGGCCGCGGGGCAGAGCAAGGTGGGCTCGGAGGGCTACTCCGGCGGCCGCTGGGTGCTCATCGACTACGGCGACGTGGTGGCCCACGTGTTCAGCCGCGAGGCGCGGCAGTTCTACGACCTCGAGGGGCTCTGGGCCGACGCGCCGCGGTTCCCGGTCGAGGGGTAGGCGCGGCCCGGGCCGCTCACGGCAGCCCGTGGCAGGCGCCGCAGGTGGCGCTCCCCACGGGCGTCGTGCCCCAGCGCACCGAGGTCTGCGCGAGGTGGCACCCCACCGACGTGCAGGTCTTCGTCGCCGGGTCCCAGCGCGCGTCGGCGAGGTGGACGGAGAGCGTGGTGCCGTCCATCACCGCGCCCGGCACCTGCGCCGGGTCCACCAGCGTGGCCGCGCTCGTCACCCAGTACGGCCGGGTGGGCCGGTCGGGCGCGGCGGGCAGCCAGGGGATGCTCCCCGGGAGCGCGGTGCGCGCGTCGAAGACCACGTCGCGCCGGCCGTTCACGTGCAGGCGCGGGAGCACCGCGCCGCCCTCGGCCGCGGGCCCGCCCGCCGTGCCGTGGCAGGCGGTGCAGGCGAGGTCGGCGTAGGTGCGGGTGGTGAGGCGGGCCGGGTCGCCGCCGGGCAGCTGGTAGCTGCCGCTCGTGTCGAGCCAGTAGAAGCCCGACGGGCCGGTGTGGCCCGGGTCCACCGTCCCGGCGTGGCAGGCCTGGCAGGTGATGGGGGCCGCGTCCTGCCCGGCCGCGAGCGCGCCGCCGTGCTTGGTGCCGCCGGGGTGCCACGCGCCCGGCATCCCGAGGAAGTGGCCCAGCTCCCACCCGTCGTCGCCGAGCACGAGGTGGCTGTTGGCGGTGGCGGTGCCGGCCCCGCCGCTCGGGTAGCGCGGCGGGTTGCCGTGGCAGCCGTCGCAGCCGAGCCGCGCGCCGGAGTCCCAGGCCGGCGTCGGCTGGAACGCGGGCGCGTCCTGGCCGGAGCCGTGGCAGTAGACCTGCCCGCAGGTCCGGTCGGCGGCGTAGGTGGCCCCGGGGCCGTTGCGCGCCTTGAGGCTCCCGGCCGGCGCGGCGGGGTCGTGGAGCTCCACCTCCACCGCGCCGTCGCCGTGCTTGGCCGCGTCGAGCGGGTGGCAGTTGCCGCAGCCGAAGGCGTAGCCCGGACCGCCCTGCGGCGCGTAGTCCTGGAGGATCCGCAGGTCGCCGTAGGTGGCGACGGGCGGCGCGCCCTGCAGGGCGAAGTGGACCGCGTGCGAGCCGGTGGCCGGCGGGACCTCGTGGCAGCCGCCGCAGGGCACGTCGGCGCTGAAGGTGACGTCGAGCCGGCCGTTCACGTGATACCCGCCCGCCACGTCGACGGTGCCGTCCGGGCGGACGGTGCGGCCGTGGCACCCCTCGCAGCGGGTGGCCGCGAGGTGCGGCGGCGGGGGCGGGTAGCCGTGGCAGGCGTCGCAGGCCGACTGCGCGCCGTCCACCCGCGTCCAGACCGGCTGCGTGAAGCGGCCGCCCTGCAGCGTGGCGCCGTGGCAGTAGACCTGGCTGCAGGACGGCGGCGTGCTCGCGTCGCCGGGGAGGAAGCGGGGCGTCAGCCTCCCGTTGGCGGTCGCGAGCGGGCCGAAGGCGAGGAGCCCCGTGCCGCTGAAGTGGCCCGGGTCGCCGACGGCGTGCGGCACCGCGTGGCAGGCGTCGCAGCCGAGCCCCTGGCGGACGGGGCCGTCCTGCACGTGGGCGAGGTGCGCGCCGACGCGCGGGTCGGAGGTGTTGGAGAGCCCGAACACCGGGGAGGTGGTCCCGTCGCCGTGGCAGCGCTCGCAGGCGCCCTGGGCACCGCCGGCGCTCTCGGCGTGGCGCCCGCTGCCGCAGGCGAGGAGGGCGGCAGAGCAGGCGAGCGCGGCGACGATGACGCAGCGTGACATGCCGCGGGATCCTGGCGCGGTCGGCGCGTGTGCTTCCTTGACCTACATCAGCCCACGCCGGAGCGGCCCTCCTTTCCGCCCCTCGCGCCTTGCCGATCCCGGGCTCCGCTCTGCTACACTCGCCAACCCTCGGTCCACCACAGGGAATATCCATCCTGTAATCCGCCGTTTAGCTGTCACGGCCCGGTGGCCGCCCACTCTCGAGGAGGCCAGCATGTCGAAGCGGCGCATGGTGACGATGGACGGGAACGAGGCGGTCGCCTCGGTCGCCCACCGCATCAACGAGGTGATCGCGATCTACCCGATCACGCCCTCCTCCAACATGGGCGAGTGGGCCGACGAGTGGTCGTCGAAGGGCAGGAAGAACATCTGGGGCTCGGTGCCGAGCGTCTCCGAGATGCAGTCGGAGGGCGGCGCCGCGGGCGCGGTCCACGGCGCGCTGCAGGCCGGCGCCCTGACGACGACCTTCACGGCGTCGCAGGGGCTGCTGCTCATGATCCCCAACATGTACAAGATCGCGGGCGAGCTCACCCCGTTCTGCATGCACGTGTCGGCGCGCACGGTGGCGACGCACGCGCTCTCGATCTTCGGCGACCACTCCGACGTGATGGCGGTGCGCCAGACCGGCTTCGCGCTCCTCTCCTCCGCGTCGGTGCAGGAGGCGCACGACTTCGCGCTCATCGCGCAGCGCGCCTCGCTCGTGTCGCGCGTGCCCTTCCTCCACTTCTTCGACGGCTTCCGCACCTCGCACGAGGTCTCGAAGATCGAGCTGCTCGAGGACGACGACCTCCGCGCGCTCATCACCGACGAGCTGGTGGCGGCGCACCGCGCCCGCGCGCTCTCGCCGGAGGCGCCGGTGGTCCGCGGCACCGCCCAGAACCCCGACGCGTTCTTCCAGGCCCGCGAGGCCTGCAACGGCTACTACCTCGACTGCCCCGACGCGGTGCAGGCGGCGATGGACGCCTTCGCGGAGCTCACCGGCCGCCAGTACCGGCTCTTCGAGTATTACGGCCACCCGGAGGCGGAGCGGGTGGTGGTGGCGATGGGCTCGGCCTGCGAGACCATCCAGGAGACCATCGACTGGCTGGTCGCCAGGGGCGAGAAGGTCGGCCTGGTGAAGGTGCGGCTCTACCGGCCGTTCGCGGTGGGCGACTTCATGAAGGCGCTGCCGCGCACCACCCAGAGCATCGCCGTCCTCGACCGGACCAAGGAGCCGGGCGCCATCGGCGAGCCGCTCTACCAGGACGTGGTCACCGCGCTCCGCGAGGCGCAGCAGGCCCACATCGACCGCTTCCACCACGAGATCGTGGTCACCGGCGGCCGCTACGGCCTCTCCTCCAAGGAGTTCACGCCGGCGATGGTGAAGGCCGTCTACGACGACCTCGCGAAGCACCGCCCGCACCGGCACTTCACCGTCGGCATCAACGACGACGTCACGAAGCTCTCGCTCCCCTGGGACCCGACCTTCGACATCGAGCCCGACGCGGTGGTCCGCGCCGTCTTCTTCGGCCTCGGCGCCGACGGCACCGTGGGCGCGAACAAGAACTCGATCAAGATCATCGGCGAGGACACCGACAACTGGGCGCAGGGCTACTTCGTCTACGACTCGAAGAAGTCCGGGTCGGTGACCATCAGCCACCTGCGCTTCGGGCCGAGGCCGATCCACTCGGCCTACCTCGTCTCCAAGGCCAACTTCGTCGCCTGCCACCAGTCCCAGTTCCTCGAGAAGTACGAGATGCTCGAGCTGGCGGCGCCGGGCGCGACCTTCCTCCTCAACACGGCGCACGGGCCCGCGGAGGTGTGGGACCACCTGCCGCTCGAGGTGCAGCAGCAGCTCCTCGAGAAGCACCTCAAGCTCTACGTCATCGACGCCTACGACGTGGCCAAGAAGACCGGCATGGGGGTGCGCATCAACACCATCATGCAGACCTGCTTCTTCGCCATCTCCGGCGTGCTCCCGCGCGAGGAGGCGATCGCCCACATCAAGAAGGCGATCGAGAAGACCTACTCGCGCAAGGGCGCCGAGGTGGTGCAGAAGAACTTCGAGGCGGTGGACCAGACCCTCGCCCACCTCTACCCGGTGGAGGTGCCGAAGCGGCTCGGCGGCGCGCCGCGCCCGCCGGCGGTCTCCGAGGCGGCCCCCGAGTTCGTGAAGCGGGTCACCTCGCTCATGATGGCCGGCAAGGGCGACCTCCTCCCGGTCTCGGCCTTCCCGGTGGACGGCACCTGGCCGATGGGCACCACGCGCTGGGAGAAGCGGAGCATCGCCCTCGACATCCCGACCTGGGACTCCTCGCTCTGCATCCAGTGCAACAAGTGCGCGCTCATCTGCCCGCACGCCGCCATCCGCGCCAAGTTCTACCCGGCCGACGCGCTCGCCTCCGCCCCGGCGGCGTTCAAGGCGATGGACTTCAAGAGCGCCGAGGTGAAGGGCGCCAAGTACACCATCCAGGTGGCGCCCGAGGACTGCACCGGCTGCAACCTCTGCGTCGCCATCTGCCCGGCCGAGTCGAAGACCCAGGCCGGCCACAAGGCGCTCGACCTCGTGCCGATGCCGCCGCTCCGCGAGCAGGAGAAGAAGAACTTCGAGTTCTTCCTCGGCATCCCCGACGCCGATCGGACCAAGCTCAAGCTCGACGTGAAGGGCACGCAGTTCCTCGAGCCGCTCTTCGAGTTCTCGGGGGCCTGCTCCGGCTGCGGCGAGACGCCGTACCTCAAGGTCCTGACGCAGCTCTACGGCGACCGGATGCTCATCGCCAACGCCACCGGCTGCTCGTCGATCTACGGCGCGAACCTCCCGACCACCCCGTACACCACCGACGTCAGCGGCCGCGGCCCGGCCTGGGCCAACTCGCTCTTCGAGGACAACGCCGAGTTCGGCTTCGGCCTCCGGCTCGCGGTGGACAAGCAGTCCGAGTACGCGACGGAGCTCCTGAAGCGGCTCGCGCCGGCGCTCGGCGACGCGCTCGTGGACGGGCTCGTCCAGGCCGACCAGTCCACCGAGGCCGGCATCGCGGCGCAGCGCGAGCGGGTGAAGGCGCTGAAGGAGAAGCTCGCCGGGCTGGCCGAGCCCGACGCGCGGCGGCTCCTCGTGCTCGCCGACTACCTCGTGAAGAAGAGCGTCTGGATCGTGGGCGGCGACGGCTGGGCCTACGACATCGGCTACGGCGGCCTCGACCACGTGCTCGCCCAGGGCAAGAAGGTGAACATCCTGGTGCTCGACACCGAGGTCTACTCGAACACCGGCGGCCAGGCCTCCAAGGCCACGCCCATGGGCGCCGCGGCCAAGTTCGCCACCTCCGGCAAGGCCCTCGCCAAGAAGGACCTCGCCATGATGGCGATGACCTACGGCAACGCGTACGTGGCCCGGGTGGCCATGGGCGCGAAGGACGCGCAGACCATCAACGCGCTCCGCGAGGCCGACGCCTTCCCCGGCACCTCGCTCGTCATCGCGTACAGCCACTGCATCGCGCACGGCTACGACATGGGGCTCGGGCTCGAGCAGCAGACCGCCGCGGTGAGCTCCGGCTACTGGCCGCTCTTCCGCTTCGACCCGCGCCGCACCGCCCAGGGCGAGAGCCCGCTCAAGCTCGACTCGGGCGCGCCCAAGACCACGCTCCTCGACTACGTGTCGAACGAGAACCGGTACCGCCAGGTGCAGCAGGCCAACCCGGCGGCGTTCGACCACTTCATCGCCGAGGCGCAGAAGCAGGTCCGGGAGCGGTACGCGCTCTACGAGCAGCTCGCCCGCGCGCTGCACCCCGAGAACCTGGTCCCCGGCAAGGCCAACGGGGCGCCGAAGGCGTAGCGCCGCCGGACGCTTCACGTTTCACCCCCTCCCTGTCCCTCCCCCGCTCCGCGGGGGAGGGGAGGAGGGGTCCCCGCGTCGCCATCGAAGGCGTCCCGGAGGTCTCTCCCTCCCCACGGCGTGGGGAGGGGCGGGGAGGGGCGGCCAGCGGCCCCGCGCTACCAGCGCCCCTCCCGGTCGCGCCCCGGACCCGCTACACTCACGGCCTCCATGTCCCTCCCAGAGAGAACGCTCGCGAGCGGCGACGAGGCGGTGGCGCTCGCGGCCCTCGACGCCGGGGTCGCGCTCGGCACCGGCTACCCGGGCACCCCCTCCACCGAGATCCTCGAGGCCTTCGACGCCGCCGGCGGCAAGGCGCAGTGGGCGCCGAACGAGAAGGTGGCCCTCGAGGTCGGCCTGGGCGTCGCCTACGCCGGCGCCCGCACCCTCGTGACCATGAAGCACGTGGGCCTGAACGTGGCCGCCGACCCGCTCTTCACCGCCGCCTACACCGGCGTGGACGGCGCGCTGGTGGTGGTCTCGGCCGACGACCCGGGCATGGCCTCCTCGCAGAACGAGCAGGACAACCGGCGCTACGCGGTGGCCGCCGGCCTGCCCGCGCTCGAGCCCTCCGACTCGCAGGAGGCCTACGACCTCACCCTCGCGGCCATCGAGCTCTCGGAGCGGTTCAAGCTGCCGGTGCTGCTCCGGATGACCACCCGCGTCTGCCACGGCAAGTCGATCCTGCAGCGCCGCCCCGCCGTGCCCGCGCCGCGCCCGGAGCGGTTCCGTCGCGACATCGCCGGCCGGGTGATGATCCCGGCCTACGCCCGCCCCGCCCACCGGCGGCTGCGCGAGAAGCTCGCCGCGCTCGCCGACTGGGCCGAGTCGGCGCCCCTCACCCGCGTCGATCGCGGCGACCCGCGGCTCGGCGTCATCACCGCCGGCGTCTCCTACCTGCACGTGCGCGAGGCCGCCCCCGACGCGAGCGTCCTCAAGCTGGGGATGGTCCACCCGCTCCCGCTCGCCAGGGTGCGCGCCTTCGCCGACAGCGTGGACCGGTGCGTGGTGGTCGAGGAGGGCGATCCGTGCCTCGTCGAGGCGCTGCGGGCCGCCGGGATCCAGGTGGAGGGCAAGGCCGAGCCCTTCCGCTTCGGCGAGCTCAACGTGGACCGCGTCCGGCGCATCCTCGCCGGGGACGCCCGCCCCGAGCCCGCGCCCCCGCGCGGCAAGCCGCCGGAGCTCTGCCCCGCCTGCCCCTACCACCCGGTCTACGGCACGCTCCAGAAGCTCGACTGCATCGTGGCGGGCGACATCGGCTGCTACTCGCTCGGCGTGCTCCCGCCCTACCAGGCCATGGACACGCTCGTGGACATGGGCGCCGCGCTCGGCGTCGGCCTCGGCCTGCGCCACGCGCTCCCCGAGGCGGAGGCGCGGCGGGTGGTCTCGGTGATCGGCGACTCCACCTTCGTCCACTCCGGGCTCACCGGCGTGGCCGAGATGGTCTACAACCCGCCGCCGACCGGCCACGTGGTGCTGGTGCTCGACAACGGCACCACCGCCATGACCGGCCAGCAGGAGCACCCGGGCACCGGCCGCACCCTCGAGCACGAGCCGACCGGGCGCCTCTCCATCGAGGGGGTCGCCCGCGCCATGGGGGTCGCGAACGTGGACGTGGTGGACCCGGTGGCCGATCCGGCCGGCTTCGAGGCGCTCCTGCGCCGGCGGCTCGGCGAGACCGCGCTGTCGCTCATCGTGGCGCGCCGCCCCTGCATCCTGGCGGCGCCCGAGATCCGCAAGTGGGAGAAGGCGGCCGAGGCGAAGCGGGCCGCGAGCGCCTGCGCGGCCGCGTGCCTCGGCTGCGCGCCGGATCCCCTCTCCCCCAGCGGGGGCGAGGGCGAGGGAGAGGGGGCCGCCCAGTGAAGCCCACCGTGACCAACGTCATCGTCGCCGGGCTCGGCGGCCAGGGCGTGATCAAGGCCTCCGACATCCTCGCGGACGTCGCCCTGCGCGCCGGGCTCGACGTGAAGAAGGCGGAGGTCCACGGCATGAGCCAGCGCGGCGGCTCGGTGTCGAGCGACGTCCGCTTCGGCGAGGAGGTGCTCTCGCCCATGGTGCCGCCGGGCGAGGCCGACTTCCTCCTGGTGCTCGCGCCCTCCGAGGTGGAGGTGAACCGCCCCTCGCTCCGGGCCGGCGGCGTCCTGCTCGCCCCCGACCTGGTCCCCGAGGACCAGCTCGCGAACAAGCGCAGCCTGAACGTGGCGCTGCTCGGCGCGCTCTCGGCGCACCTCGACCTGCCCGAGGCGCTCTTCCTCGAGGCGGTGCGCGCCGCGCTGCCGGAGCGGCTCCACGCGGTCAACGAGGCGGCCTTCGCGGCCGGGCGGGCCGCCGGCGCGGCCGCGGCCCGGGCGCGGACGGCGTGAGCCTGGCCGAGCCGGCGGCGGCCCGGCCGGCGGCGGACCCGGCCCCGCGCGGCGCGCCTGGCCTGCCGCGGCGCGCGCTCGCGGCGGCGGCGCTCCTCGCCCTCGCCGGCGCCGCCCGGCTGGCCCTCGCCTGGGGCGAGGTGCCGAACCGCGCCTCCCTGGGCTGGGACGCCGCCCGGCGCGCCGTGCTCAACCTCGAGGCGGCGCAGGCGCTCCGCGAGCTGCGGCCGCTCACGCTGCTGCGGCTCCTGGCCGGCCCCGAGACCTGGCCCACGCTGCGGATGGCCCTGGCGGCGCCGCTCCTCGCCGTCACCGGCCCGTCCTTCGCGGTCGAGGGGCTCCTCTCCTGCGCCTTCTCCGGCGCGCTCCTCGGCGCGACCTTCCTGCTCGCCGCGGCGCTCGCGCCGGCGCGCCCGCTCCTCGCCGGGGCCGCCGCCGCCGCGCTGGTCGCGGCGCACGAGGGGCTGCTCGGGTACGCGGCGACGCCCATGCTGGAGCCGCTCTCCGCGCTCCTCACCACCGTCGCGCTCCTCGCCTGGGTCCGGCTGCGCGACGGCGGCGCGGGCGCGCGGCTCTGGCCGCTGGCGCTCGCCGGCAACCTCCTCTTCCACGCGAAGTGGCAGCACGGGATCTTCCTCGCGCTCGCCGCGCTCGCGGTCGAGGTGGCCGGGCTCGACGGCGCGGCCCGGGCGAGCGCCGCCCGGGCGCTCCTCACCGCCCTGCGCCGGCGCGCCTTCGCCGCCTTCGCGGCCGCCGCGCTCGCCTGCGCCCTCGCGGCCGCGGTGGTGGCGGCGACCGGCGGTGTCGAGGCCACGGTCCTCGGCCTGCACGTGATCGCCCGGACCGCCGACGGGCCGGTCTTCTGGGCCGCGTTCGCGCTCCTCGCCGGCGGCGGCCTGGAGCTCTGGCGCTCGCGGGCGCTGCTGCGGCGCGAGGTGCCGCGCCGGCTGCGCGGGCTCGTGGTCTGGCTGGCCCTGCCCATGGCGGCCTGGACCCTCGTGCCGTTCACCTGGCGCCTGCGGACCATGCTCGTCACCTCCACCACCTTCGAGCCCGGCGGCGCCGCGCGGCTCGGGCCGCTCGGCGGGCTTGCCTTCCACGCGCGGGCGGTGGTCGAGGGGTTCGGCGGGCCGGCGCGGGCCGGGCTGCTGCTCGGGCTCGGCGCGGCCGCGGCGGGCGCGGCGCTCCGCCCGGAGCTGCGGCGGCGGCTCGCGCCCGTCGCGGCGCTCGCCGCGGTGGAGCTCGCGGCGCTCGGGCTCGGCACCCGCGCCAACTACCAGGCCCGCTTCTCGCTCAACCTCGCGCCGGCGCTCGCCGCCGCGGCCCCGGCGGCGCTCTCGCTCCTGCCGCCGCTCGCCGGCCGCGCCGCCGGCGTGGGGCTCCTCGCCCTCGCGCTCGCCGGGGCCGCCCCGCGCTGGCGCGCGCCCCGGCTCGAGGCGCTCCTCTCGCCGGGGTTCAACCTCGAGGAGATCGGCGCCGGCTGCGCCGCCGTCGCTCGGGCCGTGCCGCCCGCGGGCGGGTTCCTCGTGAACGAGACCGCCGTGCCCTGGCGGCAGGACTGCGCGCTCGCGTTCTTCGCCGAGGCGCGGCGCCGCGGCGCGCCGTACGACGCCGAGCGCGATCGCCCGGCGCCCGCCGACCGCGAGGCGATCCAGGTCGGCCACGACTGCAGCCGCACGCCGCCCGCGCTCGCCGGGTTCCGGCCGGACGGGCCGGCGGCGCTGGATCGCGGGGTCTGCGCGCGGCGCTACCGGAGGTGAGCCGCGCCCCTCCCTGGCCCTCCCCCGCTCCGCGGGAGAGGGGAAGAGGGGACCGCCGGGCTCGCCGCGAGGAGCCCCTCGCTGGAATCCCTGGCGCACGCCGCGAGGAGTGCCTCGCTGGAATCCCTGGCGCACGCCGCGAGGAGTGCCTCGCTGCACTCCCTCCCCGCTCGGGCGGGGAGGGCAGGGGAGGGGCGGCCAGCGGGTCCGAGCGGCCCGCTCAGCGCGCCGCCTGCGTCCCCGGCCCGACCCGCTCCCAGATGGTCGCCCGCGTCTCCACCCAGCGCGGCGAGAGCTGCGGCCCGCGCACGCGCCCGTCCACGCCGGTCCAGACCTCGCGCCAGCCCGGCGGCGGCGGCTCGGCCGGCGCCCCCTCGGCGAACTGCTTCACGAAGAGCGCGCCCGGCGGCGCGTCGTCGAGCCGGACCGGGCCGAGCGGCAGCGGGCAGGGGTCGGCGAGCTCGGCGGCGCAGGCCGGCTCGAGCGCGGGCGAGTCGAAGCCCACCACCGGCGGGGGCGGCCGGCGGGCCACGAGCCAGCGGGCCGCCGCCAGGTCGAGCCGCTCGCCGGGGATGGGCCGGTGCCGGGCGAAGGCGCCGGGCGGCGCGAGCGCGAGCGGGAGGACCAGGAGCCCGGTGAGCGCGGCGAGCGGCGGGACGCGGCGGTGGGCGAGGACCAGGACCGCGGTGAGCGCCAGCACCGCCAGGAGCACCGCCCCCGCGAGCGCCGGGCCGTGGACCCCGGGGAGCCGCCGGCGGTCGAGCAGCGTCGCCGCCGCGCTCGCGCCGGCCAGCGCCACCGCGAGCCGGGGCGCCGCCGCCGGCAGCCAGCGCTCGAGGCGCGCCAGCCCCTCGCAGGCGAGGAGCGCCAGCGCCGGGCCGAACGACACCAGGTACCGGCTCTGGCGCCACCAGTCGGCGGGCCCGATCCGGAGGAAGGTGAGGAGGAGCCACTCCACCGCGAGCGGCGCGAGCGCCCAGGCGAGCCAGCGCGGCCGCGCCGCGTCCCGCCGGGCGAGGGCGGCCAGCGCCACGAGCTCGAGGGCGAGGAGCACCGCCGGCTGGGTCTCCGCCGCCGCCGTGTAGAAGTAGCTCCGCCAGAGCTGCCGCAGCTCGAGCCGCGGGGCCACGTTCCCGCCCTGGTAGGCGTTCAGGTGCACGAACCAGAGCAGGTCGCCGTACGCGAGCGCGCCCGCCGCGAGGTACGCGGCGAAGGGCAGGAAGGCGCCGGCGGCGGCGGCGAGGCGGCGGCGCTGGACGAGCAGCGCCGCGCCCAGGGCGACGAAGAGCGGCCCCTCCGGCCGCGAGATCCCCACCAGCCCGAGCCCCGCCGCCGCGAGCGCCGGGGCGTCCTCGGCGAGCCCGAGCAGCGCCACGCCGAAGCCGGCGGCGAAGAGGAGCTCGGTCATGGTGGAGGAGGCCTGACCGAAGAAGTCGAGCTGCGTGGCGAGGAAGACGCCGGCGAGCCAGGGCCGGGCGAGCCCCAGCCGGCGGGCGGCGAGCATCGTGGCCGCCATCGCGACCGCGGCGGGCACGAGGCTGAAGAGCCGGGCGGCGCGGAGCCCGAGGCGGGCCGGGGCGGCGTAGAGCAGCAGGAACGCCGGCCGGTCCCAGGTGTGGAGCAGGAGGCGCGGGTCGTCCAGCACCGCCCGGGCGTGGCGGAAGTGGGTCAGGTGATCGTGGACGTAGGCCTCGGGCGAGAGCAGGGCCGAGGCGGCGAAGAGCGCCGCGAAGCCGAGGATCACCCAGCGCCCGGCGCGGTCGAGCCGCGCCACGAGCGCCGCGGCCGCGGCGGCGGCCAGGGCGGGGAAGATCCAGAGCAGCGCCAGCATCGGGGACTTCCTATCATCGGCCGAAAGCGGAGACAGCCGAGATCCGCGCCGTCGCGGCAGGGCGAGCGGCCAGCCCCCTTCGAGAGGTGAACGGCGCCCGGCCCGGTCCCGGAGTAACCTTCCGCCCGGCGATGGGCGAGGCGCGCGAAGCGGCGGACGGGGAGCGGGGGCGGGAGCCCCCCGGCGAGGCGCCGCGCCTCGAGGGCCGGCTGGCGCTCGGCGCGGCGGCCCTGCTCGGCGGCCTCGCGGCGCTCCGGCTCTGGGCGGCCTACCCCCTCGTCGAGAACCGGCTCGCGCTCGGCCCGGGCGCGGCGGCGCGCGCGGCGGGCGACCTCGCGGCCGCCGAGGCGCTGCGCCACCTGCGGCTGCTCGAGCTCGGGCGGCTCCTCCTCGCGCCCGAGCCGTGGCCCACCCTGCGCCGCCTCCTCGCGGCGCCCGCGCTCGCCCTGGGCGGGCCGTCTCCCGCCGCCGAGAGCGCGGTGAACGTGGCGCTCTACGCCCTGCTGCCGCTCGCGCTCGCCTGGGCGGTCCGGGCCTTCGCGCCCCGCGAGCCGCTCGGCGCGGCGGGGGTGGCCGCCCTCGCGCTCCTGGCCCACGCCGGGCTCCTCGGCGTCGCCGCGAGCGGCCGGCTCGAGGTGCTCGCGGCGCTCTGCCTCGCCGGCGCGCTCGGCGCCTGGGGCCGGTACCGCGCCGGCGGCGCGGGGGCGCCGATCTGGCCGCTCGCGCTCCTCGCCAACGCGCTCTTCCTCGCGAGCCCCCGCGACGGCGCGCTCCTCGCCCTCTCGGTCCTCGCCGTCGAGGGGGCCGCGCTCCCGCCCGCCGCCTGGCGGAAGGGGGGCCCGCGCCGGCTGCGGCGGCTCGGGGTCCCTCTCGCCGGGCCCATGCTGCTCGCGGCGCTCCTGCCGCCCTGGCGCGTCGCCGCGCTCCTCGCCGCCCCCCGGGACGCGTCCGCGGCCGGTCCCCTCGGCGCGCTCCGCGCGACGCTGGTCGCGCTGCTCCGGGAGGGAGCGCCGCGGCCGGCGCGGGTCGCCGTGGCGCTGGGGCTCGCGGCGGCGCTCACCGCGGCCCTGCGCGTGCCCGCGGCGCGCCGGCGGATGCTGCCGCTCCTCGCCTTCGGCGCGGCCGAGCTCGCCGCCCTCGCGCTCGGCGCCGGGGCGCGCGAGCCCCGGGCGGCGCTGGTCCTCGTGCCGCTCGTGGCGCTCCTCCTCGCGGCGCCGCTCCAGCCGCTCCCCCCGGTCGGCCGGGCGGCGCTGGCCCTGCCGATGCTGGGACTCCTCGCCGCCGCCGCGGGCCCGGCCTTCAGCCCGGCGCGGCTGCCGGCGGCGCTCTCGGCCGGCTTCGGCGACGTCGCCGTGCAGGACGCCTGCGTCACGCTCTCCGGCCTCGTGCCGCCGGTGCACGGCGCGCTCGTCAACGCCGCGCCGGCGCCGCTCCGCGAGGACTGCGCCCTCGACCTCGCCTTCGAGGCGGCGAAGCAGGGGGTGCGGCTCGACGTCCGGCGCGGCCGCCCGGCGCGCGGCGACCCCGAGGCGCTCGACCTCGCCCCGGGCTGCCGTCCCCCGCCCCCGGAGCTCGACGGCTTCGAGCCGGTCGGCCCGCCCGCCCTGGCAGGCCCGCTCTGCGCGCAGCGGTACGAGCGGCGCTGACGGCGCCCGCCGGGGCCTCGCGCCGCCCCGCCGGGCTCGGCGCGGCCGTGACGCCTGCGCCCGCCAGGGCGGGGCGCGGCCGTGACGGCTTGTGATCCCGCGCGCCCTCTGCGTACCATGCGGCGGGTGAGAACCGACCCCGTCGAGGGCGCCCCGGGCTTCCACCCGGCGAGCGCCCCGGACTACCTGCCCCGCGCCCAGCTCGGCGACCTGCAGCTCCGCCGGCTCAAGGCGATCGTGAAGCGCGCCTACGACCGCGTCCCCCTCTTGCGGGAGCGCATGACGGCGCACGGCCTCGACCCCTCCGCCGTGCAGCAGCTGGCGGACCTGGGGAAGCTCCCCTTCACGGTGAAGGCCGACCTGCGCGACGCCTACCCCTTCGGCCTGTTCGCGAGCCCGATGGAGGAGATCGTCCGGCTCCACGCCTCCTCGGGCACCACCGGCAAGCCCATCGTGGTGGCCTACACCGCCGGCGACCTCGAGGTCTGGAAGAGCGCCATGGTGCGCACGCTCGCCTGCTGCGGGCTGCACGCCGGCGACGTGGTGCAGAACGCCTTCGGCTACGGCCTCTTCACCGGCGGGCTGGGCGCGCACTACGGCGCCGAGGCGCTCGGCGCCACCGTGATCCCCATCTCGGGCGGCAACACCGAGCGGCAGCTCATGGTGATGAAGGACTTCGGCGTCACCGCGCTCTGCTGCACCCCGTCCTACTTCCTCCACCTGCTCGAGCGGGCCCGCGAGGAGAAGGTGGATCTCGGCAAGCTCCGCGCCGGCGTCTTCGGGGCCGAGCCCTGGAGCGACGCCATGCGCCGCCACATCGAGGCCGAGGGCGGGATCAAGGCCTACGACATCTACGGCCTCTCCGAGATCACCGGCCCCGGCGTGGCGAGCGAGTGCGCCGCCCAGGACGGCCTGCACGTCTTCGAGGACCACTTCTACCCGGAGATCATCGACCCGGAGACCGGCGCCGTGCTGCCCGACGGCGCCGAGGGCGAGCTCGTGCTCACCACGCTCTCCAAGCAGGCGATGCCGATGATCCGGTACCGGACGCGCGACCTCACCACCCTCGAGACCGCGCCGTGCCCCTGCGGCCGGACCATCCGCCGCATCCGCCGCATCGGCCGCCGCTCCGACGACATGTTCATCGTCCGCGGCGTGAACGTCTTCCCGTCGCAGATCGAGACCGCCATCCTGGCCGTCGAGGGCGTGCTGCCGCACTACCAGATCGTCCTCACCCGCGAGCGGGGGCTCGACGAGGTGGAGGTGCGGATCGAGGTCACGCCGGAGGCCTTCGGCGACACCGTCTCCGCGCTGGAGGGGCTGCGCGAGGCGCTCGCGCGCAGCATCGAGCACGTGCTCGGGATCCGGGTGAAGGTGCACCTCGTCGAGCCGCGCTCGCTGGCGCGCAGCGAGGGCAAGGCGAAGCGCGTGCTGGACCAGCGGCAGATCTGAAGGAGCCGACCGTGAAGCTCACCCAACTCTCGCTCTTCCTCGAGAACCGCCCCGGCCAGCTGCGCGTCCCCTGCGAGGTGCTCGGGAAGGCCGGCGTGGACATGCTCACGCTCTCGCTCGCCGACACCCGCGAGTTCGGCATCCTGCGGCTCCTGGTCCGCGAGCCGGCCCGCGCCCGCGCCGCGCTCGAGGCGGCCGGCTGCGTGGTGAAGGAGACCGAGGTGCTGGGGGTGGAGGTGCCCGACCGGCCGGGCGGGCTCGGCGAGGTGCTGGCCGGCTTCGACCGGGCCGGGGTGGGGATCGAGTACAGCTACGCCCTCGCCTCCGGCTCGCGCGACGGGCGGGCGGTGCTGGTCTTCCGCGTCGCCGACCCGGACGGCGCGGCGCGGCGGCTGCTCGAGGCCGGCGTGAAGGTGCTCACCCGGGAAGAGGTCCTGGGGGGCTGACGGCGGGTGCTCCGGGGGGCCCTCGCCGCGCTCGCCGCGCTCCTCCTCCCGCTCCTGGCGGCGGCGCAGCCGTCGCCGCAGGCTTCGCCGCCCGCCGGCGGGACGGAGCCCTCCACCCGGGCCTTCGGCTGGTCCCCCTACGAGGAGGAGACGGTCGCGGAGGCGCTCCGGCTGCTCCGGCTCTCGCTCGACCCCGCCCCCGAGGGGAAGGTGGTCGAGTCGATCGAGACCGTCCGGCTCGAGGTGATCGAGGAGCGCGACCCGGCGCCCCGCTTCCTCAACCTCTTCCACGTCGTCACGCGCCCCGGGGTCGTGCAGCGCGAGCTGCTGCTCCGGGCCGGCGACCGCTGGCGGCAGCCGCTCGCCGACGAGTCGCAGCGGAACCTCGAGGCCCTGCCGCAGCTCTCGCTCGTGCTCGTGGTCCCGGCGAAGGGCAGCGCGCCGGACCGGGTGCGGATGGTGGTCATCACCAAGGACGTCTGGAGCCTGCGGCTCAACTGGGACATCGCCTACACCAGCGGCGGCGTCGAGTCGCTCTCGGTCCACCCCACCGAGACGAACCTCCTCGGCACCCACGAGTCGCTCGGGCTGCTCCTCGACTGGGCGCCGCTCTCGCTCGCGGTGGGGGCGCAGCTCCAGGCGCCGCGGCTGCTCGGCAACCGCGTCTCGGCGAGCGCCGAGGGCGGGCTCATCTTCGCGAACGGCTCGGGCCAGCGCGAGGGCTCCTTCGGCGCGCTCTCGCTCTCGAACCCGCTCTGGACCTCGCTCACCGAGTGGTCGTGGGGCGCGAGCGTCTCCTGGCTCGAGGAGGTGACCCGGCTCTACCAGAACGCGCACCTCGCCGCCTTCAGCCTCGACCCGGCGGCGGGCTGCGCCGACGCGCGGAGCTGCGTGCCCTACGCCTGGAAGAGCGACCTCGTCACCGCCGGCGCCTCCCTGACCCGCTCCTTCGGCTGGGCCACCAAGCAGGACCTCACCCTCGGCTTCGAGGGGCGCCGGCGCCACTTCACGCTCCCCGACCTCTCGGCCTACGACCCGGCCACGGTGGAGGCGTTCCGCACCACCCGGGTGCCGGTGAGCGACGACCGGGTCGGGCCGTTCGTCCAGTACCGCACCTACTCCTCGAGCTTCCTGCGCGTGCTCGACCTCGAGACGCTGGCGCTGCAGGAGGACCACCGGCTCGGCTTCGAGGGCTACGCCCGGCTCTACGCCTCCTGGCGCTCCATCGGCGGGAGCCGCAGCTTCACCGGGATCTCGACCGGCGCCTCGCACACCCTGCCGCTCCGCGACGGGCTCCTGCGCGCCGGCGTCGAGCTCATCTCCGAGATCGAGGCGGGGACGGTCACCGACGGCTCGGTGCAGGCCACCCTCCGCGTCGCCTCGCCGCGCGGCGCGCTCGGGCGGCTCGTGCTCGACGGCGTGCTCCTCGACCGCTTCCGCAACCACCTCGACCAGACCTCGTCGCTCGGCGGCGACTCCCGGCTGCGCGGCTACCCGACCGGCTTCCTGGTCGGCGCCGACGTGCTGGCGGTGAACCTCGAGGCCCGCTCCACGCCCGTCCCGCTCTTCCGCTCGGTGCAGCTCGGCGCGGTGGCGTTCGTGGACGCGGGCGACGCCTTCGACCGCTTCGGCCAGCTCTCGCTCCACCGGAGCGCCGGGCTCGGGCTTCGGCTCCTCTTCCCGCAGGTGGACCGGATCGCCTTCCGGGTGGACGTGGGCTTCCCGCTCGAGCGCCCCCTCCCGGCCGGCGCGAGCCCGGCGGCGGTGTTCGTCCGCTTCGACCAGGGCTTCCCGCTCTACGAGATCTCGCCGCGCACCGCGGCCACGCGGTGAACGTGCGCCGCGGCCCGAACCGGGTTATCGACGTTCGGACGAGCCGGCGCCCGGCTCCCTGGGAGGACTCCCCGTGACCCCTTCGCCGCCCGCCGCGCCTCGCGCCGCGCTCCGCCTCCTCGCCGCCCTGGCGCTCTGCCTCGCCGCCCTGCCGGCCGGCGCCGCCGCGGTGAAGGACCGCAGCCAGATCCCGGAGCAGTACAAGTGGAACCTGGCCGACATCTTCCCCTCGGCCCAGGCCTGGGCGCACGCCAAGGCCGAGCTCGGGCGGCGGCTGCCGGCGCTCGCCCGCCACAAGGGCCACCTCGGCGACTCGGCCGCGGCGCTCCTCGCCGGCCTCGACGACGTCTACGGCTTCGACCGCGAGCTGCAGCGGGTCTCGGTCTACGCCTCGACGCTCTCCGACGAGGACACCCGCGCCGCGAAGCCGCGGGAGATGAAGCAGTCGGCCGAGCTCCTCCAGACCGACTTCGCCGCCGCCACCGCCTGGGTGAAGCCGGAGCTCCAGTCGCTCGACCCGGCCCGGGTGCGCGCGTTCCTGGCGCAGGAGCCGAAGCTCGCGCCGTACCGCTTCTTCGTCGAGGACGCCCTGCGCTGGAAGCCGCACACGCTCTCGGCGCCGGAGGAGCGGATCGTCGCCCAGGCCGGGATCCTCGAGGGGGCCGGGGGCGCCGCCTACAACGTCCTCAAGGACGCCGACCTGCCGTACCCGACGGTGAAGCTCTCCACCGGCGAGGAGGTGCGGCTCGACAACGCCGCGTTCACGCTCCACCGCGAGGCGCGCTCCCGCGCCGACCGGGAGCTGGTGTTCCGCGAGTTCTTCGGCGCGCTCCAGGGCTACGAGCGGACCATGGGCGCCACGCTCTACGCCAACGTGCAGGCCCACCTCTTCGACGAGAAGGTGCACCGCTTCGGCTCCGCGCTCGAGGCGGCGCTCTTCCCGGGCAACATCCCGCCCGAGGTCTACCGCCAGCTCCTGCGCGACGTGCGGCGCAGCCTGCCGACCCTCCACCGCTACCTGAAGCTCCGGCAGCGGATGCTGGGCGTCTCGCAGCTCGAGTACCAGGACCTCTACGTCCCGCTGGTGAAGGAGGTGGCCCTCTCGTACACGCCCGACCAGGCGCGGGCGGTGACGCTCGAGGCGCTGGCGCCGCTCGGGAGGCCCTACCGCGACGCGCTCCAGCGGGGCTTCGAGAGCCGCTGGACCGACTACCTGCCGACCCCCGGCAAGCGCACCGGGGCCTACTCCACCGGCGTCTACGGCGTGCACCCGTACCAGCTCCTCAACTTCAACGGCACCTACGAGGACCTCTCCACGCTGGCGCACGAATCGGGCCACTCGATGCACACCTGGCTCTCGATGAACGCGCAGCCCTACCCGACGGCCGACTACCCCATCTTCGTGGCCGAGGTGGCCTCCACGCTCAACGAGAACCTGCTCGTCCACCACCTGCTCGCGAAGGCGAAGGACGACGACACGCGGCTCTTCCTGCTCGGCTCGAACCTCGACGGCCTGCGCACCACGCTCTTCCGCCAGGCGCTCTTCGCCGAGTTCGAGCTGCGCATCCACGAGCAGGTGGAGCAGGGCGAGACGCTCACCGGCGAGGGGCTGTCGGCGCTGTATCTGAAGCTGGTGCGCGAGTACTACGGCCACGACCAGGGCGTCTGCCGGGTGGACGACCTCGCCCGCATCGAGTGGGCCTACATCCCGCACTTCTATTACGACTTCTACGTCTGGCAGTACGCCACGAGCATGGTGGCCTCGACCGCGCTCGCGACCGGCCTCCGCGAGGAGGCGAGGCAGGGCGGGACGAGCCGGCGCGACGCCTACCTCGACCTCTTGCGGGCCGGCGGCTCGCGCTACCCCATCGACCTGCTCGCCTCGGCCGGCGTGGACATGCGCACCTCGAAGCCGTTCGACGCCGCCATCGCCGAGATGAACGCCACCATGGACGAGATCGAGCGGATCCTGGCGCGGCGGCCGGCGCGGGCGGCGCCGTAGCGGCCGGTCACTCGACCACGAAGGTCATCTTCATGTTGCCGTGGCCCGACCCGCAGAAGTGGTCGCAGATGGTCACGTAGCGCCCCGGCTTCGCCGGCGTGAGGGTGATCTCGGCGGGCGTCTCCTTCGTGGCCTCGGCGTCGATGCCGAGCTCGCGCTGGAAGAACCCGTGGGTCACGTCCTCGCTGCGGAGGACGATCCGGACCGGCTGGCCGGCCTTGAGCCGGACCTCCTTCGGCGTGAACTCGAAGCGCTTCGCGACGATGGTCACGGTGACGGGATCGGCGGCCCGGGCGGGCGCGGCGGCGAGGAGCGGCAGGGCGACGGCGGCGGCGAAGAGGGCAGGGCGCATCGGGTTCCTCCTGGGGGGTAAGTGGGGATCAGAGGGACGAGGGGCGGAGGAGCTGGGCGAAGCCCTCGGTGCCGGAGAGCTTGCGCAGCGTGAGCTCCACCTCGGTCGGCGCGATGGCGAGGCCGCCCCCGCCTTCCCGGCGCGCGTCGAGCCGCCGGAGCCCGAGGTTGCGGAAGGGCCGGGCCGGGTCGAAGGGGATGGGCTTCTTCTCCGGGGTGGTGGCCGGGTCGGGGAAGGCGAAGATGAGCGAGCGCGCCGCGTAATGGGTGGCGTGCCCGGCGCGGTGCACGTCCTCGCGGTGGATGTGGCCGTAGAGCACGGTCACGTTCTCGAACGGCTCGAGCAGCGCCATCACCTGGTCGCCGTCGCGGGTGAACCACTCCCAGTCGGGCCGGAGGTCGAAGAGCGGCCGGTGGGTGAAGACCACGATGGGCGCGGTCCTGGGGAACCGGGCGAGGTCGCGCCGCAGCCAGTCGCGCCGCTCCGGCCCCACCTCGGGCTTCGCGCGCGAGACGTTGTCGAGGGCCACGAAGTGCACGCCCTTGTGGTCGAAGGAGTACGAGGTCTCGCCGAAGAAGCTCCGGAAGAGCGCGCCGCCGTCGAGCCCGGCGTCGTGCTCGCCCGGGACCGCGTGCATCGCCGGGACCCGCAGCCGGCCCGCGATCTCGCGGAAGCGGGCCATGCGCGCGGCGTGCTCGCCCGGCTTCTCCGACTCGTGCGACAGGTCGCCGGTGAAGAGGACGAGGTCGGGCCGCTGCGGGAGCGCGTTGATCTCGGCCACCGCCCGCTCGAAGGCCTGGGTGCCGGTCGGGTTGGGAGGCCCCGAGAAGCCGACGTGCGGATCGCTGAGCTGCACGAAGGTGAAGGGCGCCGGCGCCTCCCCGGTGGCGCGCCCGAGCGCGCGCGCCGCGTCCTGGCCCTCCGCGCCGGCGAAGGCGCCCACGCGGTAGAGGGCGCCGGCCCCGAGGGACAGGCCGGCGATGCGAAGGAAGGTCCTGCGGTCGATGCGGTCGCGCATGGTGGCTCCGGGGGGTTCCAGTCACCGGAGAGAACGCCGCCGCCGCGCCGCGGTTCCAGGCGCGGGTGGGGCGCGCCGCTACAGCGTCCCCGCGATCGCCTTCGCCACCGCGCCGAGGTCGGCGGCGCTGGCGTCGGACACGAGCGCGTACCCGAGCTCACCCTTCTTCCAGGCGAACACGTTGTAGCCGCGGTGCGGCGGCTGCTGCTTCGGCGCGTCGGCCGCCGGCCACGGCAGGCCGGCGCACCGGAACTCGAGCAGCGTCACCTTGTGCAGCCGGAGCGTGTAGGCGATCACCGCCGCGTCGCGGTCGTGGAACCAGCCCACCGCGCCGCCGCGCAGCACGAGCCCGGGCGCGTCCGGCACGTCGGGCGCGAAGTCCACCCGCCCCTCGAACCAGGGCTTCACCTGGTGCGCGCCGCCGGCCTGCACCTCGAGCGGGCGCTCGCTCTTGAGGACCCGCAGGTGGTCGTTGACCGCCTCCACCCGGAGCCGGGCGCGGGCCTCGTCGAGCCCGCGCCGGTCCTGGTGCGTCCGCAGGCCGGCGAACACCAGCAGGCCGGCGGCGAGGGCGGCCGCGACGGGCGCGGCGAGCCGCGTCGCCCAGCGGCGGGCGGCCGGGGCGCGGGGGCGGGGCGGCCCGGCGCCGGCGGCCATCGCGGCGAGCCGCGCGCGCAGCTCGGCCGGCGCGGGCCGGCGCGGGCGGCGCGCCAGCGCGTCGTCGAGGGCGCGCTCGTTCTCGACGGCGGCGGCGCACCCCTCGCAGCCAGCGAGGTGGGTCCGGACCTCGGCCTCGAGCGCCGGCGGGAGCCGGCCCCGGGAGAGGTCGCGCAAGCTGTCGCGCCCGGCGTGCCCGTTCATGGCAGCCCTCCCTCGGCGCCGTAGTCGGCGAGCCGCTCCCGGAGCGCCGCCCGCGCGCGCGCCAGCCGCGACTTCACCGTCCCGGCGGGACACTCCAGCGTCGCCGCCATCTCCGCCTCCGTGAGCCCCTCCTGGTCGAGCAGCACCACCCACCGCGCCTCCGTCGAGAGCGACGCCAGCGCGGCCTCGATCTCGTCCCCCACCACCCGCCGCAGCTGCTCGGCCTCGAGCCCCTCGCGGCCCGCGACCGGCGCGGCCCGGTCCGCGGCGTCGTCGCCGTCGAGCGAGGCGTCGATGGGGCTGCGCCGATCGCGCCGCCGGCGCGAGAGGAAGGCGTTCCGCAGGATCCGGAAGAGCCAGGCGCGGAGGTTCCCGGGCTCGAAGCGCCGCGCGGCCTGGAGCGCGTGGGCGAAGGTCTCCTGCACCAGATCCGCCGCCTCCTCGTCGTCGCGCGTGAGGTGCCAGGCGAGGTCGTGGAGCGCGTCGGCGTGCGCCAGCGCCTCGCGCCCCAGCGCGGCCACCTCGTCCTCCGAGCGCCAGCGCGCCATGACGAGCTTCCTAGCGTCGGCAGCGGCCATGTCGGCGGAAAGAACGCGGGACGCCCGATCCGGTTCCCGCACGCCCTGAGAAGGTCGCCCAAAGGCACCCGTCTCGTCGCCGCGCCGGGAAGGCGGGCCTCCAAGGGACGACTCCGAATGGCCCGAGGGCCGCCGGAACCGCTCGGGGCCGGCGGCGTTTCCACCGCGCGGCGGGATCAGCACCTCCGGCCCGCCCCAGGGAGAGCACCATGAAGCGCACGTTCCGCCGCACCGCCCTCGTCCTCCTGCTCGGGAGCGCCGCCACCGCTCGCGCCGCCGGAGCGGGCAAGCCGGCCGGCTTCGACGACGCCGCCTGGCCGGACGACCCGACCGGCGCGGCCGCGGCGCCCCAGCCCGCCTCCGCCGAACCGACGGCGCTCGGCCCCGGGCTGCCCGCCGGCCACGACGACACCGCCTGGCCGGTCGAGGCGCTCGGTGCGGGGCGCGACGACGCGTTCGCCGTCGGGCCGGCGCTCCCGGCCGGGCACGACGACGCGACCTGGGCGCCCTCGCCGGTGCCGGCCCCGCCGCTCGTGGCGCGGGCGGCCCGGTAGCGCCCGCTCAGCGCGAGGGGCCCGCCCGGGCGGTCCGGTAGAACCGGAACCGGCGCAGGAGGTGGGCGCCGTCGCGCGCCTCCGTCCCGCCCGCGTCCTCGAGGGGCCCGAGCGCCGCCTCGAGCCGTTCCCGGGCCGGGCCGAGCCCGTCCACCGCCACCACCAGCAAGGGCTCGCCGCTCCTCCGCGGGTCGGGCTCGTAGTAGCTCGCCGCGCAGGGCCGGTCGCCCACGTAGGCGACCGGCGCGCCGGCGTACCAGCCGAGCTGGCCGAGCGCCATCCAGTGGGTCGCCGCGAGCCGCGCGCCCCCCGCGGCGGCTCGCGCCGCGCGCGCCGCCTCGGCCCACCCGGCGAGCTCGTCGCGCGGGCTCGGGTGGAGCGGGAGCGGCAGCGCGAACGCGGCGAGGGCCGCGAGCGAGAAGGCGAGCCCGGTGCCGGCGGCGATCCGGAAGGCGCGCGCGCCGGCCACGCTCCCCGCGCCCACCGAGAGGAGCAGCAGCGCCGAGAGCCACCCCGGCGCCGGCCAGTGCGGCAGCGCGCCGGGCGTGAAGGCCGCGGCGAGGGTGAAGAAGGCCACCACCGGGATCCCGGAGAGCGAGAGGGCGAGGAAGCCCGGATCGTCGTCGGGCGGGCGGCGCACCGCGGCGCGGCCGGCGAGCAGGAAGAGGAAGGGAGAGACGTAGGCGGCCTGCGCCGCCAGCGAGACGAGCAGGCGGGCGGTCGAGAAGCTCCGCCCGCGCGCGCCGTGGCTCGCCTGGAAGGCGAAGGAGGGCCAGCCGCGCGCCGCGTTCCAGGCGAGCATCGGTGCGGCGAGCGCGAGCGCGAGCAGCCCGCCGAGCCAGGGCCAGGGGGTGGCGAGGAGGCGGCGCCCCCGGCCGGTGGCGACGAGCGCCGCCATTGCCGCGAGGCCGAGCAGCCCGGCCGTGAGCTTGGAGAGGGCGGCGAGCCCGAGGAAGGCGCCGGCGGCGAGGAAGAAGCGGGGATCGCGGCGCGCCGCCCGGTCGAGCGCCCAGAGCGCGCCGACCCAGCAGAACGCGAGCGGCGCGTCGGGGGTGGCGAGCATGGCGCCGAGCGAGAAGACCGGCGCCGCCTGGAGCAGGAGCGCGGCCGCCAGTGCGGCCCGGTCGCCGCCGCGGACCCGGGCGAGGTCGGCGGCGAGCAGCGTGGTCGCGGCCTGGAGCAGCAGCGGCAGGAGCCGCACCGCGAGCGGGTGGGAGCCGAGGAGCCGGAGCGGGCCGGCCACGAGCCAGGCGACGGCCGGCGGGTGGTCGAGGTAGCCCGCGCGCAGGTGGCGGGCCCAGTCCACGTAGTAGGCCTCGTCCACGCCGAGCGGCAGCGCCGCCGCGAGCGCCGCGCGCACGGCGAGGCCGGCGAGGGCGATGAGCAGCACGCGGCGGGCGGAGGGGGACACGGGACCCCGAGTAAAGCACGCGGCGGTGCGCGGCGCGACGCGCCACCCCTCGGGTGCGCCCGCGCCCCGCCGCGGTTCCCGCGCCGGCGCCGGCCGTCTAGGATGCGCGCCATGAAGCTCAGGCTCATCTCGGTCGGCAAGGACCGCTCCGGCCTCTACCAGCCCGCGGTGGAGGAGTACGCGAAGCGGCTCGGCCGCTACCTCAAGTTCGAGCTGGTGGAGCTGCCCGAGGCGCGGCGTCACGCCGGGACCCCGCAGGCCAGGGTGGAGGAGGGGGCGTCGATCCTGGCGAAGCTCAAGCCGGGCGAGCGGGTGGTGGCGCTCGACGAGCGCGGCAAGGAGCTCACGAGCGTGGAGCTCGCGCGGGCGGTGGAGGGCTGGATGGCGGGCGGGCGCGACGTCGCGCTCGTCATCGGCGGCTCCGACGGGCTCGCCCCGGAGGTGGTGGCGCGCGCGCAGGAGAAGCTGGCGCTCTCCCGTTTCACCATGGCCCACCGCCTGGCGCGGCTGGTGCTCGTCGAGCAGCTCTACCGGGCCCTCACGATCGTCCGCGGGGAGCCGTACCACAAGTAACGGCCCGCTCACCCGCCCCGGCACCCATGGGTCCCCTGCGCCCCTCGCGGCCGGGTGCGATCTCCTTGATCCAGGCCAGCCCCGGACGTGGCACGTGCCGTGCTCACCCGGGAGGGCATGCGCTCAGAGACCCGGATGAGGACCCGGATCGTCCTCGGCTTCACCGCCGCCCTCGCGGCCACCGCGGTGCTCGGCGGCGTCCTGCTCCACGAGCTCGGCCAGGTCTCGGCGGCGTTCGACGACATGTCCCACCGGAAGCTCCAGGGCGTGCAGGCCCTCGACCGGATCGAGTCGGCCGAGTCGGAGCTCACCGCCGCGGCGACCGGGCTCATCCACCAGCGGCTCTCGGCGAGCGGCATGCGCCCCACCTTCTTCAAGGAGGCGGACGCCGCGATGGCGGGGATGGTGGAGGCGCGCAGGGCCTACGAGGCGCTGCCGCACGGCACGCGCGTCGAGCTCCTCTACGCGCAGCTCAAGGACCCGCTCGACGCCTGGCGCGACCAGGCCGTCCGCCTCGTCGCCATGGAGCGGAACCGCGACTACCTCGTCTCCTCCGGCAAGCCCGTGGACGGCCCCGAGGTGAAGGAGCTCGACCGCAAGGCGCTCGCCGTCTACCTCGACGCCCGCCAGTCCTTCCTCCCGGCCGCCGAGAAGCTGAAGGAGCTGGTCGCGGTCACCAACGAGGACGCCTCGAAGCTCGTGACCGAGGCCGACGCCGCCCAGGCGCGGGCGCGCTGGATCTCCGTGCTGGTGGCGATCCTGGCGCTGGTCGCCGCGGTCGCGAGCGGGGCGCTCCTCGTCCGCTCCATCGACCGGATCCGCGAGAGCCTGCTGCGCGAGGCCCGCAAGCTCTCCCGGGCCGCGGCGGCCGGCGACCTCGAGGTGCGCGGCGATCCCGAGAGCGTCCACGTCGAGTTCCGCGAGATCGTCGAGGGCATGAACGCCACCCTGGCCGCCGTGAGCGCGCCGGTGCGGCTCGCCGCCGGGGAGCTCGAGCGGATGGCCCGGGGCGACATCCCCGAGCCGGCCGACGTCGCCTTCGAGGGCGACTTCGCCCGCATCAAGGAGAGCCTGGATCGCTCCTGCGCCGCCGTGAAGGCGCTCGTCTCCGACGTCGGCGCGCTCGCGCAGGCCGGCGTCGAGGGCCGCCTCTCCACCCGCGCCGACGCCGCCCGCCACGGCGGCGACTTCCGGCGCATCGTCGAGGGGGTGAACGCCACGCTCGACGCGGTCACGGGCCCGCTCGGCGCGGCGGCCGCGCACGTGGACCGGATCGCGCGGGGCGACATCCCCGCGGCGATCGAGGCCCGCTGGCCGGGCGAGTTCGACGCCCTGAAGCAGAACCTGAACGGCTGCGCCGCGGCGGTGACCGCGCTGGTCGAGGACGCGCGGGGGCTCGCGGCGGCGGCGGTGGAGGGCAAGCTCGCCACCCGCGCCGACGCCTCGCGCCACCAGGGCGACTTCCGCGCCATCGTGCAGGGCGTGAACGACACCCTCGACGCCGTCATCCGGCCGCTCACCGCCGCCGCGGCCCACGTGGACCGGATCGCGCGGGGCGACATCCCGCCGCCGCTCGAGGAGGGCTGGGCGGGCGACTTCGGCGCGCTGGAGCGGAACCTCAACGGCTGCGCCGCCGCGGTGCAGGCGCTGGTCGCCGACGCGCGGCGGCTGGCGCGGGCGGCGGTGGAGGGGCAGCTCGCCACCCGCGCCGACGCCGCGCGCCACCAGGGAGAGTTCCGCGCCATCGTGCAGGGGGTGAACGACACCCTCGACGCCGTCACCGGCCCGCTCGGCGCGGCGGCCGCCTGCGTGGACCGGCTGGCCCGGGGCGACGTCCCCGCGCCCATCGCCGAGCGCTGGCCGGGCGACTTCGACGCGCTGAAGCGCAACCTGAACGGCTGCATCGAGGCGGTGAACGCGCTCGTGGCCGACGCGGCCGGGCTCGCCGAGGCGGCCGTGGAGGGGCGGCTCGAGACCCGCGCCGACCTGGAGGCGCACCGCGGCGACTTCCGCAAGGTGGTGGAGGGCGTCAACCGCGCCCTCGACGCGCTGCTCCGGCCGGTGGCCGAGGCGCAGGAGGTGCTGCAGCGGCTCGGCGAGCGCGACCTCTCGGCCCGCATGTCCGGCAGCTACCGCGGCGGGCACGCCCGGATGCAGGAGGCCATCGACGCCGCCGCCGGCGCGCTCGGCGACGCCCTGTCGCAGGTGGCCGGCGCGGTCTCGCAGGTGAGCCAGGCGGCGGAGCAGATCGCCTCGAGCTCGCAGGCGGTGGCGAGCGGCGCCTCGGAGCAGGCGAGCAGCCTCGAGGAGACCGCGGCCAGCCTGGAGACGGTGGCCGCGCAGGCCGCTCGGAGCGCCGGCAGCGCCGGTCAGGCCCGGTCGCTGGCGCGCGGGGCGAGCGACCTCGCCGGCCAGGGCGCGCGGGCCATGGAGCAGCTCACCGCCGCCATGGGCGAGATCCGCGCCTCGGCCGAGGGCACGAGCGCCATCATCCGCGACATCAACGAGATCGCCTTCCAGACCAACCTCCTCGCCCTCAACGCCGCCGTCGAGGCGGCGCGGGCGGGCGAGGCCGGCCGGGGCTTCGCGGTGGTGGCCGAGGAGGTGCGCTCGCTCGCGCTGCGCAGCAAGGAGGCGGCGCAGCGGACCGAGGCGCTCATCCAGCAGTCGGTGGTCCAGGCGTCGAGCGGCGCGGAGACCTCCCGCCAGGTGGAGGCGCGGCTCGCCGAGATCGTCGGCGGGATCGCCAAGGTGGCGGCCATCATCGACGAGATCGGCGCCAGCGCCGGCGAGACCTCGGCCGGCATCGCCCAGGTGAACCGGGCGGTGGCGGAGATGGAGAAGGTGACGCAGCAGAACGCCGCCAGCTCCGAGGAGTCGTCCTCCGCCGCCGCCGAGCTCTCGAGCCAGGCGGAGGAGCTGGCCGGGATGGTCGGCTCCTTCACCCTGCCCGAGGAGGATCAGCGGCGCAGCTGCGCCGCGTAGTCGTACTGGATCCGGTCGTACTCCTCGGTCATCAGCGGCGAGGAGATGAGGAAGTCGGCGGTGGAGCGGTTGCAGGCGGTCGGGATGTTGTAGAGCACGGCGATCCGGAGCAGCGCCTTGATGTCCGGGTCGTGCGGGAGCGGCTCGAGCGGGTCCCAGAAGAAGACCAGCGCGTCGAGCTCGCCCTTCGCGATCATCGCGCCGATCTGCTGGTCGCCGCCGAGCGGGCCGGAGAGCAGGCAGTTCACCTCGAGGTCGAGCTCCTCGGCGATCATGCGGCCGGTCGTCCCGGTGCCGTAGAGGGCGTGGCCCGAGAGCGAGCCTCGGTTGTAGCGGGCCCAGTCGAGCAGGTCCTTCTTGCGGTTGTCGTGCGCCACCAGCGCGAGCGCCTTGCGCGGGGGCATCGTCAGCACCTTGGGCTTCGGCATTCGACCTCCTCTGCGGGAAGGCCGGGATCCTAACCGCTGTCGGTGACGATTCGAAGGACCCACCTGGCCGGCGTCACGGGAGCTTGCGCAGGGTGGCGAACCCGGTCGCGGTCGAGACGTGCAGCGCCGGCGGCGAGACCATGGTGTCGAGCTCCAGCCGCTGCACCCGATCGTCGGGGAGGCCGCTGCCGGCCCGCACGCTGGTCTTCTTCCCGGTGGCCGGGTCGAAGACCGCGAGGCCGGAGGAGGCGGTCGCGACCACGAGGCGGCCGTCGGGCAGGGCCACGAGGTCCTGCACGTGGTACTCGGGCGAGCCGAGCTGCCCGGGGTCCCAGTAGGTGAAGCCGCCCGCCTTGTCCCAGCTGGCGATCCCGTAGCAGCGCGCCTCCACGTTGGCCGCGCCGGGCGAGCAGCCCGGGAAGATGCCGCTCGCGAACCAGACCTTCCCGTCCGGCGCCACCGACACCGCGCTGACGTTCACGGGATCGCCCTCCTGCGGCGGCTCGAAGACCGGCCGGCTGCCCGAGCCCGGGCCGTAGTAGGGATCGCCCCAGCCCACCATCGCCGCCGTGCCGCCCTCGTAGATCCACTGGAGCGGCGACGCGTTCCACTGGATCCAGCCGGCGGTCCACTTGCCGCCGTGCCAGAGGTCGCCCTTCGCGTCCACGGCGAGGCCGTGCCAGTCCCCCATGCGCTGGTTCGACTCGGTGTTGTCGCAGGGCGCGTGCCAGCAGACGCGCGCGTGCAGGTGGTCGCCCATGTACTCCTGGTTGGCGAGGTCGAACCACTCGCCCGCGACCGCGTGCCGGAACTTGTCGGGCAGCATCAGGTTCACGCCGTGGTTCGTGCCCACGTAGAGCGTGTGCGGGTGGGCGAAGTGGTCGTAGACGAGCCGGTAGACGGTGCGGTTGTGCCAGTACTGCCCGCCGTGGTCGATCGACTCGAAGTCGAACCGGTCCACCTGCAGCGTGCCGTCGGCCTGGAGCCGCACCCGATCCACCTTGCCGGTGTGGCGGGCGCCGTCGGTCACGTCTCCCACGCCCGACTCGTCGCCCCAGTAGCCGACGAAGACCTCGTTCGGCCCGCCGCCCACGATCTCGGAGATGCCCCGATCGACCGCCGCGCCGTAGCTCGTGTCGGAGTCGGGGCAGTAGGCGCCGGGGGCGATCCAGCCGTTGCGGCAGTAGCGCTCCGGGTTCGAGGCGAGGTGGAGGCCGTCGGCGGCGTCGTAGCGGCGGAAGGCCTTGTCGCCCGGGCGCATCACGTAGAGCGCCTGCGGCGTGGCGGCCCAGAGGTCCTGGGACTCGTCGGTGCTGGCGCCGACCACCGGCGTCTCGCGCAGCCCGTCGGAGGCGCCGTAGGTCACGTTGTCGGCCGGCCATGGGCCCGCGCCGCCGAAGGTGGGCGTCGGGCTCGGCGAGGGCGAGGGGCTCGGGCTCGGGCTCGGCGAGGGCGACGGGGTCGGGCCCGGGCTCGGCGAGGGGCTGGGGGTCGGCGTCGGCGTGGGCGTCGGCCCGGCGTCCGGCGCCTCGTTGCTTTGCTGGGTAGTCCCGCCCTTCGAGCCGCCGCAGCCCGCGGCCGCGAAGGCCAGGATCGCGAGCAGGAGCGCGCCGGCGAGCAGGCGCACGCGCGCGCCCAGGACCATCCCGTTCCCCATGACACCCCTCCCGATCGGGCCTGCGCACGCACGAGGCCGCGGGGCGGGAGATGCGAGCGGCGCGCCAGCGCCGAAGCTGCGGCGAAACGGGCGGGAGGTGGAAGGGCGGGCGGCGCGCCGGGGGAAGCGGCGCGCCCACCCGAGGAACGCGCGTTCTACGGCCCGAGCAGGTACCGGCGCAGGTGCTTCACCGCGATGGTGCCGTGGCCGACGAGCGCCTCGTCGAAGGCGCGCTGCGAGAAGGGGCCCTTCGCCCGCACGTCCCGCTCGAGCGCCGCGAGCTCGCTCGACCCGAGGAAGTACTGGCAGAGCTGCGTCGAGTCGAGCTTGGCCCGGAGCAGCTTCTTCTCCGCCTGCGCCCGCTCCTGGAAGCCGTCCTCGACCATGAAGCGCAGCGCCTCCGCGTCGGTCATGGCGCCGCCCTGGAGCTGGATGTCGAGCAGCGCGTTGGCGGCCACGATCATCGACCCCTGCAGGTCGAGGAAGCGGTAGCGCGCGTTCTCGGCGGCGCCGAACCCCTCGCGGACGAGCAGGGTGGTGCCGTACACCGCCCAGCCCTCGGCGAAGGCCCCGTCCCAGAGCGTGGCGCGCAGCGGGCTCAGGTCCTTGCGCGCGTACCAGGCCTGGGTGTGGTGGCCGGGGTAGGCCTCGTGCGCGGCGGTGAGCGCCACCTCGTACCGGTTCTCGGCGCGCAGGTAGCTCTCCTGCTTCTCCTTCGACCAGGACGGATCGACCGGCTCGACGTAGTAGGTGCCCTTCCAGGCGACCTCCTTGTCGAGCATGCCGGGCGAGAGGTACTCGGCCCCGGCGCCGCCGCGCTTGAACTCGGGCTCGGGCGCCACGGTGAGCGTGTCGGCGGGCGGGAGGGCGAGGAGCCCCTTCGCCTCGATGAAGGCGCGCAGGCCGTCGATCTGGCGCGCGTGGGAGGCGACCAGGTCGGCCGCGGCGGGGTGCTCCTTCGAGAGCTCGTCCTTCACGCGGGCGATGAGCCTCGCCTGGCCGGCGGCGTCGAGGTCCTTGGGCGGCGGCGGCTCCGAGGGCCAGAGCTGCGCGGCGAGCGCCACCGCGGTCTCGTAGAGCGCGCGCCGGGTCTCCTGGAACGCCTGGCGCGCCCGCGGCACCACGTCCTCGTCCGGGCGGAGGTCGGTCTGGAGCGCCAGCGGGAACTTCTTGCGGTAGAGCGCCGGGCCGAGCCGCCAGTCGCGGGTGGCGCGCTTCGGGAGCGCGGTCTCGAGGAAGCGCTGGTAGTCGCGCAGCGCCGCCACCGCCTTCACGCGGGCCTGCTCGGCGGCCGGGTCGGCGCGGGTGAAGCCGCGCACCTCGGTCTCGAAGAACTCGATGCGCCCCTTGTTGTCCTTCACCGCCTGCTCGAGGTGCACCTTCGAGACGGCGCCGAACGCGACCTTCCGCTGGGAGAGGTAGCGGGGGAGGGCGCGCAGCTGCGCGGCCACCGCCCGGCGGCGCACCGGCTCGGGCGCGAAGTCGCCGTGGATCACGTCGGAGAGCCGCCCCGCCACCACCTCGCGCGGGTCGTAGAAGGTGAAGTCGTCCACCAGGCGCGGGTTCCAGGTCCACTCGCGGATGGCGGTGAGCTCGAGGAGCTCGAGCCCGATCCCGTCCGAGAGGATGGCGGCGTCGATCCGCCCGTCCGGGCTCAGCGCCTGGCGGTCGAGGGCGGCGAGCTCGCGCTGCTGCGCCGTGAGCTCGGCGACGCGGCGCTTCACGCCCGAGGCCGACAGGTCGGGCAGCGCGCCGTCCTGATCGTGGACGCCCATGTACGTGGCGAGGTGCGGCTTGGCGCGGAAGAGGCCGTCGAGGTAGCGGCGGGTGAGGGCGGCGAGCCGCTCGGAGGGGCCCGGGGCGCCGGCCTGCGCCGCGGCGGACGAGGCGAGGAGCAGGCAGAGGAGGGCGAACGCGTGACGGACAGTGCGCATGCGGCCTTATAGACCGCCGGCCGGCGCGGCGGCCAGCCCGGCGCGACCGGCGCGGCCGCGCGGTGCCCCGGCCGGGAGCGACCCCGCGAGGCGGCCGCGAGCGGGCGACCCCGGACCACGGGGCTCGGTGGGCAGGCGAGCGAGCTGCCACCCTGGAACCCTGCGTGAACCGGAGCGTCCGGCGTCGCGGGCGGGCACGCGCGTCGGCACGCCGGGCGTGCGCGGGTGCCCGCCGCGGCGGGAACCGCAAAGACCGATGTCCCGCGCGCGTGGGACGGCTCACGCTCCCGCTTGCTGGACTCAGGGGGTGGCCCGACCGCACCGCGACGTTCCTCCGAGCGCAGGGCCGGGCAGGGGGGTGGAGCAGCACACGGAGGTCGCCATGACTGTCGAGCGTTACCAACCGCGCCAGGCTCGCGCGGGCTGGGCCGTCGTTCTCGTCGTGATCCTCGCCGCGGGGCTCGCGGGGCTCGGCTGCGGCCAGGCGCAGCAGGATCCGGGCGGCGCCGCCGCCGCCCAGCAGGCCATCAGCGGAAACCTCACCGGCAGCCTCTTCGAGAGCGGCGACGGGGATCTCGTCGCCTCCACGGGCGCCAAGGACTGGGGCTCGGTCTCCTCGCTCGGCGCCTTCGTGCAGAAGGCCGACAAGACGCCGAAGTCGGTGGACAACGCCTTCGGCCAGGGCACGAAGGAGGACGGCGCCGACGTCACCATCGTGGACGGCTCCATCCCGCCCAACAAGAGCGACCTCACCGAGTTCTACATGTTCCACGAGATCCTGCCAGTGACGACCACGACCGGCACCACGGACCACACGTTCGTCTACCTCGCCTGGGAGCGGTCGAACGTGCTCGGCTCGGCCAACATGGACTTCGAGTTCAACCAGCTCGAGCAGACCGACAAGGCGCTGCTCGACGATCCGCCGGGCACCACCGGCCACACCACCATCGCGCGCAAGTGCGGCGACATGCTCGTCACCTTCGACTTCACCAACGGCGGCGGGAACCCCGTGCTCGGGCTGCTCCGCTGGCTCGACACCGGCACCACCTGCCCGACCGGCTTCGGGACCTTCACCGCCAACGACTGCTTCGCCAGCAACACCCTGCCGTGCTGGGGCAAGCGGGTCGATCTCTCCGCCGCCGGCTTCGCCAACGGCGCCGTGAACACGTCCGCCGTGACCGATCCCATCCAGAGCAACCTGTCGCTGCCGGCCCTCACCTTCGGCGAGGCGGGCATCGACCTCACCGCCGCCAAGGTGTTCCCCGCCGGCCAGTGCATCAACTTCGCGAGCCTGTTCCTGAAGAGCCGCTCCTCCGCCTCGTTCACCTCCGAGGTGAAGGACTTCATCGCGCCCGCGCCGGCCAACATCAACAACTGCGGGAACCTCGACATCCTCAAGGTCGATGACTCGAACACCGATCCCACCCTCGCGGCCCCGCTCGCGGGCGCCGTGTTCGGGCTCTACACCGGCGCGCCCAGCAGCGCCGGCTCGCTCACCTGCAGCGGCACCGCGGTGACGCTCGGGACGCCGCCCGTGGCGGTGACCTGCACCACCGGCAACACCGGCCACTGCCAGATGTCGAACCTGCCGCCGGGCACCTACTGCGTGGCCGAGACCACCGGGGTGGCGTACCACGACCTCGCGCCGGCGCAGTCGGTGACGGTCGCCGGGACCGCGACCGTGCAGGTCACCTTCGTCGACCCGCGCCAGTTCGGGGCGGTGCTCGTCACCAAGGTCGGCAAGGACAAGCGCTGCACCGGCGCCGGCGCGCCCGACGCGACCTGCAAGGCGGCCGGGGTCCGCTACCTCTCCGGCGCCAAGTTCGACGTGAAGGACACGAGCGGCAACGTGGTCGGCACCATCACCACCGGCACCGACGGCACGGGCTGCCTCGACAAGAGCAGCGCCAGCTCGGCGACGGGCCTCCTGCTCGGCCCGGTCACCCTCAACGTGAGCGAGACCGCCGCGCCCACCGGCTTCGCCAAGGACGCCACCGCCCAGTCGGTGACGCTCAACAAGAAGGCCGACTGCTCCACCACCGGCGTGGCCAACGCGGGGTCGCCGGCGAACGCCTTCGTGGACACGCCGCTCTCGTCGCTATCGGTCTCCTTCGCCTCCGAGGTCGCGCTCGGGGTGACCACCGCGACGGTGCAGTGCACCGGCGACACGGCCGCGTCGAACCTGGTCGAGGGGACGCCGTATGCGCTCACGCACCTCGTGCCGGGCACCTACAGCTGCACCGTGGTGATCGACCCGTGAGCGGGTAGCCGCGGGCGGGCGCGGCCTCCGGGGCCTTGGAGGCCGCGCCGCGCCGGCGGCGGGTCAGGGGGCGCAGCGGGCGCCGAGGAGCCCCTGCACGATGGCCACGTCCTTCGCGTCCACCACGCCGTCGGCGTTGAGGTCGAAGCGGTTCCAGGCGCCGACGTGGCTCCAGAAGGACTGCGGCAGGTTCGGGTCGGGGGTGATGGCCGACCAGGGGATGCCGTTCCCCTCGCCGACGTGAGCGCTCACCAGCGCCACGTCCGCCTGCGTCACCACGCCGTCGTCGTCGAGGTCCGGCGGCCAGAAGTCGAACTCGTCGTTCGCCTGCGGGGTCCCGCAGGAGCGCAGGTAGTTCGAGCCGGCCGGGGTGGCGCCGTACAGGTAGTTGCCGGTGGGGTAGACGAGCTGCGCCATGGCGTGCTCGAGGCTGTCCGACCAGCCGTCGTGGTCGGCGTCGGCGGCGAGGCAGTCCGCCCAGTAGTAGTAGGGCCAGTCGTTGGTGTCCTTGCCGGACACGGTGATGGCGTTCGCGGTGGTGGTCCCGACGTTGGTGATGGTGATGGCGTAGCCGGCCGAGCCGATCCCGCTCGTGTTCGGGAACATGCAGAGCTGGGCCACGCCGCTCCGCGTGTCGGCGTGGATGGCCATCCCGGCCTGGCCCGGGTCGTTGGAGTTGCCGTCGGCCGCCGGGACCACGGTCGAGATCCGCAGCGACGCGCCGGTCTCGGCGGCGACGTGGACCATGACCGCGCGCGGGTCGTTGCAGTCGGGGTAGCGCGGGGTGAAGGTGTAGCTCTGCCCGGGCGCGAGGTAGCCGGCCGCGCTCCAGCTCAGCGCGTCGTCCTCGCTCACGCAGCCCTTGGTGGCGTCCCAGCGGAACGTGTACTGCTCGGAGGTCGCGGCGAGGGGCGCCGGGCTCACCGACAGGCTCGCCTGGGCCACGAGCGTGCTCTGGTTGCGCTTCAGGAGCTGGGTCGCCGCGACGGTGTGCGCGCCGGGGGCGTAGCCCGCGGCGTGATCGACGGCGAGGCAGCCGCTCGCGTCGGCGACGCCGCCGAAGCTCGTGGTCGAGCCGCCGGGGGCGGTGTCGGTGAGGGTGACCGGGAGGCTCGCCGCGAACCCGCAGCCGGCGAGGTGGAAGGTCGCGCCCTCGAGCACCGGGTTCGGCGAGGCGGCGAGCGAGGCGCCGCGGGTGGCGGCGGTCGACGCGGCCGCGACGGGCTCGGGGTCGGGGCCGCCGCAGGCGGCGGCGAGGAGGGCGAGGAGGCAGAGGGGAGGCAGGCAGGCGCGGCCAGGGATCGTCATCGTCGAGGTCTCCGGGTCGCGCGGCGCGCACGAGTCGAGGGTCCGCGCGACGGCCGAGGCCATCGGCGGCGAGGAAGGAAGCTCGCGACCGGTAGGTGGGAGAGGTGAAGTTCGAGCGCAGGCTACCCAGTCAGGCATCCCTTGTTCAAGGGGCAGCGTGTAGGGAAACGGCGCACTGTTGGTGACATTCACGGAACGTCACGCGCGCCAGCGCGGCGCGGCACCGGGCTTGCTACCGCAGCGTCCCGAGCTTCTCCTTGAGGGGAGCGGTGGGCGCCTCTACTATCCTGGCGCGCCGTCGAACCCCCACGCTCGCGAGGTGTCCCTTGCCCAAGCCGAAGCCGGTTCTGCTCGTGATCCTCGACGGTTTCGGCCTGCGCGACGCGCGCGAGGCGAACGCCATCGCCATCGCCGGCACGCCGAACATCGACGCGCTGAAGCGGGACTACCCCTGGACCGCGGTGCGGACCAGCGGTCTCTCGGTCGGCCTGCCCGACGGCCAGATGGGCAACTCGGAGGTGGGCCACACCAACCTCGGCGCCGGCCGGATCGTCTACCAGGACCTGGTGCGCATCAACCGCTCCGTCGAGGACGGCTCCTTCTTCCAGAACCCGGCGCTCCTCTCCGCCTGCCAGAAGGCGAAGTCGGGCTCGGGGACGCTCCACCTGCTCGGGCTCGTCTCCGACGGCGGCGTGCACAGCCACCTGGAGCACCTCTTCGCCTGCGTGGAGCTGGCGCGGCGGGAGGGGGTGCCCCGCACCTTCGTGCACTGCTTCCTCGACGGGCGCGACACGCCCCCGCGGAGCGCCGAGGGGTACGTGGCGCAGGTGGAGAAGCGGCTCGCCGAGCTCGGCTACGGCAAGGTCGCGACGGTCACGGGGCGCTACTACGCCATGGACCGCGACAAGCGCTGGGACCGCGTCGCGCTCGCCTACGGCGCCCTGGTGAAGGGGGAGGGCTACAAGGCGGCCTCCGGCGTGCAGGCGGTCACCGACGCTTACGGGCGCGGCGAGAACGACGAGTTCGTGAAGCCGACGGTGGTGGTGAACGGCGGCGGCGAGCCGCGGGCCCGGGTGCGCGACGGCGACGCGATCGTGTTCTTCAACTTCCGCTCCGACCGGGCCCGCGAGCTCACCCGCGCCTTCACGCAGGAGGGCTTCAAGGACTTCGACGCCGCCCCGCGGCCGCGCCTCTCGACCTACGTCTGCATGACGCAGTACGACGAGACCTTCACGCTCCCGGTCGCGTTCGGCCCGGACCAGCCGACCGAGATCTTCCCGGAGATCGTGAGCCGCGCCGGGCTGAAGCAGCTCCGCTGCGCCGAGACCGAGAAGTACGCGCACGTCACCTTCTTCTTCAACGGCGGGCGCGAGGTGCAGTTCCAGGGGGAGGACCGGATCCTGGTCCCGAGCCCGCGCGACGTGAAGACCTACGACGAGAAGCCCGAGATGAGCGCGCGCGAGGTGACCGACAAGCTCGTGCAGGCGATCCAGTCGCGCCAGTACGGCTTCATCCTCGCCAACTTCGCCAACCCCGACATGGTGGGCCACACCGGGATCCTCGACGCCGCCGTGAAGGCGGTGAAGGTGGTGGACGAGTGCATCGGCCGGCTCTGGGCGGCGGCGCGGCAGGCCGGCATGGCGCTCCTCATCACCGCCGACCACGGCAACTGCGAGCTGATGGTCGATCCGGTGACGGGCCAGCCGCACACCGCCCACACCCTGGGACCCGTGCCGTTCATCCTCGCCGACCCGGACTTCAAGGGCGCGAAGCTGCGCCAGGAGGGCGTGCTCGCCGACGTCGCGCCCACCGCCCTCCAGGTGCTCGGGCTGCCGCAGCCCAAGGAGATGAAGGGGCTCGGGCTGGTGATGCGGTAGGGCGGGCGAGCTTCACGCCAGGCGGGATGCTTGAATCTCCCCTCCCGCCGGGCGGGAGGGGCCGGGGGAGGGCCGCCAGTTGAATCCAGCGCTCGCTTCGCCGCGCCCGCGCGGCCCCCTCGCCGCCTTCGGGACGGCGCTGCTCGACCTCCTTTACCCCCCGCGCTGCGCCGCCTGCGGCGACGGCGTGCCCACCTCGGCCGCGCCGTTCTGCGCCGTCTGCGCCGGGGCGATCGACCCCGCGCCGCCCGGCTGCCCCCGCTGCGGCCAGCCCGGGCCGGCCGAGCCCTGCGGCGCCTGCCTGCTCCACCCGCCGGCGTTCCTCGAGGTCCGCGCCGGCGCGCTCTTCGGCGGACCGCTCGCCGACGCCGTCCACCGGCTCAAGTACCGCGACCGGCCGGCGCTCGCCCGCCCGCTCGGCCGCTGGCTCGCCGGGCGGCTCGCGCTCCCGCCGGGCGCGGTCCTGGTCTCGGTGCCCCTCGGCCGCGAGCGGCGGCTCGCGCGCGGCTACGACCAGGCGGCGCTCCTCGCGGCGGCCCTGGCGCGCGCGGCCGGCGACGGCGCGCGCCGCCTCCCGGGCGCGCTGCGCCGCACCCGCGAGACGCCTCCCCAGGTCGGGCGCGGGCGCCCGGAGCGGAGCCGGAACGTGGCCGGGGCGTTCGAGGCCGCCCCCGCCGTCCGCGGCCAGGACCTCTTCCTCGTGGACGACGTGGTCACCACCGGCGCCACCGCCGACGCCTGCGCCCGCGCGCTCCTCGCGGCCGGCGCCCGCTCGGTCCGGGTGGTGGCGCTCGCGCGCGCCGAGTGAGGAGCGGGCCCGCCTGGCCGCCCCTCCCCACCCGGTGGGGAGGGAGTGCCCCGGGCTGCCGCCGCGAATGCCTCGAGGTTCCCTTTCCCGCCGAGCGGGCCTTCGGGATCGCCCTGAGTTGCGGCGCCATGGTCGTGCCCCCGAGGTTCCCCTCTCCCGCGGAGCGGGGAGGGATAGGGAGGGGGTGAGACGAGAGGTCCAGGGGGATGCGGGGCAGGAGGCCCGCCGGGCGCACGCCCTCTAATTTCTTCGACCTGTCCGGGGTTAGAGTGGGGCGAATGCTCGCCCTCGCCCTGCCCGTGCTCCTCGCCCTCGCCGCCCCGCCCGTGGCGGCGCCGGCCGCAGCGCCCCGCGATCCGGCGCAGGAGGAGCTCGCGGCCGCCCTGGCGTCGCTCGGCCGCGACCGCCACCAGCCGCGCGCCGCCGCCGACCTGGCCCGCCTGTCGCTCCTCGAGGACGACGCCCCCGAGCTCTCCCGGCTCGACCGGGCCTACGCCGAGCTCGCGGCCGACCCCCGCGCCCTGCCCGAGGTGCGGCTCCTCGCGCGGGCCGGTCGGGCGCGCCTCGCCCGCGCCGGCGGGAGGCTCGACGCGGCGCGGGCCCAGGAGCGCCGGCTCGGGCTCCTCACCCGCTTCGCCGTGATCGGCCCCTTCGACGGCGAGGGGAAGCGCGGCGACGCCCAGGCCTTCCCGCCGGAGGCGGCCATCGACCTCGCCGCCCGCTACCCGGGGAAGGTCCGCGAGGTGGGCTGGCGCGCGCTCCCGCCCGAGGCGGCCGCGGGCGGCTTCGTCCACCTGGGCGCGGCGCTCCGGCCGGCCCGCGAGGCGGTGGCCTACGCGCTCGCGGTGGTGGAGCTCCCGCGCGAAGCGCGCGTCCGGCTCTCCCTCGGCGCCAGCGGCGCGGCCCGGGTCTTCGTGAACGGCGCGCTCGCCCTCGCCGACCCCGCCTACCACGCTGCCCGCCCCGGCCAGCGCGCCGCGCTCCTCACCCTGCGGGCCGGCCCGAACCGGATCCTGGTGAAGCTCGCCCACGACGAGGGCCGGATGGGCTTCTACCTCGGCCTCACCACGCCGCGCGGCGACCCGCTCCACTTCTCCGAGCGCGCCCCCGACCCGCTCCCGCCGCTTTCGGCCGGCGCGCCGCCCCGGCCCGAGCCGGTCGCCTCCGCCGCCGACCTGCTCGCCGCCCGCGCCGAGCGGGCCCGCGGCGCCGACGAGGGGCGCGCCCGGCTCGACCTCGCGCTCGTCCTCGCCGACTCGCGCAGCGCCGACGCCCGCGAGCGGCGGGCCCAGGCCGAGGCGCGCCGCGCCGCCGCGCTCCTGCCCGGCTCGGTCGAGGCCCAGCTCCTCGCCGCGCGCCTGGAGGAGGACCCGAACCGCCGCCGCGAGCGGCTCGAGGCGGCGCTCGCCGCCGACCCCGGTGATCCGCGCCCCCCGCGCGAGCTGGGAGAGCTCGAGCTGGCCCGCCACCGCGCCCCCGACGCGGTGAAGCTCCTCGAGCGCGCGGTGGCGGCCGCGCCCGGCGACGTCCGCGCCCTCTCGCTCCTCGCCGACGCCCGCGAGGCCTGCGGGCTCGCCGCCCAGGCCGACCTGCTCCGGCTCGAGCTCGCCGCCCGCTTCCCGCGCCTGCCCGCGGCCCAGGCCGCCGCCGCCCGCGCCGCGCGGAGGCTCGATCGCACGGCCGAGGCGATCCGGCTCGAGCGCGCCGTGCTCGCGCTGCGCCGGGACGACGGGCTCGCCCGCGCCGCGCTGGTGCAGCTCCTCGTGGACCGGGGCGACGTGGCGGGCGCGCTCGCCGCGCTCGAGGAGGCGGAGCGGTTCGACCCCTCCGACCTCGCCGTCCGGCTCCGGCGCGGCGACCTCCTCGCCGGGAGCGGCCGGCTCGCCGAGGCGGAGGCGGCCTACGGCGCCGCCGAGCGGATCGCCCCCGAGGACCCCGAGCCGCCCGAGCGGCGCGGCCGCGCGCGGCTCCAGGCCGGGGAGGCCAGGGAGGCGCTCGCGGACCTGCAGCGGGCCCTCGAGCTCAAGCCGCAGAACCCGGAGCTGAAGGAGCTCGTCCGCGCCGTCTCGCCGGAGCGCGAGCGCTTCGAGCGACCCTACCTGCAGGACGCCGCCGCGCTGGCGCGGGCCTTCGACCCGGCGCGGTGGAAGGGCGAGGACGCGGTGGTGCTGGGCGAGCTGCAGGCGACCCGGGTCTACCCCTCCGGCCTCTCCTCCACCTACCACCAGGTGGTGGTGAAGGTGCTCACCCGCCGCGGCGCCGAGGCGCTGCGCCGGCACGCCATCGGCTTCGCCCCGGAGCGGCAGGAGGTGAAGGTGGACCGGGTCCGGGTGGTGAAGCCCGACGGCAGCGCCGTCGAGACCTGGCAGGAGTCGGAGCGGAGCGCGAGCGAGCCCTGGTACCGGCTCTACTACGACACCCGCACCCGCACCGTGACCCTCCCGGCGCTCGAGCCGGGCGACCTCGTCGAGCTCGGCTGGCGGCTCGACGACGTGGCCGGCGAGAACCTCCTCTCCGACTACTTCGGCGACCTCGTCTACCTGCAGGACGGCTACCCGAAGCTGCGGAGCGAGTACGTGCTGCTCGTCCCCTCGGCGCGCCGCATCTACGCGAACGACCCCGGCGTGCCCGGCCTCGAGCGCACCGAGCGGGCGCTCCCGGGCGGCGTGACCGAGCACCGCTTCGCCGCGCGCGACCTGCCCCGGCTCGACCCCGAGCCGGCCATGCCCGGCTACACCGAGGTCGGCCCGTTCCTGCACGTCTCCACCTACGCGAGCTGGGACGACGTGGCCCGCTTCTACTGGGGGCTGGTGCGCGACCAGCTCCGCCCCACCGACGAGGTGCGCGCCACCGCCCGCCGGCTCGAGGCCGAGGTGAAGCGCGAGCGGCGCGCCCGCGGCCTGCCCGAGGCGGGCGACGAGCGGGCGGTCATCGAGGCGGTCCACGACTTCGTCGTCACCGGCACCCGCTACGTCGGCCTCGAGTTCGGCATCCACGGCTACAAGCCGTACCGGGTGGACCAGGTGCTCTCTCGCCGCTTCGGCGACTGCAAGGACAAGGCGAGCCTCACGCACGCGCTCCTCGAGGCGCTCGGGATCGACGCCCGCCTCGTCCTCCTGCGCATGAGCCGGCTCGGGAACGTGCCGGCCGCCCCGGCGTCGCTCGCGGTCTTCAACCACGCCATCAGCTACGTGCCCAGGTACGACCTCTGGCTCGACGGGACCGCGAGCTGGTCGGGCTCGCGCGAGCTGCCGTCCGAGGACCGCGGCGCGACGGTGCTGGTGGTGGGCCCGGACGGCCCGCCGCGCTTCGGCCGGATCCCGGAGGGGCGGGCGGAGGAGAACCTGACCGTCCTCGCGCTCGACGCCGAGCTGCGCCCGGACGGGAGCGCCGCGCTCTCCGGCGACTCGACCGTCGGCGGCGGCCGCGCCCCCGAGTACCGGCGCGCCTACGGCGCCGAGGCCGACCGCAAGGTCTCCTTCGAGCAGGCCTGGAGCCGCACCTTCCCCGGGCTGTCGGTGAAGACCGTGTCGCTCTCCGACCTCTCCCGCCTCGAGCAGGACGTCTCGATGCGCTTCACGCTCGAGGTGCCGCACCTCGCGCAGCGCGACGGCGACGGGCTCGCCTTCGCCCCCTTCGGCGAGCCGTCCCCGTACACCGAGGCCTACGCCCCGCTCTCCGCCCGCGCCTTCCCGCTCGTGCTCGGCGACCCCTGGGAGAACCGCTTCCGCTACCGGTACCGGCTCCCCGCCGGCTGGAGCGCCGCGGCGCTGCCGGAGCCGGTGAAGCTCGAGGCGCCCTTCGGGGCCTTCGAGGTGACCTGGCGCGAGGAGCAGGGCGCGCTGGTCGTCGAGGGCCGGGTGGCGTTCCGCGTGAGCCGCGTCGC
This sequence comes from Anaeromyxobacter paludicola, assembly GCF_023169965.1. Lineage (NCBI taxonomy): Bacteria > Pseudomonadati > Myxococcota > Myxococcia > Myxococcales > Anaeromyxobacteraceae > Anaeromyxobacter > Anaeromyxobacter paludicola. Next base: position 2,953,580 of record NZ_AP025592.1, on the reverse strand, counting down.
CGTCGCCGACTACCCCGCCTTCCGCGGCTTCACCGCCGCCGTGGATCGGGCCATGGCGCGCCGCGTGCGCGTCGCCCCGCGCCAGGCGGCGCGATGACCGTGAGACCCCCCGAGGCCCCGCCCGTGCGACTCCGCCCCCTCGCCTTCGCCGTCCTCCTCTCCGTCGCCGCCGCCTGCGCCGGCGCCCGGCCCCGCTCCCCGCTCGACGAGGCGGCGGCCCGGGCGGCCGCGCCGGACGCCCCGGCGCGCACGCTCGCCCAGGCCGGCTGGCACGCGCTCCTCGCGAGCGATCCCGGGCTCGCCGCCGCGCGCTTCCGCGCCGCGGTGGCGCGCGAGCCGGCGGAGCCGTGGGCGCTCGAGGGGCTCTCGCTCCTCGACCGGCGCGGGCTCGACGACGCCGCCGAGGCGCGCCACCTCCTCGCGCTCGTCGCGGGCGCGCCGCGCCACGCCCTCGCCGAGCCGGCGGTGCGGCGCCTCTCCGATCTCGCCGACCGCGGGCCGGCGCGCGCCGCCGAGGTGGAGGCGGGGCTGGCGCCGCTCCTCGCGAGGGGCGCGCTCGCCGGCAACGCCGCTTCCCGCGCCCGGCTCGCGCTCGCCGGCCTCGCCCAGGAGCGCGGCGATCCCGACCGCGCCGCCGCCCTGCGGGCCGAGGCCGGGGTGGTGCGGGCCTGGACCCTCTCCGGGCCGTGGGGCGCCTGGCACGCGCTCGACCTCGACCGCCCCTTCCTCCCCGAGGCGGGGCCGCTGCCGGCCAGCGCCGAGGGGCCGCCCGGGGTCGGGGCGCTCGCGGCCCGCACGCTCCTCGCGCCGTCCGGGCTCGCCACCCTCGAGGGCGAGCCGTACCAGGGCGACCAGTTCTACCTCGCCGCCGACGTGACCGCGGCGCGGGGCGGGGCCTACCTCGTGAACCTGGGCAGCACCGCGCTCCTGCGCGCCTGGCTCGACGGCGAGCTCGTCGCCGAGCGGCGCCCCGGCGCCGACGCGCCCACCCTGCTCACCGTCCGGCGCGCGCTCTCGCCGGGCGTCCACCGGCTCCTCGTGAAGCTCGGGCGCGGCCCGGCGCGCGCCGTGCTGGCGGCGTCCTTCGCGCGCGAGGACGGCGCGCCCTCCGACCTCGCCGTCGCGCCCGCCGCGACCGGCCCCGGCCCCGCCGCCGCGCCCGCCCGCCCCGGCCCCGCGTCCCCGCCCCCACCCCGCGGCCTCTCCCTCGCGCGCGCCCTCGAGCCCGACGTGGGGCCCGCGGCCGCGCGGCTGGTCGCCGCGCGCGACGCCCTCCCGTTTCATCGAGAGGAGGCGAAGGCGCTGCTCCTCGAGGCCCTCGCCGCCGCGCCCGGCGCCGCCCCGCTCCACGCCGCCCGCGCCGAGGCGCTGCGCGACGACTCCACCCTCGCCGATCGGGTGGCCCGCAGCCGGGCCGAGGCCGAGCTCGACCGCGCCCTCGCCGCCGACCCGGGCGACGCCGAGAGCCGGCTGGCGCGCGCCGAGCTGGCGCGGGCCGGCGAGCGGCTCGACGCCGTCGCCGAGGTGCTCCAGGCGCTGCCGGCGGAGGCGGCGCGCGCGCCGGCCGCGCTCCTCGCGCGGGCGCGGCTCGAGCAGGCCCGCGGCGTGACCGAGGCCGCCGAGCGGCTCGCCGAGGAGGCCCGCGAGGGCGGGGGCTCCTGCGAGGCCACCCCGCTGCTGCTCGAGCTCGCCAACCGGCGCGACGCCGTGGCCCGCGCCGACGAGCTGGCCCGGGCGCTGCCCGGCTGCCCCGGCGGCCGCGAGCGGCTCGCCGAGCACCTGCGGCTGCGAGGGCGCGGGGCGGAGGAGCTCGCCCTGCGCGAGCGGCTCCAGCGCGAGGAGCCGTCCCGGATCGAGCCGGCCCTGGCGCTCGCGCGGGCCCTCTCCCGCGAGGGGGCGCCGCGGCGCGCGGCCGAGCTGCTCGCCGGCCTCGGCCGGACCTGGCCCCGCGAGGCGCGGCTCGAGAAGCGGCGCGCCGAGGCGCTCGACCTCGCCGGCGACGCCGCGGCCGCGCGCGCCGCGCGGGCCCGCGCCGCGGCCCTCGACGGCGGCGACCTCGCCCTGCGCCGCGCCGCCGCCCTCGACGAGGGGCGCGACCTCCTCGCCGAGTACGCCGAGGACGGGCGCGAGGCGATCCGGGCCTACCGCGCCTCGGGCGCCCGCCACGACACATCGGCGGTGATGGTGCTCGACGCCACCGCCGTGCTCGCCGACGCGCGCGGGGCGAGCGTGGAGCGGGTGCACCAGGTGCTCCAGCTGCTCGACCAGCGGGCCGTGGACGCCATGGGCGAGGTCTCGATCCCCTCCGGCGCGCAGGTGATCGCGCTGCGGACCCTCAAGGCCGACGGGCGGGTGCTCGAGCCGGAGGAGGGCGGCGACCGGCGCTCGGTCTCGCTCCCCGGGCTCGAGCCGGGCGACTTCGCCGAGTGGGAGTACGTGCGGGCCGTGCCGTCGCGCGGGCCGGGCGTGCCGGGCTTCTCGACGCCGGCGTTCCTGTTCCGCGGCGAGGTGCCCATCTGGCGCAGCCGCTTCGTCGTCGCCGCGCCCGCGGGGAGCGGGCTCGCGGCCGACGTGCGCCGGATCGCCGCGCCGGCCGTGGCCCGCGAGGGCGATCGCGAGGTGCTGCGGCTCGAGGCGCGCGACGTGCCGGCGCTCCAGCCCGAGCCGGGCACGCCCGCCGAGACCGAGTTCCTGCCGGTGGCGCAGGGCGGCGCGGGCGGGGGGCTCGACGACGCCCTCCGCGGCTTCGCCGACCTCCTGCTCGCCCGCGACGTCCCGAGCCTGGAGGTGCGCCTCCTCGCGCGCGAGGTCGCCGCCTCGGTCCCGGCGGGCGCGCGGCGCGATCCCCTGGCGCTCGCCCGCGCCGCCTGGGCCCGGGTGCACGAGGTGGTGGTCGCGCCCGGGAGCCCGGTGGACTCGGCCGGCGAGGTGCTCTCGCGCGGCCGCGGCAGCCGCGCCGTGCTCCTGCGGGCGCTCCTGCGCGAGCTCGGGCTCGACGCCCGCTTCGCCGTGGCGCGCGACTTCACCCGCGATCCCTCGCCCTGGCGCTTCCCGCGGCTCGAGCTCTGGTCGCACACGCTCTTGCGCCTCTCGGCCGGCGGGCGCGAGCTCTGGCTCGACCCGACGGTCCGTTACACCCCCTTCGGCGAGCTGCCCGACGCCCTGCGCGGCGCCGAGGTGGTGGTGCTCCCCGAGCCCGGCGCGCCGCTCGTCCGCGCCCGGATCCCCGAGGGCCCCCGCGCGCCGGCCCGCAGCGTCTCGCTCGACGTGACCGTGGACGCGAAGGGCGACGCGGAGGTCGCGGGGGAGGAGGTGTACGAGGGCTTCGAGGGCGCGGCGGTGAAGGCCTCCTTCGAGCGGCTCGACGCGCCCCAGCGCCGGCAGGCCCTGGAGCAGGCGCTCTCGCGGAGCTTCCGCGGGCTCGCGCTCACCTCGTTCGAGGTGAGCGGGGAGGGGCGGCTCGACCAGCCCTTCACCATCCGCTACCGGCTGCGGGCGCCCGGCTGGGCGCGGCGGGAGGACGGGCGGCTCGTGGCCGAGTCCTCGATCTTCCCCGCGCGGCTCGCGACCCGCTACCTCTCCCGGGCCGAGCGCGAGGCGCCGCTGCTCGTGGGGAGCTCCGAGCGCGCCACCCTGCGGGTGACGGTCCACGCCCCGCCCGGCTACGAGCCCGCGCCGGGCGTCCCGCGGGCGGTCACGTCGCGCTTCGGCAGCTACCTCCGGACCGAGCGATCCGAGGGGCCGCTCCTGGTGCGCGAGGACCGGCTGGAGCTCCCGCTCCTGCGCGTGGATCCCCCGGCCTGGACCGACTTCGCCGCCTTCGCCCGGGGCGTGGACGCGGCGCAGGACCGGCCGCTGGCGCTGGTGGGTGCAGGTACGCGAAGCGGCGACGAGTAGGGCAGAGGTGGGAGCTCTCGCGCGCTGGCGCGGTGTTTTTACCGTCCCGCCCCTAGAACCCAGCGTCGACTCTGTGTAAGAGTTCGCTCCGTTGCGCCCCATGCCGTGCGTTCCGTCCGCTGTCGCCAGCCGCCCGCAACCGGTCGCGATGGTCGAGCAGGACTAGCAGCCAGGGGGGAGCGACCCGCCCGCTCCGGAGACGGAGCGGGCACTTTTCCCACCACCGCAACCGCTCGCCCACGCCGGGGTTCATGGCTGCGTGGCCCACGCCCCCGGGCCGAGGAGAGCGAGAATGAACCCGATCCGCAACGTCCTGCTGTCGGCCCCGATGGCGCTGCTCGCCGCGTGCGGCGGCTCCAGCGTGGGCTCCAACACCCCGCAGGCCTTCCACGACGCGGCGCCGAGCTACGCGGCCCTCTCGATGGACCAGGCCGGGGCCACCGACACCAGCAGCCCCGCCGCCCTCGAGATCGCGCCGGCCGCGCTCACCGCCTCGCCGGCGGCGACCGCCCCGTCCGGCCTGCTGCTGTCGGGCAGCGGCTGCCACCCGCACCTCTTCCTGCGCACGCGCGAGGTGGTCGATCGCGTCAACCGGCACGTCTACAAGGTGCTCCGCCACGTGGAGGCGATCATCGCCCGGAACCCGACCGCCACCACCGGCTCGAGCGAGGTCTGGGACCACGTGAACGCCGACGGCGTCGAGGTCCGCTTCACGGTCACGGTGCTCGACGTGGCGAAGTACGGCTGGATGCTCGAGCTCAAGGCTCCGGCCGCCACCACCTGGGACACCGTCCTCTCGGGCGACATCGACCGGACCGGCGCCACCGGCCCGCACCAGGGCAAGGGCTCGCTCGACATCGACTTCGCGAAGCTGCACCAGGCCTACCCGGCGGAGCGCGCCGACCAGGGCACGCTCCACGTGGACTTCGACACCCAGGCCGCGTCGCGCCTGCTCTCGGTGAAGGCGGTCGGCGTGGCGTGGGACGTCCGCGACGACGGGCTCGGGATGGACGCGGCGACGCTCGCCGCGCTCGAGGCCCCGCGCAGCGGCAGCTACGTCTACTTCCGCGAGCCGGGCGTGGGCGGCAGCCTCAAGATCCAGGACCAGATGGTCTTCGCCTGCCCGGCGAACCCGACCCTGGCCCTCGCCGACGTGAAGCTCGCCTCCCGCTGGTACCGCACCACGGCGGGCGACGTGCACGGCCGCTCCGACACCGTCATGACCGGCGGCCAGCTCGCGGCCCCGGTGGCGAAGGTGGTCGGCGTCACCTGTCACGACGGCTCCGCCGAGACCAGCCTGGAGGCGGAGAGCTTCTGGCTCATGAAGGCCGAGCAGGCGGACGGGACCACCGTGAGCGGCGAGTCGAGCGCGCACCTCGGCGCCGACCCCGCCAGCGTCTGCGACGCCGCCTTCGGCGCCGTGCCCACGCTCACCGACGCGACGAGCGACTTCGCCTGGGATCCGAGCCTCAAGTTCGACGACCAGGTGCCGTTCCCGTTTCCCAACATGAAGTAGCGGTCGAGCGGCGGCCGCGGCGCTCCGGCCCGGGCCACCTCCCCCCGGTCCGGCCGAGCGCCCGGCCGCCGCTCTCTTTCTCTCGCAGCCCGCGGCCTACGGCAGCAGCCGCTCCGCGATCGCGCTGTGCAGGTCGAGCCCGCGCGAGGTGAGCCGCACGCGGCCCCCGCCGAGCACCGCCAGCCTCCCCCGCCGCAATGGCTCGAGCTCGCGCCGCCGCGCCTCGGGGACGAGCGAGAGCGGCACCCCCTCCCGGAGCCGGAGCCCGAGCATGAGCCGCTCGCGCTCCACCGCCGCGGGGTCGAGCGGCTCCTCCTCCGCCGACGGTGCCCGCCCCGCCTCCACCGCCGCGAGGTAGGTCTCCGGCCCGCGGTGGTTCGACCAGCGCACGCCGCCCTGGCCCGGCCGGAGCAGCGCGCCCACCGCGCCCGCGCCGAGCCCGAGGTAGCTCTCGCCCACCCAGTAGAGCCGGTTGTGGACCGCCTCGCGCCCCGGCCGCGCGAAGTTGGAGATCTCGTAGCGCCGCAGGCCGCCGCGCCGCAGCCCCGCCCGGATGGCCCGCGCCTGCGCCAGCACCTCCTCGTCGCCCGGCAGCGGCAGCCGCCCCTCGCGCCGCATGCGCGCGAACGGGACCTCCTCCGCCATGATCTCCGGGTCGAGCGTGAGCGCGTAGGCCGAGACGTGCGTCACCGGCAGGGCCGCGAGCCGGGCCGCGTCGGCCGCGGCGGTGGCCACGGTGGACCGGCGCGCCCCGTAGATGAGGTCGGCGGCGACGTCCTCGAACACCTCGCCCGCGAGCCGCAGCGCCCGCTCCGCCTGCTCCGGCCCGTGGCGCCGGCCCAGCTTCACGAGCACGCCCGCGTCGAACGACTGCACGCCGACCGAGAGCCGGTTCACGCCCGCGTCGCGGTAGGCGCGCAGCCGGCCGGCGTCGGCCGCCGACTCGGGGTTCGCCTCCAGCGTCACCTCGCGCGGCCGCGCCCCGAAGCGCGCCGCCGCCCCCGCCACCACGCGCGCCACCTGGTCCGGCTCCCAGAGCGACGGCGTGCCGCCGCCCAGGTAGACGCTCGCGAGCTCGCGCCCCTCGAACGCCGGCGCCCGCAGCGCGAGCTCCGCCAGCACCGCGTCGGCGTAGCGCGCCTGCGGGATGGGGCGCGCCGTCGAGACCGCGAAGTCGCAGTACGGGCAGTGGACCGCGCACCAGGGGAAGTGGACGTAGACGCCGAAGGCCAAGGCCCGATCCTTACCGCGCGCGCCCGCGCTCGCCAACCGGCGCCGCCGCGGCTATCTTCGCGCCGCATGCCGACCTACGCCCTCACCGCCACCGTCCCCGCCGCGCGCGCCGAGGACCTGTCCGCCGCGCTCTTCGACGAGGGGGCCACCGGCGTGGAGGTCCGCGACGGCGAGGTCACCCCCATGCCCGGCCAGGCGCGCCCCGCCCCCGGCGAGGCGATCCTGGTCGCCTTCTTCGCCTCGGCCGACGAGGCCCGGGCCGCCGCCGGCGCGCTCGCGCTCGAGGGCGCGGTGGAGGAGCTCCCGGACCGCGACTGGGGCGAGGCCTGGAAGGAGGGGCTCTCCGCCTTCTCGGTCGGCCGGGTCTTCGTCCGGCCGTCCTGGGTGGAGGCGTCGGTGCCCGAGGGGAGCGTCGAGGTGGTGCTCGACCCCGGCATGGCCTTCGGCACCGGGACCCACCCCACCACCTCGCTCTGCCTCGGGGCCATCGGCCGCTTCCTCGAGGCGCGCCCCGGCGCGAGCGTCTTCGACGTCGGCACCGGCGCCGGCCTCCTCGCCATCGCGGCGCGCAAGCTCGGCGCGAGCCGGGTGGTCGGCTCCGACAACGACCCGGTGGCGGTCGCCGTGGCCGCGGAGAACGGGGCGCGCAACGGCGCCCCCGGGATCGAGTGGACCGGCGCCGACGTCCCGGCCGTCGCGGGCCCGTTCGACCTCGTGGTCGCGAACATCCTCGCGAACACGCTCGTCGAGCTCGCGCCGGCGATCGCGGCGCAGGTGGCGCCCGGCGGCCGGCTGTACCTCTCGGGCATCCTCTTGCCGCAGGAGGACGAGGTGCGCGCCGCCTACCTCGCGGCCGGGCTCGCGCGCGCCGGGGCGGAGGAGCGGCGCGAGGGCGAGTGGTCCCTGCTCGCGCTGGAACGGCCGTGACCGTCCGGAGGCTGCACGTCCCCCGCGGCGCCATCGCGGGGGACCGCGCGCGGCTCGACCCGCGCGACCGCCACTACCTCGAGGGCGTGCTCCGGCTCGCCCCGGGCGCCGCGGTGGAGGTGTTCGACGGCGAGGGGAGCGCCTGGGCCGGCACGCTCGGCGAGGGGGAGGTGCGGCTCGGGCCGCGCCGGGACGCGCCCGCGCCGGCGGCGGTGGTCTGGCTCGCCTTCGCGCTCGCCCGCGGCGAGAAGAACGACCTCGTGGTCCAGAAGGCGACCGAGCTCGGCGTGGCGCGCCTCCTGCCGTTCCAGGCGGAGCGCTCGGTGGTGAAGCTCGACGCGGCGCGCGGCCGCGAGCGGGCCCAGCGCTGGCAGCGGATCGCCGAGGAGGCCGCGCGGCAGTGCGGCCGGTCCGAGGTGCCCGCGGTGGACGCGCCGGCGGCGCTCGCCGAGGTGCTCGCCCGCGCCCCCGCCGGCTTCCGCGCGCTGGTGCTCCATCCCGCGGCGGGGGAGCCGTTCGCCGACGCGTGCGATGGGCCCGCCGCGGGGTTCCTGGCAGTGACCGGCCCGGAGGGCGGGCTCACCGAGCCGGAGCTGGAGGCCTGCCTCGCCGCCGGCGCGCGCGCCGCCACCCTGGGGCCGCGCGTGCTGCGCGCGGAGACCGCGGCGGTGACGGTGGCGGCGCTGCTGCAGCACCGGCGCGGCGACCTCGCCTGAGCGCCCGCGGCGCCGCGAGCTAGCCGAGCTCGCGCCGCAGCTGGTCGAGGAGGGCCTCCGACTGGGCCGCGCCGAGGAGCGTCTTCAGCATGGGGCGCAGCGCCTCGAGCACGCGCGGCGCCTGCTCGCGCGTGACCGACTCCGGCGCCACCCCCAGGGCCCGCTCGCAGAACGTCCGGAGCGCCGTCCGGGCCGTGTGGGGCCCGAGGTGCACCGAGAGCTGGTCGAAGATGATCTGGGCAGGCGCCCGAAACTCCCCCATGGACGCGGGAACCTAGTCCCTCCGACGGTGGTCGTAAAGAGTACAAGTAGTCAAACCCCTTGCGATGTGGGTACGTCCGGAGCATGACGGGTTCGCCATGAACGAGCCCAACGAGACCGACCCGCGGCGCGCGCTCCTCACGCGGCTCGAGACCCGGGCGGAGCAGGGCGGCGGCGAGGAGCGGATCGCGCGGCAGCACGAGGCGGGGAAGCTCACCGCGCGCGAGCGGATCGACCTCTTCCTCGACCCCGGCAGCTTCGTGGAGCTCGACAAGCTCAAGACCCACCGCTGCGCCGACTTCGGCATGCAGGAGGCGCGCGTGCCGGGCGACGGGGTCGTCACCGGCTGGGGCCGGGTGGACGGGCGGCAGGTGTTCGTCTTCGCGCAGGACTTCACGGTCTTCGGCGGCTCGCTCTCGGGCGCCAACGCCGAGAAGATCTGCAAGGTCCTCGACCTCGCGCTGCAGGTGGGCTGCCCCGTGGTCGGCCTGCAGGACTCGGGCGGCGCGCGCATCCAGGAGGGGGTGCCGGCGCTGGCCGGGTACGCCGAGGTGTTCCTCCGCAACGTCCTCGCCTCGGGGGTGGTGCCGCAGCTCTCGCTCATCCTCGGCCCGTGCGCCGGGGCGGCGGTCTACAGCCCCGCGGTCAGCGACTTCGTCTTCATGGTGAAGGACACGAGCTACATGTTCATCAGCGGCCCGGAGGCGATCGAGGCCGCCACCGGCGAGCGGGTCACGCGCGAGGAGCTCGGCGGCGCGCGCGCCCACGCCGAGCGGAGCGGCGTGGCCCACTTCGCCTGCGACTCGGAGGAGGCGGCGCTGCAGGCCGCGCGCGAGCTGCTGTCGTACCTGCCGGCCAACAACGCCGAGGACCCGCCGGAGCAGCCCTGCGCCGACGACCCGGCGCGGGAGGACGCGGCGCTCGCCGCCGCCGTCCCGGAGGGCGGCGCGAGCTACGACGTCCGCGAGATCCTGCGGGCGGTGGTGGACGACCGGCGCCTGCTCGAGGTGGCCGAGGGCTTCGCGCCCAACCTGGTGGCCGGCTTCGCGCGGCTCGCCGGGCGGCCGGTGGGCCTGGTGGCGAACCAGCCGGCGGCGCGGGGCGGCGCGCTCGACGCCGACGCGAGCGTGAAGGGGGCGCGGTTCGTCCGCTTCTGCGACGCCTTCAACCTGCCGGTGGTCACCTTCGTGGACGTCCCCGGGTTCCTGCCCGGCACCGGGCAGGAGTGGGGCGGCATCATCCGCCACGGCGCCAAGCTCCTCTTCGCCTACGCCGAGGCGACCGTGCCCAAGGTGACCGTCATCACGCGCAAGGCGTACGGCGGCGCCTACGACGTGATGGCGTCGAAGCACCTGCGCGCCGACGTGAACCTCGCCTGGCCCAGCGCCGAGATCGCCGTGATGGCGCCCGAGGCCGCCGTCGGCCTGCTCTTCCGCAAGGAGCTGCAGGCCGCCGCCGATCCCGACGCCGAGCGGCGCGCCCGCACCGAGGCGTACCGCGAGCGGTTCGCGAGCCCCTACCGCGCCGCCGAGCTCGGCTACGTGGACGAGGTGATCCGCCCCGAGGCGACGCGCCTCAAGCTGGTCCGCGCCCTCGACATGCTCCGGACGAAGCGCCAGGAGCTGCCGCCCCGCAAGCACGGCAACATCCCGCTCTAGCGCGCCGGCGCTCAGCGCGGCCCGGCGCCGCCTCGTCCGGCGCCCTCGCCGGGCTCCGACCCCGGCCGCGCCCGCGCCGCCGCGGCCTCCAGGGTGTCGAGCACCGCCTCGGGCCGGACGTCCCGCTTCAGCTCGCCCAGCTCCGGGCTCCGCGACTCCTCCACCCCGAGCCGCTCCGCCACCGCCGAGACGAGCCGGATGAGCCGCGTCACCTCGTGCTCCGCGAGCAGGCTGACCTGCAGGTCGAGGTCCGCCCGCTTGTCGGCGAGCGCCGTCATCCGGTTCTGCGAGATGAGGATGAAGGTGGAGAGGAAGATCGCCTCGATCGACGCCGCCGTGCCGAGCACGATGAACTGCCGGTCGAAGCGCCACGGGGACCACGGCAGGTTCACGAGCACCCACGCCCCGTAGACGACGAGGTGCAGGTAGACGAAGCGCATGCTCCCCGCGAACGCCGTGATGAGGTCGGCCGCCCGCACCTCGCGCGGCCGCCGCCGCTCCTCCCGGGCGCGCCGCGAGAGCAGCGCCTCGATGTTCCGCTCCACCACGCCCGCCAGCTCGGCTGGCGCGCAGTGCCCTGCAGAGGGTCGTGCCATGGGGTGAAGGTGGGCACGGAGCGCGAGCCGCTCCCGGCCGCCCCTCCCCGGCCCTCCCCACGCCGTGGGGAGGGAGCGCCGCGGGTTCCCTCTCCCCGTGAGTTGCGAGGAGCGCTGCGGCTCCGCTCTCCCGCAGGGTGGGTGAGCCAGCGCTGCCGATCCCCTCTCCCGCGGAGCGGGGGAGGGACAGGGAGGGGGTGAGACGCGCGGCGCTAGATCGCCGCCGCGATCACCGACTCGGCGCGCTCGCGCTCGATCGCCACGAAGCGGCTGAGCTCGAGGTCGAGCTCGTCCACCAGCTCCTGCACGGTCTTGAGCTCGGCGACGTCCTTCTCCGGGATCCGGGTGATGCTCTGCCCGGTGTAGAAGAGGCCGTTCTCCTTGTCGCCCAGGATGGCCGCCTTGAGGAGCGCGTCGGTGATGCAGAAGCTCTCCTGGAAGTTGCTCGCGCGGCACTTGCAGAGCTCGGCGGCGAGGCACTCCACGCAGGCCTTCTTGCGGCCCATGTAGCCCTCCTTGCCGAAGAACCAGGCCTTGGAGCGGGGCGGGAAGCGCTGGCCCGCCGCGAGCGCGTCGGTGAAGGCGTTGCGGACGGCGCGGGCCTTCATGCCCTTCACGCAGCTGATGATGATGGCCACGTCCTCGGCGGTCTTGCCGAGGTGCATCTCCTTGAAGCCGGCGTGCGTGTCGCCGTCCTTGCTGGCGATGAAGCGGGTCGCGAGCTGCACGCCCGCCGCGCCCTGGGCCAGGAAGCCGCCGACGTCCTCGGCGGTGACGCCGCCCGCGGCGACCACCGGCAGCCGGGAGTGGGCGCGGACCTCCTCGACGAGCGAGGGGAGCGGGTGGTCGATGTCGCCGATGTGGCCGCCGGCGTCGGCGCCCTCGGCCACGAGGAAGTCGGCGCCCCACTTCTCGTACATGGCCGCGAGCCGGCCCGAGGAGACGATGCCCGCGAACGGCACGCCGCCCTCCTTGCACCAGCGGAGGATCTCGCGCGAGATGCCGGCGCCCTGGACGATGAAGGAGACGCCCTCCTCGATCGAGACGCGCGCCGCGCGCGCGAAGTCGTCGCGGTTGATGGCGGCCATGAGGTTCACGCCCACGTAGCCGCCGGCCGCCTCGGCCCGCGCGCGCCGGATCTCCCGCCGCAGCATCGCCTCGGTCTTCACCACCGCCGAGACGGTGCCCACGCCCACGAAGTGGACGCTCTTCGCGGCGGCCACCTTGCCGGAGAGGCCGTCCGAGGCGTGGATGCCCATGCCGCCCTGGACCAGGAGCCGCTTGCCGGAGGCGACGATCTGCTCGATCGCGGCGCGGGTGAGCTTCGGCGACGTGCCGCGCGGGAGCTCCTCGGTCGGGGGGGTCGGCTGGATCGCTTCCATGGCGTCTCTCCTGCCCGGGGGGTGTCTGCCCAGGCGAGCGAGGAGGCTACGCCCCCCGTGTCATGCGCTCGTCACGGCCGCCCGACGCGCTGCGTCCAAAACTGGTATGTTGGCGGGGTGTTGCGCGCTTTCTCCTGGGTCTACTGGGCGTTTCTCGCGATCACCTTCCCGCTCTTCTTCGCGGTGCAGCTCGCGATCTTCCTCGCCACCATCGCGTTCGACCGCCGCCGGGTGGCCGTGCACCTGTTCTCCTGTCTGTGGGCCTCCACCTACGTCTGGCTCTGTCCGCTCTGGCGCGTGCGGACCCTGGGCCGCGAGCGGCTGCCCTGGCGCGGGGCGGCGGTGATCGTCGCCAACCACTCCAGCCTGCTCGACATCCTCGTGCTGTACGGCGTCTTCCGGCCGTTCAAGTGGGTCTCGAAGGAGGAGATGTTCCGGGTCCCGATCCTCGGCTGGAACATGCGGCTCAACGACTACGTCCCGCTCCGGCGCGGCGAGCGCGAGTCGGTGATCCGGATGATGGCCCACTGCCGCCGCCACCTCGCGGCGGGGAGCCCGGTGATGATCTTCCCGGAGGGGACCCGCTCGCGCGATGGCGCGCTCCAGCCGTTCAAGGACGGCGCGTTCCGCCTCGCCGCCGAGGCGGGGTGCCCGATCATCCCCATCGCCGTGAGCGGCACCGCCGACGCGCTGCCCAAGCACGGGCTCGTGCTGCGCCGGCGCATGCGCGCCCAGGTGGAGGTGCTGCCCGCGCTCGACCCGACCGCCTTCGAGGGCCCCGGCGCGTTGCGCGACGCCGCCCGGGGCGCCATCGCGGCGGCGCTGGCCCGGGCGCCGCGCGAGTAGGGCGATGTGAGCGCGGGTGTGTTGCTCCCCCTTCCGGGCGGTGCGGCGTGGTACACTTCGGAGCCGAGGGGAGGGGGCCCTGGCTTCACGCAACGACAACTGGACCTGGCGCGGGATCGCGGTGGCGATCGCGGCGGCGCTCGTGCTCGCCGCGCCCCCGCGCCCCGCCGCCGGCCGCGCCCAGGGCGCGTTCCAGGTGGTGGTGCACCGGGACAACCCGGTGACGTCGCTGTCGCGCGGGACCGCCGCCAGCCTGTTCCTCAAGAAGGCCACCGAGTGGCCCGGCGGGCAGAAGGTCGAGCCGGTCGATCTCCGCGAGGGCGCGCCGGTCCGCGACGCCTTCTCGGAGGCGGTGCTGCGCCGCAGCGTCGCCTCCGTGCGGGCCTACTGGACCCAGTCGATCTTCTCCGGGCGGGCGGTCCCCCCGCCGGAGCTGGAGGACGACGAGGCCGTGGTGGCCTTCGTCGCCCGCTCTCCCTGGGCCATCGGCTACGTCTCGGCGGGCGCCCGGCTCGCCGGGGTCAAGGCCGTCGCCGTGCGCGACTGAGGGCGACCGTGTTCCTGGGACACCTCTCGTTCAGGCAGAAGATGGCCATCCTGCCGATCTCGCTCGGCCTCGCCTTCCTGGCGGTGCTCTGCGTGAACACGGTCTTCCAGAGCCGCTCGGAGCTGGCCCTGCGCCGCATCGAGCAGCTCGGGTCGCCGTCCTTGCGGGCGAGCCGGGACCTCGAGCTCGAGCTCGAGCAGCTGCAGGAGGTGCTCGAGCACGCGGTGGAGGCGCAGGATCCGGAGCAGCTCGCCGCCAGCGCCGACCAGCGGGACGCCTTCCTGCGCCGGGTGGGCGAGCTGCGGCGCCTGCAGCGCGGCCCGGGCACGGAGGTGGACCAGATCGAGCAGGGGTTCGCGGACTACTACCGCCTGGCCCGCGACGTCTCGGCGCGGCTCATCGCGCGCGACGTCACCGGGATCACCGAGCCGCTCGAGTCCATGCAGGCGCGCTACCGCGCCCTGCAGAGCGCGCTCGCCGAGACCACCCGCTTCAACCGGGACCAGATGGCGCGCGACTTCGCCGACGCCCGCCACCAGCAGGACCTCGCCACCTGGGGCACCGCCGGGGTGATCGGCGCCTGCGCCTTCCTGCTGTCCCTGCTCGGCGGCTGGATCGCGCGGAGCGTGGCGCAGCCGCTCGGCGCGCTCTCGCGGGCGGCGGCGCGGGTCGCGAGCGACGGCGACCTCGGGCAGGCGATCGAGGTGCGGGGGAACGGCGAGGTCGCCGACCTCGCCCGCGCCTTCGCCGAGATGATGGAGAAGCTGCGCCAGATCCCGATCGGCCTGCACCGCTCGGCCGAGGAGCTGGCGCGGGCCTCCGCCGAGCTCGAGACCGCGAGCCACGCCCAGGCGGCCGCGCTCGAGGCCGAGGAGCGCGCGCTCGCGGAGGCGCGCGGCGTGGCCGAGTCGATGACCGCCTCGGGGGGCTCTGCGAGCGAGGCCGCCCGCGTGGCGCTCCGCGTGGCCGCGCAGGCCGAGCGGGCCGCCGAGGCCGGCCAGCGCGCCACCGGGGGGACGCTCGAGGGGCTCGCCGAGATCGGCGGGCAGGTCGAGACGCTGCTCGCGGCCTCGCAGGGCCTGGGCGAGCGGCTCGGGGCGCTGGAGAGCTCGGCCCTCGCCCTCGGCAAGTCGGCGGTCCACGCGACCGACGCCGCCTGGCGGCTCGAGCTCGAGCTCGACCCGGCCCGCGGCGGCGCCGGCGCGGCCCTCGCGGTCGAGGTGCACCGGCTCTCCCAGCAGGTCTCGCAGGGCGCGGCGCAGCTCGGCGCGGCGCTGCGCGAGTTGGGCCGCGCCGCGCGGCAGACCACCGGCCGCGGCGACGAGGGGCGGCGCCGGATCGACGCCGGGATGGAGCGGATCCGCGCGGCCGGCGAGCACCTGCGCGAGATCTCGGCGCTCCTCCAGCAGTCGAGCCAGGCCACGCGGCAGATCGTGAAGGCGGTGGAGGAGGAGGCCCAGGCGCTCGCCGGGATCGGCGGGGCGCTGGTGAAGCTCGACGAGGTGGCGGCGCGGAGCGCGGCGGGCGCGCGCCGGACCGCCAAGGCGGCCGACGCCGTCCGGCTCGTCGCCGGGCGCGTCGGCGAGGTGGTGCGCTCCTTCAAGCTCTGAGCGCGTCGATCCCGGGCGCTCCGGGCGCTCCCGTGAGCCGGGCGCCCGGGCGCGTCACGTCGCGGCGCCGGCGGTGCGGGGCAGCGTCACCGCGAGCACCGTCTCCCGCGCGTCCCCGTCGCCCTCGCACCGGACGGCCACGTCCCCGCCGTGCGCCTGGACGATCACCTTGGCGATGTAGAGCCCGAGCCCGAGGCCGCTCCCCTTGCGCGAGCCGCCCTCGGGCCCCTTGCGGAAGGGCTCGAAGGCGCGCGCCAGCACCTCGTCCGGGATGGCGCCGCGGTTGCGGACCTCCACCTCGACGCGCTCGCCCTGCCCGCGGGCGGTCACCGTCACCGGCACCTCCGGCTCGCCGTGGTCGAGGGCGTTCGAGACCAGGTTCGAGAACACCTGCTCGAGCCGGTCCGGATCCCACTCGCCCGAGAGATCCCCCTCCGCCACGCGATCGAGCGCGCGGTCGGGGTTGGCGGCGGAGAGCTCGTCGCAGACCCGGCGCGTGATCTCGCCCAGGTCGGCGGCGCGCCGCTCCATGGGGATGCCGCCCCCGAGCCGGGTCCGCGTGTAGGAGAGGAGGTCGCTGATGATCCGGCCCATCCGGCCGGCGCTCGAGCGCATCCGCTCCACCGTCTTGGCCTGCCACCCGGCGAGCCCGCCCCGCTTCTGCAGGAGCGCCGTGCTCATCACGATGGCGCCGAGCGGGTTGCGCAGGTCGTGGCCGACGATCCCGAGGATCTGGTCGCGGAAGGCGGCGGTTCGGCTGGAGGCCTCCTCCACCTCGGCCGCGTGCCGCTCGGCCACCTCGCGCTGCCGCTCGCTCTCGCGCAGCGCCGCCTCGAGCCGGGCCTTCCCGCGCGCCACCTCGATGCGGAGCGCCGCGAGCTGGACCAGGAGCCGCTCCTGGGCGGAGAGGTCGAGGGCGCTGCGAGAGCCGGCGAGCGCGGCGGCGGCGGCCACCCCGTCCTCGACGATGGGCACCGCGTACACGGTCAGCGTGCCCTCCGGCAGGGGAGGGAAGGGCTGGCCGCCCGTGCGGAAGAGCCACGGCTCCGTGCGGCCGGCGGGAGCGGGCTCGGCCAGCACCGCGCTGTCGATGGACGGGCTCGCCTGGACGATGGCCTCGAGCCACTCGTCGGCGCTGCCCGGCTCGCGGGAGAGGATCCGCTGCGCGGCCGCGAGCATCCGCTGGCGCGACGCGTCCTCTTCGGGGCGCGTCTCGGCCTGGAGCTCCTCCCGGGCCTCTTGCGGGTGGGGGTCGCGGGGCACGGGGCTAACGTAGGGACGGTCCCCCGCAGCCCGCAAAGAGACCGGGTCAGGATCTTTACGCGTCACTCTGCGCGCGGGTATGGTGGAGGGCTCCCACACGCACCTACCGCTGCGCGCGAGGCCCCCGGAGAGATGAGCAGCCGGCGAGAGATCACGAAGATCCTGGTGGCCAACCGCGGCGAGATCGCCGTCCGCGTGATGCGCACCTGCCGCGAGATGGGGATCCCCACCGTGGCGGTCTACTCGGACGCGGATCGCGGGTGCCTGCACGTGCGCTACGCCGACGAGGCGGTCCACCTCGGGCCCTCGCCCGCCCGCGAGAGCTACCTCGCCATCGACAAGGTGATCGCCGCCGCGCGCCAGACCGGCGCCGACGCGGTGCACCCCGGCTACGGGTTCCTCTCGGAGAACCCGGCGTTCGCCCGCGCGGCCGCCCAGGCCGGCCTCGCCTTCATCGGGCCCCCGCCCGAGTCGATGGAGGCCATGGGCGTGAAGACCACCGCCCGCGCCCGCATGGCGGCCGCCGGGGTGCCGACCGTGCCCGGGTCGCCGGCCCCCCTCGCCGGGCCCGACGAGGCGCGCGCCTTCGCCGAGTCGATCGGCTTCCCGGTGATGATCAAGGCGGCGGCCGGGGGCGGCGGCAAGGGGATGAAGCGCTGCGAGCGCGCCGAGGACCTCCCGGCGCTCTGGGCGAGCGCCCGGCGCGAGGCGGCGGGCGCCTTCGGCGACGACCGGCTCTACCTCGAGAAGTACCTGGACCGGCCGCGCCACGTCGAGATCCAGGTCTTCTTCGACGGCCACGGGAACGGCGTCTGGCTCGGCGAGCGCGAGTGCTCGGTGCAGCGCCGCCACCAGAAGGTGATCGAGGAGACCCCGAGCTGCGCGCTCGACGGCGCGCTCCGCGAGGCCATGGGCGAGGTGGCGGTCCGGGCCGCGCGGGCGGTGGGCTACGTCGGCGCCGGCACGGTCGAGTTCCTGGTGGACGCGCGCCGCAGCTTCTACTTCCTCGAGATGAACACGCGGCTCCAGGTCGAGCACCCGGTGACCGAGCTCTGCACCGGCCTCGACCTCGTGCGGCTGCAGATCGAGGTGGCGAGGGGCGCGCGGCTGCCCTTCACCCAGGCCGAGGTGGCGCGGCGCGGCCACGCCATCGAGGCGCGCGTCTACGCCGAGGACCCGGCCAAGGGCTTCTTCCCGAGCCCGGGCCGCATCTCGTACCTGCGCGCGCCCGGCGGGCCGGGCGTCCGCGACGACGCCGGCGTCTACACCGGCTGGGTGGTCTCGCCGTACTACGACCCGCTCCTCTCCAAGCTCTCGGCCTGGGCGCCCACGCGCGAGGAGGCCATCGCGCGGCTCGACCGCGCGCTCGGCGAGTACGTGGTGCACGGCATCGCCACCAACCTCACCTGGCTCCGGCAGGTGCTGCGCCACCCCGCCTTCCGCGCCGGCGACTACGACACCGGCTTCTGCCAGGCGTTCGCGGCCGACCTCGCGCCGCGGCCCGACCCGCGCCACGAGCGGGCCGCCCTGGCCGCCGCGGCGGTCGCCGCCTTCAAGCGCGACCTCGACCGCGAGGGGGCGTTCGCCGCGCGCGCCCTCCCCGCCGGCGGCTCGGGCTGGGTCCGCGCCGGCCGGGCGCGCGCGCTGAAGGGCGGCCCGCGGTGAAGCGCGCCACCTACGTGGCCCTGCTCGAGGGCGGGCGGGAGGAGACCGTCGAGGTGTCGATGGAGGCGCCCGGCCGGTACGAGGTGCGGATCGCGGGCGAGGTGCACCGCGTGGACGCGTTCCGGCACGACCACGGCACGCTCTCGCTCCTGCTCGGGACCGAGAGCTACGCCGTGACGATCGACGAGAAGAAGTCGGGGCTGGAGGTGCACCTGCGCGACTCCGTCTACCGGATGGAGCTCGTGGAGGCGCGCCGGCTCCGGATGCGGCGGGCCGCGGCGAAGCCGGGGCGATGAAGCGACGAACGAACACCACCGAGAGGGAGCGAATGTCCGATCACCGCGAGCAGAACCGGGCCGACCAGCAGCGCTGGCTCGAGACCACCTTCGGCAAGGCCGTGAAGAAGAGCCCCGAGCGGCGCGCCTCCTTCGCCACCACGAGCGGCATCCCGCTCCGGCCGGTGTACGGCTGCGGCGACGTGAAGCCGGGGCTGCACGAGCGGCTCGGGCTGCCGGGCGAGTACCCCTTCACCCGCGGCGTGCAGCCCACCATGTACCGCGGCCGCTTCTGGACCATGCGCCAGTACGCCGGCTTCGGCACCGCCGAGGAGTCGAACAAGCGCTACCGCTACCTGCTCCAGTCCGGCCAGACCGGCCTCTCGGTGGCCTTCGACCTCCCCACGCAGATGGGGCGCGACTCAGACCACCCGCGCGCCCGCGGCGAGGTGGGCAAGGTGGGCGTGGCCATCGACTCGATCCGCGACATGGCGACGCTGCTCGACGGCATCCCGCTCGGCACCGTCTCCACGTCGATGACCATCAACGCGACGGGCGGCATCCTGCTCGCGCTCTACCAGGCCATCGGCGAGAAGCAGGGCGTGGCGCCCGATCAGCTGCAGGGCACCATCCAGAACGACATCCTCAAGGAGTACGCGGCGCGCGGGACCTACATCTACCCGCCCGAGCCGTCGCTGCGCCTCATCACCGACATCTTCGCGTACACCGCGAAGGTGATGCCGAAGTGGAACCCCATCTCCATCTCCGGCTACCACATCCGCGAGGCCGGCTCGACGGCGGTGCAGGAGGTGGCGTTCACGCTGGGCGACGGCATCGCCTACGTGGAGGCGGCGGTGAAGGCCGGGCTCGACGTGGACGTCTTCGCGGGCCGGCTCTCCTTCTTCTTCAACGCCCACAACAACCTGCTCGAGGAGGTGGCCAAGTTCCGCGCCGCCCGGAGGCTCTGGGCGAAGATCATGAAGGAGCGGTTCAAGGCCAAGGACCCGCGCTCGATGATGCTCCGGTTCCACACCCAGACGGCCGGCTCGATGCTGACCGCGCAGCAGCCCGAGAACAACGTCGCGCGCGTCACCATCCAGGCGCTCGCGGCGGTGCTCGGCGGCACCCAGTCGCTCCACACCAACTCGCGCGACGAGGCGCTCGGCCTGCCCACCGAGGACGCGGTCCGGGTGGCGCTGCGCACCCAGCAGATCGTGGCCAACGAGTCGGGGGTGGCCGACGTCATCGACCCGCTCGGCGGCAGCTGGGCCATCGAGGCGCTCACCGACGAGATCGAGGGGCGCGCCGAGGAGTACCTGCGCAAGATCGACGACCTCGGCGGCATGGTGCAGGCCATCAGCAAGGGCTACGTGCAGCGGGAGATCCAGGAGGCGGCCTACGCCTGGCAGCGGCAGGTGGAGAAGAAGGAGCAGGTGGTGGTCGGCGTGAACGCCTTCAAGAGCGAGGACCCGCCGGTCCCGGTCATGAAGGTGGACCCGGCGCTCGAGGAGCAGCAGGTGCGGCGCGTGAAGGCGCTCCGGGCGGAGCGCGACAACGCGGCCGCCACCCGGGCGGTGGACGCGCTGCGCCAGGCCGCCCGCGGCACCGAGAACCTCATGCCGCTCGTCCTCGCCGCCGTGAAGGCCGAGGCCACCCTCGGCGAGGTGAGCGACGCGCTCCGCGACGTCTTCGGCGAATACCGGGAGACGGTGGTACTTTAGCGGGCGTGTCGTCGAAGCCACCGCCCCCGCCGCCCGGCCCGCCTCCCGTCCTCGAGCGCTCGACGGAGGCGCCGGACCCGGCGGGGAGCGCGGCCGGCGCGGCGCCCTCCTTCGGGGCCGCGGTGAGCCCGGCGGCGGCCCTCGCCGCCGCGCTCCCGTGGGAGGGGTCGCTCGCCGAGGCGAGCGCCCTCCACCTCTGCTACCTCGCGGCCGCCGCCCAGGCGAGCGGGCGGCTGCGGCTCGCCGTGGGGCGGGCGCAGGTCGCGCTCGTCTTCCGGCGCGGCAACGTGGAGCACGCCGTCTCCACCGACCCGGCCGACGACCTCGGCGCCTTCCTGGTCCGCCGCGGCGTGGTGCGCCGCGAGGCGGTCGAGGCGGCCCGCTCCGGCCCGGCCGGCGTCCACGCCGACCTCGTGGGCGCGCTCGCGGCGGCCCGCTGGCTCGACCCGGCCGCGAGCTTCCCGCTCCTGCAGGAGCACGGGATCTCGGTGGTGGCCCGCGCCGTCGGCCTCGAGCAGGGCGCGGCCCGCTTCGAGCCGGGCGTCGCCCCGCCGCCGTCGTCCTTCCAGCTCGGCCCGCGCTGGGCCGTGCTCTGCTCGGCCGCGCGCCGCATCGACCCCGCCGCGGCGCGCCGGCTCCTCGGCCCCCGGATCGACCGCGCCGCCGGCCGGAGCGGCGGGCGGGTGGAGCTGCAGTCGCTGGCGCTCACGGCCCAGGAGGCCCGGATCGCCGGGCTCTTCGACGGCCGCCTGAGCCCCGCCGAGCTGGCCGCGGCCCACCCGGCGGACGCCGAGCTGGTCATCCGGGTGGCGCTGCTGCTCGCCGAGACCGAGCTGCTCACGTTCGGCGCGGCGCGCCCCCCCGTCGCGAGCGCCACGGCGCCGGCGCCCGCCTCCGCGGCCTCGCGCCCGCCGCCCGCCTCGCCCGCGTCTTCCGCCGTCGCCGCGCGACCTCCGCCCGCCGCGCCCGCGCCGTCCGCCGACGCGGCGCGGCCTCCGCCCGCCGCGCCCGAGAGGTCCCCCTCCCCGCCGGGCGGGGAGGGCAAGGGAGGGGCGGCCAGCCCAGCCCTGCGGCCCGGCTCCACGCCCGGGCCGGTCACCCCGGCCTCTTCCCCGGCGCCGGGGCCCGCGAAGCCCGCCGCCACCCCGCCCCCTCCTCGCGCCTCCGCCCCCGCCTCCCCACCGCGCCGGGCCGAGTCGGTCCCCGAGCTCCAGGCGGTGCTGGCCCGGCTCGCCAAGGCGGACCACTTCGAGGCGCTCGGGGTGAAGCCCGACGCGCCGACGGCGCAGATCAAGGTCGCCTACTTCAAGCTCGCGAAGCGCTACCACCCCGACGCCGCGGCCCCCGGCGAGCCGGCGGAGGCGCGGCAGCTCCGCGCCGACGTCTTCGCGCGGGTGGGCGAGGCCTGGGGCGTGCTCGGGGACGAGGCGAAGCGCGCCGCCTACGTGGAGCGTCAGAAGGCCGGGGCCGCGGAGGTGGACGTGATGGCCATCCTCCAGGCCGAGAACCTCTTCCAGACCGCGACCGTCCTCGTGCGCAACCGCAAGTACGAGGAGGCCTCCGCCAAGCTCGACGAGGCGATCGCGCTCAACGCCAAGGAGCCCGAGTTCCAGGTCTGGAAGGCCTGGGTGGAGTTCCTGCTCGCCCCCGACAAGCGGCGGCAGCGGGAGGTCTCCACGGCGGTGATGGAGGCGGCCCTCAAGAAGGCCCCGATGTGCATGCCGGGGTACCTGTTCATGGGCCAGATGGCGAAGCTCACCGGGGATGCGGTGGCCGCCGAACGGTGCTACAAGCGCGGCCTCGCCCAGGATCCCGACCAGACCGACCTGCAGCGCGAGCTCAAGTACCTGAGGAAGTGACGCGTGCCCGCTCCGACCAGCCCGAAGAAGAAGTCGCTCATGCCCACCGGTCCGCTGCGCCGCCAGCTCCGCGCCGCCGGCCACCACCTCCACCCGATCGTGCAGGTGGGCAAGGAGGGCGTGACCGACGCGGTGGTGCGCCAGCTCAACCAGGCGCTCTACGACCACGAGCTCGTGAAGGTGAAGGTCGGGACCGAGAGCCCGGAGGACCGCTTCGAGGCCGCCGAGGCGCTGGCCCGCGAGGCGGAGGCGCAGCTGGCGCAGATCCTCGGGCGCACGCTGCTCGTCTACAAGAAGCACCCCGAGAAGCCGAAGTTCGAGGCCGGCCCGGCGCGGCCCGCGGCGGCGAAGGCCCGCCCTGCCGCGACCTCCAAGGCCCGCCCGGCGCGCAAGCCGGCGCCGCGCGCGAAGCCGAAGGCCGCCCGCAAGCCGCGGCGGTAAGTCGCGGCGGATCCCGCTCACCCCCTCCCTGACCCTCCCCCGCTTCGCGGGAGAGGGGAGCGCCGGAGCGCGCGGAGTGGGAGGCGTGGTGCGGCCCCCGCTTGGCGGGGGAGGAGGGCAGCGGCAGGGTAGACGAGCCTTGGGGCACCCCCTCCCCACCGCGGTGGGGAGGGCGGGGGAGGGGCGGCCCGCGGCTCAGTGCAGGCTGTTGC
Source organism: Anaeromyxobacter paludicola (assembly GCF_023169965.1). Taxonomy (NCBI): domain Bacteria; kingdom Pseudomonadati; phylum Myxococcota; class Myxococcia; order Myxococcales; family Anaeromyxobacteraceae; genus Anaeromyxobacter; species Anaeromyxobacter paludicola. The sequence continues at coordinate 2,930,955 of NZ_AP025592.1, read as the reverse complement.
CCGTCCCGTGGACCGGCTGGACTGCCTCGTTCGGCTGAAAGCGCCGGCGGGCCGCCTCGAGGTCCTCCTCGTCGGCGAGCCCCTTCTCGAGCAGCACGCTGGCGGTCACCTCGGACTGCACCACCGCGTCGGCCGTGTTCTGCTCGGCCATCTCGATGCGCCCGGCCAGGTCGGCGAGCCGCGCCTCGAGCTCCCGGCCCCGCGCCTCGCTGCTCCGCCGGGCCCGTCCGGACTGCACCGCGAGGGTGAGGCAGGCCGCGGAGCTGAACAGGCCGACGACGAGGGCGAACATCGTTTCATCCTACCGGCCCCATCCGGAGGTGTCGAGCCGAACGGGCCGCTTGCCCCTCGCCCGGCCGTCCGCTATCGCTGACGGCACGTGCCGGTGACGGTCAACATGACGCTGGCGGTGAAGCGGCTCATCCGCGACGCCGCCGCGAAGCTGCCGGAGCTGGCCCACATCCGGTCGACCCGGATCCTGGTGGTGGCCGGCGAGGCGCGCCGCGCGTCGCGCGCCACCATCCGCCCGGCGCACTTCAAGGAGACCCGCGGCCGCCGCAGCGGCGCCGGCCACCGCAAGCCGCTCGTGCAGGTGCGCGGCCGCAAGATCCTCTACGTGATCACGCTCCGGCCGCTCTGGTTCCTCTCCTCCACGCCGGAGGAGCGGATCGCCACCATCCTCCACGAGCTCTACCACGTGAGCACGCGCTTCGACGGCACGCTCCACCGGGCGCGGCGCCACTCGCAGATGCCGCGCGCCACCTACAACCGCCGCGTGCGCGCCCTGCGCGATCGCTACCTCTCGCGCGCCGACGCCGAGCTCCTCGCGCCGTTCGCCCACTCCGGCACGGTGCGCGCGCGCATGTGGCTCGAGCGCCCCGCCGGCGCCTACCGCGAGGGCGAGTACCAGGGGCGCCGCGTCTACACCGAGAAGCAGCTCTTCCTCGGGCTCATGCCCATGCGCGCGTCGCCCGGCCGGCCGCGGCGGCGGCGCGCCGAGTAGGCGAATCGGGTTGCCCGCCGGCTCGCGCGGGCGCTATCACCAGCCCGGGCTCCGGGCCCTGGAGGCGGTGCGATGAAGGTGGCGATCCTGACCGGCGGCGGAGACTGCCCCGGCCTCAACGCGGTGATCCGGGCGGTGGTCCGCCGCGGCGAGCAGCACGGCCTCGAGTTCACGGGGGTGCGCGACGGCTGGCGGGGCCTCCTCGCCAACGATCACTTCCGGCTCACCCGCGACGCCGTCTCCGGCATCCTCCACCTCGGAGGCACCATCCTCGGCACCTCGCGCACCAACCCGTTCAAGTCGGAGGGCGGCCCGGAGCGCGTCCTCGAGACGCTGGAGCGGAACCACCTCCAGGCGGTGGTGGCCATCGGCGGCGAGGACACGCTCGGGGTGGCCAAGAAGTTCTTCGACATGGGCGTGAAGGTGGTCGGCTGCCCCAAGACCATCGACAACGACCTCTCCGGCACCGACTACACCTTCGGCTTCGACACCGCGGTGACCATCGCCACCGAGGCCATCGACCGGCTGCACACCACCGCCGAGGCCCACAGCCGCGTCATCGTCTGCGAGGTGATGGGCCGCCACGCCGGCCACATCGCGCTGCACAGCGGGATGGCCGGCGGCGCCGACGTGATCCTCATCCCCGAGCGGCCCATCGACCTCGACGAGGTGGCCGCGCACGTGCTCGCCCGCCAGGCGCGGGGCCGGCGCTTCTCGATCGTGGTGGTCGCCGAGGGGGCGCAGATCCAGCGGGGCAAGGACGAGGTGCAGGACCGGGAGCTCGACCAGTTCGGCCACGTCCGGCTGGGCGGGATCGCCAACGTCCTCGCCGCCGAGATCGAGAAGCGCACCGGCATCGAGACCCGCACCACCGTGCTCGGCCACATCCAGCGGGGCGGCTCGCCGACGGCGCGCGACCGCGTGCTCGGGACGCGCTACGGCGTGTTCGCCGCCGACCTCGTCCGCGACCGGCGCTTCGGTCAGATGGCGGCCCTCCGGGGCGACGCCATCGTCGGCGTGTCGCTCGAGGAGGCGACCCGCGACCTCCACCTCGTGGACCCGGCGCTCTACGACGTCGCCGCGGTCTTCTTCGGGTAGCCGGCATGCGCAAGGAGCTCAGGCTTCCCCTCACCGCCCAGGGCCGGCTCGACCGCGCCCTCGCCGACGCGCTCGGCCTGGGGCGCGCCGCCGTGAAGGCCGCCTTCGCCGCGGGCGAGGTCCGGGTCCGGGGCCGGCGCGCCCGCGCCAGCGATCCCGCCTCGCCGGGCGCCCTCGTCGAGCTCGAGGTGGAGGAGCCGGCGGGGCCGCCCGCGCCCGAGCCGGAGCTGCCGCTCGCCGTGCTCGCCGAGGGGCCGCGCTGGCTCGTGGTGGACAAGCCGCCCGGCGTCCCGACCCACCCGCTCGCGGCCGAGGAGGGCGGCACGCTCGCCAACGCCGTGGTGGCGCGCTACCCCGAGTGCGCCGCCGCCTCGCCGGATCCGCGCGAGGGCGGGGCGGTGCAGCGGCTCGACCTCGAGACCTCGGGCTGCGTGCTCTTCGCCCGCGACCCGGAGGCGTGGGAGGCCCTGCGCGAGCAGTTCCACGCCCGCTCCATCGAGAAGGTCTACCGGGCGCTCGTGGTGGGGCGCGTGCCCTCGGGCGGCGTCTGCTCGGTGCCGCTGGCGCAGCGCGGGGGGCGGGTGGTGGCGGTGCCCGACCCGCTGGCGCCGTCGGCGCAGCGCGCGGGCCAGGGGCGGCCGCGCGAGGCCGAGACGCACTACGAGGTGGAGCGGGCCTTCGCGGCCCACACGCTCCTCGCCGTCCGCATCGTCACCGGCGTGATGCACCAGATCCGCGCCCACCTCGCCTTCCTCGGCCACCCGGTGCTCGGCGACGGGCTCTACGGCGGGGTCGCGGCGGAGATGCCGCTCACCAGCCGTCACTACCTCCACGCCGCGCGCGTCGGGTTCGCGCGCCCGGAGGACGGGGTGCGGCAGGTGGTGGAGAGCCCGCTCCCGCGCGACTTCGAGGCGATGCTGGAGCGGCTGCCCCCTCCCTAGCCCTCCCCCGCTGAGGCGGGAGAGGGGAACCGCAGGATCTCCGCTGACCTCCCCCGCCGACACGGGGAGAGGCAGACCCGCTGCTCTCCCTCCCCGCCGGGCGGGGAGGGTCGAGGAGTGGCGGCCAGCGGAAAAAGAGAGAGGGCCGGGTCTCCCCGGCCCTCTCGAGCGCTTCGCGATCCCGCTCGCCGTTACTGGGCCGGCGCCGGCGCGGGCGCGCCCTCGGCGGGCGCGGCGGCGGCCGGGAGCCCGAACGACGGGGCGTCGGTCATCATGCCGATGGTGTTCACGCCGGCCGCGTGGGCGGCGTCGAGCGCCTTCACGGCGAGGCCGTACTTGGCCCCGTCCTCGGCGTTGAAGAACAGCACCTTCGACATGCGGTCCTTGTAGAGCGGCGCGAGCAGGACGGCGGCCTGGTCGAGCGTCATCTCCTGCCGGTTCAGCATCACCCTGCCGTCCGCCTTGAGCGTGAGGACGGTCTGGTCCGGCGGCACCGAGTCCGGCGGCACCACCTGGTTCGGCGGCTCGAACTCCGGCACGCGCGTGAACATCTGCTTCTCCGCGAGCGGCGTGAGCACCATGAAGATGATGAGGAGCACCAGCACCACGTCGATGAGCGGCGTGACGTTGATGTCGGTGACCGGCCGCTTCGTGCCGACTGCCATTCCCATGGCTACTTCTTCTCCTTGATCTCGGACGCGGCGAGCGAGACGCCCATCACCCGCGTCTTCGAGACCTCGAGGATCACCTCGCGGATGGTCTTGTAGTCCGCGTCCTGGTCACCCTTGACGATGATCGGGGCGCCCGGCATGGCGGCCATCTCGGCGGTGAGCCCGTCGGCCAGGTTCTGCTTGGTGAACTCCTTCTTGTCGATCCAGAGCCGGCCGTCCTTCGTGACGGAGAGCAGGATCGGATCGCCGCCGCTCTTGAGCTCGGAGACGTACCTCGCGCTCGGGAGCTGCACCGCCTTGCCCCGCTGGAGCATGGGGGTGATCACCATGAAGATGATGAGCAGCACGAGCACGACGTCGACGAGCGGCGTGACGTTGATCTCGCTCTTGACGCCCTTGCCACCTACGTCCATCGACATCTGTTGCTCCTTGTGGGCGGGCCCGCGAGCGCTGGCGCGCGGGCCCGTCCCGGCGGGCTACTTCGCCGCCGCGTCGGTGTGGCCTTCCTTGAGGAAGTAGTCGACGAGCTCGTTGGCCGAGTCGTTGATGTCCACCGTCATGTCCTCCACCCGGTTGGTCAGGTAGTTGAACATCATCACGGCGGGGATGGCGACGAGGAGGCCGAACGCGGTGGTCACGAGGGCCTCCGCGATGCCGGCCGAGACCGAGCCGAGACCGCCGGAGCCGGTGGCGGCCATCGCCTGGAAGGCGGTGATGATGCCGGCCACGGTGCCGAGCAGCCCGACGAACGGGGCGGTGGAGCCGACGGTCGCGAGGGCGCCGAGGCCGCGGCGGAGGTCGGCGATGGTGCGCTGGCTGGAGCGGTCCACGGCGCGGTTCACGGCGGCGACGACGTCGAAGTCGCCCATGCCGGCCTGGCCGCCCTTGGCGTTGATCTCCACGCCGCGCTCGTACTCCTCGATGGCGAGGCCGAGCACCTTGGAGATGTGGCCGCGCCCGAGCTTCTTGGAGAGGGCGACCGCGTCACCGTACTTGCCGTCCTTCAGCATGCCGGGCAGCTGCACCGCGAAGTTGCGCGAGGCGGAGGCGGCCCGGGCGTAGGTGACGAGCCGCTCGCCCATCACGCCGAGCGAGTAGATGCTCATGACGCCGAGCACGCCGGCGATGCCCTTCGCGAAGGGGCCCATCGTGTGCCACATGTGCACGAGGTCGAACGACATCTGCGGCGCGGCCTCGGCGGCGAGCACGAGGTGGTTGATCGAAGAGAGCAGAGGAAGCGACATCCGAACGTCTCCTGTGAGATGCGAGCTGCGGGAAGCGGCGAGCGCGGGAGCGGCGAGCGCGAATTACCCGCCGGTGAAGCGGAAGGGCATGATGACCCAGATGCTGACCGGGGTGCCGCGGGCGTCCTTGCCCGGGACCCACTGGCAGCCCTGGATGGCGTTCCAGATCGCCTGCTCGATGCGCGGATCCGGCACCGGGGTCTTCATGGTGAGGCGGGTGGGGCTGCCGTCCGGGCGGATGGCGAACTGCACCACCACCGGCGCGGAGGAGACGAACCCGGCGAGGTCGCGCGGGATGCGCACGGAGCTCTGGACGCAGTTGGCCCGGACCTGGGCCGGCTTCTGGTAGCCGTTGGTCGCGTAGTGCGGCGCGTCCTCGACGCCGCCGCCGCCCTGGCTCTGGGCCGTCTGGCCGCCGACCACGCCGCCGATCACGCCGCCCTCGACGCCCTCGTCCGAGCCGGAGTCGTCCTCCTCGGGAGGCTCGTTCGGGTTCGGCGGCTTGAGCTCCTGGATCTCCTTCGGCTGCACCATCGCCATCGGGTTCGGGCGCGGCTTCGGAGTATCGGTCTTCGGCTTGGGGGTGCTCTTCTTGCGCGCCGGCGGGGGAGGCGGGGGCGGCGGCGGGGGCGGCGCCGACTTCATGATCTTCACCGGGACCAGCGGCCCCTCGGCCACCTTGGCGGCGATGCGCGCCGAGATGGTGATGATGGCGAAGATCAGGAACGCCTGAAAGGCCGTGGAGCCGAGGACGTAGGCGCCCCGGCGGGCAGCGTTCTTACCGCCCTCTCGCTTCGTGACTTCTTCGAACACGGAACTCTCTCTGAGATGAGCCTTGGGTGGCGCAAGAAGGCTTTTTTTAAAGCTCGCTTCCTAGTATCCGGGCCCCTTCGTGTCAACTGCCTTGCCACTCGCCCGGTCGCGGCGGCGCGGGGGCCGAGGCGCGGGGTCGAGGTCCACGCGACCCGGACCGGCGATCGTCGTTGACCGCAGGTCAATGCTGGCAGGGTCCGCAAGCGATCGCCGGCGCCATCCCAGCGCGAAAAGCGAGGGGTAATATGAGACCCAGCCTGTGTGTGACCGCGCGGTTCCGCTCAAAGTGGAAAGCGGGCCGGAATTGAGCCCCCTTTTGCGGGGGGGGCTGACACCGAGTTTGCTCTGGGTATCAGACCCCCTCGGGTTCCCTTGCGGGAGAGGCATGCGGTAAGGGGAGTTTTCGTTGACACTCTGGTGACAACTGCGTAGAAATCGCACACTTTGCCATCATCTTTTCGTGGGATGTTGGCCGGGTCAGTCCCCTTAATCGGCTGCTGCTTCGAGTCTCCATCAGGGAGGAAGTCATGAGGAAGAGGTTGCTGCGCCTCCTGTGGAGTGCGCCGCTCGCGCTGCTGTTCGCGGCCGGGCTCGCCTCCGCACAAACCACCGGCTCTGTGATCGGCGTGATCACGGACGCTTCCACCGGCAAGCCGGTGGCGGGCGCCCTGGTCATCGCGACGAGCCCCAACCTTCAGGGTGAGCAGACCGCCGTCACGGATGGCAGCGGCAGCTACCGCATCACCCAGCTCCCGCCGGGTCAGTACAAGCTGGCCGTCCAGCTCGAGGGCTTCAAGCCCGCGGAGCGCTCCGACATCTCCATCCGCCTCGACAAGACCATCCGGGCCAACATGGCCGTGGTCCCTGAGGCGGTCCAGATGGAGGAGCAGGTCGTCAAGACCGGCATCGCCCCCGTCATCAACGTGGGCAGCGCCGAGACCGGCACCGTCGTCTCGAAGGAGTTCGTCGCCAACGTCCCGGTGGGCCGCGACTTCCAGTCCACCGCGATCGTGACCCCGGGCGCCCAGGTCGACACCTACGGCATCAGCTTCAACGGCGCCACCTCCCCCGAGAACAGCTACATCCTCGACGGTCAGAACGTGACCGACCCGGCCTACGGCGTCCTCGGCTCCAACATCCTCACGAACTTCGTCGAGGAGGTGGACGTCAAGTCCGGCTCCTTCATGCCGGAGTACGGCCGCACCACCGCCGGCATCATCAACGTCGTCACCAAGTCGGGCTCGAACGAGTTCCACGGCTCGGTGTTCGGCAACATCACCCCCGGCTTCCTCTCGCCGTCCGGCACGCAGGTCGGCCGCAACGGTGAGGCGATCGCCCGCGAGACCACCTTCAATCACGGCGGCTACATCGCCGACTTCGGCGCCGAGTTGGGCGGTCCGATCATGAAGGACAAGCTCTGGTTCTACGTCGGCTTCGCCCCCACGCTGCACCGCGAGGTGAGCCGCCGGTACTACCAGGCCGCGCAGCAGGCCTTCAACGCGGACGGCACGCCGACCCTCGACGGCAACAACAAGCCGGTCGCCAAGATCGACCCGAACAGCGGGTTCGCGGTCACGAAGGAGCTCCCGGGCACCAGCCGGTACTTCAACGACGACAACAACGGGTACCAGCTCACCAGCAAGCTGACCTACCTGTTCAACGAGAACCACAGCTTCACGGTCTCGTTCTACCGGGCGCCCTCCGACCGCAACTATCTCACCAACGCCAACGCCACCGAGTCGGCCGGCATGACGGCGTACAAGGAGAACCCGAACGACCTCATCGGCCGGTACACGGGCAAGTTCCTCGACAAGCACCTCGTCATCGAGGCGCAGGGCGGCTGGCACCACCAGACCACCGAGAGCGACCCGAAGAGCTACACGGTCAACGGTGACGTCATCAACCAGGCCACCACGTCGCAGGTGATCTGGCAGCGCACGCACGACCTGCAGCAGTTCACCGGGGCGATCCCGGGCTGCGAGACCGGCGCCGCCGGGTTCACGCCCTGCAACGTCACCAACTTCTGGACGGGCGGCTACGGCTTCATCGAGACTCTCAAGCTCGACCGCTACTCGGGCAAGGTGTCGGCCACCTACCTGATGGAGCTCCTCGGCCACCACGCCTGGAAGGCCGGCGTGGACATCGAGCAGTCCCGCTACGACCACGCCAAGACCTACTCCGGCGGCGCCATCGTCCGCGAGCGCACCAACGCGCTCACCGCGAGCGGCACCTACCGGTTCCAGGACTACCGCCAGTTCGGCATCGCGTCGGACGACGGCTCCTCGATCGACACGCTGGGCGGCACCTACGCCCTCCACGTGCAGTCGATCACCAACAGCCGCGCCTACTACATCCAGGACAGCTGGTCGATCCTGGACACCCTGACCCTCAACGCCGGCGTGCGATGGGAGACCCAGGACATGTACAAGAACGGCTCGGACTTCAAGAACTTCAACATCACGGACAGCATCGGTCCGCGCGTGCAGGCCATCTGGGACTTCACCGGCCAGGGCCGCGGCAAGGTGTCGGCGAACTGGGGCCGCTTCTACGAGGCCCTCCCGCTCGACATGGGCGACCGCTCCTTCGGCGGTGAGACCCAGGTCCGCGACTACCGCAACTGCACCGGCGTCATCGATCCCAAGGGCGACCTGAGCCACGTGGGCGGCTCGCCGCGCCTCTGCCCGGTGATGGTCGGCACCGCCTCCCCGTTCGGCCAGACCTACGCCCCGTACTCCACCCCGGTGGTGCCGGTGGCGCCGGACCTCAAGGCCCAGTACGTCGACATGTTCGGCGGCGCCGTCGAGTACGAGATCCTCCCCGACCTCTCGATCGGCGTCACCTACGAGGGCCGTCGCCTCGGCCGCGTCATCGAGGACATGTCCACCAACGACGGCGTGAACTTCTTCATCGCCAACCCGGCCGAGTCGAAGCCGTTCCTCGTGAACGCGGCGGGCGACAAGGTGGTCACCTCCTGCCCGACCAACGACTGCACCAAGGTCGACCCGTCCGGCGGCTACTCGACCGACGCCGTCACCGGCCGCGTCTACTTCGCGAAGGAGCCCGCTCCCGAGCGCAAGTACGACGGCATCACGTTCGAGGTGAAGAAGAACTTCTCGAACCACTGGCTCGGCCAGGCGAGCTACACCTACAGCTCGTTCCGCGGCAACTACCCGGGCCTCTTCCGCACCGAGAACGCCCAGCTCGACCCGAACATCCTGTCGGAGTACGACCTCCCGTCGCTGCTCCCGAACAAGAACGGTCCGCTGCCGGGTGACAAGCCGCACCAGATCAAGCTGTACGGCGCGTACATCTGGGATCTCACCAAGAAGCTGAACGTGACCACCGGCGCGGCCTTCCGCGCCCAGAGCGGCACGCCGATCAACGTCCTCGGCGCGCACCCCGACTACGGCAACGGCGAGGCCTTCATCCTGCCCCGCGGCTCCGGCGGCCGGACCCCGTTCAACACGCAGCTCGACCTGCTCGGCAGCGTCGACTACGTGATCGCGGCGCCGTACACGCTCAAGTTCACCGTGTCGGTGTTCAACGTCCTCAACAAGCAGGAGACGCTGAACGTCGACCAGAACTACACGTTCGACTCCGTCCAGCCGATCGTCGGCGGCCAGTGCTCCAGCCGGAACGGCGCCTCGTCGAAGGATCCGATCGCCGGCGTGCAGGCCGACTGCCCCGACATCAAGTACCTCACCACCACCGACGGCCGCCCGGTCACGCCGAACAAGAACTACGGCCGCCCGGCCAACGCCCCGGCGCCGACGTACGGCTACGCCCCGCCGGCGTACCAGGTCCCGCTGCAGGTCCGCCTCGGCGTGGCCCTGACCTTCTAGCCAAAACGGAAAGGAGACCACTCACATGTTCCGCAACTCCAGTTCCTTCCGTCGGCTGGCGCTCGTCGGTGCCTGCAGCCTGCTCGGGCTGACCTCCGCCTGCGATCCGTACGAGTCGGCCGACACCTCGAAGCCGACCCTGCAGCTGGTGCTCGCCACCGACGGGTCCCACCCGGAGATGGCCACCTCGGTCGCCGCCAACGCGACCGACGCCGCCGGCAACACCATCGTCGGCACGGTGAACGCCGCCGGCACTGGCGCCCTGACGCTGCAGGACTTCTCCATCACCTGCAAGGACAAGTCGAAGCACACCGGCTCCGCCACCACGCTGAGCCAGTGGTACGTCCAGGCGAGCAAGATCCTGGATGGCGCCACCGTCGTCGGGACCTCCACCACCTACACGGCGGCGGACGGCTCGTTCCTCGGCACGACCTGCACGCCGGCCTCCGGGATCACCGTGTCCCGCACCGTGGGCGGCGTCGCGACGGACATCACCGCGAACGCCTCGGTCTGCTACATCCCGCAGACTCCGGACGGGGGCTCCTACCTCCTGGTCTATCCGGAAGGCGCGACGGTGACGTTCGACACCGCGGGCAAGCCCGACTCGTTCACGATCAACGACATGACCCCGAGCGCCTCCTACGCGTTCACGGCCACGGTCAAGGATCACCAGGCGCAGTCGCTGCCTATCAACGTGACGATCGTGACGCCGGCGATGACCACCGACGTCTGCCCCGCCACGCCGTAATCAGCGCACGCATCGAGTAGTTCGACCCCGGGTCGGCGCGAGCCGGCCCGGGGTTCTTTATTTGCGCCTGGGCCGAGGGCCGCCAGCCGCTAGACGCCTGCTGGCCGCCCCTCCCCATCCCTCCCCGCCCGAGCGGGGAGGGAGTGCAACGAGGCGCTGCGGGCGGGCGAGCTCCGAGGTTCCCTCTTCCCCTCTCCCGCGTGAGCGGGGGAGGGACGGGAGGGGGTGCGACGGGACGCGCCTCACCGGGCTGCTCTGGCGGATCCGGTGGCCCACCTCTTCCCCTCTCCCGCGGAGCGGGGGAGGGAAAGGGAGGGGTGAGACGAGGGGCGCAGCCGCGGCCCCGGAAACGAGAAAGCCCCGCCGCGCAGGCGCGCGACGGGGCTCGGATGAACCGGAGCTCGGAGCGGGAGCTACTTCACGAGGCCGGCGGTCTTGGCGACCTCCTCGGCCAGGTTCTCGGTCTTCTTCTCGAGCCCCTCGCCGAGGACGAAGCGGGCGAAGCGGCGGACCTGCACGTTCTCGCCGATCTTGGCGACGGTCTCGGTGACGAGGTCCTGGACGGTCTTCTTGTCGTCCTTCACGAACGGCTGCTCGAGGAGCACGACGTCCTTGTAGAACTTCTCGACCTTGCCGGTCGCGATCTTCTCGATGATCGCCTCGGGCTTCTTCTGCTCGCGGGCCTGGGCGCGGGCGATCTCCATCTCCTTCTCGATCACCTCGGCCGGGACCTCCTCGCGCCGCACGAACTGCGGGGCGGCGGCGGCGATGTGCATCGAGAGATCCTTCACCAGGGCCTGGAAGCCGTCGGTGCGGGCCACGAAGTCGGTCTCGCAGTTCACCTCGACGAGCACGCCGATCTTGCCGCCCATGTGGATGTAGCTGGCGACGGCGCCCTCGGTGGCGGCCCGGCCGGCCTTCTTGGCGGCGGCGGAGAGCCCCTTCTTGCGGAGGTACTCCTCGGCCTTGCCGAAGTCGCCGCCGCTCTCGGAGAGCGCCTTCTTGCAGTCCATCATCCCCGCGCCGGTCTTCTCGCGGAGGTCCTTCACCATGGTTGCGCTGATCTCGGCCACTGGTCTCGTCTCCTGATAAGGAAAAGGGGCGGGTCCCGTCGCCGAGACCCGCCCCGGAATGGGAACCTTCCGGGCTGCTACTTCTGCTCGGGGGCCGGGGCGGCCTCGACCGGCGCGGCCGGGGTCACCTCGCCCTTGCGGAGCACCTCGACGTTGGCGCTGGCGGCGCCGCGGTCCTCGCGGGGCTGGCGCGGGCCGCGGTCACGGCCGCCGCGGTCGCGGCGATCGCGACGGTCACGGCCGCCGCGCTCGCTGGCGGCGTCGCGGTCGCTCTGCTCGGTCTCCTGGGTGCCGTGCTCGGCCACGTAGGCGCTGTAGCGGCGGCTGCCCTCGATGCAGGCCTCGGCCACCTTCCCGGTGAAGAGCCGGATGGAGCGGATGGCGTCGTCGTTGCCCGGGATGACGTAGTCGATCCCCTCGGGATCGCAGTTGGTGTCCACCACGCCGACCACCGGGATGCCGAGGCGGTTCGCCTCGTGCACGGCGATGTGCTCCTTCTTCGGGTCGATGATGAAGATGGCCGCGGGGACGCGGGAGAGCTCCTTCACGCCGCCGAGGTTCTTCTCCAGCTTCTCGCGCTCGCGCTCGAGCTGGGCCACTTCCTTCTTCGGGAGGCGCTCGTAGGTGCCGTCCTTGGCCTGGCGCTCGATCTCCTTCAGCCGATCGATGCCGCTCTTGATGGTCTTGAAGTTGGTGAGCGTGCCGCCGAGCCAGCGGTTGGTCACGTAGAACATGCCGCAGCGGGCGGCCTCCTCGGCGACCGCGTCCTGGGCCTGCTTCTTGGTGCCGATGAAGAGCACCTTGCCGCCGCGCGCCACGGTGTCGGAGACGAACCGGAAGGCGTTGCGGGCCAGGGTGACCGTCTTCTGCAGGTCGATGATGTAGATGCCGTTGCGGGCGCCGAAGATGTACGGCTTCATCTTCGGGTTCCAGCGCTTGGTCTGGTGGCCGAAGTGGACGCCGGCCTCCAGCAGCTGCTTCATGGTGATGGCGGTGCCGCCCTGCTCCATGGCCTGCGCCATCGTCTGGGGCGCGGCCTCGGCGGCGGGAGCGGTCTCGGCGGGGGGAGGCGCCTGGACGGCGCCCTCGGCGGGGTTCTGCTGGGTTTCCATGTGGTCTCTCCGGTTGGTGTCCGCCACTCTCCCGAAAGCCGGCTCGTCCCACCCGCCGCTCTCCTCGGGACCGAAGGTCCGCTCGGAGGTCGGCGGGCACCGGGGTGCGCCGCGGGAAAGTGTGTGAATTTACGACGGTTCTGGTCTCATCCAGGCTCGCGATACACCACGGGCCTGCCCCGAGGGGCGCCGTGATCTAACACAGGCCACCCGGTCTCGCAACGCCCCGTCACTTCCACCATTTCAGCTCGACCAGGGCGCCGTCGTACCCGCGCCAGGCGACCGGACGCGGGGCGGCCCCCGGGCAGCCGTGCCGGGCGATCCGGGGCGACACCGCGAGCCCGCGCCCGCCGCAGCGCCGGCATTCGAAGCGGCGCGCGAACGCGGCGCCGTCCGGTGCCGCGAGGGGAGGCGGCTCGGGCACGGTCGGGCCGGGCGGCGAGCCGAAGAGGCCGCGGGCGCGGTAGGCCTCGAGCTCGGCCAGCTCCGCCTCCTCGCCCCCCTGGCCGCGGCCGGCCTCGGCCCGATCGCCGAGCTGGCAGCGCCCGCAGCGCGCCACCCCGAGGCTGCGGGCCACGACGACGTAGGTGGCGCCGTCCCGCTCCTCCTCCCAGGCCTCGTGGGCGTCCACCTCGAGGGCGGGCACCGCGAGCCGCCCCAGGGCCGCCTCCTTGGCCGCGTCCACGGCGTGGGTGACGAGCACCTCGAGCGCCAGCGCCGGCGCCCCGGCGCGGGTGACGAGCACGTCGGCCCGGTGCGAGCCCACGAGCCCCTCCGCCACCGCGCCGTCCCCCGCCGCCGCGAGCTCGACGGCCGCCTCGCGCCGGCACCCCGGGCAGCGCGCGCCCAGCACCACCCGCAGCCGCCCGGCGAAGGCCTCGCCGCAGAGCCAGAGCAGCCGCTCCTTCACGTTGAGGTGGAGGGCGGTCTCGGGCGCGGTGAGGGGGCAGCGCGACCCGGGCTCGTGCGCGAAGTGGCGCGCGCGCTGCTCGCCGAGGTGCGGGATGAGCGGATCGCCGCAGCCGAGGCAGGCGAAGGGGGCGCGGTCGCGCCGGCGCTTCGGGTCGAGCGCGGCGACGTGGACCTTGCGGCCGTCCCGGTCGCGCGCCCAGGCGAGCTGGACCTCGGGGGCGGGGCCCGCTCTCGCGGCGCTCCCTCCCCGCTCGGGCGGGGAGGGCTGGGGAGGGGCGGCCAGCGGGACCTCGCGACGGAGCGGGTGATGTTGGCGGGCGTTTCCGTGTCGAGGTCGCGTTGCGCGAGGCACGGGCGGAGTCTATCTCCCCGGGCGGGCGCCCGTGGAGCGGGCGAGCGGCCAGGCGCCGAGGAGGGAACGATGGCGGTCGAGAAGGGCTCGAAGGCCCCGGACTTCACGCTCACCGACGAGGCGGGCGAGCAGGTGTCGCTCTCGGGACTGCGCGGCAAGCGCGTGGTGCTGTTCTTCTATTCGAAGGCCGGCACCTCCGGCTGAACCCGCGAGGCCCTCGACTTCCGTGACGAGGTCGGCGCGTTCCAGAAGAAGAAGGCCGTGGTGCTCGGGGTCTCCCGCGACTCCCCCGCGGCGCTCGCCCGGTTCAAGGAGAAGCAGCAGCTCCCGTTCCACCTCCTCTCCGACCCCGAGGCCGAGGTGCTGCGCGCCTACGGCGTCTGGAAGGAGAAGAACATGTACGGCAAGAAGGTGATGGGGGTGGAGCGGAGCACCTTCGTCATCGGCAAGGACGGCGAGGTCGAGGAGGCCTTCCGGAAGGTGAAGGTGGAGGGGCACGTCGCGGACGTGCTCGCTGCGCTGTAGCCGGGCCCCGGGGCTCTCCCTCCCCGCCGCGGCGGGGAGGGCGGGGGAGGGGTGGCCAGCGCCGCCCCCGCTGCTCCCGTTCGCATCCGTGTTAGACAGCGCGCATGGCCACCTCCCGCGCGCTCCGCACCGACCTCGTCGACGCCGTCGTCCTCGAGGTGTACGGCCTGGTCCGCGACCAGGGCTGGCTCGCCGACCGGGCGCTGGAGCGGGTGCTCCGGCGCGAGAAGCGGCTCTACGCGGTGGAGCGGCGCGCCGCCGCCGAGTCGGTGTACGGGCTCATCCGCGCCCAGGGGCAGCTCGACTTCGTCCTCACCGGCGCGCTCCCCGGCGAGGCGGCCCGCGCCCGCCCGGCGCTCTCGCTCGCCTACGCGGCCTGGCTCGCCCGCAGCGGCGCCGCCCCGCTCGACGCGGCGGCGAAGCGGCTCGGCGTCCCGCGCCGCGAGCTCGCGCCGGTGGAGGCGGCCGGCAAGGCCATCGCCGCGCTCGCCGATCCGCTCTCGCGCTTCGCCGTCGAGGCCTCGCTGCCGCGCTGGATCGCGGAGCGGTTCGCGGCGGAGCTCGGCCTGGACGAGGCGGTCCGGCTCGGCAAGGCGATGAACGAGCGCGCGCCGCTCACCGTCCGCGCGAACCTCCTGCGCGGCCCGCGCGAGGACCTGCAGGCGCGGCTCGCCGAGGAGGGGGTCGAGTCCACGCCCACGCCCCACTCGCCCTGGGGGCTCACGCTCGACGGCCACGCCAACGCCTTCGCCCTGCGGGCCTTCCAGGAGGGGCACTTCGAGATCCAGGACGAGGGGAGCCAGCTCATCGCGCTCGCCCTCGGCGCCCGACCCAACCACAAGCTGGTGGTGGACGCCTGCGCCGGCGCGGGCGGCAAGTCGCTCGCGCTCGCGATGGAGATGCGCAACAAGGGCTCGCTCCTCGCGCTCGACCCCGACGCCGAGCGGCTCGAGGAGGCGAAGCGCCGCGCCCGCCGCGCCGGCGTCCACAACCTGCGCGACCGGGCCATCCCGCCCGACGAGACCGCCGACGAGGCGCTGAAGGATCTCGCCGGCAAGGCCGAGCGGGTCCTCGTGGACGCGCCCTGCAGCGGCCTCGGCACGCTCCGCCGCAAGCCCGACGCCCGCTGGCGGCTCCGCCCCGAGGACCCGGCCCGCTTCGCCGGGCTGCAGCGGTCGATCGCGGTCCGCTGCGCGAAGCTCCTCAAGCCGGGCGGCCGGCTGGTCTACGCCACCTGCTCTCTCGGCCGGACCGAGAACGACGAGGTGGCCGACTTCCTCGCCACCGCCGCCCCCGGCCTCGTCCCCGTGCCGCTCTCGGAGACGCTCGGGGCGGAGCGCGCCGCCGCGCTCGGCGCCGACGGCAACCGGCTGCAGCTCTACCCCCACCGGCACGGCACCGACGGCTTCTTCATGGCGCTCTTCCAGCGGGAGAAGTGAGCCGTGCCGCACGTCCCCCACCGCCCCCTCCCTGTTCCTCCCCCGCTTCGCGGGAGAGGGGAAGAGGCGCTCGCGGCCGGCATCCAGAGGCCGCCGCGCTGCGCTCCCTCCCCGCTCGGGCGGGGAGGGCGGGGGAGGGGCGGCCAGCGGGTGACCGGTGCATTCCGGCGGGACTCGAGGAGCTGAGGCATGCCCGAGCTCCCCGAGGTCGAGATCGCCGCCCGCAACCTGCGCCGCTGGACGCGGGGGCGGCGCATCGAGGCGGTGGAGACCGATCCCCGGGCGGCGCGCGTCTTCCGGCCCGGCGCCCCGGAGGCGTTCGCGGCCGCGCTCGCCGGGCGGCGAATCACCCGGGTGGACCGGCACGGCAAGCAGCTCCTCCTCACCCTCGACGCGGCCGCGAAGGCGGGCCCTCTCGGCGTCCTCGCCCACCTCGGCATGACCGGCAAGTGGCTGCGGCGCCGCCCCGGCGAGGAGCCCCCGTCGCACTCGCGCGCCCGGCTCCGGCTCGACACGGGCGCGGTGCTCCACTTCCGCGACCCGCGCCTCTTCGGGCGGCTCCGGCTCGTCCCGGGCGCCCGCTTCGACGCGGTGCCGGAGCTCTCGGCGCTCGGCCCCGACCCGCTCCGCGACGGCGTGGACCCGGCGGCGCTCGGCGCGGCCCTCTCGCGCTCGCGGCGCCCGGTGAAGGTGGCGCTCCTCGATCAGTCGCTGCTCGCCGGGGTGGGGAACATCTACGCGAGCGAGGCGCTCTTCCGCGCCCGCATCGACCCGCGCCGCGCGGCCCGCGACCTCACGCCGGCCGAGGTGAGGCGGCTCGCGGGCGCGGTGGTGGCGGCCATGGAGGAGAGCCTCCGCCGGCAGGAGGGGCCGGAGATCACCTACGTCGAGGAGCCGGGCGCCGAGAACCCGTTCCTCGTCTACGGCAAGGCGGGCGAGCCCTGCCCGCGCTGCCGGCGGGCCCGGATCGTCCGCGCCGTCCAGGCGCAGCGCTCCACCTTCTACTGCCCCCGGTGCCAGCGGTAGACTCGGCGCCCGTGAAGAGCCCCCCTCACAGGCGCTGCCCGCGATGACCCCCGACCGCCTCGCCCGCATGAGCGTCGCCGAGCTGCGCATCCACTTCCTCGGCCAGGACCGCCCGCTCACCGCCGAGTGCGAGGCGGCGCTCGCGGCCGACGCGCGGGCCGGCGCCCGGGCGGTCTACGACGCCATCCTGAAGCGCCGCCGGGAGAACCGCGCCGAGGGGCAGCGGCTGCGCCACCTGCTCGAGTGGGAGAGCCGGCTCTGGGCCGCCGGCGTCACCCGCATCGCCGGCGTGGACGAGGCCGGCGTCGCGCCGCTCGCCGGCCCGGTGGTCTCGGCCGCCGTCATCCTGCCGCGCGACTTCCGGCCCCGGGGCATCGACGACTCGAAGCAGCTGGACGCCGCGGAGCGGGAGCGGCTCGCCGCCGAGGTGAAGGCGGCCGCGGTCTGCTGGGCGGTGGGGATGGCGAGCGTCGAGGAGATCGACACGATCAACATCTACCGCGCCAGCCTGCTCTCGATGCGCCGGGCGGTGCAGGGGCTCCCGGTCGTCCCCGAGCACCTCCTCATCGACGCCCGCAAGCTGCCGGAGCTGAAGATCCCGCAGGACGGCATCATCCACGGCGACGCGCTCTCGCTCACCATCGCGGCGGCCAGCATCCTCGCCAAGACCACCCGCGACGCGCTCATGGCCGACCTCGACCGCGTCCACCCGGGCTACGGCTTCGCCCGTCACAAGGGGTACCCGACCGCCGAGCACTTCCGGGCGCTCGAGTCCCTCGGCGCCTGCCCGATCCACCGGCGGTCGTTCGCGCCGGTGCGGCAGGCCCTCGGGCTGGAGCCGGTGCAGGAGGAGCTGTTCGCGCCGCCGAAAGACGCGGCGGGCGAGGGCTAACCCCCCGATCCGGCTGGATAAGCCATTTGACGGGGCGGCCCCCGAGGGCTAGAAGTGGGGACCAGAGGTCAGGCCCGACGGTGCAGGTGCGGCCATTCGAGCTGCGGATTTCCCGCGGCCCCGCCCCCCGATCCGGCTCCTATGCGACAGCATTCATCTCCCCGTACGGACCGCGCCCAGCTCGCCGACGCGAGCGACTTCCCCCACGACGAACCCTCTCGAGGCCCGCTCCCAGGGCTGGCGCTCGACCCGCCCGTCCCCGATCCGGAGCACCCGCCCGAGATCCCGGCCGATCGGCTCGACCCCGACGCGCTGAAGGTCATCTTCCGCCTCCGGCACATGGGCCACCAGGCCTATCTCGTCGGCGGCTGCGTCCGCGACGTCCTGCTCGACAAGAAGCCGAAGGACTTCGACATCGCGACGAGCGCCCACCCCGGCGAGGTGCGGGCGATCTTCCGCAACTGCCGGCTCATCGGCCGCCGCTTCCGGCTCGCGCACGTCTACTTCCGCGGCGGGAAGGTGCTCGAGGTCGCGACCTTCCGCGCCAACCCCACCGACCAGGTGGAGGACCTGCCGGAGGACGGCGACCTCCTCATCACCCGCGACAACGTCTTCGGCACGGCCGAGGAGGACGCCCGCCGCCGCGACTTCACGGTGAACGGCCTCTTCTACGACTGCGCCGCCGGCGAGGTGATCGACCACGTGGGCGGCCGCGCCGACCTCGAGGCGCACCGCATCGCCACCATCGGCGACCCCGACATCCGCATGCGCGAGGATCCGGTCCGCGCGCTGCGCGCCATCCGCTTCGCCGCCCGGCTCGGCTTCACCATCGCCCCCGACACCTTCGAGGCGATGCGCCGCTACGCGAAGGAGATCGCCCGCTGCGCCGCGCCGCGCGTGCTCGAGGAGATCTTCAAGATCCTCCGCTGCGGCGCCTCGGCCCGCGCCTTCGAGCTGCTCCGCGCGGCCGGCGCGCTGCCGGTGGTGCTCCCGGCGGTCTCGAGCGCCATCGACGCGCTCCCCGAGGACGGCCGCCGCCGCGCCCAGGCCCACCTCGCCGCGCTGGACGAGCTGGTCCGGTCCGGCGCCGAGGTCTCCGAGGCGGTGCTGCTCGGCACCCTGCTCGCGCCGGTGCGCGGGCCCGAGGACGCGCCCGGCGGGCCGCTCGCCGCCCAGGACGAGCTCCTGCGCGAGCTCGTCACCGGCTCGCGCCTGCCGCGCAAGATCGCCGAGCGGGCCAAGCTCGCCCTCTCGTCGCAGCGGGTGCTCAAGGGCCCGCCGCGCCGCCGCCGCCGCCGCTCGGGCGGGATCGCGGGCCAGTCCTACTTCCTCGACGCCGTGCAGCTCCTCGAGATCGCCGTGAAGGCGACCGGCGAGGGCGCCGACGAGCTCGCGCGCTGGCGCCCGTCCGCCGACGGCGCGACCGCCCCGTCCGGCGAGGCCGAGCCCCGGCAGGCCGAGCGCGAGGGGGAGCCCCGCCGCGGCCGGAGCCACGGCCGGCGCGGGCACCACGGCCCGGCGGCCGCTCCCGCCGGCGGCGAGACGATCATCCAGGAAGTGACCATCGGGGCTGCCGCCAACGAGGCGGGAGCGCCCGGACCCGGTCCGGCCGAAGCCGCGGCCGAGGGCGACGCCCACTCGCGCCGGCGGCGCCGCCGCCGGGGTGGTCGCCGCCGCCGCCGCCGCGGCGCCGCGGACGCGGGCGGCCCGCCGCCGTCGCCTTGACCACCCCCTCACCCTTCGGTACAAACCGCGACCATGCCGACCGAAAAGCCGACGCCGCGCTACAAGCGCATCCTCCTGAAGCTTTCCGGTGAGATGCTGATGGGGGACGGCAAGGGCGGGATCTCGCCCAAGGTCCTCACCACCATCGCGCAGGACGTGAAGGACGTGGTGGACCTGGGCGTCGAGCTGGCCCTGGTCATCGGCGGCGGCAACATCTTCCGGGGCGTCTCCGGCGCCACCGAGGGCATGGACCGGTCGAGCGCCGACTACATGGGCATGCTCGCCACGGTCATCAACGCCATGGCGCTGCAGGACGCGCTCGAGAAGATCGGCGTGGACACCCGGGTGCAGTCGGCCATCGAGATGCACCAGGTCGCCGAGCCCTACATCCGCCGCCGCGCCATCCGCCACCTCGAGAAGGGCCGCGTGGTGATCTTCGCGGCCGGCACCGGCAACCCGTACTTCACCACCGACACCGCCGCCTCGCTCCGCGCCATGGAGATCCACGCGGACGTGCTCATGAAGGCGACCAAGGTGGACGGCGTCTACACCGAGGACCCGAAGAAGAACCCGGCTGCGGTGAAGTTCAAGCACCTCGCCTACATCGACGTCCTCAAGCGGAACCTGAAGGTGATGGACTCCACCGCCATCAGCCTCTGCATGGACAACGACCTGCCCATCGTCGTCTTCGACTCCACCCAGCACGGCAACGTGCGCCGGGTGGTGCTCGGGGAGGAGATCGGCACCACGGTCGGCGGCACCGGTCCGCGCGCCACCGCCACGTAGCGCCTCCGCGGCGCCGCACGCCTTCGCACCCGAGAGAGGGGAGCCCCACCCTATGAGCGTTGCCGACGACATCCTGAAGGACCTGCACGGCCGCATCGCCAAGAGCCTCGACGCCTTCCGGCAGGACCTCACGACCATCCGCACCGGCCGGGCCAGCCTGCACCTGCTCGACAACGTGCGGGTGGACTACTACGGCACCCCCACGCCGCTCGCGCAGGTCGCGACGCTCTCCACGCCCGACGCCCGCCTCATCGTCGTGAAGCCGTGGGAGAAGAACATGATCCCGCCCATCGAGAAGGCGATCCGCGACGCCAACCTCGGCCTCAACCCGATGAGCGACAAGGACCTGGTCCGCGTCCCCGTGCCCGCGCTGACGGAAGAGCGCCGCAAGGAGATCGTGAAGCAGGTGAAGCAGAAGGGCGAGGAGTACAAGCTCGCCATCCGCAACGAGCGGCGCGACGCGAAGGAGCTGCTCGAGGCCGCCGAGAAGGACGGCGACGTCGCCGCGGACGAGGCCAAGAAGGCGCTCGAGAAGGTCCAGAAGGAGACCGACGAGGGCGTGAAGAAGGTCGACGAGATCGTCGCCGCGAAGGACAAGGAAGTGATGCAGATCTGAGGCGGAAGCCTCTCTGCGCAGCGCCCCCTCCCTGTCCCTCCCCCGCTGTCGCGGGAGCGGGGATGAGGTCACCGCGAGGGCGGCGACCAGCAGGTGCCGAGACGGCGCCGATCGCTACGCGAACCCATGCGCCGCCCAGAGCATCGCGACGAGCGCCAGCAGCCAGATCAGGTGCGCCACGCCGCCGAGCGCGGCGAGCCGCTTCACCGCGCCCTCGGTGCCGGCCGTGCCGCCGCCCGACTCGATGGCGAGCTCGATCTTCTTCCAGGCCGGCATGAGCACGCCGGCGACGAGCCCGAGCAGGAGCAGCCCGAGCAGCGTGCCCACGATCACCCCGGCGCCGATGCCGCCCACCTGCCCGAGCGGGGAGGCGAGGAGCACGCCGGTGAGCACGGTGGCGACGCCGGCGGCGAGGTCGAGCCGGAGCGCGGCGCGCACCCGGGCCAGGAGCGGCACGGTGTGCGGCGGGCCGAGCGCGAGGGTGCGGCGGACGTCGCCCGGCACGTAGATGGCCGCGCCGAGCCAGGCCGCCATGCTGAGCACGTGCAGCAGCCGGAGGAGGAAGGGCATGCCGGTCCGTTAACCGGCCGGCCCCGACGGCGCACGCCGCATCGAGGTGCCCGGGAGAGGCGGGCCGCCCCCCGGTCCGGAGGGCGCTACCCCTCCTGCTCGAGCAGGGCGATGACCGCCCGCAGCACCTCGAGCCGCGCGAACCGCTTGTCGTCGCCCGGGATCACCTTCCAGGGCGCGTCGGGCCGGTGGGTGCGGTCGAGCATCTCCTGGATGGCCTTGGCGTAGGCCTTCCAGCGCTTGCGGTTGCGCCAGTCCTCCTCGGAGAGCTTGTAGCGCCGGAGCTTGTCGGTCTCGCGCCGCTCGAACCGCTCGAGCTGCGTCCTGCGGTCGATGTGCAGGAAGATCTTCAGGATCCGGATGCCGTCGTCGGTGAGCATCCGCTCGAAGGCGTTGATCTCGTCGTAGGCGCGGCGCCACTCCGCCTTCTTCGCGAACCCCTCGACCCGCTCCACCAGCACCCGCCCGTACCAGCTCCGGTCGAAGACCGCGAGCTCGCCGTCCTCCGGGAGCCGCTGCCAGAAGCGCCACAGGTAGTGGTGCCGCTTCTCGGCGTCGCGCGGCGCGGCGATGGGCCACACCTTGTAGCCGCGCGGGTCCATGAGCGCGGTGAGCCGCTTGATGGCCCCGCCCTTGCCCGCGGCGTCCCAGCCCTCGAAGACCACGATGGCGCGGCGCCGCTGGAGGAAGTTCTCGATCTGCAGGCCGTAGGCGCGCTTCTGCAGCGCGCCCACCTCCTGCTCATAGCTCTCCTCGTCCACCTTCCTCGAGAGCTTCACCCCGTCGAGCGTCAGGGTGCCCGGCGCGTAGACCTCGAACCCGTAGGCGTGCTCGACGCGGTCCTTCCTGGCCATCCTGGGACGCCTCCCGCCGGCGGCGCCGGCGCCTCTCGTCAGTAGCGGTAGCCGTGCGCGATGGGGAAGCGGCGCCCCTCTCCGAAGGCCTTGGCGGTGACCTTGAGCACCGGCGCCGCCTGGCGCCGCTTGTACTCGCTCATGATCACCATCCGGAGCACCCGCCTCACCGTCTCCGGCCGGTGGCCGCGGGCCACGATGGTGTCGAACGGGAGCCGCTCCTCGATGTGCGCCGCGAGGATGTCGTCGAGCTCGTCGTAGGACGGCAGCGTGTCCTGGTCGGTCTGGTCGGGCTTGAGCTCGGCCGAGGGCGGCTTCGTGAAGGTGTTCTCCGGGATGAGCTCGCGGCCGGCGCGGCGGTTGGCGGCGCGGGCCACCTGGTAGACGAGCGTCTTGGGGAGGTCGCCGATGGCGGCGAGGCCGCCCGCCATGTCGCCGTAGAGCGTGCAGTAGCCGACGGCGAGCTCGCTCTTGTTGCCGGTGGAGAGCACGAGCCCGCCGAGCTCGTTCGAGAGCGCCATCAGGATCTGGCCGCGGATGCGGGCCTGGACGTTCTGCGCGGCGAGGTCGCCGAGCGGCCCCCCGAGCACCTGCTCGAGCTGCGCGAGGTAGGCGGCGTGCATCGGCTCGATGGCCACCTCCTCGAAGCGGACGCCGAGGTTGGCCGCGAGGGCGCGGGCGTCGTCGCGCGAGTGCTGCGAGCTGTAGCGCGAGGGCATGGCCACGCCGAGCACGTTCTCGCGCCCGAGGGCGTCGGCGGCGAGGCAGGCGGTGAGGGCGCTGTCGATGCCGCCCGAGAGGCCGATGACCGCGCTCTTGAAGCCGCACTTGCGGACGTAGTCGCGCACGCCGAGCGAGAGCGCCCGGAAGAGCTCCTCCGCCTCGGCCTCGGGGTCGCGGGCGCGCGGCGGCGCCGCGGGCGGTCGCGGCCGGCCCGGCTCCTCCTCCACGGTGGCGCGGCCGGTCTCGAGATCGGCCACGAGCAGCGCCTCCTCGAAGAGCGGCGCCCGGGCCAGCACCGCGCCGTCCTGGCCGACCAGCATCGAGGCGCCGTCGAAGACGAGCGAGTCGTTGCCGCCCACCTGGTTCACGTAGGCGATGGGCACGCCGTGCCGGCGCGCCGCCGAGGAGAGCATCCGCTCCCGCAGCGCCGGCTTGCCGAGCGAGTAGGGCGAGGCGGAGATGTTGAGGATGAGCCCCGCGCCCTGCCCGCGCAGCTCGTCGAGCGGGTCGCGCTCGTAGCGCGGCTTCACCCAGAACCGCTTGTCGTTCCAGATGTCCTCGCAGATCGAGAGCCCGAGCCGCGCGCCGAGCGCCGGCGACTCGGCCGAGGTGCTCTCGCCGGCCGGCACGAAGTAGCGGGCCTCGTCGAAGACGTCGTAGGTGGGCAGGAGGGACTTGCGCCCCACCGCCGCCACCCGCCCGCCCTCGATGAGCGCGGCGCTGTTGTAGACCGAGGGCGGCGGCGCGTCGGCGGCGCCCTCCGGGAACCCGACCACCACCGCCACGCCGCGCGACCACTCGGCCGGCTGGGCGAGCTCGGCGAGCGCGCGGGCGGCGCGGGCCAGGAACTCGGGCATGTCGAGGAAGTCGCGGGGCGGATAGCCCGAGAGGGCCAGCTCCGGGAAGACCACGAGCTTGGCGCCCTGGGCGCGGGCCCGCTCCACCTGGGCGCGGATCTTGGCGGAGTTCCCCGCGAAGTCGCCCACGGTGGTGTTGATCTGGGCGAGCGCGATGACGGTCGGCGGCACGGTTCGAAGATGCTACCATCCCGCTCTCCGCGCGAGCATTTCCGACATGACCACCCGCACCTCCGCCCTCCCGGGCGCGCTCGCCGCGCTCGCGCTCTGCCTCCTCGCCGGCTGCCCCGGCAAGCCCGCGCCGGCGCTGCCGGAGGTGCGGCTCTACGCCGGCGTGAGCGACGCCGCGGCGCGGGCCGTGGCCGACGCGGCGGCGCGGCGCGGGATCGCGCGGGTCGTCCGGGTGGCGCGCCCGGCCGAGGCCGAGCTGGGGTGGTTCGCCGATCCCGCGGCCGCCCTGGAGGACGGCGCGCTCCTCGTCCCCGGCGCCGCGCCGCCGCAGCCCGACGTGGACGACGCCTGGAAGGACCCGGGCCGCCGGTTCGTGCCGCTCTGCGCCCGCGGCGCGGTGCTCCTCCTCGGCCCGGGCCCGCTGCCGTTCGAGCCGCGCAACCTGCGCGACCTCGCCGATCGCCGCCTCGCCGGCCGCCAGGCCCTGGTGCCGCTCTCGCAGGGCGACGGCCCGTCGTGGCTCGCCGCGCTCTCGCTCGCCTACGGCCCGCAGAGCGTGGAGAAGTTCCTGCGGCTCCTCGCGCGGGCCGAGCCGCAGCTCGTCGCCTCCGACGCCGAGGTGAAGGAGCGGGTCGCGCGCGGCGCGGCGTCGGTGGGGCTCGTCGGTTCGGAGGAGGCGGCCGCTGCCGCGGCGAGCGCGCACGCGCTCGAGGTGGTCTACCCGGACCAGCAGGGCGACGGCGGCGTGGTGCTCCCGACCGCGGTCGCGCTGCTCGCGCCCGGCCGGGCGAGCGCGCCCGCCGCGCAGCTGCTCGCGTTCCTGGCGGGCCCCGAGGCGGAGGCGCTGCTCGCGGCGCGAGCGCCCGGGTACCTGCCGCTCCGGCCGGACACGCCGGTCCCCCCGGGCGTCCACCCGGCCGGGAACGTGCGCTCCCTGGCGGTGGAGTGGGACCGGCTCGCCGCGGAGAAGGCGCGCCTGCGTCCCGCGCTGCGCGCGCCCTGAGGCCCAGCGCCTCGGGCGCGCCGCGCTCGCCGCGCCGCGGCCTCCGCCAGGGCGCGTCCACGACCTCCGGGGTCGGCTCCCCATTTTTGGACCTGCGCGCCCCGCGGCCCGTCCCGGGGTAGCGGGGCTGGCCGCTCGCCTGGACCGTGCACAGACTCGCCATCGGGTCGGAGGAATCATGCACGTGCGCGCCTCGCTCCTCGTCGCGCTCGTCCCAGCCGTCGCCCTCGCGGGCGGCGTCGAGGGCCGGACGCGGAGCCAAGGGCCGGTCTGCTCCGGCGACTACGCCGACTTCCACTCCGCCCTGCGCCAGGAGATCCGGACCTTCGAGGCCTCGGCCGAGGCGAGCTACACCTACCTGGTCCGGACCACCGCCATCTACGAGCACGTCTACTACGGCAAGGGCGGGAAGCTCCGGCGCGCCTACCTCCGCCACGTCCGCCACGGCACCGCCTTCGCGTACAAGGCCGCCGGCGGCGAGTGGTACCTCGCCACCAACGCCCACGTGGCCGCGGCGCCGGAGGTGACCGGGCCGGGCAGCGAGGTGGAGGGGGTGCCGGCGGGCGCGCGGAAGGTGCGGGAGAGCGTGCGGATCGTGCAGAGCGAGTCGGACGACGACGAGCCCGGCCAGATCCCGCTCGTGCGCGCGGCGGTGGACCCGGCGCTCGACATGGCGGTGCTGAAGTCGCGCCGGCCGCTGCGGATCCTGCCGTACCGGATCGGCCGCTCGGCGGCGCTCAAGGTGGGGAACGCGGTGCAGGTGCGCGGCTATCCGCTCGCGGCCTTCGCCGCCTCCAACACCGGCCGGGTGACGGCGGTGGGCCAGGCCGATCACGAGCGGGCCTGGTCGCACGACGACTTCACCGTGGACGCGCTCCTCAACAACGGGAACTCGGGGAGCCCGGTCTTCGCCATCTCCTGCAAGTCGGGCGAGCTCGAGCTGGTCGGCGTCTACCACGCGGGCTACGTGGGGGCGCAGGCGATGAACGTGGTGGTGTCGATCGACCAGCTCCGGCCGCTGCTCGACCGGCTCGAGGTGGGGCGCGGCGCGGCGGCGCTGGCGGACGGGGCGCTCGACCGCCCGCGCGTGCTCGAGGCGCTGCGCGCCAGCGGCGGCGCGGCGGAGCTGCCGTACGCCGACCGCATGGTCCGCGCCGAGGCGGCGGGCGACTCGGTGAGGTTCGGGCTGCTCGGCGCCGGCTTCCCGCTCTCCACCCGCGTCGCCTTCGAGCTCGAGAGCCCGGCCGGCGCGGGCGAGCTGCAGCTCCGGGCGGGGAAGGGCGAGCCGGCCGCGTACGGCTCGGCGCTGTCGCCGGAGCTGGGTCAGGAGCTCGGGGAGCTGGCCGACTCGCTCTGGCGGCAGCTCGACGCCGTCCTGCAGTACCGGGCGGCGGAGCGGGCGCGGTCGTTCTCGCTCGCCTCGGCGATCGGCGAGCGGGTCCGGGCGCGGCGGGAGGAGCAGCGCGAGCAGCTCCAGGCGGTGGACTTCGCCTCCGACGGCGCCCTGCAAGGACTCGCCGGCCTGATGGCGCCGGAGCCGTCGCGGGCGGAGAGCGCGGACCGGTAGAGGCCGCTCCGGCCGCGGCCGCCGCGCCTCGCCCGCGGACGGTCAGGGCCGAGGGCCGGCCGCTCCGCGCTTCACGGCGTCTCCGAACGATGGCGCCGCGTGGCGAGGGGGGGGTGAGGTAGGTCCAGGTACGTGATCTCGATCAGGGGCGTCCTATTAGGGTCTATAAGGGCCTATATCGGCACAGGAGCGGACCGCCTGACCGCCCAACCGGGTTCCAGGCCCCCGGACCCACCCCATTTGCCCAAGGTCCGCGGGACTTTACGAGAAAGTGATCCGTAGGGGGTGGCAACCGGCCGGGGCGTGCATATCGTCCTTCACGCCCGGGAAAAAGACGGCCAGGCGTGGGATCGGTAGGGATCCCTCCGCTTGGCAGACCCGGAAAGCTGGCCCAGACAACGGGCCTTGTCGGGAAGGAAAAAGAGATGGCTCAGATCGATATCGAGGTCCTCACGCCCTTCGCCGCCCGCTTCCTGGAGGGCACGACGCTCACGCCGGCCGAGCGCGCCGAGGTGCTGCGCATCGCGCAGGGCTTCGCCTGCAAGGACTCCGCGGCCGCCGCTGGCGTGTCGCCCGAGACCATCCGAGCCCGCCGCAAGCGGATCTACCGCAAGCTCGACGTGCCGGGCTCGGGCGAGCTCCTCGCCAGCCTGCTCTCGCTCTCGCTCAAGATGCTCGCCAAGGGCGAGCGCATCGAGCCGCGCCCGGTCGTCCCGGCGCAGCCGCAGGCCCAGACGCAGCCCGGCGCGAGCTCGCCGGCGGCTGGCCTCCGCTAGCCTCCAGACCTCTCCCTGGAAAAAGGGCGGCCCGGGTCGAGCCCGGAGCCGCCCTTTTGCTTGGAGGGGGCCATGGCCCCCTCACCTCGCGAGCGCCTACCGCGCCACCCAGCTCTCGAGCTTCTCGGCGACCTTGGCCGGCGTGAAGCCGTACTCCTCGGCGAGCGCCTTCTCCGGCGCCGAGGCGCCGAAGCGGTCGATGCCGATGACGAGCCCGTCCTTGCCGGCGTGGCGCCACCACTCGGTGCCGCGCGCCGCCTCCACCACCGCCACCTTCTGCCCCGGGGGCAGCACCTCGTCGCGGTAGGACTGCGGCTGCGCCTCGAAGCAGGTGAGGCACGGCACCGACACGAGCCGCCCCACCACGCCCTTGGCCGCGAGGAGCTCCAGGGCCGCCTGCGCGAGGCCGACCTCGGAGCCGGTGGCGAGGACCGTGAAGCTGGCGCCGGCGGGAGCGGCGACCACGTAGGCGCCGCGGCCGACCGCCGCCGGGTCGAAGCTGGCGCGGGTCACCTTGGCCGGCTTCTGGCGGGTGAGGACCAGCGCCGTCGGCCCGTCCTTCCGCTCGAGCGCGTGGCCCCAGGCCCAGGCGGTCTCGAGCCCGTCGGCCGGGCGGACCACGTGAAGGTTCGGCACGGCGCGCAGCGTGGTGAGCTGCTCCACCGGCTGGTGCGTCGGCCCGTCCTCGCCGAGGAAGATCGAGTCGTGCGTGAAGACGTAGATCGACTGGAGGTGCGACAGCGCCGCGAGCCGGATGGGCGGGCGCATGTAGTCGGAGAAGATGAGGAAGGTGGCGGTGAAGGGGATGGCGAACCCCTCGTAGGCCATGCCGTTCGCGATGGCGCCCATGGCGTGCTCGCGGATGCCGTAGGGCACGTTGCGGGCGGCCGGGTTCTGCGGCCCGAACACGCCCGCGCCCTTGATCTCGGTGAGGTTCGACTCGGCCAGGTCGGCGGAGCCGCCGATGAGCGAGGGGACCAGCGCCGCCGCCTTCTGGATGAGGGCGTGCGAGAGCTTGCGCGTGGCGTCGTTCTGGTCGGCGCCCTCGAGGAGCTTCGCCTGGAGGTCGGCCGGCAGCGCGCGCGTGACGAGCGCGTCGAGGAGCGCGGCCTGCTCGCCGTGCGCGGCGCGCCACGCCGCCTCGTCCCGCTTCGCGGCCGCGACCTGCGCGGCCTTCTCGGCCTGCACGCCCTTCCAGAAGGCGCGGACCTCGTCGGGCACGAGGAAGCGCGGCTCGAGCGGCCAGCCCAGGTGCTTCTTGGTGGCCTCGAGCTCCGCCTCGCCGAGCGGCGCGCCGTGGCTGGAGGACTTGCCCGCCTTGCCGGGCGAGCCCCAGCCGATGGTGGTGCGGCAGCGGATGAGGCTCGGCTTGCCGAGCTCCGCCTTGGCCGCCTCGATGGCCCGGTGGACCGCGTCGTGGTCGTGGCCGTCCACCGACTGGACGTGCCAGCCGTAGGCCTCGAACCGCTTCGTCACGTCCTCGCCGCCGAAGGTGATGGCGGTCGAGCCGTCGATGGTGATCTGGTTGTCGTCGTACAGGTAGACGAGCCGGCCGAGCTTCATGTGGCCGGCGAAGCTGGCCGCCTCGGCCGCCACGCCCTCCATCAGGTCGCCGTCGGAGACGATGGCGTAGACGAAGTGGTCGGCGGCCGGGTTGCCGGGGCCGAGCCGGGCGGAGAGGATCGCCTGGCCGAGCGCCATGCCCACGCCGTTGGCGAAGCCCTGGCCGAGCGGCCCGGAGGTGACCTCGATGCCGGGGGCGTAGCCGAACTCCGGGTGGCCCGCCGTCCGCGAGTGGAGCTGGCGGAAGCTCTTGAGGTCGTCGAGGCTGAGGTCGAAGCCGGCGAGGTGGAGCAGGCTGTAGAGCAGCATCGACCCGTGCCCGGCGGAGAGCACGAACCGGTCGCGCCCCAGCCAGCGCGGCTCCTTGGGATCGAAGCGCAGGTGACGGGTCCAGAGGACGTGCGCCAGGTCGGCGCAGCCCATGGGCATGCCGGGGTGGCCGCTGTTCGCCTTCTGCACGCCGTCGGCGGCCAGCATGCGGATGGTGTTGACGCAAAGCCGGGTCAAGTCTGCGCTGGGTGAAGCCAAGAGGGATCTCTCCGTCGAAGAGCGGGGGAGGAAGCTGGGAAGGGCGAAATGTCGCCCACGGGGAGGGCGAGATCAAGGGGGTGTACCATCTGCTGGCGTGACTTCTTCCCGCCCCCCGCTCGCCCGCAGGGCCAGCGCCGTCCCGCGGCCGCCCGACGCGCCCGCGCTCCGGATCGGCCACCGGGTGGCGCGCACCGAGGCCGAGGGGCCCGGGAGCCGGTACGCGGTCTGGCTGCAGGGGTGCGCGCTGCGCTGCGCCGGGTGCTGCAACCCGCACCTCTTCGACCCGCGCGGCGGGGAGCGGGTGACGGTGCAGGCGCTCGCCCGGGAGCTGGCGCGAGAGGTAGGGAAGGGTGGGCTCGATGGGCTGACGCTGCTCGGCGGCGAGCCTTTCGAGCAGGCCGCGCCCGCCGCCGCGCTCTGCCGGGCCGCCCGGGGGCTCGGGCTCTCGGTGATGGTCTTCACCGGCCACGCGCTCGAGGCGCTGCAGGCGCGGGCCGCGGGCGACGCCGGGGTGGCCGCGCTCCTCGCCGCGACCGACCTCCTCGTGGACGGGCCCTTCGACCGGGCGCGGCCCGAGCGGTCGCGCCGCTGGGTCGGATCGGAGAACCAGCGGTTCCACTTCCTCACCGCGAGGTACGCGCCCGGCGTCGAGCGGGCGCCGCCGGGGGAGCTCGCGCGGACGGTGGAGGTGCGGATCGGGCCGGACGGGCGCGTGTTCGTGAACGGGTGGCCGGAGGGCATCGACCCTCGCTGAAAGCTTCGCCTTGGGGCCGGTGCCCCGCGCCGGCTCGTCAGGTCCCCTCGTACGCGCGCTGGAGGCCGGCGACGTCGAGCTTCTGCATGCCGAGCATGGCCTGCATCACGCGCTTCCCGCCCGCCGTGTCGGCGCGCTGCATGAGCTCGCCCAGGGCGTCCGGCACCACCTGCCAGTAGACGCCGAAGCGGTCCCGCACCCAGCCGCAGCGCTCGGGCTGCCCGCCATCGGCGAAGGCGTTCCAGTAGTGATCGACCTCCGCCTGATCGGCGCAGCTCACCACGAAGGAGATGGCGTGGTTGAAGGGGTCGAGCGGGCCGGCGTCGATGGCGACGAACGGCTGGCCGGCGAGGGTGAAGGAGACGATCTGCACCGAGTTGGCCGGGCCGCTCGGGGTGTCCACCGGGATCGGCGTGACCTGATCGACGTGGGAATCGGGGAAGAGCGAGGCGTAGAACCGCGCCGCCTCGGCCGCTCCCTTCGCGAACCAGAGGTGAGGGGTGATCTTGGTGCGGAGGGTGGGCATGGGCTCCTCGGGCTGGCGCCGCGCCCCTCTGTCTAGGCGGCGGCGCGCGCGAGATCGACCCCATGCGTTCACGCACGTTTTCGCCGAAATCCCGAGCAGCGGCGGCGCGATGACGCCGGATCGGCAGGATTTGCACCGAAGACCCTTGGGGCGTGCGCTGGACGCCGCCGGGCGATCCGTGTAGACGCATCGCCTCTCGCTCCGACTCCGGGGCGAGGCAGGGCGGCCATCTTCGCCGCCCCAGAACACAGAGAAGAAACGAGTACACGGTTCAAAATGGCTACTGGTACGGTGAAGTGGTTCAACGATGCGAAGGGCTTTGGTTTCATCACCCAGGATAGCGGTGGCGAGGATGTGTTCTGCCACCACACCGCGATCCAGGCCGACGGGTTCCGCACCCTGGCCGAGGGCCAGAAGGTGGAGTTCGACGTGACCAAGGGCCCGAAGGGCCTGCAGGCGGCGAACGTCCGCCCGGTCTAGCCGACCCGCATCGATCGAACAGGAAGCCCCGGCCCCTCACGGAGTCGGGGCTTCTTGCGTTCTGGGGGCAGGCGTGCGGCGAGGCGCCGCCGGGCGCAAGTTCAGGAGGTGGCAGCCCGCCCCGACAGGACTCCCAGCGAGCGGGAAGACGAGCGCTCGCCGCTGGCTCGCGCCCAGGCCTTCTTCCGCGTGCGCATCTGGGCCGTGCGCGTCGCCGACCTGCGCGGCTGGCAGCGGCTACTCTACCGCGGGAGCCGCGTCCTCTACTCCGGCTTCCAGGGCTTCTTCTCGAACCGGATCACCGTCCGGGCCGCGGCGCTGACCTACTACAGCGTCCTCTCGATCGTGCCCTTCCTCGCCTTCGCCTTCGCCATCCTGAAGGGGTTCGGGGCGTACGAGAGCTTCATCGAGAAGAGCGTCCGGCCCTACCTGCACCAGACCTTCGGCGACAACCCCGCGCTGCTCGGGGCCACCGAGAAGATCCTGCAGTTCGTCCAGCGGACCAACTTCTCCACGCTCGGCGCGGTGGGGCTGCTCATCCTGCTCTACACCAGCGTGAGCCTGCTCTCGTCGGTCGAGGACACGCTCAACGACATCTGGGGCGCCAAGACGCGGCGCACGCTGCTGCGGCAGGTGACCGACTACGTCACCCTGCTCGTCACCACGCCGCTGCTCATCCTCGCCGCCGGCACCGCCGCGACCGCCGCGCAGAGCTCGCGGGTGGTGGAGTTCCTCCGCGACGTGTCCGGGATCGGCGCGGTGATCGACTTCCTGCTCCGCTTCACCTCGGTGGCCGTGGTCGGCGTCGCGTTCTTCGCGCTCTACCTCATCCTGCCCAACGTGCGGACCCGGCGGCTCTCCTGCGCCATCGGCGCGCTCGTCGCCGCCGTGCTCTGGCAGGTGGCGCTCGTCCTGTACGTGCAGCTCCAGGTCGGCGTGTCGAGCTACAACGCCCTCTACTCCGTCCTGAGCGCGCTGCCGATCTTCCTCGTCTGGACCTACGTGTCGTGGCTCGTGGTGCTCGTCGGCGCGCAGGTGGCCGCGAGCCACCAGAACGAGGGGCTGGTGCGGCAGCGGCTGCGGGCGCAGCAGGCCGACCAGGCGTTGCGCGAGACGCTGGCGGTGGTGGTCGGGGCGCACGTCGCGCGCGAGTTCCTGCGCGGCGGGCCGTGGCGGGCGCAGGCGCGCCTCTCGGAGCTGGTGGACGTGCCCGCGCTCGCCATCGAGGAGACCCTGCAGGCGCTGGTGCGCGCAGGGCTGCTGGCGCGGGCCGACGTCGGAGGCGCGGTGGGCTACCTGCCGGGCCGGGACCTCGACCGGATCCGGGTGAGCGATCTCAAGGATGCACTGAGGATGGAGCCGCAGGCCGACGCCGTGCGGGCGGAGCTCGAGGCGCGGCTCGGGCCGGAGCTCGCGCGTGTGCTGCGAGGCGGCGAGGAGGACCGGCGCCGGTCGCCGCACGACGTGAGCCTGCGGGAGCTGGCCGGGATGGTGGGGGACGTGGACGAGGGGAGGGCCGTCGCGGCCCGCACGCCACCGGTCGCGAAGGCGCCGCCCGTGGCGACGCAGCGGCCGGTGATGGACGCCAAGTGAGGGGCGGAGGGTCGAGCTCCCAGCGACGCCGCTGGTGGTGGCCTCAGGGCGCCTCGGCGCGCCGCTCGGCGAGCAGCTCGGAGACGAGCTGCGTCATCCGGCGGTGGTGCGAGCCCGCCCAGTAGACGCGGCCGCAGGAATCGCAGCGGCGGAAGTCTTCGTGCTCGCGGCGGACCGCCGGCGGTAGCGCGGACTCGACCTTTGCCTTGGCGACCGGCTCGAGGAGCCCGTTGCAGCGCAGGCAGCGGCGGAAGGGGGCGATGGCGCCGTGGAGGTCGAGGCGGCGCAGGACCTCCGTGAGCTGCTCGCGCGGGTCCGAAGCTCGGACCAGGTAGCCGTGGGTCACGATGCGACGCTTGAGGAGGCCGCGGTCGCGGGTGAGGAGGATGCGGTGCTCCTCGGCCGAGATTCGGGCCAGCTCGTCATCGGGCGCGTCGTTACGCCAGGCGGTGTCGAAGCCCAGCATGCGCAGGTGCCGCGCCAGCCGGCCCAGGTGGCCGTCGAGGACGAAGCGGACCTCCCGCAGCGGGGCCGGGCGGACGTGGGTGACGGGCGCGATGTCGATGGCCTCGAAGACCGGGTAGACCGCCACGCGCGCGCCGTCGTGGAGGCGCCAGGAGAAGTCCACCGGTTCGCCGTCGGCGAGGACCAGGTCCACCTCGGTGTGGGGGACGCCGAGGGCTTCGATGACGTCCTTCACGGAGGGGTGGCCGTGGAAGGGGTGGTCGAAGGAGACGAAACGCTTCGAGGGAGGGAGGAAGTCGTTCAGCTCGGCGTAGAGGCGGAGGTGGGCGTGGGGCATCGGCCCCAAGGCTTAGTGAGGCGCGGCCCATCATGCCCGCTGGATGGTTCGCGTGGGGGGCCTCCGATTTCGTAGGCCGCCGATTTAGTGAACGACAGATGAACGCTCTTCCAGTGGACCAGGCCGAGGAGCGCGACCTGGACCTTGTGGCCACGCAGCGGAGGCAACGGCTCCTTCCAGGCCAGAAGCCGGCACCAGCGTGCCGCATTGGTGGTGCTGCGCGCTAATGACGCCGGCCCGATCCCCTACGCGGCCCGGAAGATCTCCTTCCTGTGGAAGTCAAGGAACGCGTCTTGCTGCTTTGAAAACGTTCCGACATTCGGAGGCCGATCGGGGTCTATTCCGAGCTTCACGAGCGCCCTTTCATCCGCAACGGGCGAAACTAGAAGCCGTCCTTCGCCGAAGGAGATGAAGCCTCGGTCGAACAGAAAGTCCGCCGTAGGTGCCAGCATGAGCCCGTTGTGCGAGCTCAGTCGCTCCGCGTTAGAAGCGTGCCGCCAAGGCTTGATGTGGCTTGCGATCAGGTACGCCGGGTTTGTGACATGAGTGATCCGGCACTCCTGCTCCATCGATGCCACGTTGCTGCGAAACAGCCCCTGGCCGCGACGAGCCTTGATCACTGCCTCGCGTTCAGTCGAACTGAGTGATGCCTTCTCGATGTCATCGACGAGATGGCGCTCCCAAAGCTCTCGCTCTGGTTCCTCCGCCGAGATGATGAGAGGCTTCTTCGGGTCCCTTGCAGGCAGCGGGTTGCCAGACGCTTCGATGAGCGACCAGAGCACGCGCCCGAACTCATCCGACAAGGCCGCGAGGTAGACAGACTGAAGCCCCTTCCCGTTCGCAGCGTTGAGCGGTGAGTACCGGTCGGGGAGGAGGGGCTGGATGCGGTCCCATGACGCCCGAGGAAGGACGGGGTGCTGCAACCGTGCATACTCGACGTCGACCCTGAAGCCGATCTGACTCCAGCTCCGCCCAGCGTCGCCGAACTCCGATGGTTTGGGAGCATCGTAGCCGAACGAGCAGATCGTCCCGTAAGCGCGTACCGCGCCTTCCCAATATGAGAACACGACGTCGCCCGGCGCGACGATCCGCATGTTCTCGTAGAACTGATTGCGTGCCCCATCCGCCCTGCGCTTCGGCGACCACAGGTACCCACCGCCTAGCTCATGGCGGTGCGTCTGCTTCTGGTTGACCCACCAGTATTGCATGGCGCAGCGCGTAGAATAGCGCAGCCATCGCGGCGGTCGAGTCGGATCGTCGCGTGCGGCGGAGGCACGACGCCGCTCTACCGGATCCCCGTCTCCTTCGTTCTGCGGCGGCGCTTCTCCCTGGCGGTAGCGCGGCGACCAATTGGAGCGCGGCGGCGGATCCTGCGTCGCAGGAGCGAGCGCTGAAGAGATGGCGCTTGCTACACCGTTGCTACCTGCGCTCGTTGAGCCCAACAAAGAAGGGCCAGGCATTCCAGAAAGTTCCTGTGCTGGCTCGCCCGCTGAAGGAAGCGGAGGCACCTCTGCCCCTAGGATTCGTAGTCCGAAAGCCCGCGCCCCCTCACCACCCCCTCTTCACCCCCGTCGTCGCCCCGCTGACCGGCTGCTCGTAGAACTCCCGCGTCTTCTCTCGGGCGGCCACCTTCCCAAGGGCCTTCTCGAGCTGCTCCGTCTGCTTGAGGCAGCTCTGCCCCTTGAGTCCCCGCGTGGTGAGCTTCACGTTCCCCTGCGGGTCGATCTCCACCTCGATCTCCACCTTGGTCGCCACGCTGCCTCCACTTCGCCCGAAGCCCTAAGCCCGCGCCCTGAAGGCCCGCCCCGAAGCCGGCCCGGCCCTCAGCTCCACTTTGAGAGGACCACCTTCACCGTCCCATCCGCCTGCTTCTCCTCGCGGGCGATCTGGTAGCCCTTCTTCCGGAGCTCCTCGGTCACCTTGGTGTACGCGTAGCGCTGCGCCACGCGGCCGGCGAGGGCCTTCGCCTTGCCGGTCTCGTCGTGGCCGACGAACACGGCCTGGCCGGTCTGCTCGTCGAGCTTCACGCCCACCTCGGTGCCGTCCTGGTCGCGGATGACGCCGGCGACCTCCTCGAGCTGGCCCTGCGCGTTCTTCACCTTCCGCCGCTCGCGGATGAGCTCGGCGCCGGCCTCGGTCACGGCCTGCGCCAGCCCCGCGAGCCCCTGGATCACGAGCACGATCTCGACGCCCTGGCTCACGGCTGCCTCCCACTTCCAAGAGAGAAGCCCACCCTCACCACCCCCAGAACCGCCGCCGTCCCCACCGCGAGCCGGGCGGCGAGAAGAGCGCGGCCAGCACGAACAGTCCGATGAACCCGGCGAGGCGCGTCCCGCCGCGCGGGCTGCCGAAGATCACGAGCAGGAGCGGCACGGCCACCAGCGCCACGATGACGCCGATGCGCCAGGCGGGGCTCCGGATCCGGCGCAGCAGCCGGACGCCGTAGGGCGTGGGGTCGCCGCCCCCGCCGCCCCAGTCGTCCCAGCGAGAACCGGGCCCGCCCCAGCTCCCCCAGTCGCGGTCGAGCCGGGCCCGCTCCCGCTCGCCGACCTCGCGCGCCATCTCCGCGGCCATGGCGCGCCGGGCCTCGTCGGTGGCGGCGGCCTCCACCTCGCGCTCCTTCTCGCGCACGGCGGCCTCGCGCTCCTCGAGCGCCTTCTCCCGCTTCCGCTCCTCCCAGAGCCGCTCGTTGAACCGCTGCACCTCCGCGGTCCCGAGGTCTGAGCCGCAGGTGGTGCAGGTGCGGGTGAAGGGGGAGTTGTCGGTCTCGCAGCGCGGGCAGCGCGTGAAGGGCTGCGCCTCCTCGTCGTGCCGGGCGGTGTCGATCGCCGGCTCGGCGGGCGGCCGGAACCGGTCCACGTGCGCGGGCGCGACCGAGGGCGCAGGCGCGGCGGGCAGAGCACCGGGCCGGGCGGCGGGCTCGATCCCGCCGATGCGGGCGTCCGCTTCATGGACGGTATCCACCTCCTCGGGGCGCCTGGGGCGCTCGAGGTTGCGGAAGCGATCGGCGAGCCTGTCCGCCATCTACTGCTCCTCTCGAGAACTGCGCGAAGCCCTCGGCCCTCAGCCGAAGCGCGTGGCGATGGGCCGGGGCACGGCCTCGGCGGCCGCCGACGAGGCGGGCCGGGTGCGCGTGCGCGCCCACTCCCGCACCCGCTCCACCTCCTCGCGCATGGTGGTGGCGAGCGGCACGGTCTCCTGCACGGCTCGCTCGACGTGCGTCTGGGCGAGGTCCACCTTCTCGGCGAAGGCGTCGTAGAGCGCCGACACCACCGCCTGCTCCACCTCGGCGCCGCTGAAGCCGGCGGAGAGGGCGGCGAGCTTCTCGAGGTCGAACTGCTCGGGCTTCCGCCCCCGCCGGCCGAGGTGGATGCCGAAGATGTCCCTCCGCTCGGCGGCCGCCGGGAGGTCGATGAAGAAGATCTCGTCGAACCGCCCCTTGCGCAAAAGCTCCGGCGGGATGGCCTCGATGCGGTTGGCGGTCGCGACCACGAACACCGGCGCGGTCTTCTCCTGCAGCCAGGTGAGGAGCGCGCCGAAGATGCGGGCGGTCACGCCGCCGTCGCTCGTGCCGGAGGAGGCGACGCCGGAGAGCCCCTTCTCGATCTCGTCGATCCAGAGCACCACCGGCGCCACGCCCTCGGCGACGCGGATGGCGCGGCGCAGGTTCTCCTCCGACGAGCCGACGAGCCCGCTGAAGATCCGCCCCATGTCGAGCCGGAGCAGGGGCAGCCGCCACTGCGAGGCGATGGCCTTGGCGGTGAGGCTCTTGCCGCACCCCTGCACGCCGAGGAGGAGGAGCCCCTTCGGCTCGGGGAGCCCGAACCGCCGCGCCGGCTCGCCGAACGCGGCGCCGCGCCGCGAGAGCCAGCGCTTCAGCTCCGACAGGCCGCCCACGTTCCCGAGCTGCTCCTCGGCGGGCTGGTACTCGAGGAGCCCGCTCTTGCGGATCACCTGCCGCTTCTCGTCGAGCACCAGCGCGACGTCGTCCTTGTCGAGCCGGCCGTCGAAGGCGATGGCCTTCGCGAAGGCGTTCTCGGCCTCGGTGAGGGTGAGGCCGCGCGCGGCCTGGATGAGCCGCTCGGCGTCCTCCTTCGAGAGGTCGACCACGGCCTTCTTCCCCTCGCGCACCACGGTCACGATCTCCTTTAGGAGCTGCAGGAGCTCGCGCACGCTCGGCATCGGCACGTCGAGGACGGAGATCTCCTTCTCCAGCTCGGGCGGGATGTGGAGGGTGGGGGAGAGGATCATCACCGTGGTGAAGGTGCTCTTGAGCGCCTGGCCGAGCTCGCGCACCGCTCGCACGACGGTGGGGTCGTTGAGGAAGGGGTGGAAGTCCTTCAGCACCACGAGCGACGGCTCGGAGAGCTTCTCGACG
This sequence comes from Anaeromyxobacter paludicola, assembly GCF_023169965.1. Lineage (NCBI taxonomy): Bacteria > Pseudomonadati > Myxococcota > Myxococcia > Myxococcales > Anaeromyxobacteraceae > Anaeromyxobacter > Anaeromyxobacter paludicola. The sequence continues at coordinate 2,892,989 of NZ_AP025592.1, read as the reverse complement.
GCCGCGAGCGCCTCGACGGGATCCTTGCCGCCCTCCTGCTGCTCGCGGCCGCGCCGGTCGCCGAGCCGCCGGAGCCCCTTGGTCACCGACCAGGCGTAGAGCGCCTTCCCGTGCTGCTCGGCGAGGTCGCGCAGGATCGCGTCCACCCGCGCCTCCTCCCACGACACGAGGTAGATGAGCGGGTAGCGGGCGCGGACGAGGGTGTCGAGCTCGCGCACGAAGGGCGGGGTGGGCGGAGCGGGCTGCTGCGGGGCCGCGGCGGGGGGAGCGCCGGGCGAGTCGGGAGCGGCCATCCCCGGAGGATAGCAGGGTTTCCCGGGGGGGAGAGAAGGCGGCCTCTCAGCCGCCCACGAGCAGCGCCACCGGGAAGCTCCCGAAGAGCGCGGAGAGCGCGAGCGGGCCGCCCTCGCGCGGCTCGCCGGTGACGAGGTCCTGGTAGCGGCCGGCGAGCTCCGGCGGGAGCGGCAGCTCCCCCTCCCAGGCGATGGGCCCGCCGGCTGCGGCGTCGAGGAGCGAGAGGGTGAGCCGCGGCACGGCGCAGAGCAGCCGTCGGCCGCGGTGGGTGCGGGCGAAGGCGACGAGATGGCCAGCGTCGCGCCCGCGCGCCTCGAGCGGCAGGTAGGTGCCCTCGAGGAAGAGCTCGGGCGCCTCGCGCCGCAGCCGGAGCCCCTCGCGCAACAGCCAGAGCTTGGCCCGCCCGTCGCGCAGCCCCTCCGGCGACGAGACCTCGCGCGCCAGCGCGGCGCGGGCCTCCGGCCCCTCCGCGAGCCGCCGGTCGATCGCGTCGAGCAGCCCGGCGCGCCGCGCGAAGTCCACCGGGCGCCGGTTGTCGGGATCGACGAGCGAGAGGTCCCAGAGCTCGCAGCCCTGGTACACGTCGCACACGCCGGGCGCGGCGCACTTGAGCGCCACCTGCGCGAGCGACGAGAGCCGCCCGGCCTGCGCCACCCGGGCGGCGAAGGGCGCGAGGTCGTCGAGGAACGGCCGGTGCGCCAGGATCCCCTCCACGAAGCCCCGCGCGGCCGCCTCGTACTCGGCGTTCACGCTGGTCCAGCTGGTGTGGAGCTTCGCCTCCCGGAGCGCCTTCTCGAGGTAGGCGAGGATGCGCGCCCGGTACGCCTGCCAGCCCGCGGCGGCGGGGTCGATGCGCGCGCCGGGCGCGAGCGCCTCGTCGGGCAGGCTCCCGACCAGCGTCTGGTAGACGAGGAGCTGGTCGTTCCGGTCGGGCGCGCGCAGCCCGTCCTCGAGCTCCCGCTCGTGCCGCCGGTTGAGCCGCCCCCAGAGCGCGAGGCGACCGCGCCACTCGGCCGGGATCTCGGAGAGCGCGTCGATGCGGACGCGCACGTCCTCGCTCCGCTTGGTGTCGTGGGTGGAGGTGGCGTTGAGCGAGCCGGGCCAGCGCGCCCGCCGGCCGGCGCAGAGGTCGTGGAAGGCGGACGGGCTCGCGCCGAAGTCGCGCGGCTCGCCGCCCACCTCGTTGAGCGAGGCGAGCCGCAGGTAGACGTAGAAGGCGGTGTCCTCGATGGCCTTCGCGGTCACGGGCCCGGTCACCTGCTGCAGCTTCATGGCGAACTCGCGCCAGAGGGCCCGCTCCGCCGTGGTGAGCTCCTCCGGCATCCGCAGCAGCACGGCGTCGCGCACGAAGTCGTAGATGGAGGGATCGGTGACGGGGCTGCGGCGGCGCGCCCGCGCGATGGCGGCGTCCACGTAGGCCCGGTCGCGGTCGGAGACGCGGCCGTCCGGCGTGACGTAGGTCCGGTAGACGGGAAAGGCGGCCACGTACTCCACGAGCGCCCGGGTGAGGTCGTTGAGGGTGAAGTCGCGGGTGCGCCGGTCCGACTCGCTGATCCGGTTGAGCCGGTGGGCGAGCATGTTGATCTCGCTCGCCATCGACGACGACATGACCAGCTTCTTGCGCTGCCAGGCCACCTCGCGGAAGTCCTCGCGGCGCCCGGTGTAGCGGGTGTAGAGCTCGGTGAAGGCGCGGCCGTGCGCCGGGTCCACGAAGAGCCCGTTGGCGGCGGCCACGAACTCGTAGCCGGTGGCGCCGTCCACCGCCCAGTCGGGCGGCATCTGCTCGCCGGCCATCAGGATCTTCTCGGCCACGACGTAGAGGGGCCGGGGCGGCAGCGCCCCCTGGGCGAGCTCGTCGCCCACCCGCTCCGCGAGCGCGAGGACCGCCGCGTCGTCCACCCGCTCGCCGCGCGCCTCGGCCCGGGCCCGCGCCCGCTCGGCGACGGCGCGCGCCTGCAGCGCCCGGAAGTAGGCGGGCGGGTCGTAGAGGCCGTCGGGGTGGTCGATGCGCAGCCCGGAGATCCGCCCCTGGCGCAGGAGCGCCATGGTGAGCCGGTGGGCCTCGTCGAACACCTGCGGATCCTCCATGCGGATGGCGGCGAGCGCGTTCACGTCGAAGAAGCGCCGGTAGTTGATCTCCTCGCCGGCCACGCGCCAGTGGGCCAGCCGGAAGGCCTGCGCGTCGAGGAGCTTGTCGAGGAGATCGAAGCTGCGGGGCTCCCCGGGCGTGCCGTTGAAGGTGCGGACGTTCCCGTCCACGAACTCCCGCAGCTCGGGGGAGGCCTCGCAGAGCGCCGCGAGCCGCCGCTTCGCCACCTCCTTCTCCCGCGCCCGCTCCTCCACGAGCCGGGGGTCGGTCTCGGAGCGCGGGGCGAGCTTCTCGAGGGCGGTGCAGAGGCTCTCGAGCTCCTGCACGTGCTCGTTGGTGGCGCCGAGCCGCTCCTTCAGCTCGGGGAGCCCGTGGCGCAGCACCTGGGGCACCTGCCGCGGCGCGATGGGGAACCGGTGCTCGTAGTAGCCGAGCCAGAGCGCGCCGCCCTCGCGCGACAGCTTCAGTTCGCCGCGCTCGAGCACCTTCCCGTACTGGTCGCCGAGGATGGGGACGAGCACCTTGTTCTCGAGCTCGCCCTTCACCGGGCGCCAGTCCACGTCGAAGAGGCGGGCGTGCTCGGAGCTGGGGCCGTTCTCGAGCACCTCCATCCAGAACCGGTTCTCCGGCCCCACGCCCATGTGGTTGGGGACGAAGTCCACGAGCTGCCCCATGCCGCGCTCGGCGAGCGCCGCGCAGAGCCGCTCGTAGGCCGCCTCGCCGCCGAGCTCGGGGTTGAGCCGGCCGTGATCCACCACGTCGTAGCCGTGCTTCGAGCCGGGCGCGGCGGCCAGGATGGGCGAGAGGTAGAGGTGGGTCACGCCGAGCGCGTGCAGGTACGGGACCTGCGCCGCGGCGGCGTCGAAGCCGAAGCCGGCGTGGAGCTGCAGCCGGTAGGTGCTGGCCGGGCGCGGGAAGAGGCGGGGGTTGCGCGAGAGCTCCGCGCGCACCTCCTCGAGCAGCGCCTCGAGCGCTGGCTGCTCCCCCTCCTCCACCGCCCTATACGGTGGCGCGCCCCCCGGCGACCGCAAGTCCCTTGAGGCGCTCGGCCGTCGCCCGGTCGGCCAGCAACCCCGGCAGGTCGCACGCCATCCGGTACGACCAGTTCCGGTCGTTCACCGTCCCGGGCACGTTCACCCGCTCACGGTGCCCGAGCGCGTCCTGGAACGGCAGGAGCGTGAGGTCGGACCCCGAGCGGTAGACGAGGTCGAGGACGGCGTCGCGGGTGAGGTCGTCCCAGCGCCGGCCGCCGCGGGCCTTCACCGCCGCGAGCTGCGGCAGCTCGAGCAGCGCCCGCCGCTCCTCGTCCGGCATGGCGTCGAACCACTCGGCGGCCGACTCGGTGTCGTGCGTGCCGGTGGTGGCGACCGAGAGGGCTGGCCAGGTGGCGGGATCCCGGAACGGCTGCCCCGGCTGCTCCCAGTGGCGCTCCCAGCGGAGGATGCGGTAGCCGGGGATGCCGCATCGGGTGAGCGAGTCGCGGACGAAGTCGGGGACGGTGCCGAGGTCCTCGGCGATGACGCGCGCGCCCTGCGACAGGATCGCCATCACCCGCTCGCCGTTGGCGATCTGCGCCGGCTCGTCGGCCGGGATGAAGGCCGGCGGCCCGCCGTCGAGCGGGCGGTAGTAGGTGCGGTAGAGCCCGACCACGTGGTCCACGCGGTAGAGGCCGTACTGGTCGGCGCCGCGGCGCGCCCGCTCGTTCATCCAGGCGAAGCCGTTCTGGTCCATCACGTCCCAGCGGTAGACCGGCAGGCCCCAGTCCTGGCCGGTGTCGCTGAAGGCGTCGGGCGGCACGCCCACGCGCGCGTCGAGGCGGAAGTCGAAGGGGCGGCTCCAGACGTCGGCCGAGTCGGTGGCGACCATGAACGGCAGGTCGCCCATGAGCTCCACGCCCTCGCGGGCGGCCGCGTCGCGGGCGGCGTGCCACTGGAGGTCGAGCTGCCACTGGAGGTAGGAGCGGAAGAGGATCCGCTCGGAGAGCTCGCCGCGGGCGCGGGCCAGGGCCTCCGGCTCGCGGTGGCGCAGCGCCTCCGGCCACTCGGTCCACGGGCGGCCGCCGAAGACGTCGTCGTGCAGGGTCACGAAGAGCGCGTACTCGTCGAGCCAGAAGGCGTGCTCCTTGGCCCAGTGGCTCATGGTGACCGCGCGCTGCGACCGGCCCTTCCACTCGTTCTCGAGGAAGGCGCGGAAGGCGAGCTCGAGGGCGCGCCCCTTCACCGCCCGGATCCGCTCCCACTGCACCGACGGCGCGGCTCGCAGCGCGGCGAGCTCGTCCCGGTCGGCGTCGGAGAGCGCCGCCTCGCCCCCGGCGGCGGCGAAGTCCTCCACCTGCGCGAGCGAGAGGTAGACCGGATCGACCGCGAACGCCGACAGCGCGCCGTACGGGCTCGACTGCCCGCGCGACGCCTCGGTGACGGGGAGGAGCTGCACCACCGAGAAGCCGGCGCTCGAGGCCCAGCGCGCGAAGGCGGTGAGGTCGGGGATCTCGCCGAGGCCCCAGCTGCCGGGAGCGCGGATGGAGAAGAGGGGGATGAGGACGCCAGCCTGCCGCATAGGTGCCTGAAGGGTGCGTTTCTTCCGCACACGCCGCAAGTAAAATTCGGTAGATCATCGGCGTGCCCCCGTCCGCCCGCGGCCGCTTCGCGCCGAGCCCCACCGGGCCGATGCACCTGGGGAATGCCCGGACGGCGCTCCTCGCCTGGCTCTCGGCCCGCGCGACCGGCGGCGCCCTGGCGATGCGGGTCGAGGACCTCGACGGCCCGCGCGTGCGGCCCGGCCTCGAGCGGCGCATCCTCGAGGAGCTCGCCTGGCTCGGGCTCGACTGGGACGAGGGGCCGGACGTGGGGGGGCCGTTCGGCCCTTACCGGCAGTCGGAGCGGGCCGGGCGGTACGCGGCGGCGCTCGATGCGCTCCGCGCGCGCGACCTCGTCTACCCGTGCTTCTGCTCGCGCAAGGAGATCGCCGCCGCCTCGCAGGCGCCGCACGGGCCGGGCGACGAGGTGCGCTACCCCGGCACCTGCCGCCACCTCTCCGAGGCGGAGCGCCGCCGGCGCGAGGCGAGCCGGCTCCCGGCCTGGCGCTTCCGCGTGCCGGAGGGCCCGGGCGCGGTGGTGGAGGTGGAGGACGCGCTGCACGGGCGGGTGCGCTTCGACGTGGCGCGCGAGGTGGGCGACTTCGTGGTGATGCGCGCCGACGCGGTGGCGGCCTACCAGCTCGCGGTGGTGGTGGACGACGCGGCGATGCGGATCACCGAGGTGGTGCGCGGCGACGACCTCCTCCCCTCGGCGGCGCGGCAGCTCCTCCTCTACCGGGCGCTCGGGCTCGAGCCGCCCCGCTTCGCGCACGTGCCGCTCGTGGTGGGCGAGGACGGCGAGCGGCTGGCGAAGCGGCACGGGGCGCTCTCGGTGGGCGAGCTGCGCGAGCGCGGCGCAGCGCCGGAGGCGGTGGCCGGGCTGCTCGCCTCCCTCTGCGGGCTCGCGCCCGCGGGGGCGCGGCTCCGGCCGCGGGAGCTCCTCGACGGGTTCTCGCTCGCGCGGGTGCCGCGGCAGGCGGCGGTGCTCGCCGGGGAGCGGCTCGCCCGTCTCGCACCGTGAACGTCCCCCGGCGGGGCCGGGCTGTCGCCTGGGCTATCGCCGAGGCTGTCGCCTGGGCTATCGCCGAGGCTGTCGCCTGGGCTATCGCCGAGGCTGTCGCCTGGGCTATCGCCGAGGCTGTCGCCTGGGCTATCGCCGAGGCTGTCGCCTTCACCCGCCGTCCTCGTCGGGAAAACCCGACAGGGGGGCGCGCAACCTCGCGAGATCACGTGCGGCGAGGGCTGGCAAGGCGCGTGCAGTCTCTCTCCCCGTCTTCCAACCCCCCACGGAATCACCCAAGGAGAAGCCCATGTCCCGCAAGACCTCGACCCTCATCGGCGCCGGCGCTGGCCTCGCCCTCTACCTGTTCGCCGGCCTGCTGCCCTCGATGTACTACGGCGGGTTCGCGGGCGTGCTCCTCGCCGGCGGCATCTTCGGGACGCCGCTGCAGCCGACCCTCCTCGTCCGCGGCCTCATCTACTTCTCGACGGCGATGGGCGTGGTCGGCGTCGGCTCCCTCTTCGCGGTCGGCGGCGCGGCGGCCGGCGCGGCGGTGGGCGCCCTGGTCCCGGCCCCCAAGAAGGAGGCCGAGGCGAAGGTGAAGGCGTAGGCCTCTTCGCCTCAGCGGAGCGGCGCGGCCGGCCCGGGGGTGACCCGGAGCCGGCCGTCGGCTTTCCGGAGCGCCCCCGGGCCGCCGGTCTAGAATGCCGGTCGCCATGCGCCTCCTCACCGGCCCGCTCCTCTCGTTGCTGGTCGTCGCCGCCGCCCATCCCGCCCGGGCGGCGGACCCGACTCCGCCCCCCTCGCTGAGCGTCGCGGGGGAGGGGCGCGCGACGGCGGCGCCGGACGTGGCGGTGCTCGCGCTCGGCGCCGAGGTGGTCGGGCCGAGCCTCGCCGGTGCCACCCGCGAGGCGAACGGCCGGATGGCCCGCGTGCTCGAGGCGCTCACCGCGAATGGCGTCGCGAAGAAGGACGTGCAGACGTCGCGCTACGAGGTGGGGCTGGAGCGCCGGCCCGACCCGCACGGCGGTCTCGGGCCGATCTCGGGCTACCGGGTGAGGAGCGCCTTCAAGGTGACGGTGCGCGAGCTCGCCCGGACCGGCGCGGTGCTCGACGCCGCCCTGGCCGCCGGCGCGAACGACGTGCAGGGCATCACCTTCGAGAAGGAGGACTCCGCGCCGGAGCGGCTCCGGGCGCTCGCGGCGGCCGTGGCGTCGGGACGCGCCAAGGCCGAGACGCTGGCCCGCGCCGCCGGGCGGAAGCTGGGCCCGCTGCTGCAGCTCTCGGAGGGAGGCGTCGCGTCGCCCCCGTGGCCCCTCGCGACCCTGCGGGCCAGGTCGATGGGCAAGGCCTCGGTCGAGCCGGGCGAGCTCCAGTTCACGGCCGAGGTGGAGCTGGTGTTCGCGCTCGAGTGACCGGGCGCGCCCGCCCCGCCTGCCACGCCGAGGACCCATGCTCTCCTTCCCTGCGCTCGTCGTGACCGCCCTGCTCGCCGCGCCCGCCCCGGTGCGGGTGGAGCTCGACACCGCGCTCGGCCCGATCGAGCTCGAGCTCGACCCGGCCCGCGCGCCGGTCACCGCCGCCAACTTCCTGCGCTACGTGGACGCCGGCCTCTACGACGGCGCCCGGTTCCACCGCACGGTGCGGCGCGACAACCAGCCGGACGCGCAGGTGCTCATCGAGGTGGTGCAGGCGGGCGTGGCGCCGGAACGGGAGGCGCGGAGCTTCCCGCCCATCCCGCTCGAGCGCACCGGGAAGACCGGGCTCCGGCACCGCGACGGGACGGTGTCGATGGCGCGCGCCGGTCCGGACACGGCCACCGGCGACTTCTTCGTCTGCATTGGCGACCAGCCGGAGCTCGACGAGGGCGGGCGGCGAAACCCCGACGGCCAGGGCTTCGCCGCCTTCGGCCGCGTGGTGCGCGGCATGGAGGTGGTGCGGCGGATCCAGGCGGCGCCGGCCCAGGGGCAGGCGCTCACGCCGCCGGTCCTCATCCGCAAGGCGCGCCGGGTCGAGCCGCGCCCCCTCCCCAGCCCTCCCCCGCTGCGCGGGAGAGGGTGAGCCGCCCGGCGCGGGAGAGAGAGAACCGCTCGGCTCCACTTCGGGTGGGTGACCCCGCGGCTCTCCCTCCCCACCGCGTGGGGAGGGCAGGGGAGGGGCGGCCATGAGGCCACCCCGCCTCCTTACTGCGGCTTCGCCGGCTTCGGCTTCTCCGGGCCCGCGCCCGCCCCGGCCGCCGCCGGCTCCGGGAAGCCGCGCTTGCGCATGAGCGCCCCGATGCCGGGGTCGCGTCCGCGGAAGGCGCGGTAGGCCTCGGCGGGATCGACGGTGTTGCCGGCCGAGAAGACGAACCGCCGCAGCCGGCCCGCCACCTGGGCGTCGTACGGGCCGCCGGCCTCGGTGAAGGCCTCGTAGGCGTCGGCGCTGAGGGTGTCGGCCCAGAGGTAGCTGTAGTAGCCGGCCGAGTAGCCGTCGCTCGAGAAGACGTGCGCGAACTGCGGCGTCCGGTGGCGCATCACCAGCTCGCGCGGCATGCCGAGCGCGGCGAGCGTGTCGCGCTCGAAGGCGGCGGCGTCGATGGGCCGGTCGCCGGCGAGGTGGAGCTTCATGTCCACGAGCGCCGCCGAGAGGTACTCGACGGTGGCGAAGCCCTGGTTGAACCGCGAGGCCCGCTCGATCTTCTTCACCAGCTCCTGCGGGAGCGGCTTGCCGGTCTCGACGTGGAGCGCGAAGCGCGACAGCACCTCCGGCGTGGGCAGCCAGCGCTCGAGGAGCTGCGACGGGAACTCCACGTAGTCGCGGGCGACGTCGGTGCCGGAGAGCGACTTGTAGGTCACGTTCGAGCTGAGGCCGTGGAGCGCGTGCCCGAACTCGTGGAACAGGGTCTCGGCGTCGTCCCAGGAGAGCAGCACCGGCTCGCCCGGCTTCCCCTTCACGAAGTTGGCGTTGTTGGAGACGATGGTGGCCACCTCGCCGTCCATCCGCTCCTGGTTCCGGTAGGCGTTCATCCAGGCCCCGGAGCGCTTCCCCTCGCGGGCGTACGGGTCGAAGTACCAGAGCCCGACCAGCTTGCCCTTCCCGTCCTTCACCTCCCAGACGCGCACGTCGGGGTGGTAGACCGGCACTCCCTTCGCCGGCGTGAAGTGCAGGTCGAGGAGCCGCCCGGCCACCCAGAAGAGCGCCTCGCGCAGGTTCTCGAGCTGGAGGTAGGGCTTCACCTCGTTCTCGTCGAGGTCGTACTTCGCCTTGCGGACCTTCTCGGCGTAGAAGCGGTAGTCCCAGGGCTCGATGGTGAGCTTCGCGCCCTCGCGGTCCGCCACCGCCTGCATGTCGCGGACCTCCTCCTTCACCCGGGCCACCGCCGCCGGCCAGACCGCCTCCATGAGCCCCGTGGCGCGCTCGGGCGTGCCGGCCATCGAGTCGCCGAGCCGCCAGTGGGCGTGGGTCGGGTAGCCGAGCAGCTTCGCGCGCTCGGCGCGGAGCTTCAGGATCTCGGCGATGGCGGCCTTGTTGTCCTTCGCGTCGCCGTGGTCGCCGCGCAGCACGAAGTTGCGCCACACCTTCTCCCGCAGGTCGCGCCGGGCGGAGTAGGCGAGGAACGGCTCCACGCTGGAGCGGGTGTTGAGCACCGCCCACTTGCCCGGCTGGCCCCGCGCCTCGGCCGCCGCGGCCGCCGCGGCGCGCACCGCGGGCGGGAGGCCGGCGAGGTCGCGCTCGCCGTCGAGCCAGGTCACGTAGCCCGCCTCGTCGGCGAGCAGGTTCTGGGTGAAGCCGGTGTACAGCCCGGCGAGCCGGGCGTTGATCTCGGCGACCCGCTTCTTGGCGGGGGCGTCGAGCCGCGCGCCGGCCCGCACGAAGTTGGTGTGGTAGAGCCACGCGAGCCGCTGCTGCTCCGGCGTGCGGCAGAGCGTCTCCCGGGCGTCGTACACCGCCGCGACGCGGGCGAAGAGCTTCGCGTTCTGCGTGATCCGGTCCTGGTGCGCCGCGAGCTTCGGCGCGAGCTCGCGCTCGACGGCCTGGAACTCGGGCGTGGAGAGGTTGGACGACCAGATGTCGAAGAGGGCGTAGACCCGGTCGAGCGCGCGGCCCGACCGCTCCAGCGCGGCGAGCGTATTGTCGAAGGTCGGCGCGGCCGGGTCGCTCGCGATCCGGTCGATGGCGGCGAGCTGCTCGGCCATGGCGGCGTCGAGGGCCGGGGCGAGCAGCGACACCTTCATCTCGCCGAAGGGCGGGACGCCGCCGTACGGGCCCTTCCAGGGCGCGAGCAGCGGGTTGTCGCCACCGCTGGGCGGCGCGGCGAAGAGCAGCACGGGCAGGATCGTCTGGAGGAACGGCAAGGGCACGCGGACACCTCCCTGGTGGACGGCGGTGCGACACTCTTGGACGGCCCGGGGCGGAGGTCAAGGACGAGCTGCGGCTCGCCCGCCCCCCGCCGGCCAGGAACCGCGCGCGAAGCCTTTGCTCAGCGGACCGAGAAGTAGACCCGGGCGCCCTGCTCCTTCCTGGCCCGCTCGCCCCCCTCGACGAGGAACAGCCGCGCCTGGTCGATCCCGGCGGCGACGAGCGCGTCGCGCACGCCGTGGGCCCGCTCGGCGGCGAGCTCCGGCAGCGCCTCGGGGTCGAGCTCGACCGCCGCGAGCTGCGCGGGGGTGGGCTCGCCCTTCACCTCCGGGTGCTCCTCCCGGAACTGCTGGAGCCGGAGCACCTTGCCGTCCTGCTCCGGGTCGGCGGTCCCCTCGATCTCGACGCCGAGCGCCGGCCGCTGCGAGAGCGACTTCGCGAGCGCCGCCAGCCTCTTCTGCGCGGCGGCGTCGGGCGCGTCCTCGCCGGGGGCGTAGGCGATCATCGACAGGTCCTCCTGGCCGCCGCCGGCGATGGCCGAGAGCAGGCTGAAGGGCGAGGTGGCCACCTTCACGAGGACGTTCAGGACGGTGTGCCAGATCACCTTGCCGAAGCGGAACTCGGGGTCGTCGAGGTTGCCCTCGACCGGCACGTCGAGGTCGATGACGCCGTCGCGGTCGGTGAGGATGGCGAGCGCGAGCTTCACCGGGAGCTTGGTCGCGTCGGGGCTCTCCACCTTGTCGCCGAGCGTGAGCTGGTCGAGCTTGACCACGTTCGTGGCGGTCAGGCTGCGGCGGACGATCTTGTAGCCGAGGTCGAGGTGCAGCTTGCCCTTCTGGATCCCGTAACCGAGGAACTTCCCGGCGTAGGGGCCGAAGGGCGAGAGGTCGATGCCGCGCGAGGCGACCTTCAGGTCGGTGAAGGCCTCCTTCTGGAGCGGGTTGAGGGTGCCGGTGATGCTCACCGGCGCGGCGCCGCCCGCCTTGGCGCGCACGTCCACCACCGAGCGGACGCTCGGATCCGACGAGAGGTGGGTGATGCGCGCCTGGATGTCGCCGAGGGTGAGGAGCGCCGGGGGCCGGACGGAGCGGTCGGCGAGGGCCACCTCGCCGCCGGCGATCTGGAAGCTGCCGACGCCGGTGCGCCAGGCGGGCGCGGCGCGGCCGGCGGGGCGGGCCGTCGCCGCGGGCTTCGCGACGGGCTTCCCCGCGGCCTTGCTCGCGAAGCTCAGGCTCCCGTCCTCCCAGACGTGGAGCCGGAAGCGCGGCGCCACCAGCCTCACCGACTGCACCACCGCGCGCGGCGGCGTCGAGCCGGCGTCGATGCCGGCGAGCTCCAGCGCGCGCCACTGGATCTGGTCCTCCCGGTGCGCTGGGGAGACGAGCGAGAGCCCCTCGACGCGCACCTCGCCGGCGAAGCTCCACCGGGGCTCGGCGCCGCGCCCGTCGAACGTGGTCCTGGCCTTCAGCCCCAGCGTGCCCGCGGTCAGCTTGAGCGGCGGCTGGCTCTCGAGGAAGGGGGCGAGCGGGGTGAGGTCGAGGCCGGCGGCCGCGAGCTCGAGCTCGGCCCGCTTGCCGAACGGGTGGATGGGGCCGCGCGCCTCCACCTTGCCCTTGCCGTTCCAGAGGAGCGAGGCCTCGAGCGGGCAGACGGTCTCGGGGCCAGGGCGCAGCTCCCCGAGCTTCACGGCCACCTGCTCGAGCGCGAAGCGGGCGGGCACCGGGGTGGAGCGGTCCTCCACCGGCACGCGCAGCCCCTCCACCTCCACCGTCCCCACCGACCAGCGCCACGCGCCCGGCTTCGCGCCGGGCGGCGGCGGCCGCGGGCCCATCTCGGAGAGGCCGAGCTTCCCGGCGGCGTCGCGCCCCACCCGCACCTCGCCGCCCTTCACCCGCACCGCGCCGACGCGCGCCTCCTGGCCGAGGAGGTCCACGTCGATGCCCGCCACCTCCACGCGCGGCAGCGCGACCAGCGCCGCCTTCTGCCCCAGCGGCGCCAGCCCCAGCTGCTCCACCTCGAGCCGCCCATCCCGCAGCGCGAGGACGCGCTTCTCCGCGTCCCAGGCGAGCTCGTAGCGCGAGCCGTAGGAGAGGCTGCCGTCCAGCACCTCCACCGTCGCCTGGTCCTTGATGTACGCGCCGTACTTGGGGAGCTTGAGGTGGGCGAAGGAGATGGTGCCGCTCGACCGGAGCGGCCGGCTGTCCACGGTGCCGCTCCAGGAGAAGGTCTCGCCCGACTCGGTGGCGCCGCTGAAGGCGTAGGGGCTGTCGCCGCCGCCGGCGGTGCGGAAGGAGGAGAGCGCGATCGAGAGCGGGCCCAGCGCCGAGCGGAAGGCCGGCGTGCGCGTGCGGTCGGTGAAGGTGACCCGCGCCCCCGAGATGGCGAGCTGGCCGATGTAGAGGCCCAGCTGCGCCTTCTGCCCCGCGGGCGCGGCCTTCGCCGGGGCCTGCGCGGCGGCCGGCCCGGACGGCGCGAGGAGATCCTGCACGTTGAGGGCGCCGTCGGGCTGCAGCGTCAGGCTCACCGCCGGCTGGTCGAGCCGCACCTCGGCGAGGCCGAGCTCGCGGTGCAGGAGCCGCAGCGGCGTGACCCGGACGTAGAGCGAGCCCCAGCCGGCGAGCGGCTCGCCCCCGTGGTCGCGGACCTCGAGGTCGCGGATCCGGACGGAGAGGGCGAACGGGTTCACCTCCACCCGGCCCACGCGCACCTCGCGCTTCAGGGCCGCGCTCCCCTGCTTCAGGATCGCGCTCCGGAGGAGCCGGGGCGCGAGGAGGAAGCCGAGCGCGGCGTAGAGCGCCAGGAGCAGCGACAGGGCGAGCGCGGCGCGGAGGAGGATCGTGCGGGCGGCGGGGCGAGACATGGCGCGCCAATGTACCTCCGGCGCCGGACCGGCGCGACCCCTCGCGTCCCGCGCCTACGGCGGAGCGCCGAGGGCCGCCGCGAGCGTCGCCTCGAGGTAGCGCACCGCGAGCCCCACCGTCCGCCGCGCGCCGTCCGGCGTGCGGGCGATGGGCGGCGCCACCTCCATCACGTCGCCGCCGCAGAGCGTGAAGTCGCGGCCGAGCCGGCGCACCAGCTCCACCACGAAGCCGGAGGAGAGCCCGGCCGGCTCGGGCGTGCCGGTCGCGTCCACCTCCGCCGCGTCGGTGCCGTCCACGTCGTTCGAGAAGTAGACCTGCCGCACGCCGGCGCCGCGGAGCTCCGCCACGATCCGGTCGAGCGCCGCCGCGGGGTCGGCGTTCACCTCGGCGGCCCAGAGCTGCCGCACCCCGTAGGCCTCCTCCCAGTGGGCCTTGAGCCGGCCCGAGGCGCGCACGCCCACCTGCACGAGCCGCCCGCCGCGGCCGAGGAGCTCGTTCGCGTGGTAGCTCCAGGTGGCGTAGCAGTAGCGCACCCCGAGCCGCTCCTCGAGCAGGTCGGTGTGCGCGTCCACCTGGACCACGCCGAGCCCCTCGCGCGCGCCGGAGAGCGCCTTCACCACCGGCCAGGCGCAGGAGTGATCGCCGCCGAGCGCGAGCACCGCCGCCCGCGGGTTCACCGCGAGGACGAGCGAGAGCGCCCGCTCCGCGATCGAGAGCGGCGAGACCGGGAGCCGCGCCCGCGCCTCTTCCGGGAGCCTGGGGTAGAGCCAGCGGCGGCTCCGGTCGAGCTGCGCCGCCGAGAGCATCTCGTCGTCGAGGAGCTGCGGGATGACGAAGACGTCGCCGAGGTCGACCACCCCCGCGGCGCGGGCCCGCTCCGGCCAGTCCGGGCGCTCCTCCAGGAGCCGCTCGCGGATCGCCTGCGGCCCCACGTTCGCGCCGCGCAGGTAGCCGGCGCCGACGTCGGAGGGGATGCCGAGGATCACCGCCCGCGCCTCCTCCAGGCGCGCCAGCCCCTCGAGCCAGCGGTCGTGGACCTCGTCGTCGCGGTCGGCGCGGTAGAGGCGGCGCTGCAGCGCGAGCTGCTCGGCCCGGCCGGTCGAGACGAGGTACAGGCCGCCGCCCGCGGGGCGGAGCAGCCAGTGCAGCTCCTCGAGCGGCGTCACGGCGGGCTACCCGCGGAAGGCCCGCACGAACTCCACCAGCGTCCGCACCGCGGCGCCGGTGCCGCCCTTGGCGATGTAGCCGGCCTCCTTCGAGGAGAAGGAGGGGCCGGCGATGTCGAGGTGCGCCCAGGGGGTGTCGCCCGCGAACTCCTTCAGGAACCAGGCCGCGGAGATGGCGCCGCCCCAGCGCTCGCCGGCGTTCTTGAGGTCCGCGACGTCGGACTTGAGGTTCTCCTTCACCGACTCGGTGAGCGGGAGCCGCCACACGTCCTCGCCGGCGTTGCGGCCGGCGGCGAGCACGCCCTCGATGACCGGGCCGTCGGGGCCGAAGGCGCCGGTGGTGGTGTGGCCGAGCGCCACCATGCAGGCGCCGGTGAGCGTGGCGACGTCGATCATCGCCGCCGGGTGGAAGGTGTCGGCGCCCCAGGCGAGCACGTCGCCGAGCACCAGCCGCCCCTCGGCGTCGGTGTTGGTGATCTCGACCGTCTTGCCGGCGTACGAGGTGAGGATGTCGGACGGCTTGTAGGCGCGGCCGCCCGGCATGTTCTCGCAGGCGCCCACGAGCGCGTGGACCGGCTGCGCCGGGGCGAGCGCGGCGACCACCTTCATGGCGGCGAACACGGCGGCGCTGCCGGCCATGTCGCTCTTCATGGTGACCATGCTCTCGGTCGGCTTGAGCGAGAGGCCGCCCGAGTCGAAGGTGATGGCCTTGCCGACGAGGACGATGGGCTTCTTCTTGCCGGCCGCGCCCTTCGGGACGTAGCTCAGCCGGATGAGCCGCGGCTCCTCCACCGAGCCGCGCGCCACCCCCTGGAACATCCCCATCTCGAGCGCGGCGATCTCCTTCGGCCCCTTCACCTCCACGGTGAGCCCCGCCTCCTTGGCGAGCGCGCGCGCCGCGTCGGCGAGCAGCGCCGGGGTGCAGGCGAGCGGCGGCTCGTTCACGAGGTCGCGCGCCCACACCACCGCGGCGGCGGTCTCCATGGCGAGCGACACCAGGTCCTTCACGTCCGGCGCCCGGTCCTTGCCCGGCGCGAGCGCGAGCAGGAGGTGGGCCGGCGCCTCGGGCTTCTTCTCCTTCCTGGTGCGGTAGCGGTCGAACTGGTAGGCGCCGAGGAGCGTCCCCTCGACCACCGCGCGCGCGACGAGCGCCGCGTCGCCGGGGATGCTGGCGGCGGCGAAGGCGAAGCGCGCCGAGGCGGTCTTGCGCGCCAGCCGCACCGCCTGCCCGGCGGCCATGCGCACCGGCTCGAAGCCCTGGCGCAGGAGCTGCTCCGGCGTGGGGCGGCGGCCCATGCCGATGAAGAGGATGCGCGCGGAGCGCATCTTGCCGAGGGTGTGGAGGAAGAGGCTCTGGTCGGCGCGGCCGACGAAGCCCTCCTCGCGCGCCGCGGCGGCGACGTGCCCGCCGAGCTTGCGGTCGATGGCCACGAGCGGCCCCTTGAGGCCGTCGGCCAGCTCCTCCTCGAAGACGGGCACGGCGAGGAGGCTCGACTCCAGCTCCAGCGCGGCGGCCCCCGTCAGCTCGATCTTCATCATCTCGAATGCCTCCAAAAATCGCGGATCGTGCGAGCTTAACACCGCGAAAACGGGCTCGCGCGAAGATTGGCGGGGTGGGGGCGGGGAAGGGCGACCGCGCTCAGGCGGCGCGCCGGCCCGGCCCGGCGCCGGCGAGGACCGCCTCGAGCCGGGCCGCCACGTGCTCCCAGCGGTAGAGCTCGGCGACCCGCTCCCGCCCCCGCTGCCCCATGCCCCGCGCCCGCTCCGGGTCGGCGAGCAGCGCCTCCAGGGCGGCCGCCAGGGCGGCGGGGTCGGCGGGCGGCACGAGCAGCCCGGTGAGCCCGTCCTGCACGATCTCCGGCACCGCCTCGAGCCGCGTGCCCACGCACGGCAGGCCGCAGGCCATGGCGTCGAGGTAGGCGATGCCGAACGGCTCGCGGAGCGTCGGCAGCGCGAACACCGTGGAGCGGGCGCAGAGCGCCGGCAGCTCGGAGAAGGGGACGAAGCCGAGCTGCGCCGCGCCGGCCGGCAGCGCGAGCGGCCGGCGGGGGCCGGCGAGGAGGAGCCGGGCCCGCGGCCTCCGCCGCCGCAGCCGGGCGAAGGCCTCGAGGAGCACCGCCCCGCCCTTGCGCAGGAAGTCCACGCCCACGAAGAGCACCGTCTCGCCGTCGTCCTGCCGCGGCGCCGACTCGGGGAAGACGTTGGCGCCGGCGCCCACCACGTGGACCCGCTCGCGCGGCACGCCGTAGTGGCGGGTCAGCGAGCGGGCGGTGTTGGCCGAGAAGGCGCAGACCGCCGCCGCGCCGAGGTAGAGCCGCCGCTCGCGCGCGTGCCAGTCGAGCCCGTAGTCGGGCGGCGGTCCGAGCCCCGCCTCCTTCACCTCGGGGCTCTCCTGGGCGAGCAGGCGGGTGTGGTCGCAGAGGAGCACGTAGGGCCCGCGCGGCGGGTCGCCGGGCGCGAAGAGCGCCCCGTTCTGCAGCACCACCTCGGGCGGGACGGGGAGGGCGTCGAGGAGCTCGCCGGCCCGGCGGGTGTGGCGATCGAAGGCGTAGGGCGTGTTCCAGCGGTGCGCCAGCGCCCCGGCGCGGAAGCGGGCCGCGGCGAGCGCGTAGTGGAGCGCCACCTCGGGCGTGAGCCGCGGGCGCCGGGTGCGCGGGTCGCGCGGCTCGAGCGGACCGGTGGCGCAGAGGTCCCGGACGCGGTGGCCCCGCGACCGGAGGGCCTCCGTCACGTGGGCCGTCACCCCGCTCTGCGCGCCGTAGTGGAGGTACGCGATGTCCATCCGCTCGGGCGAAAGCTGACCGCGCGCGCGCTCGCCGGCAAGGGCGCGCCGGGAGCCGGTCGTGTCCGGCCCGGCGGGCGAGCCGGTGATTCGCTGCCACATCGGAGCACATCCCCGTACGGAATCGGGTTTCGCGCGCCCCGCTTGGGGAAGAGTCCGAGCGTGCCCCCTGTTCGACGGTCGTGGAGCGGGGAGCGGCTCCGGGGTCGCGGGTGGAGCCGGCCCGCCAGGAGCCTGCTCGCCGGGACGCCTACCCGGCCGCCCTCGCCCCGGAGAGGCATTCCGCGCGAGCCCGCCCCGCCGGGGGAGGAGCCGGCCCCCGCCCGGCGGGCGTGCACGTCGTCGCTTGGAAACCCCCGGCCGTGCGAGCGGCCCCCGCGCTCCACGGCTGGTGCCCACCCCCTTCAGCCCGTGGGAGGACTACGCCCGTCGCGGACCGGTACACGGCCTTCCTGGCGTGCGCAGGTCCTTCACCCAAGGAGCCCACCGAGTGGATCTCAAGCGAACTTGCCTCCTGCTGGCCCTCGTCGCCGCGCCGCTGTCCGCGCTCGGCGCCGACCACCCCCACCTCTTCTTCTCCGGTGGAGACGTGGGCGGCCTGCAGGCCCGCGCCTCGGGCACGCACAAGGCGCTCGCCGACAACCTCACCTCGGCCACTTCCCAGTTCTTCGGGACCCGCATCTCCTCCTCCGGCGTGGCGACCTGGCCGGACGGGCACACCCTCTCCATCGGAGACATGCGCGACGTCGGCAACTCGCTCGTCGTCTTCGCCTTCGACTGGCAGCTCACCCAGGACCCGCAGGCGCTGGCGCTCGCCAAGGGCTGGCTCACCACCGTGGCCTCCTGGGGCAACTACGATCTCGACGGCACGCACGACCTCGTGCAGGCCCACCTGCTCGCCGGGACGGCCGTGGCCTACGACCTCCTCTACGGGCAGCTCTCCGCGGCGGAGCAGTCGAGCGTCCGCAGCGCGCTCGTGAACAACGCCGCCGCCCTGATGGCCGCCGGCAAGGGCGGGATCTGGTGGGAGGGGCAGCCGCTCCAGAACCACGACTGGATCAACCACGCCGCCATCGGCCTCGCCGGCCTCGCCATCGACGGCGAGCCGGGCGCGGACCAGTCGGGCGCGTTCGTGGACTACGCGGCGCAGAACGCGAAGCAGATCCAGGCCGCGGTGGCCGGGATCACCGACGGCACGTGGCACGAGGGCTTCAGCTACCTCTCCTACGGCTACCAGTGGCACCTGCCGTTCGTGGACGCGCTCAAGCGCGCCGGCAAGGGCGACCTGACCGACCTCGCGGTCCTGAAGGGCGAGGGCGCCGCCCGCGCCTACGCGCAGATCCCCGAGACCCCCTGGACCTACGTCCTCTCGAATGGCGACTTCAGCTCGTTCATGCCGGACGAGGGGCTCCTCCCGCTCCGCTTCGCCGCCTCGCGGTACGGCGACGGCGTGGCCCAGGCCGCGGCCGATCGCTGGGCCCAGGGCGCGAAGCGCACCACCTACGCCCCCGAGATCAACCAGGCCGTGTTCGAGTTCCTCTACTGGGATCCGTCGGTGAAGGCGGCCGACCTCTCCACCCAGCCGCTCGACTGGTACGGCGCCGACTCGGGCTCGGTCATCTTCCGCAGCGGCTTCGACCAGGGCGCGACCCTCTTCGCCCTCAAGTGCGGCACCTTCGGCGGGCGCACCGCCTGGCAGCGCGCCGCGAACGGCGACCTCTCCCTGGGCGGCCTCAACTTCAGCCACGATCACGCCGACGACTGCGGCTTCTACCTCTACGGCAACGGGAACTGGCTCGCCCCCGAGGCCGAGGGCTACTACATCGGCCACGCCGACTCCCCCGGCCCGGCCGCCAACGCCACCGCCTTCCACAACTCGCTGCTGATCGACGGCCAGGGGCAGCTCGGCGAGGGCGTGCGCGCCAACGGCGACGACGCCTCCCGCTACGGCTGGTTCGGGCAGCGCGAGGGCAAGATCGCCTTCCACGGCTCCTCGGCCCACTTCGCCTACGCCACCGCGGACGGCTCGAAGCTCTACGACCCGGCCAAGGGGCTCACTCGCTGGGACCGGCACGCCCTGTTCCTCGATCGCAAGTACGTGATCCTCCGCGACGTCGTCGAGGCCTCCTCGGCGCACGACTTCGGCTGGCTCTCGCACTTCACCACCTACGCCGGCCAGGACGGCAGCTGGATCCACGGCGCCGGCGAGAACGGGCAGGACCTGGGCGTCGCGGTGGTGGCGCCGGCCGGGGCCAGCATGAGCTTCGACACGCAGTCGCCGGTGCACGGCAACAACTTCGACAAGAGCGGCAACTTCGCCGCGGCCACCGTGCACTCGGGCTCCACGAGCGCCGCCACCTTCCTCACCGCGCTCGTCCCGACGGCCAACGGCGCCTGGGGCTCGCGGCCGCAGGTGGTCGCCCTCGACCCGGGCCACGCCGACGCCGGCCTGACCCTCACCGCCGGCGACCTCAAGGCCGTGGCCATCTTCGCCAACGACGGCGGGTCGACCCAGGAGGCGGGCGGCTTCAAGCTCGCGGGGCGCGCCGGCGTCGTCGAGTACCAGGGCGGCGCCCTGAACCGGGTGGCGCTCATCGACGGGCAGACCCTCTCCGACGGGCAGCGCGCCCTCGTGGACCAGAGCGGCGGCGCCGGCAAGGCGGCCATGATCGAGGCGGAGGGGCTCTCCTCCGGCACGGTCACCGTCACCGGCGAGCAGCTCGCCACCGCCACCTTCTACGCCCCGCAGGCGAGCAAGGTGCTCTGGTACGGCAAGGAGATCCCGTTCCAGCGGCAGGGCGACCTCGTGAAGGTGCAGTTCGACCCGCCGCTCCAGGGCGCGGGCTCGGCCGGCAGCACCGCCGGAGCGGCCACCGCCGGCGCCGGCGCGGACGCCACCGCCGGCAAGAGCGGCGGCGGGTGCTCCGCGGGCGGCTCCGGCCTCCTCTCGGCCATCCCCATCTTCGTGGCGGGCTGGCTGCGCCGGCGCCGCAAGGCGAAGAAGGCCGCCGAGCGGGCGGCGCGCGAGCGCGAGGACCAGGAGCGCCGGGCGGCGTAGCCCGGGGCTCAGGGTTGCCCAGAATACCCGGGACCGAGCCAGGTGAGCGAGGCGCGAGCAGCGCGAGGCGCGACGACCGAGCATACGTGGAACGTATGTGAGGGAGGAGCAACGACGCGATGCGACGCGCATCGCTCGCCGCGGCGACGGGATGGGTGTTCTGGTCAACCCTTTCAGAACCGGACGGCCCGCACCGCGCCCGCCGCCCCGTCGGCGACGTAGAGCGTGCCGTCCGGTCCCACCGCGAGCCCGAGAGGCAGGCCGAAGCTGGCCTGACCTCCCGGGCCGTCGGCGTTCCCGGTCCGGCCGGTGCCGGCCACGGTGTGCACGCTCGAGGCGGCGGCGGTGGCGCCGGGCGCGACCGCGCGCAGGCGGAAGTTGCCGGGATCGGAGAGCACCAGCGCGCCGCCGGCCCAGGCGGCGCCGCCCTGCGGGGCGAGCAGCGCCACGTCGCCGGTCCCGTCGGCCGCCCCCTGCGTGCCCTCGCCGGCTCCGCCCGCGAGCGTGGTGACGGTGCGCGCCGCGTCGCGGCCGATGGCCTTCAGCGCGCGGGCCGCCGAGTCCACGAAGTAGATGCGCCCGTCGGGCCCGGCCGCGAGCGCCGTGGGCGCGCCGATGCGGGCCGTCGCGGCCGGGCCGTCGAGGTTCCCGCCGCCGGCCGCCCCCACGAGCGTGCTCACCGTCCCGGCCGCGTCGAGCCGCCGGATGCGGGCGTTGCCGGTGTCGGCGATGAGCAGGTCGCCCGTGACCGGGTCGCGCAGGAGCGCCGTCGGCATGCGGAAGCGGGCCTGCAGCGCCGGCCCGTCGGCGAAGCCCTTCACGCCGAAGGTGCCGGCGATGGTGCTGACGGTGCGCGCCGGGTCGGTCCCGATGCGCCGGATGGCGCCGTTGTTGGCGTCGGCGACGAGCAGGCTGCCGTCGGCCTCGGCCCAGACGCCCGTCGGCTGGTTGAAGCGGGCCGTGGCGGCGGGCTGGTTGTCGAAGCGCGGGTCCTTCGAGGGCTGGCCGTCCCCGGCGAGCACCGAGACCGCCCCGCCGGGCTGGACCTGGAAGATCTGGTTCGCGGCGGGCGAGGCGACCGCGAGGACGCCGCTCGGCAGCCGCGCGACGCCGGTGGGCTGCGGCAGCCCGGTCGCCACGGTGGCGACGCTCGCCGCGAACGGCCCCTGGGGCGCGGGCGCGGCGGGCGGGGCGGGCGCGGCGAGCGCGTCGGGGACGGGCAGGCCGAGCGCCTGCGCGAGCACGTTGGCCGTCATCCGCTCCACCCGGGCGTCGTGGACCGTCGAGAGCGGGTCGAGGCCGCGGGTCCAGCCGATGGTGGCCGCGTCGAACACCAGCGCGCCGCTCCCGGCGCGGTACGCGACCGCCTGCGCCAGCCCCGGCTTGCCCTCGCCGTCCACGAGCGGCGACTCCGCGAGCACCGCGGTCCCGGCCGGCACGTCGAACCCGGAGAAGACCCGGTCGTACTCGTAGCCGACCAGCATGGCGACCGCGTCGCCGGGCGCGAGGCCGGTCCCGGCGAAGAGCCAGGAGGTGGCGTCCTTCACCACGAAGGGCGACTGCAGGATGGTGAAGGACTCGTACATGGCCCCGGTGAGCGACTGCTCGGGGAGCCCGATGACCGGGTCGCGGAAGCGGCCGGTGCGGGAGGCGTCCTGGACCGGATCGGCGGCCGGGTTGGCCTTGTAGCAGGTGAGGGTGCGCGGGTTGGCGGCGCCGGCGAAGTCGCCCGGGCGCGCCTTCCAGTAGCCGGCGTTGGCGCCGAAGAAGAGGACCGGCACGCCGGCGTCGCGGGCCTGCTCGAGCAGGGTGCGCTCCTCGCCGGCCCAGTACTCGTCGTGCCAGACGCTGAGGAAGGCGCCGGTGCGCGTCAGCCCGGCGAGGCCCCCCGCGACCGCCGCGGGGTTGGTGCTGTAGGTGGCGTCGTAGCCGTGGCGCTCGAGGAACTGCGCGAAGCGGACCTCGCCGTCCCACATCGCGCCCATGCCGGCGCCGCGGTCGTAGGGGCGGTCGAAGCTCACCACGGTGGCGAGCCCGCCGGGCACCTTGGCCGAGTCGTCGCGGTAGAGCGACTCGCCCCCGTAGCCGTTGTAGGCCTGCGCCGTCTGCACGGCGGCCTGGACCTGGAGGTCGGCGGGCCGGCCGTCCACCACCACGAGCGGCGCGAACCCGACGGCGCCGTCGTCGCGCGTGAGCTTCAGGCCGTAGATCCCCGAGACCGCGTCGGCGGGCACGTCCACCGCGAAGGCGGCGGGCCAGGCGCAGCGGACGAGCCCGGTGGTGGGATCGGGCGGGCAGGGGGGCTGCGGCGAGACCGGGAGCGGACCGCCCTCCAGCACCTTGCGCGCGCCGGCCCCGCCGTACCAGCCGAAGCGGTAGAGCGCCCAGCGGGCCTGGTGCGCGGCGTCGGAGGTGGCCATCACCTGCACCCGCTCGCCGCCGCGGGCGGAGCTCCGGTCGAGGTAGGCGTCGAACCGCCCGGACCTCCAGCTCGCCGTGCCGTTCGACCAGGTGGCGTCGCCCGCGAGCGCGTTCTCGGCGGGGATGGGGCTCGCGTAGCCGGGGCGCGACGGGGGCCAGGTCCGCTCGCAGGGGCCGCCGTCGCCGCACGTCAGGCTGCCGCCGTCGGGGCCGCCGTCGCTGCCGGCGTCGGTCCCGCCGTCGGTTCCGCCGTTGGAGGTGACCGGTCTGGCGGAGGAGCCGCAGGCTGCGAGGGCGAGCAGCGCGGCCAGCCAGGCCGCGGCGAGGGCAGGGGGGCGCACGGGTGAAAGGGTGGGGGCCGGGGGGCGGGGGGACAATCACCCCCTGGGCGTCCCCCTTCTCGATCTGGCCACCGCTGGCCGCCCCTCCCCAGCCCTCCCCGCCCGAGCGGGGAGGGAGCGCCCCTCGGCAGATTCTCAGCTCGGAGCGCGGCCCTCTTCCCCTCTCCCGCGGAGCGGGGGAGGGCGAGGGAGGAGGTGCGACCCGCGGACCCCTCGGGGCAGAGGGCACGCTCGGGCTCCAGCGCGGCAGCGCTCCGACCGGAGGGCTGCCGCACGCACACCAGGATGCCGAGCTTTCGCCGGGGTGGAACATGCAGCAGGGGCGGATCCCGTCGCTCGACGGCCTGCGGGCCCTCTCGGCGGGGCTGGTGGTGTCGGGGCACGCGGCCGAGGCGATCGGCGCGGTGGCGGCCGTCCGCGGGCTCTACCTCGTCCGGGCCGCGGGCTCGATGGGGGTCACCGTCTTCTTCGTGGTGAGCGGCTTCCTCATCACCGGGCTGCTCGAGCGCGAGCGGGATCGCACCGGCACGATCCGGCTCGGCGCGTTCTGGTTCCGGCGCGCCTTCCGGATCCTCCCCGCCTGCTGGGCCTTCCTCGCCGCCATGGCGGTCCTGGCCGCGGCGGGCACCGCGCACATCCCGCTCCCGTACTTCTCGCGCGCCTTCTTCTTCCTGACCGACTACCTGGGGCTGCCGGACCACTGGTGGCTCGGCCACCTCTGGTCGCTCTCCGCCGAGGAGCAGTTCTACCTGCTCTGGCCGCCCGCGCTGCTCCTGCTCGGCCGCCGGCGGGCGCTCCGGGTGGCGCTGGCGCTCTTCCTCGCCGCGCCGCTGCTCCGGCTCGGGACCTGGTGGCTCGCCCCGGGGCTTCGCCCCTCCATGGCGTTCATGCTCCACACCCGGATCGACGCCGTCATGCTCGGCTGCGTCTTCGCGCTCGCCCGGGCCGAGGGGAAGGGGAGGGCGGTCCTCGGCGCCCTCTCGCGGGGGCCGGTGGCGGCGGCCGCCGCGGCCTTCCTCTTCCTGGGCGCGCCGCTCCTGTTCCGGGCCTTCGCCTGGGACTACCGCTTCTGGCTCGGGTACCAGGCGGAGGCGGTGGCGGCCGGCGCGGTGCTGCTCTGGGCCACTGGCCACCCCGCCGCGCTCGCCGGGCGGGTGCTCAACTCCGCGCCGGCGGTCCACCTCGGCCGGATCTCGTTCGGCCTCTACCTCTGGCAGCAGCCGTTCCTGAACCGCGAGCTGGGCTGGTCGCCGGGGATGGTCCTCGCCGGCGTGGGCGCGGCGCTGCTGATGGCGGAGGTGTCGCGCCGGTTCGTCGAGGAGCCGGCGCAGGCGCTCCGGCGCTGGCTAGAGCGCGTCCGGACGCTTCCCGTGCCGCGCGACCACCACGGTGTGGATGCCGCCGCGAACGGCGAAGTCGCCCACCACCTCCATGAAGCGCGGCTGTAGCAGCTTCACGAGGTCGTCGCAGATCCGGTTGGTCACCGCCTCGTGGAAGGTGCCCTCGTCGCGGAAGGCCCAGAGGTAGAGCTTCAGGCTCTTGAGCTCCACGCAGAGCTCGGCCGGGACGTAGGTGAGCCGGATGGTGGCGAAGTCGGGCTGCCCCGTCACCGGGCAGACGCAGGTGAACTCCGGGCACTCCATCCGGATCTCGTACGGGCGGTCCGGCTTCGGGTTCTTGAAAGTCTGAAGGTCTCGGGAGGGGCTGGTCGGCATGGGGCGGCCTTCTATCATCCCCTCTGGGGGGAGCGCGAATGGGTACCGGCTGGCGGTATTTCCGCCCGGACACCGGAAAAGTTACAGGGTTCAGCCGCGGCGCGTCGGAGTCCGCGAGGCAAGCCCTCGTAATCCGTCGGTGCGGTGGTAGGCAAGCCGATTGCTTTAGGGCAGGGCATGAAGACGACGACCCGGAAGCGTACCCCCCGCCTCTCCCCGCGCCGCTTCGTGACCACCCTCGGTGACCTCGTGAGCGCCGCCTACGACGCCGCCGACGGCTTCGGCGAGAAGCGCGTCGAGCGCGCCAAGCTCATCCTCACCCGCTCTCCGCTCGCGCGGGCGATGTCGCCCCACGTGAGGTTCGTGTGACGTCCCACCCCTTCCGCGGGGCCTAGCCCACCCCGCCGCAGTCGCAGTGGCAGTCTCCCCCACCGCGAGGCGGTCCCGGCCAGCACGGCGGGGCCGCCTCCGGATTTTAACGGGACATGCTGTCCCGCCCCGCCGGCGGAGCCGTCGGGGCCCCACCCTCCGCTCGGCGGGTCCCTTACGCTTCGCCTGCGGCGAAGCTCGCCCGCCCTGGAGGGCTCCGCCCTCCCCCGCTGCGCGGGGACCCCTCCCGCCGCCCCCGCCGCGCCTACAGCGCGACGCCCGCCATCGCCAGGATCGAGAGCAGCAGCACCACCAGCGCCTCGCCGGCGATGAAGCCGGACGCGAGCGGGGTGCAGTAGCTCTCCTCGCCCTTCGGCGAGAAGCGGCGCCAGAGCGCCTGCACCAGGCCGCCGAGCACCATCGGCAGCACGGCGTAGCCGGGGATCAGCATCCCGAGCCCCACCGCGGTGGGCGACGGCAGGTAGCGGTGCCGGCGCGGGTCGGCCTCGAGCACCGTCAGCACCACCCCGAGCGCGAGCGCCACCGCGAGCGCGGTGAGGCAGCCCTTCGGCAGGGTCGAGAAGCCCTTCGCGAGCAGCTCGGCGAAGCCGGCCCACTTCACCGAGATGGGGGACGAGAGCCCGTCGCCGCCCACGCCGTAGCGCGCGCGGAGGGCCGGGTAGGCCACCGCCACCGCCAGCGAGCCGACCGGCACCGCCAGGAGCTGCACGATGGTGAGGTGCCGGTAGTTGGCGCCGACGATCTGGCCGGCGCGGTAGTCCTGCATGAGGTGCTCGCCGTTGGCGGCCACCGTCCCGCTCATGCCCGAGCCGATCATGTTCACCGGGATGTGGCCCGGGACGATGGCGGCGAAGACGGCCTGCATGAGGTTGGCGAGGGCGCTGATGGGCGCCCAGTTGGTCTCGCCGAGCACCCGCGTCCCCACCAGCATGAGCGGGAGCGAGAGCAGGAGCGAGACCGCGGTGAGCCAGAAGGGGAAGCCGAGCGAGATCTTCTGGACGACCGCCAGGGCCACCGAGAGCCCGAGCGCGCCCCAGACCACCAGCCGCATCGGGAACTCCTCCGGGGCGCCGGCGAGCTGCTTGCGCGAGAGCCCCTGGAAGCTGCGCAGCACCACCTTCCACTTGAGCGCGAGCGCGGTGAGGCCGCCCGACACCATGAGGCCGGTCGCGGGCCACATCACCCAGCGGAGCACCGCCGCGAAGGTCTGCTCGGGGACCACGCCGGCGCCCACGAGGAGCGGCGGCGCCAGCACCCAGGCGACGATCATCCCGAGCCCCATCGACAGGGTCACGCGCAGGCCGACCAGCAGGCCGGAGCCGAAGGAGAGGAGCGAGACCTCGGAGCCCATCCGCAGCGCCGCGCCGTGCGCCCCGAAGCCCACCTCGCCCGGGATGAGGGGGAGCAGCTGCAGCACGCGGTCGCCGGCCAGCTTCAGCTTCCAGTGGAGGTCGCGGACCACGGCCACCAGCGCCGAGAGGAGCAGGCCGAGCCCGAGCGCGCGGACGCGGTGCGCCGCCTCGCGCCGGTCGAGGTCGAGGACCAGCATGGTCTCGCCCGCCGCGGTCCCGTCGGCGAAGGGGAGGTTCTCCTCGTCGATGTAGTGGCGCCGCAGCGGCACGGCGAGGAGCACGCCGAGGAGCCCGGCCACGGTGAGCCAGGAGAAGATCTGCAGCGTGGAGAGGTGGACCGAGAAGCCGAGCTCCGGCTTCGCGTTCAGCATGTCGAAGGCCGCGAGCAGCGTGCACATGAAGCCGGCCTGGCCGGCGGCGGTGCCGGCGGTCTGCACGAGGTTGTTCTCCCAGCGCGTGCCGCGCGCGCCGGTGGCGAGGCCGATCACCCCGAGCGCCAGGTAGCCGAAGAAGGCGCTCACCACGGAGATGTTGGGCCCGTAGCCGATCTTGAGGACCACGTACGGATACGAGGCGCCGATGAGGGCCGCGACGGCCATGGCCGTGAGCACGGCGCGCAGGGTGAGCTCGCGCCTGGGCTCGGCGGGCAAGGGGCTCTGCTGGGCTTCGGCGGGGACGCGCATGTGAGCGGGCATTCAAGCCCATTCCGGGGGGGTGCGCCAGCCGCCTGCATCTCCCACCTGGCGTCAATCCCCTGACGGTGGGTGCGACGCCCACCTCCACTTCATTCCAGGAATTCCGGGCCGCTCCGGAGCGCTCGCCTGGGCGGCTGGTGTCTAGCCCCCAGCCTCCGTGTCTCATGGCCACCTGACCGGGGTGCCGAGCGTCGAAATGACCGCTCCATCGGGGCGCCCCACGACCCAGGAGCCCCAGTGAAGAAGACGGCCCTCATCCTCGCGCTGCTCTGCCCGCTCGCCGCCTCCGCCGCCACCCACCCGCGCCTGTTCTTCGGGCCCGGCGACGTCGCCCGCCTGCAGCAGCAGGCGAAGAGCACGCACCAGGTGGTCTACACCGGCCTCAAGAACGGCGTCGATCAGTTCGTCGGCACGAACATCGCCTCGGACGGGACGGTCACCTGGAACACCGGCCGCACCTTCAACGTCGGCGACCGGCGCGACATCGGCAACGCGCTCGAGGTCTTCGCCTTCCTGTGGCAGATCGACGGCGGCTCGCAGTACTTCCAGCTCGCGCACGACTGGCTGATGTCCGCCGCCTCGTGGGGCAACCTGGACCTCGACGGCTCGCAGGACCTCATGCTCGGCCACCTGCTGACCGGCGTGGCGATCGCCTACGACCTCCTCTACCCGAACCTGACCGCGTCCGAGCGGACCACGGTCCAGCAGGTGATCGCCCGCAACGCCGCCGCGCAGTACGCGAACGCGGTGAACGGCGTCTGGTGGTCGGCCGAGTACGGCCAGAACCACAACTGGGTGAACACCGACTCCTTCGGCCTCGCCGCCCTGGCGCTCGAGGGCGAGTGGGACCAGGCCACCGTGGACGCCTGGCGCAACCAGGCGGTCGCCAACGCCCAGCACATCGCGGCGGTCACCGACCCGATGACCGACGGCGCCTGGCACGAGGGGCCGAGCTACCTCGCCTACGGCCTCCTCTGGCACCTGCCGTTCGTGGACGCGCTCAAGCGCGCCGGCCACGAGGACCTCACCGCGATGGGCATCGTGAAGGGGCTCGGCGCCTACCGCGCCTGGAACCAGCTCCCCGAGCAGCCCAACGCCTACGTCCTCGCCTACGGCGACTTCTTCGGCTTCGGCCAGGACGACCAGCTCTTCGCGCTGCGCTACGCCGGCTCGCGCTACGGCGACGGCGTCGCCCAGGCGGCCGCCGACCGGTGGCTCGCGGGCACGAAGCGCAACACCTACGCGCCCGAGCAGAACGCCCAGATCTTCGAGTTCCTCTACTGGGATCCGAGCGTCGCCACGACCGACCTGCACACGCAGCCGCTCGACTGGTACGGCCCGAACATGGGCGGCGTGGTCTTCCGCTCGAGCTGGGACCCGGGCGCGCTGCTCTTCGGCCTCAAGTGCGGCGACTACGGCGGGAAGAGCTTCTGGCAGCGGCTCGCGGCGAGCGACCCGCTCCTGCCGGACCTCGACTTCAGCCACGACCACGCCGACGACAACGGCTTCTACCTCTACGGCAACGGCAGCTGGCTCGCCCCCGAGGCCGACGGCTACTACATCGGCCAGCCCTCGTCGCCCCCGCCGATGGCGAACCAGACCGTCTACCACAACAGCCTCACCGTGGACGGCGCCGGCCAGCTCGGCGACGGCGTCCGCTCGAACGGCGACGGCTCCACCCGCTACGGCTGGTTCTCGCAGCGGCAGGGGCAGATCTCGTTCCACGGCTCGACCAGCCACTTCGCCTACGCGGTGGGCGACGGCGCGAAGCTCTACCCGGCGTCGATGGGGCTCACCCGCTGGGACCGCCACGCGCTCTTCCTCGATCGCAAGTGGGTGGTGCTCCGCGACGTCGTCGAGTCGAGCCTGTCGCACGACTACCACTTCATCGCCCACTTCATGAACGGCGCCAGCCAGGACGGGAGCTGGATCCAGGGCACCGGCACCGGCGGCCAGCTCCTCGGCGTGGCGGTGGTCGCGCCGCAGGGCTTCGGCGTGGACTTCTTCACCCAGGCGCCGGCGCACATCTCCGACCTCAACCCGGCCGGCCAGGTCTCGGTGGCGTCGATCCACCCCGCCGCGCCGGCCCAGAACGCCACCTTCCTCACCGCCCTCGTGCCCACCGGCAGCTGGGCGGGGCGGCAGCAGGTGGCGGCGCTCGACCAGAGCCAGGCCGACGGCGGCCTCACCGTGACCGACGGGGCGCACGTCGCCGCGGCCATCTTCAACTCCTCGCCGGCGGGCGAGCGGCGCGCCGGCGGCTACCACCTCGTCGGCACCACCGGCGTGGCCGAGTACGACGCCGGCGCGCTCTCGCGGGCCCTGCTGGTCGCGGGCTCGCTCCTCGAGGACGCGACCGGCCCGGTGCTCCAGCAGGACGGCACCTCGACGGTGCTCGAGGCGGACGGGCTCAACGGCGCCACGCTCGCCCTCACCGGCGACGCGCTCGGCAAGGTGACGGTGCGCGCGCCGGCCGCCCAGGCGGTGACCTGGTTCGGCCAGGCGGTGCCCTTCTCGCGCCAGGGCGACCTCGTGCTCGTCAACACCGCGCTCGCGGCGCCCCCGGGCGCCAGCACCGGCGGCCCGACCGACCCGGCCACGGGCGCCACCGGCACCCCCAGCTCCGGCGGCGCCGCGGCCGGGGGCGCCGACACCGGCACCTCGACCGCCGGCTCCACCGCCGGCAGCGGCGGCGCCCTCGCGAGCGGCGGCTGCTCCGCCGGGGCCGAGGCCGGGCTCCTCGCCCTCATCGGCCTCCTCGGCGCGCTCCGGCGCAAGCGGCAGGCGAAGCGCGAGGACGAGCGGCGGGCCGCGTAGCGCCCGCGCTCCCCTCCAGGACGGACAGAGGCCCGCCCCCCGTCGATCGGGGGGCGGGCCTCCTCGCGTCTGCCGCCGCCTCGGGGGAACGGCGGTCCGCGCGCCTCGTGACCTGCGCGCCTACGCCGCGGCGCCCTCGCCGGCCAGCGCGCCGAGCGGCCACTCGATCTCGACCGCCAGCGCCTGCAGCTCGCGGCGCAGCTTGTCCTTCGCCCGGATCTCGAGCTGCCGGGCCCGCTCGCGCGAGAAGCCGAAGTGCTCGCCGAGCTCCGAGAGCGTGACCGGCTTGTCGGTCATGAGCCGCTTCTCGATGATGTACCGCTCGCGCTCGTCGAGCCGCAGCAGCGCCTCCTTCACCTTCCCGGAGAGCAGGCGCTCCTCCTGCGCCTCGGAGAGCGCGTGGTCCTGCGGCGCGCCGTGGCCCACCAGCATGTCCACGTGGGCGTACCCGCCCCCGTCGCCCATCGGGGCGTCGAGCGAGAGGTCGCGCCCCTCCATCCGCTGCTCCATCTCCTTCACGTCGGTGGTCTTCACCCGCAGCTTGCGGGCGATCTTGTCGGCGTCGTTGCCGTCCGACTCGAACCCGTGCTCGGAGGAGAGCTTGTCGAGCTCGCGCTTGGTCCGGGCGAGCGAGAAGAAGAGCTTCCGCTGGGCCTGCGTGGTCCCGAGCTTCACGAGCGACCAGGAGCGCAGGATGTAGTTCTGGATGTACGCGCGGATCCACCAGACCGCGTACGAGATGAGCCGGATCCCCTTGTCGGGGTCGAACTTCTGCACGGCCTTCATGAGCCCCAGGTTCCCCTCCTGGATGAGGTCGGACATCTTGAGGCCGTACGACCGGTACTCGTAGGCCACCTTCACCACGAACCGGAGGTTCGAGGTCACGAGGTGGTGCGCCGCGCGGGTGTCGCCGCTCGCCCGGTACTGCCGGGCGAGCCGCTGCTCCTCCTCCACCGTGAGGAGCGGGAAGTTCTTCAGCTCGGAGAGGTACAGCTCGAGAGAGGTGGCGTTGGTGGCGCTCGGCACGCTCTTCATCTGGGCTCCGTCCTTGGTCTTGGGCATCGCGGGCCAGGAGGTCAGCAATGCGCGTGCCGCCGCGCGCGGGCCCCGCCGGATGGGCGGATCCGGGCCGTGCACCCCGCCGATGAGGACTGGACCGGGCGATCTTGCAGCGCCCGCTGCGGCACCAATTACAGCCCCGCCCGCCCCGGGACGCGACCGTCGGCCGCGGGCTCTACCGATTGCCCGGTGGGCGAGGGCTCGAGCGAGCCCCGCCGGAGCGGGAGCCCCACGGGAAGCCAGCCCATCCACCAGAGGACGCCCAGGTAGGCCGCGAGGAAGCAGAGGCCGCAGACGGCCAGCGCCGTGAAGCGCGTCGGCGCGGCGTGCAGGGCCAGCCAGGCGGGCGGGGTGGCGAGCGCGGTGGCGAGGCCGTAGCGCGAGAGCTCGCGGAGGGGCAGCGCGCGGAGGAGCGGCACGCCGAAGAGCGTCGCGGTGCGCTGCAGGAGGAGCAGCCGCCCCAGCGCCTCGCCCGCGATCCAGCCGGCCATCGCGCCGGGCGGGCCGAGGAGCCGGAGCCCGGCGAGCACCAGCGGCACGGTGGCGGCGAGCTTCACGAGCGCCGCCGCCAGCACGAACCGGTTCTGCGCCCGCGCCCGCATCACGCCGTCGAGCGGCAGCGCCGAGAGCGCCACCGAGGCGAGCGAGATGCGGAAGATGGGCGCCGCCGCGAGGTAACGGTCGGTGAAGAGGAAGCCGATCAGGGCCGGCGCGCAAGTGAAGAGCACGCCCATGAGGGGCAGGAACGCGAAGGAGAGCCGCGCCACCGCCTCGTGGAAGAGCGCGAGCCCGCCGCGCCCGCCCTGGCGGTCGTCCTCGGCGAGCCCGAGCTGCAGCACCTCCGACACCGGCGTGTAGAGCACGTCCACGATGGGGAGCTGGAAGCACCCGACGCTGTACACGGCGAAGGCGGCCGCGCTCACGCTCGCGGCCACCGCGTACTGGTGGAACTGCTGCTGCGGGATGAGCGCCAGGAAGGCGACGCCGAAGGGGAGGGCGTAGCCGAGCTGCGCCTTGAGCGCGGCGCGCGAGCCGCGCAGGCCGTGGGCCCGCGCCAGCAGCGCCCAGGCCGCGGCGGCGCGCAGGCCGAGGGCGAGAGCGATGCCCGCGAAGAGCCCCTCGAGCGACCGGGTCGCGAGGGCGCCCCCGATCATGGCCGCCGCCCGCGCCCCCTCGGTGGCGACGCGCACCGCCGCCGCCGCGCCGATCCGGGAGAGGCTGTTGTAGGCGTGGTCGAGCGACGTGCCGGCCAGGTACAGGAAGGTGATGCCGGCCACCCACGGCAGGTGGCGGTCGAGTTCCGGGTTGTGGAACTGGAGTTCCAGCAGTGGGCGCGCCAGGAGCACGAGCAGCGCGGCGAGCGCTCCCACCGCGGTGGTCGCGAGGAGGGCCTGGGCGATGTACCGGTCGCGCTCGGCCGGCTCCCGGGGGACGAAGTAGTAGAGGCTCGGCGTGACCCCGAGCGGCAGCACCAGGTAGAGCGTGTTGATGACCAGCCAGGCCTGCTTGAACGTGCCGTACTGGGCCGGCAGGAGCACCCGCGCCAGCACGAGCGGGGCCCCGAAGGTGAGGGCCGCCCCGGCGAGGCGCGCGAGCATGAGGGGCCTCGCCCGCCTCAGGATCGACTGTGCCATTCCGCTCGGGAATGTACGGAGCGGCCGCCCTCCGCCGAAGGGCCCGTCCCGGGGGTTGCGGCCGGGCGCTACGCCGTGAGCACCAGCTTGCCGAAGGAGTCGTTCCGCTCCATCGCCTCGTGCGCCTCGCGCGCCCCGTCGAGCGGCAGCGCCCGGTCGAGCACCGGCCTCACCCGGCCCGCGCGGAGCAGCGGCAGGCCGTCGCGCGCGAACTCCTGGGTGGCGCGGATCTTCTCCTCGAGCGGCCGCGGCCGGAGCACCGTGCCGACCACGGTGGCCCGGCTCCGGAGCAGGAGGCCCAGGTCGAGCGTCCCCTTCACGCCGCCCATCGTGCCGATGCAGACGATCCGGCCGCCGGGGGCGAGCGCGGCCAGGTTCTCCGGCAGGTAGCTCGCGCCCACGAAGTCGAGGACGAGCGGCGCGCCCCTCCCGCCGGTGAGCCGCTTCACCTCGTCGGCGAACCGGGGCTCCTCGCGCCCCACCCGGATCCCGTGCGCGAGCCCGAGCGCGCCGGCCCGCTCGAGCTTCTCCGGCGAGCGGGAGGTGCCGAGCGCGACGGCGCCCGCGGCCTTCACGAGCTGGATCGCCGCGGTGGCGATCCCCGAGCCGGCGGCGTGGATCAGCACCGGCCAGCCGGGGCGCAGCCCGCCGAGCGTGAAGAGCGCGTCGTGCGAGGTGAGGAAGGCCTCGGGGATGGCCCCGGCCTCCTCCCAGGAGAGCCCCTCCGGCACCGGCAGGAGCATCCGCTCGTGCACCACCGCGAGCTCCGCCTGCGCCTCGCCGGCGGCGATGGCCATGACCCGGTCGCCCGGCTTCCAGGCGGTGACGCCGTCCCCGCACCGGACCACCTCGCCCGCGAGCTCGAGCCCGGGGATGTCGTCGCGCGTGCCGCGCGGGGGCGGGTAGAGCCCGCGCCGCTGCAGCAGGTCGGCGCGGTTCAGGGCGGCGGCGCGGACGCGCACCAGCACCTCGCCGCGAGCCGGCGCGGGGTCCTCCACCTCGCGCACCGCCACCACCTCCGGCCCGCCCTTGCCCGTGAACGTCACCGCTCTCATGTGATCCTCCTCACGCCGGGTGCGCCGAAGTGGCCGGTCGGGGCGCCGAAGGGGGCCTCGTACGCGGCGCCGGCCTCGTCGCGGGCGACCGTGGCGGCGCCCGGCGAGACGGCCGCCAGAGGATAGCGGTCCGGGCGCGGCGGCGCGAGCCGCTCGTCGTCCACCGGGCAGGCCCGCTCGGCGAAGGGGCCGGGGATCGCCTCCGGCGGCTCCACCGACACGGCGAGCCAGTACCCGTTGTAGCTCCCCTCCCACCAGAACCCGAGCGCGGCCGGGGCCACGGCGGCCGCCGCGGCGGCCTCGAGGAGCGCGGCGCGGAAGGCGCGGAAGGGGCGCGTGTCGTGGCGCGGGTCGGTCCCCGCCGGCACGAGCCCGCCGAAGGCGCGGCGGAGGTCCTCGAGGGCGAAGCGCAGGACGCGGGCGGGCACGCGCGGTCGTCTAACCGCCCGAGGCGGCCGCCGCCCTCGCGCGGGTGAGCGCCCGGGCCACCGCCCCGCGCAAGGCGGCCGGCTCGAACGGCTTCTCGATCCGCTGGTTCGGCGTCCGCTCGAGGAACTCGCGCGCCTGGGGCGTGAAGGCGCCGCCGGTGATGAACACCAGCGTCTCGGCCAGGGCCGGGCGCAGCTGCGAGAGCTGCGCGTGGAAGTCCATGCCGGTCATCTCCGGCATCATGAGGTCGCAGAGCACGAGGTCGAACGTGTCCCGCGCGAGCCGCTCGAGCGCGTCGCGCGGGCTCGTGAGCGCCACCACGTGGTGCCCCTCGAGGATGCGCCCGATGACGCGCCCCACCAGCGGGTCGTCGTCGAGCACCAGGATCCGGCCGCGCGGGGCGGCGGGGGCGGCGTCGCGCGCCGGGGCGGGCCCGGGCACGGCGGTCGCGGCCGGCAGCGCCACGCGGAAGAGGCTGCCGGCGCCCGGCACCGACTCGACGTCGATGCGCCCGCCGCAGGCCTTCACGATGCCGTGGCAGATGGCGAGGCCGAGCCCGGTCCCGCTGCCGACCGGCTTGGTGGTGAAGAACGGCTCGAAGATCCGGTTCCGGACCTCGGCCGTCATGCCGCAGCCCGAGTCCTGCACCTCGACCACCACCTCGCCCGAGGCGTCGGTCTGGGCGGAGACCCGCACCACGTTCTCGTCGGCGTGCCCCTCCGGGATCGACTGCGCCGCGTTGACGATCAGGTTCAGGAAGACCTGCCCGAGCCGGTGCTCGTCGCCGGCGACCGGCGGGACGTCGGCGATCTCGGTGGAGAGCCGGGCGCGGTGGCGCAGCTCGTTCTTGGCGAGGCTGATGGCGCCGCGCAGCACGCGCCGGACGTCGGCCGCGCCGGTGCCCTCGCCGTCGGCGCGGGAGAAGAGCTTCAGGTCGCGCACCACCTCGCGCACCCGGGTCGCGCCCTCCTCGGTCTCGCGGATCACCTGCAGGAACTGCTCGAGCTTGCCGTCGGGCTCGCCGGCGCCCGTCCGCAGCGCCGAGCGGAGGGCGCCGACCTCCTCGCGCATCCAGGAGAGGTTCCCGAGCACGTAGGCGAGCGGGTTGTTGATCTCGTGCGCCATGCCGGCGGCGAGCGTGCCCACCCCGGCCATGCGGGCCGCCTCCTCGGCCGCCTTCCGCTCCCGGAGGTCGTGGGCCGTGGCGACGCAGTAGTCCTGGTCGTCGAAGCGGACCAGGCTGGCGTGGATCTCCACTGGGATGGGCTCGCCGCCGGGCGGGGCGATCACCCCCTCGTAGGAGTGGCTGCCGGTGCCCTGCACGCGCGCGAAGGTGTCGCGCCACTGCTCGGGCGTCGAGCCCGGGAAGAGCTTCCACACCTGCTGCCCGATCACGCGCTGGCGCGGCAGCCCCAGGAACCGGCAGAGCGTCTCGTTGGCGTAGACCAGCCAGCCGTCCGCGGTGAAGCAGGTGGTCCAGTCGAGCGTCCGGTCCATGGACGCCCCGAGGAGCCGGAGCGAGCGCTCCGAGGCCGCGAGCGCCGCCGCGCCGCGCCGCCGCTCCTCCACCACGCTCGCGAGCACGAGGGAGGTGACGAGCGCCACCGCCAGGTAGACCTCGGCGGCGAGGCCCGACTCCGCCGCGCGCGCGCCGTGCGCGAAGGGGCCGTAGTCGTTCGCCGTGGCCCAGAGCATCACCAGGGCGGTGCCGAGCCCCACGGTGGTCGCGCCGCGCGGGCCGAAGCGGAGCGCCGCCCAGGTGGCGACCGGGAGGAGGAGGAACTCGTCGCGGAGGAGGCTCGGTCCCCAGGTGCCGAAGACGAGCCAGGAGCTCAGCGCGAAGGCGACGCCGAGGAGGGCGGCCTCGACCACGCGCCCGGGGGCGGGCCGGCCGGGGCTCGGCTGCGCCCAGGCGAGGACCAGCGGCGCCATCACCAGGATGCCGAGGCCGGTTCCCATCCAGAGCCCCGCCGCGCTCTCGAGGAACGGCAGGTCGCGCGTGGCGGCGAGGAGGGCCGCGGAGAGGACGCCGGAGAAGAGCGAGGCGAAGAACGGCGCCACCGCCAGGAGCACGAGCACGTGCCGCACCTTGCCGAGGTCGGGGCGGCCCGGGCAGAGCTGCAGCGCCAGGCTCGCGGCGACGAGCTCCTCGAGGGCGTTGGTGACGGCGAAGCCGAGCACCATCCCGGCCGGCTGTCCGTTCCAGGCGTTGAAGAGGCCCATCGCGACCGCCGCGGTCCCCAGCAGGACCGCCCAGCGGCGGCGCTCCGAGAGCAGCAGGGCGCCGACGGCGAGCCCTCCCGGCGGCCAGAAGGTGACGAAGCGGCTCGCGTCGCGGGTCAGGAGGTAGCTGCCGAAGGCGGTGCCCAGGGCGACGACGAAGAAGGCGAGGAGGAAGGCCCAGAACGGCGCGCCCGCCACGCCCGGCGGGGCGTGCGGCTCGGGGCGCGCCGGCGCTGCGATGGGGGTGGGAGCCTCGGCCATGGCGCGAGCGGCGGGGGCGCGGGCTGGCCTCCGTCGTCGGCTTCATTCTAGACTGCGCCGCCGTCCCCGTCGCCACCCCCCCGTACACGGGACCCGGCCCCCCGGATGACCCTCCTCTCCCGCCCCGGCGACCGCCGCGCCTTCGCCGCCCTCTCGGCCCTCGTCCTCGCGACCCGCCTGCCGGGGTTCGCCTTCGGGCTGCTCAACATCGACGAGTGCGACTTCACCATCCTGGCGCGGGCGATCGCCTCCGGGGCGCGGCTCTACGTGGACGTCGCCGACATCAAGCCGCCGCTCGCCTACCTGGCGTTCCTGCCCTCGGGGCTCGCCTACGCGATCTGGCCCATGCGGCTCGCCGGGGTGCTCCTGGTGCTCGCGACCGCCCTCCTCGCGCGCGCCGCGGCCCGCGCCTGGACGGGAGACGACCGGGCCGGCTGGTGCGCCGCCTTCGCGGCGGTGCTCGCCGGCATGGTCGAGCTCCCGTCCGTCTCGGCCGAGCTGGTTATGAACCTGCCGGCGGCGGCGGCGCTCCTCCTCTTCGTGCGCGCCCGGCGGGAGGGGCGGCCGGGGCTCGACCTCGCCGCCGGACTCTGCGTCGGCGCGGCGAGCTTAGTGAAGCACCAGGCGGCGGTGCTCGACCTCGGGCTCGGGCTCGCGCTCCTGTGGGAGGCCCGGGACCCGCGCGCGCGGCGCGGCGCGCTCCGCGGCTTCGGCCTGCTCGCGCTCGGCTCGGCGCTGCCCTGGCTCGCCACCTCGGCCTGGTTCGCGGCCCAGGGCCGCTTCGCGCCCTTCTACGACTGGGTCTTCGCCCGGAACTTCCTCTACGTGTCGCGCCTCGCCGGCGACGCCGCCCTGCCGCGCTTCGCCGCCTCCTTCGCCGAGTGCGTGCTCGGCGCGACCGGCCTGCTCTGGGCGCTCGCCGCGCTCGAGACGCGCCGCGCCCTCGCGCCCGATCCGATCCGCCGCGGGCTCGCGCTCACGCTGCTCCTCACCTGGCTCCCGGTGAGCGCCGGCGGCCGCTTCTACGAGCACTACTTCCTGCAGTTCGCGCCGCCCCTCGCGATCCTGGCGGCGCCCGGCCTGGCCGCGATCACCCGCGCCTGGGGCGGCCTCGGACGCTTCCGGCGCGCCGGGCTCGCGGCGCTGCTCGCGCTCCCCGTGCTCGGCACCACCGGCTACGCGGTGGCCCGCGGGCTCCTGCGCGACTACCCCGGCCAGGAGCCGCGCGCGAACGCGCTCGCCGCCTGGCTGCGCGAGAACACCGCCCCCACCGACCGGCTCTTCGTCTGGGGCCACTTCTCGCCCATCTACTACCTCTCGCAGCGGCTCCCCGGGACGCGCTACCTCACCTGCTCGGTGCACGAGGGGAACTTCGACCCCGGCCACCTGCCCGACGGCTTCGACGCCGCCGCGCACCGCTCGGAGCGCGACGTGCGGGCCACGCTCGAGGACCTGGAGGCGAACCGGCCGGCCCTCTTCGTGGACACCGGCCCGGCCGACATCCACCACTGGTCGCGCGTGCCGCTCGCCGCCTTCCCGGACCTGCGGGACTACCTGCTCGCGCACTACGCGCCGGTGGCGACGCCGGGCGGCGCGGTGGTCTACCGGCGGCTCCCGGAGCGCGGGCCCGAGGCTCAGGAGAAGAGCGCGCGGACCACCAGCACCGAGGCGGCGAACCCGGCGAGGTCGGCGAGCAGCGCCGCCGGCAGCGCCTGGCGGTAGCGGGTGATCCCGACCGCGCCCATGTAGACCGCGAGCACGTAGAAGGTGGTCTCGGTGGAGCCGGCCATCACCGAGGCGAGCCGGCCGGCGTAGGAGTCGGGCCCCTCGCTGCGGAGCACGTCGCCCACCACGCCGAGCGCGCCGCCGCCCGAGAGCGGTCGCACGAGGAGGAGCGGCAGCACCGGCGCCGGGATCCCGAGCCGGCCGGTGAGGGGACCGAGCGCGCGCGCCGCGAGGTCGAGCGCCCCCGAGGCACGCAGCATCCCGAGCGCCACCAGCACCGCCACGAGCGGCGGCATGATCCGGACCGCCGTCTCGAAGCCCTGCTTCGCCCCCTCGACGAAGGCCGGGTAGACCTTCACCTTCCGGGCGAGGGCGAAGAGCGGGATGCCTGCGACGAGGAGCGGCACCGCCCAGGCGCTCGCGAGCTCGAGGGCGTGCCTCAGCACGGCGACGCGCCTCCTCCCGCCCCGCCGGGCGGGGAGGGCGGGGGACGGTCGGCCGGGCCGCCTTGCGCGGGCGGCCCCGGGTAGAGCCGCCGGAGCCCCTTCGCCGCCGCCACCGCCACCACGATCGAGCAGGAGGTCGCGAGCAGCGTGGCGCCGATGATCTCCGCCGGCGCCCGCGATCCCGCCGCGGCCCGGAGCGCGATGACGGTGGCCGGCACGAGCTGCAACGAGGCGGTGTTCATGGCGCAGAAGAGCGCCTGGGCGTCGCTCGCCGGCCCCGGCGCGGGCTTGAGCTCCTCGAGCCGCCGCATCGCCTCGAGGCCGAACGGCGTGGCGGCGTTGCCGAGCCCGAGCAGGTTCGCGGAGAGGTTCATGAGCATGGCGCCCATCGCCGGGTGGTCCGGCGGCACCTCCGGGAAGAGCCGGCGGAGCAGGGGGCGGGCCGCCCGCGCGAGCAGGCCGACCAGGCCCGCCTCCTCGGCCACCTTCATGAGGCCGAGCCAGAGCGCCATCACGCCCGCGAGCCCGAGGGCGAGCGCGACCGCCTGCTGGGCCGACTGCACCACCGCCCCGGTGAGCGCCTCCATGCGCCCGTTCACGGCGGCGGCGGCCACCGAGACGGCGAAGAGCACGGCCAGGATGGCGCCCACGGCCCGATTCTCGCGTGGAAGGTCGGGGACGCGAGTTTTTGTTACAAGGTGGCCGGCATGAAGAAGCTGCTCGCCCCCCTCGCGCTCGCCGCCGCCCTCGCCGCCTGCCGCGGGCAGGACCGCGGCCCGGCCCCCGCGCCCGCCGCCGCCCAGAGCCCCGTGGCTCCTCCGGCGCCCTCACCCTCGCCGGGCGGGCAGGCGCCGAGCGGCGCCGGGGTCTCGGTGCTCCCTTCCGCTCCGGGCGGGCAGGGATCGAGCTCGAGCGGCGCCGGGGCTCCCTCGGTGCTCCCCTCCCCGCCGGGCGGGGAGGGCCAGGGAGGGGCGGCCAGACGGACCTCGACCCCTCCACCCGGCGGCCCCGCCACCATCCTGACCGTCCGCCGCCCCGCCGGCCCGGAGTGGTTCGGCCTCTACCTCGTCGGCAAGAAGGCCGGCTGGTCCACGCTCCAGGTCACCCGCGAGACGCGCGCCGGCGCCGACGTGCTCGTCTCGCGGGCCGAGACCGTCCTCGAGGCCACCGTGGGCGGCAAGCAGGTCCGCCGCTCGCAGAAGGACGAGAAGGTCTACGAGGCGCGCCCCGGCGGCCGGCTCCTCTCCTTCTCGAGCGCCCGCGAGGGCGACGGCGGCGCCCGCTCGCTCGAGGCCCGCTGCACCCCGACCACCTGCGAGGTGACCCTCTCGGCGCCCGGCGCCGCTCCCGAGCGCCGCAGCCTCCCCGCGCCCGGCGAGACCGCCGAGCAGGCCGACGCCGCGCGGCTCGCCGCGGCGACGCGCGGCACGGTCAAGGGGCCGCAGCTCGAGACCGAGCAGCTCCGCGTCCGCAAGATGGAGGACGTCTACCTGGGCCGGGAGCCGATCGCGGGCGCCGGCGTGCAGACCGAGGTCTCGGTGGTGCGCGAGCAGGAGGAGAGCGACCGGCTCCCGGCGCGCGTCTCGGTGACCCCCGACGGCCACATCGCCGAGATCCGCTACGGCGACTCGCTGGTCGCCCGGGCGGAGTCGCCCGAGGTGGCGAAGCGGCTCGACCAGGTGGACCTGTTCAACCTGGCGCGCGTGCCCCTGCCGCGCGACCTGCCGCGCACGGTGCCCGGCGCGATCCGCTACGAGCTCATGGGGCTCCCGCCCGGCTTCCGCCGCGAGACCGACGGTGGCCGCCAGGGCTACGCCGCCGGCCCGGGCGGCGCCACCGTGCTGACCGTCCGCGCGAGGCTGCCGCGCGCTGCCGACCCCGCGCGCGACCCGCCGCGCGCCGCCGGCCGTCAGGGCGAGCTGCTCGAGGCCACCCCCGAGATCGACTGGCAGGACCCGGCCCTCACCGCCCTCTCGAAGGAGGTGGTCGGGGACGCGCGCGGCACCTTCGCCGCCTCGACGCGGCTCGTGCACCACGTCTTCGGGCGGCTCGAGAAGGTCTACGGCGCGAGCCACGACCGGGCCACCGAGGTGCTCGCCGCCGGCAAGGGCGACTGCACCGAGCACGCGCTGCTCTTCCTCGCCCTGGCCCGCGCCGCCGGCGTCCCCGCCCGCGGCGTGCACGGCCTCGTCTACACCCGCTACGCCGACGGCGTCCCGGCGCTCTACTGGCACGCCTGGGCCGAGGTGAAGGCCGGCGACGAGTGGATCGCCGTGGACCCTACCTTCGACCAGCCGGTCGCCGACGCGACCCACGTCGCGCTCGGGCGCGGCACGCAGGTTGACACCGTGGGGCTGCTCGGGGCGCTCAAGGTGCTCTCGGCGGAGCCGGTCAGGTAGCGCTCGGCCCCGCCGCCGCCCGCGCGTCCGCCACCGCCTGCACGAAGGCCTCGGGCCGCGCCGGC
Source organism: Anaeromyxobacter paludicola (assembly GCF_023169965.1). Classification (NCBI taxonomy): domain Bacteria; kingdom Pseudomonadati; phylum Myxococcota; class Myxococcia; order Myxococcales; family Anaeromyxobacteraceae; genus Anaeromyxobacter; species Anaeromyxobacter paludicola. The sequence continues at coordinate 2,851,796 of NZ_AP025592.1, read as the reverse complement.
GTGAGCACCACCGGGCCGCGGGTGGTCGAGAGCAGCACGTGCCCGTCCATGCGGGAGGCGTAGAGCCGGTAGGTCCCGAGCGAGCGGTGCCGGAACCGGCCGTAGCAGCCGAAGAGGCCGCCGACCCCGAACAGGCGGATCGAGCGCCGGAGCGCGCCGGGCTCGAGCCGGCGCGCCTCGCGGATCTCGGCGAGCGGCACGAGCACCGGCCCGGCGATCCAGCGGCGCACCCGGACGCCCTCGCGCCCGACGCCGAAGGCGCGCGGCGCGAAGCCGAAGCAGCCGAGCGCGGTGAGCGCCAGTGGCCCGAGGGAGGCCGCCAGCGCGACCGGGCGCGCCTCCGGGGGGAGCCGCGCCGCCGCGTCGAGCAGGAAGGCGGCGGCGCCGGCGAGGGCGGCGAGCACCAGGGCCGTCGTCGCCTTGATCTTCCAGTCCCAGGTCGCCTCGAAGGTCCGCTCGATGGGAGCACCCCGCTGGCCAGCGCGTTCCGTGAAGTATACTCGCCCACCCCACGCCCACGGAGGTGCCCATGCCCGGTCTCGACCACGTCGCCATCCTCGTCTCGGACCTCGACGCCGCCATCGAGCTCTACCGCGACGTCTACGGCCTCCCCCTCGCCGAGGTGGAGGAGGTCCTGAGCGAGAAGGTGAAGGTCGCGATCTTCGGCCACGGCGCCGGCCGGATCGAGCTCGTCGCGCCCGCCTCCCCCGACAGCCCGATGCACAAGGCGCTCGAGAAGCGGGGCGAGGGGCTGCACCACGTCTGCGTCGAGGTGCCCGACATCGAGCAGGCGATGGCGTCGCTCAGGGCCAAGGGGGCGCCGCTGCTGGACGAGAAGCCTCGCCCCGGCGCGGGTGGCGCGAAGGTGGCGTTCGTCCATCCCAAGGGCGGGCGCGGGGTGCTCGTCGAGCTGCGGCAGGGGCCCAAGACTCCTTGACTTGAGCGCGCGGCGCGTGCTTGAAAAGCCGGTTCTCACAGGGACGGGCGAGCGCCCGCCGTCCGCTCCACAGGAGTACCCATGAATCGGCTCCTCGTCGCACTCCTCGCGGCTCCCCTCCTCACCGGCGCCGCCGCGCCGCAGCCGTCGAAGGACCAGCCGGTCCCGGCGGAGAAGAAGGACGCCGCCGCGACCCCGCCCGCTGCGCCGGCCCTCACGCCCGAGCAGGACCGGGCCGTGAAGGAGGCCGTCACCCGCGAGCTCGAGAAGGCCAAGGCCGACCTCCGCGACGAGCTGCGCGCGGAGCTCCAGGGCGCCCAGTCGGCCCGCGAGTTCATGGACACCGCCGACGTGGCGAGCCGCCCCAAGCTCGACTTCCTCCAGATCCACGGGTACCTGCGCTTCCGGGCCGACCTCTTCGACCACCTCGACCTCGACCGCGATCCCGACCCGAACAACTACTGGGTCTACCCGCGCCCGGTCGTCGGCACCTACCAGGACCCGACCACCGGGGCCTGGGTGGTGAAGCACGGCACGCTCACCTCGGCCAACATGCGCCTGCGGCTCGAGCCGGTGCTGAACGTGTCCGAGCAGATCCGGGTGCTCTCGCAGGTCGACCTGCTCGACAACGTGATCCTCGGCTCGAACCCCTACTCGAGCGACTTCAGCCTCGGCACCTTCGGCACGAGCGGCACCACCCCGCCGCTCTACGGCGTGAACTCGGACCGCGCCTCGATCGCCGCCAAGCGCGCCTGGGGCGAGGTGCAGACCCCCGTCGGCCTCCTCAGCTTCGGCCGCATGCCGTCCTCCTGGGGCCTCGGCGTCCTCACCCACGCCGGCAACGGGATCGACGACGACTACGGCGACACGGTGGACCGGATCCAGTTCGCCATCCCGGTCCCGGGCACGCCGCTCGGCAACCTGACCGTCATCCCGATGTGGGACTACGTCGCCTCGGGCCTCAGCACCGCCGACGTGCGCACCACCGCGGGCATCGGCCAGGCGGTGGACCGCGACCAGGCCGACGACGTCCGGGCCATCGGCGTGAAGATCGTCCACGAGGACACCGAGGACGAGCTGCGCCGCAAGCTGGAGCAGGGCCAGTCGAGCGTGAACTACGGCCTCTTCTACAGCTACCGCACCCAGAGCTACGAGTTTCTCGGCGCCGGCAGCGCGGCGACCGCGAACACCAGCGCGCAGGCCTTCGCCACCACGCCCACCGTGGTCCAGCGCGGCGCCTATACCCACACCTTCGACCTCTGGACCCGCGTGCAGAAGGGCCGGCTCAAGGTGGAGGGCGAGGCGGTCGGCGTCTACGGCCAGATGGACAACGTCTCGAGCGACCCGGCGAACCCGCTCGGCCCGGTGCTCCTGCGCCAGTTCGGCGGCGTGGTCCGCGCGAGCTACGGCCTCCTGGACGGCAAGCTCACGCTCTCCGGCGAGTGGGGCATCGCCAGCGGCGACTCGAACCCCGGCATGGGCAACGTCTACGGCCGCAGCGCCGACGGCAAGACCTACGGCGTCCTCATGGGGCAGCAGTACGCCGCCGGCGACAAGGTGCTCGACATCCGCAGCTTCGGGTTCAACCCGGCCTACCGGGTGGACATGATCTTCTGGCGCGAGATCATGAAGGAGGTCACCGAGGCCTGGTACCTCAAGCCGACCATCCGCTGGGAGATGCTGCCGGGGCTCGCCGGCACCTTCTCGGTCATCTACTCGCAGGCGCTGAACGGCGAGTCCACCCCGTCGTCCACCGGCCCGGGCACCGGGAAGACGCCGCTCGGGATCGAGGGCGACCTCGGCCTCTCCTACACCTCGGACGACGGCTTCATGGCCTGGCTCAACTACGGCCTCTTCCAGCCGCTCGACGGCATGGACTTCGCGCCGGAGCTGCAGGCGAGCCACCCGAGCCTCTCGCGCGCCCACGCCATCCGCGCCGGGCTCGCGGTCCGGTTCTAGACGGGGCCGCGCCCCCTCCCTGACCCTCCCCCGCTCCGCGGGAGAGGGGAAGAGGTTTGCCGCGGCACACGGCGCGGGCACCGCGTGGCGCTCCCTCCCCGCTCGGGCGGGGAGGGCGGGGGAGGGGCGGCCAGCGGCGACCGGCTGACGGCCGTCTCAGCCCACCACCGTCCGCACCCGGAACTCCGGCTGGCGCTGGATGGCCTTCTTCACCTTGCACTGATCCGCGACCCGGACCAGCGCCTCCCGGTACTTCTCGGGGAAGGTCTCCGGCACCACCACGTCGAGGTCCACCCCGAGCAGCGCGCCCGTCTCCGGGTCGTGGTGCGCCCGCTGCGCCACCCGGATGCCGTCGGTGGGGAGCCCGCGCTGCTGGCAGAACCCGAGCACGAAGATGCCGGCGCAGGTCCCGAGCGAGGCCAGGAAGAGCTCGTAGGGCGTGGGGGCCGACCCCGCGCCGCCGGCCGCCGCGGGCTGGTCGGTCCGGATGACGTGGTCCCCGAGCCGCGCGTCCACGCGCTTGCCTCCGGGGAAGGTGACGAGGAGCTCGGTGGTGCCGGCCATGTGGGTCTCCGGGTGAAGGGGAGAGGGCGCCGCGGCGCCGCTCTCCGGGTGAGAGCCGCGGGCCGCCCGGGCGGTTCGGGGCGGCTCCCCGGGCCCCGCCGGCTGTGGTAGCGTCCCGCCCCCTCCATGAACGCGAAGACCAAGGCGAAGCCCATCTCCCGCGCCGCCCTCTCGGGCGAGGCCGATCCCCGCCTCGTGGCGCTCTCGGTGTCCATCCAGGACGACGGCGCCCTCTACGAGGAGGACATCCGCGGCAGCCAGGCCCACGTCTCCATGCTGGCGGCCCAGGGCATCGTCCCCAAGGCGGCGGCCCGCCGGATCGTGGCCGCGCTCGACCAGGTCTGCGACGAGTTCGCCGCCGGGAAGATCGCCTTCGACCCGTCGCTGGAGGACGTCCACACCCACGTGGAGCGGCGCCTCGGCGAGCTCGTCGGCAAGGACGCCGGCTACCTCCACGCCGGCCGCAGCCGCAACGACCAGGTGGCGCTCGACGAGCGGCTCTTCATCGTGCGCGGCTGCGATCGCTGCGACGGCGCCCTCGTCCGGCTCATGCAGGCGCTCCTCGCCCAGGCGAAGGCCCACGAGAAGACGCTCCTGCCCGGCTACACCCACCTCCAGCGGGCCCAGCCGGTGTCGCTCGCCCACCACCTGCTCGCCTACGTGGAGATGCTGGGGCGCGATCGCGAGCGCTTCGCCGAGGTGCGCCGCCGCGCCGCGGTGTCGCCGCTCGGCTCGGGCGCGCTCGCCGGGACCACGCTCCCGCTCGACCGCGAGCGCACCGCCCGCGCCCTGGGGCTCGCCGGCGTCACCCAGAACTCGCTCGACGCCGTCTCCGACCGCGACAGCGCCATCGAGCTCTCCTTCGCCTGCGCCCTCGCCTCGGTCCACCTCTCCCGCCTCGGCGAGGAGGTCGTGCTCTGGACCACGCGCGAGTTCGGCTTCATGACGCTCGACGACGCCTTCGCCACCGGCAGCTCGCTCATGCCGCAGAAGAAGAACTCCGACGTGGCGGAGCTCTCGCGCGGCCGCGCCGCCCGCGCCATCGGCGACCTCGTGTCGCTGCTCGCGATGGTGAAGAACCTGCCGCTCGCCTACAACCGCGACCTGCAGGAGGACAAGCGCCCCCTCCTCGACGGGCCGCGCGCGCTGGTGCTGACCCTCGACGCCCTCGCCGGCGCCGTCGAGACCGCCACCTTCCACGCCGAGGTGATGCGCGCCGCGCTCGGCGACGGCGAGGCGCTCGCCACCGACGCGGCCGAGTACCTGGTGGAGAAGGGCGTGCCGTTCCGCGAGGCGCACGAGGCGGTCGGCAAGGCCGCCGCGTTCTCCACGCGCGCGGGGCGCCCCCTGGCCCGCCTCACCGCCGCCGAGTGGGCGAGCTTCCACCCCCGCTTCGGCGCCGACGTGCTCCGCCGCTTCGACCCCGCCGAGAGCCTGCGCCGCCGCGAGCTCCCGGGCGCACCGGGGCCGAAGCAGGTGAAGGCCCAGCTCGCGCGCTGGAGCAAGGCGCTCCGGGGCGGCCGGTGAGCGCGGCCCGGGCCACCCTGCTGCCCCTCCTGCTCCTCTCCCTCGCCTGCGGCGTGAAGGGCTACCCGCGCCCGCCGCGCCCCCAGGCCGAACGGCCGCCCGCGCCCGCCGCCACCCCGGCGCCCACCCCCACGCCGACCCCCAGCGCCGCCCCCGACGGCGGCGCCCCGGAGCCCCGATGAACCACTTCCAGCTCAAGGACGGCGTCCTCCACGCCGACGAGATCCCGCTGCCGCGGCTCGCGGAGGCGTACGGCACGCCGCTCTTCGTCTACTCGACGGCGACGCTGAAGCGGCACTGGAAGGTGCTCGACCGCTCGCTCAAGGGGCTGAAGCACCTCGTCTGCTACGCCATCAAGGCCAACTCGAACCTCGCCATCCTCCGCACCTTCGCCGAGCTCGGCTCCGGGTTCGACATCGTCTCCGGCGGCGAGCTCTACCGCGTGCTGCAGGCCGGCGGGCAGGCGAAGAAGGTCGTCTACAGCGGCGTGGGCAAGCGCGACGACGAGATCGCCTTCGCCCTCGAGGCCGGCGTGAAGGTGCTCGACGTCGAGAGCGCCGCCGAGCTCGCCCGGGTCTCGATCGTCGCGCGCCGCCTCGGCAAGAGGGCCCCCATCGCCCTGCGCGTCAACCCGGCGGTGGACCCGAAGACGCACCCGTACATCGCCACCGGCCTCAAGGAGTCGAAGTTCGGCGTCTCCATGGAGGACGCGCTCCGGCTCTACACCCTCGCCGCCAGGGACCCGGCCCTCGAGGTGAAGGGCGTGGCGCTCCACATCGGCTCGCAGATCACCGAGACCGGGCCGTTCACCGAGGCCATCCGGCGCACCCTCGAGCTCGTCGGCGCGCTGCGCGGGCAGGGGATCCGGATCGGCCACTTCGACGTCGGCGGCGGCCTCGGCATCCAGTACCGGGACGAGGCGCCGCCCCACCCGGACGAGTACGGCGCGGCGGTGAAGCAGGCGCTCGCGTCGTTCGACGGCGAGGTGCTGCTCGAGCCGGGCCGGGTGCTCGTCGGCAACGCCGGCGTCCTCGTCACGCAGGTGCTCTACACGAAGCGGAACGGCCGCCGGAACTTCGTGGTGGTGGACGCCGCCATGACCGACCTCGTGCGCCCCGCCTTCTACGGCGCTCACCACGAGATCGAGCCGGTGGTCCCGGTGGAGGACGCGAAGCCGGTGGTGGCCGACGTGGTCGGGCCGGTCTGCGAGTCCTCCGACTTCCTCGGGAAGAAGCGGGCGCTCCCGCCGCTCGAGCCGGGCGACCTGCTCTGCGTCCGCTCGGCCGGCGCCTACGGCTTCGCCATGTCGTCCAATTACAACACCCGCACCCGCGCCGCGGAGGTGCTGGTGGAGGGCGACGAGGCGCTGCTCGCCCGGCGCCGCGAGACGCTCCAGGATCTCGTCCGCGGCGAGTCTCCCAGCCCCCGCCCGCGCCGGTTCACGAAGCGCGCGGTTCGGGTAGAGTCGCAGTCCAGGGCCCCCAGGCGGAGGAAGGCATGAGATTCGAAGGTTCGATGGTGGCGATCGTCACCCCCATGCGGGATGGGGCGGTCGACCTGCGCGCGCTGAAGGAGCTCACGGCCTGGCACCTCGCCGAGGGCACCGAAGGCATCGTCCCCTGCGGCACCACCGGCGAGGGCGCCACCCTCACCGCGGCGGAGCGCGCCGAGGTGGTGAAGGCGGTCCTCGAGGTGGCGAAGGGGAAGGCGGCGGTCATCGCCGGCGCCGGCTCCAACTCCACCCGCGAGGCGATCGCCGGCGTGCAGGCGGCGAAGGAGCTCGGCGCCGACGGCGCCCTGGTGGTCACGCCCTACTACAACAAGCCCACGCAGGAGGGGCTCTACCGGCACTACCTCGCCATCCACGAGGCGGCGCGCTTCCCGGTGGTGGCCTACAACGTGCCGTCGCGCACCTCGGTGGACCTCCTCCCCGACACGGTGGCGCGGCTCGTCGCGGCCGGCGCCATCTGCGGCATCAAGGAGGCGACCGCCTCCATGGACCGGCAGGTGCAGCTGGTGGAGCGGTGCGGGAAGGACGCCATCGCCTACCTCTCCGGCGACGACTTCACCGCCGTCCCGTTCCTCGCCTGCGGCGGCCACGGCGTCATCTCGGTGGTGGCCAACATCATCCCGCGCCAGTTCGCGAGCATGCTCGCCGCCGCGCGCGCCGGCCGCTTCGAGGAGGCCTTCGCGGCGCAGGTCCGGATGGCGGCGCTCAACCGCGCCATGTTCGTCGAGACGAGCCCCGGTCCGGTGAAGGCCGCGGTCGCCCTCATGGGCAAGTGCGGCCCCGAGCTGCGGCTGCCGCTGGCGCCCGTCTCCGAGAAGAGCCTCGCCGCCGTCCGCGAGGCGATGGTCCAGTACGGGGTGCCGCTCGCATGATCGACGTCGTCGTCACCGGCGCGGCCGGCCGCATGGGGACCACGCTCGTCCGCTGCCTCCAGGGCGCGGAGGGGCTCCGGCTCGCCGCCGGCGTGGAGCGGCCGGGGCAGGCCCGCTTCGAGGACGCGGGGGAGCTCGCCGGGCTCGGCCGGCTCGGCGTCCCGGTCAAGGACTCGCTCGCCGCGGCGCTCGACGGGCTCGCCCGGCCGGTGGTCATCGACTTCACGAGCCACGAGGCCTCCGCCGCCCACGCCGAGCTCTGCGCGGCGCGCGGGGCGGGGCTCGTCATCGGCTCGACCGGCTTCACCCCCGAGACGAAGGCCCGGGTGCAGGCGGCCGCGGCCCGGATCCCGGTGGTGCTCTCGCCCAACATGAGCGTGGGCGTGAACGCGGTCTTCGCGCTGGTGCGCGAGGCGGCCCGGATCCTCGGCGACGGCTACGACGTCGAGGTGCTCGAGATGCACCACAACCGGAAGAAGGACGCGCCCTCCGGCACCGCGCTCCGGCTCGCCGAGGTGGCGGCCGAGGCGCTCTCGCGCGATCCCCGGCAGGACCTGGTCTACGCGCGCCACGGCCTCGTGGGCGAGCGGACGAAGCGCGAGATCGGCGTGCAGACGCTCCGCGGCGGCGACGTGGTGGGCGAGCACACCGTCTTCTTCGTGGGCGAGGGCGAGCGGATCGAGATCTCGCACCGCGCCACCTCGCGCGACCAGTTCGCCCGCGGCGCCGTGCGCGCGGCGGCCTGGGTCGCGGGGCGGCCGCCCGGGCTCTACGACATGTTCGACGTGCTGGGGCTGCGGAGCGGCCGATGAGGACCTGCCGGTTCCGGCGCGCCGGCCGCGAGCGGTACGGCGTGATCGAGGGGCTCGAGGTGCGGCCCCTCTCCGCCGAGCCCTGGGCCGGCGGCCTCCCGGAGGGCCCCGCGCTGGCGCTCTCCGAGGTGCGGCTCCTCGCGCCGGCGCTCCCGCAGAAGGTGGTCTGCGTGGGCCGGAACTACGCCGCGCACGCGAAGGAGCTCGGCAACGAGGTGCCGAAGGAGCCGCTGGTCTTCATGAAGCCGGCCACGGCGGTCGTCGGGCCGGGCGAGCCGATCCGGATCCCGGAGGTCTCCTCCGACGTGCAGCACGAGGCGGAGCTGGCGGTGGTGATGGGCCGCCCGCTCACGCGCGCCGCCACCGCCGCCGAGGCCCGCGCCGCGGTCTTCGGCTACACCTGCCTGAACGACGTCACCGCGCGCGACATCCAGCGCGCCGAGGCCCACTTCACCCGCGCCAAGGGCTACGACACCTTCTGCCCGCTCGGCCCGGTCATCGAGACCGACCTCGACCCGCTCGACACCACCGTGGTCTGCCGCGTGAACGGCGACGAGCGGCAGCGCGGGTCCACCCGCGACATGATCGTGGACCCGTTCGCGCTCCTGGTCTTCATCTCGCGCATCATGACGCTCCTGCCCGGCGACGTGGTCGCGACCGGCACGCCGGCCGGCGTGTCGCGGATGGTGCGGGGCGACTGGGTGGAGGTGGAGGTGGGCGGGGTGGGCGTGCTGAAGAACCCGGTCACCTGAGGGGGCGGGCGCCGGCGGCTCCCGAGGGGGCGCGCCGGCAGGAGGGATCGTCATGCGGGCCTACGTCGGCGTCGGCTCGAACCTCGGGGATCGCTGGGCGCACCTCGCCCTCGGCGCCCGCCAGCTGCGGGCCGCGCCGCGGGTCTCCCTCTTGCGGGCCTCCCGCGCCTACGACTCCGAGCCGGTCGGGCCGCCGCAGCCGCGCTACCTCAACGCCGTGCTCGAGCTCGAGACCGAGCTCACCGCGCCCTCGCTGCACGCGCTCCTCCAGCTCACCGAGCGCGCCGCCGGCCGCCGCTACGGGACGCCGCGCTGGAGCGCGCGCACGCTCGACCTCGACGTGCTGCTGTACGGGACCGAGGTGGTCCGGACGCCGCGCCTCGTGGTGCCCCACCCGCACCTCGTGAGCCGCCGCTTCGTCCTCCTGCCGCTCTCCGAGCTCGCGCCCGGCCTCGAGATCCCCGGCACCGGGCGCACCGTCGCGCAGCTGCTCCAGGAGGCGCCGCCCCTCGATCTCTTCCCGGCGGGCCGGTACCCGCTCTAGCGCCGCGGGGCGCGGCCCTGCCTCCCGGTGAGCCCCGCCTCGTGCGCCGCCGCGAGCACCTTCTCCACGGCGGCCGGGGGGAGCGGCTCGCAGCGCCCGAGCTGCCGGGCCAGGAAGGCCACGCGGGCCACCCGCTCCAGGGTCTCGAGCCGGTCGCACGCCTCGCCGAGCGTGCGCCCCAGCGCGAGCGCGCCGTGCCGCTCCAGCAGGAGGACGTCGTGGCGCCCGAGGAAGGGGGCGAGCGAGGCGGGCACCTCCGCGGTGCCGGGCGTCGCGAAGGGCGCGAGCGCGATCTTCCCGAGCACCACCGCCGCCTCCGGCAGGAGGTCGTCCGGCGGGGGCGCCCCGGCCACCGTCAGCGCGACGGCGGTGAGCGGGTGGGCGTGGACCACCGCCTCCACCTCCGGGCGCGCCGCGTAGACGGCGAGGTGCATGGGCAGCTCGCTCGTCGGCCGCCCCCGGCCGCGCACCTTCTCGCCCGCCTCGGTGACGACGAGCAGGTCCGCGGGGCGGAGCGACGCCTTCTCCACCCCGGACGGCGTCACGAGGAGCCGGCCGCGGGCGAGCCGGCAGGAGACGTTCCCCTCGCCGGCGCCGATGAGGTCGCGGGCGTGGAGCCGCTGGCAGACGGCGACGAGCGCGCGGCGGAGCTGGGCTTCGGAAGGGCGGGCCATCCCCGCACCATTCCCGAAAACGCGGGCGCGCTCAAGGACGCGGCGCCCCCGGGGCGGCGAGCCCGCGCGCGGCGGGGCGGCTCGAGGCGCTACAGCACGCGGGCGGCGAGGAGGTCCTGGACGTCGAGCAGCCCGACCGGCCGCCCGTCCTCGTCCACCACCGGCACCTGATCCACCCGCGCGTGGCGCAGCACCCGGGCCGCGTCCATCACCAGCGCGTCGGGGCGGACGATCCGCGGGTTCTTGCACATCACCTTCGACACCGGGATCGTGAAGTCGGTCTCGCCGCGCTCGACCAGCCGCCGCAGGTCGCCGTCGGTGAAGACGCCGGCGAGCTTGCCCTGGGCGTCCACCACCGTGGCCGCGCCCGGCCGGCCGGGGGTCTCGGTCATCACCGCCACCGCCTCGGCGAGCGAGGCCGTCGCGGCGACGAGCGGGTTGGCCTCGCCGCCCCGCATCACCTCGCTCACCTTCATGAGCCCGCGCCCGAGCTTCCCGCCCGGGTGGTAGAGCGCGTACTCGTCCTTGTCGAACGAGCGGTTCTTCATGACGGTCATCGCGAGCGCGTCGCCGAGCGCGAGCAGCGCCGCGGTGCTGGCGGTGGGGGCGAGCCCCATGGGGCAGGCCTCGTCGATGCGGCCGATGGCGAGCGTGAGGTCGGAGCCGCGGGCCAGCGGCACGGCCCGGTCGCGGGTGAGCGCCACCACCCGCACGCCGATCCGCCGCAGCGCCGGCAGCAGCCGGAGCAGCTCCTCGGTCTCCCCCGAGTTGGAGAAGGCGAGGACCAGGTCGTCGCGGGTCACGCGCCCGAGGTCGCCGTGCGCCGCCTCGGCCGGGTGGACGTAGTGCGAGGGCGTGCCGGTGGAGGCGAGCGTCGCCGACACCTTCTGGGCGACGAAGCCCGACTTCCCCATCCCCATCACCACCACGCGACCCTTGCAGGCGAGCACCCACTCGACCGCCTTCGCGAAGTCGCCGTTCAGGGCGAGCCGGCCGATGGCGCGGGCCTCGGCCTCGAGCACCGTGCGACCGTAGGCCGCGAGCTCCTTCGCGCGCTTCGCCGCAGCGGCGCGCGGGCGGGGCAGCTTCACCACCCGGCCGCTCTTCCGGCTCGTCATGGACCGGCGGTATAGCACGCCGACGCCCCTTGCGGCAGGCTGCCGGGGTTCGCTATACCGTGCGCCATCCCCCGCTCACCGAGGACGGCCCCGACATGCAGTTCTTCATCGATTCCGCGGACATCGGCGACATCAAGAAGGCGCTCGCGCTCGGCCTCTGCGACGGCGTGACCACGAACCCCTCGCTGGTCGCCAAGACCGGCCGCAAGTTCACCGAGGTGCTGAAGGAGATCGTGGCGCTCGTGCCCGGGCCGGTCTCCGCCGAGGTGACCGCCACCGACTACGAGGGGATGATGCGCGAGGCGCACGACCTCGCCAAGGTGGCCGACAACGTGGTCATCAAGGTGCCGCTCATCGTCGAGGGGCTCCGGGCCGTGCGCGACCTCGCCTCCGAGGGCGTCCGCACCAACGTGACCCTCTGCTTCTCGCCGGTGCAGGCGCTCCTCGCCGCCAAGGCGGGCGCGACCTACGTGTCGCCGTTCGTGGGCCGCCTCGACGACATCTCCGAGGACGGCATGGCGCTCATCGCCCAGATCCTCGAGATCTACCGGAACTACGACTTCGCCACGAAGGTGCTGGTCGCCTCGGTGCGCCACCCGATCCACGTGCTCGAGGCCGCCCGGCTCGGCGCCGACGTCGCCACCATCCCCTACGGCGTCATCGCGCAGCTCGCGCAGCACCCGCTCACCGACATCGGCCTGAAGAAGTTCCTCGCCGACTGGGAGAAGGTGCCGAAGGAGAAGTAGCCGGGCCGCGGGTCGCGGCCGCGCCGTCGCGCGCCGCGACCCCTTCCCGCCGGCCGCCCGGATGGCGAGCTTTCCCGCTGGGGGAAGCTCCGCATGACCCGGCTCGCCGCGCTCTCGATCCTCTGCTCGCTGTCGCTGCCCGGCGTCGCGCTCGCCCAGCTGGCGGACGGGCGGACCGGCAGCGGCGGCCTCGGCTGGCTCTGGTGGCTGGGCGTCGCCGCCCTGGTCGCCGGGCTGTTCTTCCTGCTCTTCAGCCCGCGAGCGGGCCGAGGCGGCGCTCGACCTCGTCGAGCATCGCGATGAGGTCGGCCCGCGAGAGCGGGATCCCCTCGGCGTACTCCTTGAGCGAGAGCGCCTTCTCGGTCAGGAACCGGACCAGCAGGTGGCCGGCCGCCGCCTCGGCCTCGGTCTGCCAGCAGGCCGGGGCCTTGGTCGCCATGAGCCGGTCCACCGCCTCGAACTCGCGCGCGAGGTCGAGCCGCGCCACCTCGAGCGCGAAGCGGAGCGCCTGCTCGCGCGGCCGCTCCTCGAGCCCCACGGCGTAGCGCCGGCGCAGCTCGTCCGAGACCCACTCCACGAACGGCGGCGGCCAGCGGGAGAGCTCCTCGGCGAGGTGCTCGGCGAACCGGGCCAGCACGTACGCCTTCACCGGCTGCTTCTCGCGCTCGTAGAGGAAGTCGTAGCGGCGGTCGCGCACGGGAGATGGAGTAGCACTCCTGCTCGCGCGCCGCTCCTCCTCCTCGCTTCCGGCGCGTCTCACCCCTCCACCTCACAAAAACGTCGCCCCGTCGGTCACACATCGCCCGCTCGCCCGTCCAACGCTCGTGCCCGGGAGATCGGGCCGCGCTGCGGGGGAAGCTCGAGGGTGCCGGACGGCGGGGGGCCGCCCGCCGCGCCCTTGAGCTTCTTTTCCGGAACCCCCTGCCGGGACGGCTGTGCGCTGAGGTATCCTCGGCGCTCGTGCCGACCGAGGCCACCATCGCGGCCTGCCTGGCGCAGGGCGAGCTCGACCGCGCGGCCGAGGCGGCCATCCGCGGATTCGGCCCGAAGATCCTGGGCTTGCTGCGCACCGTCCTCCGTGACGAGACCGCCGCGGCCGACGCCTTCTCCCTCTTCGCCGAGAACCTCTGGCGCGGGCTCCCGTCCTTCCGCGGCGAGTCCTCGGTCCGGACCTGGTCCTACCGGCTCGCCTGGAACGCCGCCCTCACGGTCCGCGACGAGGGGTGGCGCCGGCTCGGGCGGCGGCTCGAGACCACCCAGGCCGCGCGCCTCGCCGAGGACGTCCGCACGCGCTCGGCGGCCCGGGTCGAGCGGCAGCTCCAGGCGGTGGCGAAGCTCCGGGAGGCGCTCGAGCCGGAGGAGCAGGCGCTCCTCACGCTCCGCATCGACCAGCAGCTCTCCTGGGAAGAGATCGCCTCGGTCCTCTCGGGCGACGGCGCCCCGGTGCAGCCGGCGACGCTCCGCAAGCGCTTCGAGCGGCTCAAGGAGAAGCTCGCCGCCCGCGCGCGCGAGCAGGGTCTCGTCGAGTGAGCGACGGCGGCGCCTCCGGCGGCCGGCGGGGGTCGGCCCTCTCCCGCCTCCTCGAGGAGCTCGCGCGCGTCGAGGAGGCCGACCTCCCCGACCGCTTCGCGCCCGGCCTCCCGCCCGGCGCGGCGGTGGGCCGGTTCCGGGTGGAGCGCGAGCTCGGGCGCGGCGGCTTCGGCGTGGTCTACGCGGCCCGGGATCCCGAGCTCGGCCGGACGGTGGCGCTCAAGCTCCTCAAGCCCGGGAGCCGCGTGGCGCGGAGCGGCGAGGAGTGGATCCGGCGCGAGGCCGAGGCGGTGGCGCGCCTCAACCACCCCGGCATCGTCACCCTCCACGACTTCGGCCGGGCGCCGGAGGGCGCCTACCTGGTCTTCGAGCTGCTCCAGGGGGAGACCCTGGCCGAGCGCTCGGCGCGGGGCAGGGTGGCGCTCGACGAGGCGCTCCGGATCGGCGCCGCGGTGGCGGAGGCGCTCGCGCACGCCCACGCGGCCGAAGTGCTGCACCGCGACCTCAAGCCGGGCAACGTGTACCTGTGCGGCCCGGCGCCGGTCCCGGGCGCGACTCCGCCCGGCGGCGGCCCGCCCCCGGTGGTGAAGGTGCTCGACTTCGGCGTGGCCCACCTCTTCGGCGGCGCCACCGAGCCCTCCGGCGGCACCCCCGGCTACATGGCGCCGGAGCAGCGGGCCGGCGGCGCCGTGGACGCGCGGGCCGATCTCTACGCGCTCGGCGTGGTGCTCCACGAGCTCCTCTCGGGCGCGCCGCCGTCCTGTCCCGACGCGAGGACCGCCGCGCTCGCCCCGCTGCCGCGCGGCGCCGGCCCGGCCGGGCTGCGGCGGCTCGTGGCCGCGCTCACGGCGCACGACCCCGGGCGCCGGCCGCGAACCGCCGCCGAGGTGGCGCGCGCGCTCGAGCGACTCCGCCGCGACCGCGAGGGCCGCTGGCGCCGGCGGCTCCTCGCCGGGCTCGGCCTCGCCACGGGGGCGGCCCTGGCCGTGGCCGGCTGGGCGGTGCTGCTCGGCCGGGAGGCCGCGCCCGGCGAGAGGGTCACCGCGGTGGTGGCCGACGCCGAGAACCGGACCGGTGACCCCGACCTCGATCGGCTCGGCGACGGCGTGCGGGCGCTGCTCGGCGAGTCGCGGCGGATCGAGCCGCTGACCCGCGATCGGCTCGCCGCCGTGGCCCGCCAGGCCGGCCTCGCGCCGCCGGCCCGGCTCGATCCCGCGCAGGCCCGCGAGCTCGGCCGGCTCGCCGGCGCGAGCGTGCTCCTGCTCCCCGCGGCGCGGGCGGAGGGAGGCGCCCTCCGGCTCTCGCTCCGCGCCGCCGCGCCCGACGACGGCCGGACGCTGTTCGAGGTCGCGGAGGAGGCCCGCGGGAAGGGCGAGGTCCCGGCGGCGATCGACCGGCTCCTCGCGAAGGTCCGCTCGAGGCTGCGCGAGCGGCGCGAGGATCTCCGCGCCTCGCCCATCCAGCTCGCCCGCGTGGCGACCGGGGACCTCACCGCCTACCGGCACTACCTCGAGGGCCTCGACTGCATCGGGCGCCCGTCGGCGGGGCCGGCCAACACCGCGCTGGCGACCTGCGGGCCGCACTTCAGCCAGGCCATCGCGCGCGATCCGGCCTTCCCGCTGGCGCACTACCACCTCGCCGTCCTGCTGGGGCTCGAGGGCACCGCGCCGGCCGAGATCGGCGCCCACATGGACGCCGCCCTCGCCGGAGCGGGCCGGCTCTCGCCGCGGGACGCCACCCTGGTGCGCGCCTGGAAGGCCCACCTCGACGGGCGCGACGACGAGGCGGAGCGCGCCTACGACCAGCTCGTCGCCGCGAGCCCCGACGACCGCGAGCTGCTCTACCTCGCCGGCGATCTGCGCTTCCACCGCTCCGAGCGGGTCGGCGCGATCCCGTACTTCCAGAAGTTGCTGGCGCTCGATCCGGAAGCCGAGTGGCCGCTCGAGCACCTCATGGAGTGCTACGCGGTGACCGGTCGCACGCGCGAGCTGACCGCCATGGTCGCCGAGCTTCGGGCGCTGCCCAGGACCCCGGAGCGGTCGCGGGTGCTCATCCGCGCGCTCGCCTGGCTCGAGCAGCCGGAAGAGGCGGTCGCGGCCGCGCGGCGGGCGGCGGCCGACCGGATCGCCACGGGTGAGGCGGACCTTCGCACCGTGCTCCTGGCGGCCGGGCGCTACCGGGAGGTCGAGCCGTTGATGCGGGCGCGCACCGACTTCGACGCCGCGGGCGGGGGAGCCTACATCTGGCTCGCCAACGTCCTCATGGCGCAGGGGCGAAACCGCGAGGCGACGCAGATCCTGGACGAGCTGCAGCGGCGCGTGCAGGGGATGCCGCCGAGCTGGCCCGCCTTCTTCAAGGCGACGCTGGCGGCGGGAGTGAGCGACGCGACGCGGCTGTCGCGCGAGGCGGCCGAGGCCGTCGAGCTCGTCCGCGCGTCCCGCGACGGCTTCGGCCAGCGGGACGTCGTCGCGGTCTCGGCGCTCCTGCTCGCGCTCCGGGGGGACCCGGCGCGGGCGCGCGAGCTCGAGCCGCTGCTGCCGAATCCGTCCACCGCTCGCGCGGAGCTCGAGGCGTTGCTGCGCTGGAGAGCCGGGGACGGCGCCGGCGCCGTGGCCGCGCTGACGGCGATCGAGGCCGACGATTCCTGGCCGGAGTGCGGGATCGCCCCCGCCTATCTCCTCGCCGAGGTGAGCGCGTCGCAAGGGGAGTGGGGCGAGACGGCGGCGGCCGTCCGGCGCTTCCAGCGGCTCTGGCCGCGCGGCTTCTGGCGCGGCTGGGCCTGGCCGCGGGCGCTCTACCTCTCGGCCGAGGCCCACGCGCGGCTGGGCGAGCGCGAGACGGCCCGGGCCGAGCTCGCGAGGCTCCTCGAGCTGCTGCAGCGGGCCGACCCCGGCCTCCCGCTGCGGCGGGAGGCGCTGGCGCTGTCCCGGACCCTCCGCTGAGCGCCCGGCCTCGTGGAGGGTCCTAGGACGGCAGCGCGTACTGCCGGATCGAGTCCACCACCAGCTCGGCGTCCATCCCGACCACCTCGTCGGCGAGCCGCCTGACCGCGGGCGGCGCGGCGCGCTCGCCGGCCGGGGAGACGCCGATGACGGGGCGCCCGAGGGCGCGGGCCAGGGCGAGCTCGCGCTCCTCCCCCGCGTCCTTCGCAAGGAGGAGCAGCACCGCGTCGGCGGCCCGCATCCGGCGCCGCACCTCGGCGGCGGACGCCTCCGGCGCGAGGCTCAGGTCCAGGAAGCGGAAGCCGGGCCGGGCCTGCAGCAGCGCGAGGAGCCGCGCGCGCGCCGCGTCGCCGCCGCCGGAGCGGCCGATGTAGAGCTTGTAGGTGAGATCTCTCGGGGTCATCGCCGTCCGTCCTCGCCTTCTCGCCACGGGAGGACAGACGGCCGGAGCCGCCCGGTGTGACGGGGGCGCGCGAGATCGATACCCAGGGTCCGGGCCGGCCGCGGGAGGGTCCGTCCGCTACCCGTCCCCGAGCGTGCTGGTCTGCACCCAGGCCACCCGCGCCTGGCGCGAGGTGAAGCGCCAGAGCGCCCAGACGGCGGCCACGTTCAGCGCCACGAAGGTGTGGCAGAGCGCGGTGACCCGGCCGGCGTGGCCGAGCCGCAGGTGGCCGAGCAGGGCGAGGCCGTAGAAGTAGAGCTGCACCGCGAAGAGCGCCTGCGGCAGGAGGCCGGGCGCGTTCCAGGCGGCGCCGAGCGCGACGAGGAGCGCCCAGGGGCAGAGGAGCCGCGCCACCTTGTGCCAGAAGAAGCGCCAGAAGACCGGGTTGGTGGCCGGGGTGAGGAGCGCCGGCAGGAGGAAGAGGAGCTGGTAGTTGCCGGCCAGCGTCCGCACCTTGCGCGTGAACTCGCGGCCGACGTCGAGCTCGCGGTCGAAGGCGAGGGCGTCCTCGGCGTAGACCACCTCGCGCCCGGCGAGCACCACGCGCATGGGGACGTAGACGTCGTCGAGGATGGTGTCCTGCGGGAGCTGCTCCGGGAAGAGCTCGCGGCGGATGGCGTAGATGGCGCCGGTCGCGCCCACCACGCTGCCGCAGCGCCCCTCGGCGACGCGGATGCCGGTCTCGTAGCGCCAGTAGGCGCCGGGGCCGCGGGCGGCGTCGAGTCGGAGCTGCCCGGTGACGGCGCCCACGCGCGGGTCGCCGAACGGGCGCACCAGGGCGCGCGCGGCGCCGGGGTCGAACCGCTGGCGGCTGTCGCAGAGGAGGAGGAGCTCCCCGCGCGCGAGCGGCACGGCGCGGGCGAGGGCGGAGGGCTTGCCGAGCTGCGCCGGGTTGGTGGCGACGCGCACGCGGTCCGGCGCGAGCGCGCGGGCGCGGGCCGGGGCGCCGTCGCGCGAGCCGTCGTCGGCGATGATCACGTCGAGCCGGTCCGAGGGGTAGTCGAGCGCGAGCAGGTTCTCGACCTTCCGGACGAGCTGCTCGCCCTCGTCGTGCGCCGCGACCACGCAGGTGACGGTGGGGAGCGTCCCGGGCCAGGCGGCGAGCGGGCGCGGCCGCGCGAGGCGCGCCTTCAGCCGGATGGCGAGCGGGTAGCCGGCGTAGGTGAGGACGAGGAAGAGCAGGGAGGCGGCGAGCCAGACCACCGCCGGGTGGCCGGGGTGGGGCAGCAGGAGGTCGCCCAGGTCGGGCAGCGCGCTCGGGTGCGGGAGCATGGCTCACCTCCGGCCGGCGAGCCCGAGCAGGCGCCCGGTGAAGGCGTGGTAGCGGGCGTCGCCCATGGCGCGGCGGACGAGGCCGCGCGCCCCCATGTCGAGCTCGTCGGCGAGGTGCGCCAGGGGCTCGCCGCGGCAGAGCCGGGCGAACCGCTCGAGCGGGGTGCCGCGCCGGATGGCGGTCCGGCGCAGCACCCCGCCCTCGCCGAGGCTCGCGTTGCAGCCGGGGCGCGAGGTCCAGAAGGTGGTGAAGCCGTGGGCGCGGGCGGCGCGCTCGACCTCGTCCGAGGTGCGGCCGCCCGGCAGCGAGAGGTGCACCGGCGCCTCGCCGAGCACCGCCGAGAGGATGGCGCGGCTGCGCTCGAGCTCGTCGTGCAGCTCGTCGGGCTCGAGCAGGGTGAGGAAGCGGTGGGTGTGGCCGTGGGCGCCGATGAGCCAGCCCGCGCGGTGGATGGCCCGCAGCCCGGCGGCGTCGAGGTACCCGGGGCGGCCGAGGAAGCCGGTGGTCATGAAGAGGGCGCCGCGCATCCCGAGCGCGGCGAGGCGCGGCAGGGCCTCCGTCCGCACGCTCGCCTCCCCGTCGTCGAAGGTGAGCACCACGCCGGGGCCGTCGGAGGGGGCGCGCGGGTCGAGCACCCCGCCCGGCGCCGCGGCCGCCACGTCGAGCTGCGCGTCGAGCTCCTCGAGCCGGACCGTGTAGCGAGCCCCCTCGGCCGCGTCGGCCGGCTCGCCGAGGCCGTGGTACATCAAGGCCACCACCCGCCTGTGGATCATGCGCCCGCCCCCTCGTCGCGAGATCTAGGTCTCGGGGGGACGGGCGGGAGGCTCCGGGTCGGTAGGCCGGCAGGGGTCTTACCCGCCGGAGGGGCGGGAGCGCTGCGCGTGGGCCGCGAGTCAGCGCCGCCTGGTCGCCCGCTTCAGCGAGCGGACGTACCGCTCCACCCGCTCGGCGCGCGCCTTGCGGCTCCCCGGCTCGGCGATCCGGTTCACGATGGCGCTCCCCACCACCAGCCCGTCGGCGAGCGGCGCGAGGGCCTTCGCCTGCGCGGGGGTGGAGATGCCGAAGCCGATCACCACCGGCACCGGGCTCTCGGCGCGGATGGCCGCGAGCCGGGGGGCGAGATCCGCGGGCAGCGCCTTGCGCGCCCCGGTCACGCCGGCCACCGACACGTAGTACAGGAACCCGCGCGCGGCGGCGCAGGCGGCGGCGCGGCGGGCGGGGGTGGAGGTGGGCGCGAGCAGGAACACGAGCGCGACGCCGCGCGCCCGCGCCAGGTCGCCGAAGCGGCCGGCCTCCTCGGGCGGGAGGTCGGGCACGATGAGCGCGTCCACGCCGGCCTTCGCGCAGTCGTCGAGGAACCGCTCCTCGCCGTAGGCGAGCATGGGGTTCACGTAGCCCATGAGCGCGATGGGCGTCTGGGAGCGCTCGCGCACCGCGGCCGCGAGGGCGAGGCACTGCGCCACGGTCGTCCCGGCGGCGAGCGACCGCTCGGCGGCCCGCTGGATGGTGGGGCCGTCGGCGATGGGGTCCGAGAAGGGGACGCCGATCTCGAGGAGGTCGGCCCCGCCGCGGACGCAGGCGAGCGCCATCTCGAGCGAGGTGACGAGGTCGGGGTCGCCGCCCATCACGTAGGTGACGAGGGCCGCCTCGCCCCGCTCGCGCGCGGTGGCGAAGGCCCGGGCGATCCGGTCGGGGGCGGCGGCGGGGGCGGCGGAGCTCCTGCGGGCGGCGCTCACTTGGACCTCCGGGCGGTGCGCGTGGCGCTGGCGCGGCGGGCGGGTGGCCGGGGCGGCCGGCCCGCGGCCTTCCTCGGGCCGGGGACGGCGGCGCGCTCGGCGAGGGCGCGGCGCACCTGCTCCACGTCCTTGTCGCCGCGGCCGGAGACGTTCACGATGACGAGGCCGCCCGACCCGAGCTTGCGGGCCACCTTGCGCGCGGCGGCGACGGCGTGGGCGCTCTCGAGGGCGGGGATGATCCCCTCCGTGCGCGCGAGGTACTGGAGCGCGTCGAGCGCCTCGTCGTCGGTCGCCTGCATGAGGGTGAGCCGCCCCTGGTCCTTGAGGAAGGAGAGCTCGGGGCCGACGCCGGGGTAGTCGAGCCCGGCGCTGATGGAGTGGGCCTCCGCGATCTGGCCGTCCGCGTCCTGCAGCAGGTAGCTCTTCGAGCCGTGCAGCACGCCGGGGCGCCCCTTCGCGAGCGCCGCGCCGTGCCGGCCGGTCGAGAGGCCGTGGCCGGCCGCCTCGACGCCGACGAGCTTCACCGCCGGGTCGCCGACGAAGGCCGTGAAGATCCCCATGGCGTTCGACCCGCCGCCGACGCAGGCCACCACCGCGTCGGGGAGCCGACCGGCGTGCTCCTGCACCTGCCGCCGCGCCTCGTCGCCGATGACGCGCTGGAGGTCGCGGACCAGCGCCGGGTAGGGGTGCGGGCCGGCCACCGAGCCGATGATGTAGTGGGTGTCGCCGACGTTGGTGACCCAGTCGCGGATCGCCTCGTTCATGGCGTCCTTGAGCGTGCGCGAGCCGGCCTCGACCGGCACCACGCGCGCGCCGAGGAGCTGCATCCGGAAGACGTTGAGCGCCTGCCGCTCCACGTCGAGGGCGCCCATGTAGACGTCGCACGGGAGGCCGAAGAGCGCCGCCGCGGTGGCGGTGGCGACGCCGTGCTGGCCGGCGCCGGTCTCGGCGATGATCCGCTTCTTGCCCATGCGGCGGGCGAGCAGCACCTGGCCGAGGGTGTTGTTCACCTTGTGCGCGCCGGTGTGGCAGAGGTCCTCGCGCTTCAGGAGCACGCGGCAGCCGCCCACCTCGGCGCTCATCCGCCGCGCCTCGCCGAGCGGGGTGGGGCGGCCGGCGTAGCGGGTGAGCAGCTCCTGGAGCTCGGCCTGGAAGACCGGGTCGCGCCGCGCCTCCTCCCAGGCCGCCGTCAGCTCGTCGAGGGCCGGGACCAGGGTCTCCGGCACGTACCGGCCGCCATAGGGGCCGAAGTGTCCCGCCGCGTCGGGCCGCGCCAGCTCGCTCACCGTTCCTCCTCCGCGTCGGCGCGCCGCACCGCCTCGACGAAGCGCGCCAGCTTCTCGTGATCCTTCACCCCGGGCGACGACTCGACCCCGCTCGCCACGTCCACGCCGTACGGCCGCACCCGGCGCACCGCCTCGCCGACGTTCTCGGGGGTGAGCCCGCCCGCCAGGATCACCGGCTTGCCGGCGATCTCCGGGCGCGCCAGCGACCAGTCGAAGGGGACGCCGGCGCCGCCCTGCGCCGGGGAGGGCGTGTCGAGGAGGAAGGCGGTGGCCTGCGAGCGCGCCAGCGCCGCCTCGTCCCAGGCCTCGCCGGCGCGCAGCCGGTAGAGGACCGGGAAGCTGTACTGCGAGCACTCGCCCACCGGCTCGTCGCCGTGGAGCTGGATGGCCTGCATCCGGGCCTCTCCGGCCACGTTGAAGATCTCGAAGCGCATCGCGTTCACGAAGACGCCGACGGTCGTCACGAACGGCGGCAGCCGGCGCACGATCTGGCCGGCGACGTCCGGCGCCACGTGGCGCTTCGACTGCGCCCAGAAGTTGAAGCCGAGCGCGTCCACGCCGAGCGCGACGGCGGCGAGGGCGTCCTCGAGGCGGGTGATGCCGCAGATCTTGATCCGGGTTCTCATGAGCTCCGCGGGGGCCTCGGGGTGATCGGGGAGCGAGGCGCTCCGGCTACGCCTCCATCAGCTCCTTCAGCAGCGCCGCCGGATCGGCGGCCCGCACCAGCGCCTCGCCGACGAGGAAGTTGGCGGCGCCGGCGGCCCGGAGCCGCCGCACGTCCTCCGCCGTCCGCACGCCGCTCTCGGCCACCGCCTTCACGGTCTCGGGCAGCATGGGGAGGAGCCGCTCCGAGACGGAGAGGTCCACCTTCATGGTCTTGAGGTTCCGGTTGTTGACCCCGACCACCTGCGCGCCGGCGGCGAGCGCCGCCTCCACCTCCCACTCGTCGTGGACCTCCACGAGCGGCGTGAGCTGGAGCGCGGCGCAGTCCTCGACGAGGCCGGCGAGCCCGTCCTCCGAGAGCGCCGCGGCGATGAGCAGCGCCGCGTCGGCGCCGGCCACCCGGGCCTCGAGGAGCTGGTAGCGGTCGATGACGAAGTCCTTGCGCAGGAGCGGCAGGGCCACCTGCCGGCGCGCGCCGGCGAGGTCCTCGAGCGCGCCGCCGAAGCCGGGGCCGTCGGTGAGGATCGACACCGCGGCCGCCCCGCCGGCGGCGTAGCGCGCGGCCTGGGCCGGCGCGTCGAGCGCGGCGGCGATCTCGCCCGCCGAGGGGCTCGCCCGCTTCACCTCGGCCACCACGCGCACCGGCCCGCCGCGCGGCGAGAGCGCCTCGGCGAGGGAGCGGGGCGGGGGCAGGTCGCTGGCGCGGGTGATGAGCTCGCGCTCCGACGTCTTGCGGCGGCGCTCCTCCACCTCGGCCGCCTTGCGGCACAGGATCTCTCCGAGGAAGCTCATGCGTCCGCCCGGCTGGCGGCGACGAGCCGCGTGAGCTTCTCGAGGGCCGCGCCCGCGTCGATGGAGCGGGACGCCACCTGCACGCCCTCGCGGAGATCGGCCGCCGCCCCGCCGGCCACCAGCCCGGCCGCCGCGTTGGCGAGCACCGCGTCGCGGGCCGCGCCCTGCTGTCCGCCGAAGACGTCGCGCAGGATGCGCGCGTTCAGGGCGGCGTCGCCGCCGCGGAGGTCCTCGCGGGTCCAGCGCCGCAGGCCCAGGTCCTCTGGCACTACCGAGAAACGGTCCAACTTCCCCTCCTTCACTTCCGAGCAGTGGGTCATGCCGGTGACGGCGATCTCGTCGAGACCCTCGCCGTGCACCACGAACGCGTGCGCCGCGCCCAGCGCCGCCAGCACCCCCCCGATCACCGTCACCCAGCGCGGCTCGTACACGCCCATCACCTGGTGGCGGGCGCCGGCGGGGTTGGCGAGGGGGCCGAGCAGGTTGAAGATGCTCCGCATCGCGAGCTCGCGCCGGATGCCGGCGACGGCCTTGAAGGCGGGGTGCAGCCGCGGCGCGAAGAGGAAGCCGATGCCGACCTCCTCGATGCAGCGCTCCACCCGCTCCTTCGGGATCTCCACCTCCACGCCGAGCGCGGCGAGCACGTCGGCCGAGCCGCAGCGGGACGACACCGAGCGGTTGCCGTGCTTGGCGACGCACACCCCGGCGCCCGCCACCACGAAGGCGGCGGCGGTGGAGATGTTGAAGGTGTTCTGGCCGTCGCCGCCGGTGCCGCAGGTGTCCACGAACACCTCGCGGTGCACGGCGACCGGGTCCACCCGGGCGCGCATCACCTCGGCGGCGCCGGCGATCTCCTCGACCGTCTCGCCCTTGATGCGCAGCGCGGCGAGCAGCGCGCCGACCTGCGCCGGCGTGGCCTCGTCGTCGGCCACCTCGTTCATCACCGCGACCATCTCGGCGCGGGTGAGGTCCTGCCGCTCCACCAGCTTGGCGAGCGCCTCGCGGATCATCGCCGCCTCCCGCGCCCGAGCCGGGCGAGCCAGTTCCCGAGGAGCTGCTTCCCGCAGCCGGTCAGGATGGACTCCGGGTGGAACTGGACGCCCTCCACGTCGAGGGTCCGGTGGCGGAGCCCCATGATCTCCCGCTCGTCGGTCCAGGCGGTCACGCGGAGCGCCCGCGGCAGGGTCTCGCGCTCGACCACGAGCGAGTGGTAGCGCCCCGCCTCGAACGGCGACGGCAGCCCGGCGAAGACGCCCTCGCCCCGGTGGCGCACCGGGCTCGCCTTGCCGTGGACGATGCGGGCGTTGCGCACCACCTTGCCGCCGAACGCCTGGCCGATCGCCTGGTGGCCTAGGCACACGCCCAGGATGGGCAGCTCGCCCGCGAGCGCGCGGACCGCCTCGAGCGTCACCCCGGCCTCGGAGGGGGTGCAGGGGCCCGGCGAGAGCACGAGGCCGCGCGGGCGGCGGGCGCGGATCCCGGCCACGTCGATGGCGTCGTTGCGGAAGACCTCGACCTCCGCGCCGAGCTCGCCCAGGTACTGCACGAGGTTGAAGGTGAAGGAGTCGTAGTTGTCCACCACGAGGAGGCGCGTCATCGGGCGCCCCCGGCCTTGCGCGCCGCCGACGTCTCCGGCGGGGCGACGGCGGCGGCGTCCATGCTCTGCGCCTCGGCCTGCGCCACCGCCGCGAAGAGCGCCCGCGCCTTGTTGACCGTCTCCTGGTACTCGGCCGCCGGCTTCGAGTCGAAGACCAGCCCGGCGCCGGCCTGCACCGACACCCGCCGCCCCGCCTGCATCAGGGTGCGGATGGCGATGCACATCTCCATGTCGCCGCCGCGGTCGAAGTAGCCCACCGCGCCGGCGTAGGGGCCGCGGCGCGCCGGCTCGAGCTCGTCGATGATCTCCATGGCCCGCACCTTGGGCGAGCCGGAGACGGTGCCGGCGGGGAAGGAGGCCCGGAGCACGTCGATCGCCGAGAGCCCGTCCTTGAGCTTGCCGCGCACCTCGGAGACGAGGTGCATCACGTGCGAGTAGCGCTCCACCACCTTGAGCGCGGTGAGCCGGACCGAGCCCACCTCGGCCACGCGGCCGACGTCGTTGCGCCCGAGGTCGATGAGCATCACGTGCTCGGCGTTCTCCTTCGGGTCGGCGCGCAGCTCGGCCTCGAGCGCCTGGTCCTCGGCGGCGTCCTGGCCGCGCTTGCGGGTGCCGGCGATGGGCCGCAAGGTCACCTCGCCGCCGCGCAGCTTCACCAGCGTCTCGGGCGAGCTGCCGACGAGGGCGCGGTCGCCGTCCTGCAGGAAGAAGAGGTACGGCGACGGGTTCACGCGCCGGAGCGCGCGGTAGAGGTCGAACGGCGCCGAGGAGACCTCGGCGTCGAAGCGCTGCGAGAGGACGATCTGCTGGCAGTCGCCGGCGCGCAGGTAGGCCTTGGCCTTGCGGACGGCGGCCTCGAACTCCTGGCGCGCCACCCGCGGCTGGAGCGCCGCCGGGGCGCGCGCCGCCTCGCGCCGCCGCTCCCGCCGGCCGTCGCGCAGCGGCCGCGAGAGCCGCTCGAGCACGCCGCCGATGCGCAGCAGCGCCTGCTGGTAGAGCGCCCGCGGGTCGTCGCCCTCGCCGCAGCGGACCTCGGCGATCACGTGCATGGAGTGGCGCAGGTTATCGAACGCCACCACCACGTCGAAGTCCATGAAGAAGGCGTCGGGGAACCCGAGCTCGTCCGGGTTCGCGATCGGCACCCGCGGCTCGAAGAGCTTCACCGCGTCGTAGGAGAAGAAGCCGACGAGGCCGCCGGAGAAGGCGGGCGTGCCGGGCACGCGCACGGCGCGGTGGGTGGCGAGGGCGGCCCGCACCTGCTCCACCGGGTCGCCGCCGTCGCCGAGGCGCCAGCGCATCACCTCGCGCGGGCCGGCGCCGAGGAACGAGTAGCGCGCGCTCCGCTCCCCGCCCTCGACCGACTCGAAGAGGAAGGCGCGCTTCTCCCCGCGCGACAGCTTGAGGAACGCCGAGACCGGCGTCTCGGTGTCCGCGTCCACCTCCACGCGGATGGGGACCGCGAGGCCGGGGCGGCAGAGGGAGAGGAATGTGTCGAGGTCGGGCAGCGGCTTCACGTCAGCCGCGCCAAAGGAACACCGTCATGCCGTGATCCGCCGCTTCGGTCCGGCGACCTCGGCCACGTCCTTCGCCACCGGCTTGTTCCGCGCGTCGACGAGGACGACCTTCGGCGCGTGCTGCCGCGCCTCGGCCTCCTCCATCTCCGCGAAGGTGGCGAGGATGACCTTGTCCCCGGGCTGGTTGAGGTGCGCGGCCGCGCCGTTGATGCAGATGACGCCGCTGCCGCGCTCGCCGCGGATGGCGTAGGTCTGGAGCCGCGTGCCCCGGGTGATGTTCCACACGTGGACCGCCTCGAACTCCAGGATCCCGGCCGCGTCCATGAGATCCTCGTCGATGGTGACCGACCCCTCGTAGTCGAGGTCGGCGTGGGTCACCGTCGCGCGATGGATCTTGGACAGGAAAAACGTCCGCCGCATGGGGTCTTAGATACCTTCTCGCGGACCGGGGTGCAAGGTTGCGCCGCCGCGCAGGGCCCCACCGGTGGGTGCCGCCGGGGCCTCCCGCTCTTAGCGTGCCCGCATGGACCTCGCCATCCTCGCGCTGCTCCTGGCCGCGGCGCCGGCCCCGACCCCCACCGAACCGGCGCGCGCCGACGCCAGCCCAGCCCTCGTTGCCGCGCAGCCGGGGAGGGCCGACGCGGTGCCACCTCCCTCTCCCGCGCAGCGGGAAAGGGCCGGGGAGGGGGCGGCGGATCCCGAGTCCACCATCCAGGGCGCCCCGATGAAGGCCGACGTGACCTGGCTCGCCGACCCGCTCCGCACCGGCCGCGGCGTGGGCACGCCGGGGAACGCCGCCGCCGCCGACTGGGTGGCCGGTCGCTTCCGCGCCCTCGGTCTCGCGCCGGCGGGGACGGAGGGCTACCTGCAGCCCTTCGACGCCCCGGTGCGCGCGGTCCTCCGCGGCGAGAACGCGCTCTCCCTCGGTGGCGCGCCGCTCGCGCTCCAGCGCGACTGGCAGCCCTTCACCTTCTCCGATCCCGGGAAGGCCGAGGGCGAGGTGGTCTTCGCCGGCTACGGCGTCACCGCGCCGGAGCTCGGCTACGACGACTACGCGGGGCTCGACGTGAAGGGGAAGGTGGTGCTGGTGGCGGCCCACTTCCCCCGGGAGGCCGACCCGGCCTCGCCGTTCCGGGCGCCGCAGGCCTACCGTTACGGCGAGTGGCGCTACAAGACCATCAACGCCCGCGAGCACGGCGCGGCGGCGATCCTGGCGGTGCGCGACGGCTGGAACCACGCCGGCAAGGACGAGCTGCCGCCCTGGCGCGGCGCCGTCTCCTCGCGGGCCGGCCTGCTCGCCGCGCGCGTGACCCTGGCGGCGCTCGCCCGCGCCGGCGTGGACGCCGCGGCGCTCGCCGCCCCGGCGCAGCAGGACGGCCGCCCCCACTCGCGCCCCACCGGCCTGCGCGCCCGGCTCGCGACCGACGTCGAGCAGGAGCGCGCCCCGACCGCCAACGTGCTCGCGCTGCTCCCCGGCGGCGATCCCGCCCGCGCGGGCGAGTGCGTGGTGGTGGGCGCCCACTACGACCACCTCGGCTACGGCGGCGACGAGTCGCTCTCGCCGGAGGAGACCGGCAAGGTTCACCCCGGCGCCGACGACAACGCGAGCGGCGTGGCGGCGGTCCTGGCGGTGGCGCGCGCCATGAAGGAGGCCGGCCCGGCGCCGCGGACGGTGCTCTTCGCGGCCTTCAGCGGCGAGGAGCTTGGCCTCCTCGGCTCGGCGCTCTACGTGCGCGCGCCGCCCGCCGCCTGCCCGCTCGGCCGGACCCAGCTCATGGTGAACCTCGACATGGTGGGGCGGGCGCGGGAGGGGAAGGTCTTCGTGGACGGGGCCGACACCGCGAAGGGGCTGCGGGCCGAGGTGACGGCGCTCGCGAGCCGCCCGCCGGCGCTGCCGCTCCGGCTCGCCTTCGGCGGCGACGGCTACGGCCCCTCCGACCAGACCAGCTTCTTCGCGAAGGGCGTCCCCGTGCTCTTCCTCTTCACGGGCGCTCACGTGGACTACCATCGCCCCACCGACACCGCCGACAAGATCGACGCCGCCGGGCTCCAGGCGGTCGGCCGGCTCGCCTACCGGGCCGCGCGCGACGCCGCGCTCCGTCCGGCGCGGCTCGAGGTGGTGCGCGCCCCCGCCCCGCCGTCGCGCGAGCGGCAGGGGGAGCGGGAGCGGGGCTACGGCGCCTACCTCGGCACCATCCCCGACTTCGAGGAGCGCAAGGACCCGGGCATCAAGGTCTCGGGGGTGCGCCCGGGCAGCCCCGCGGAGAAGGCCGGCATCGCGGGCGGGGACGTGGTACTGGAAGTGGCGGGGACGCGCATCGGCAGCCTGGAGGATCTGACGTTCGCGCTGCGGGCCCACCGGCCGGGCGACACCGTGGACGTGGTCTTCGCGCGGGGGCCCGAGCGGCGCAGCGCGAAGGTGACCCTGGGAGAGAGGAAGTAGATGGCGGCGGCGCTCGCGGAACGACGGATCACCCTCTACTCCGCCGCCCGGCGCGCCCCCGCGGACCTCGTCCGGCTCGACCCGGGCGCCCTCCGCTTCTCCCTCGGCACCAGCCTCGGCGACCTCCGCATCCCGGTGCTGGTCGCGCCCGACGCGCGCGACATCGTGCAGGCGGCGGCGGTGCAGCTCGCGCTCCTGCTCTCGACGCAGCACCGGCACTTCGTCCCGCCGGAGGACCGCGACCGGCTCCTGCTCCACCCGATGCAGGCCACCCTCCCCACCGCGGCGCCCACGCTCGGCCCGAGCGGCGGCGGCCCCGACCTGCGCGCCGCGGCCCAGCTCGCCCCGGCGCTCCACCCGGCGCTCACCGGCGGCGTCGTCACCGCCTGGATGGGCCCCGGCGGGCGCGGCCGCTCGCTCACCGCGCTCTTCATCGAGGCGCTCCGGCTGGCCTTCGCCGAGATGGCCGGCACCCGCGACCGGGAGCCGACGCCGGCGCTCGTGGCGCTGGCGCTCTTCGAGGAGCTCCGGGGCGCCGAGGAGCGGATCCGGGACGCGCTCCCGGCCGGCTTCGGGGAGCGGCAGCTGCGGGTGGCGACGCTGTGCGGCCTCTGGGTCGCGGCCCAGACCGGCGTCGCCCGGGTGCTGCGGGAGGCGCGGCGGCCGGACGACGACCCGCTCCGCGCCGCCCTCGACGCCATCCTCTCGCCCGGCGCGCTCCTCGGCGGCCGGGTGCCGGTGGCGATCGGCGGCGCCACCCTCTACGGCTGCGAACTGCCCTCCAACCTCCCGCTCGTGGACGAGCTCTCGCAGGCGCTCGGCGGCGGCGGCGACCCCGACGAGGCGACGGCGCTGGCGGCGCGCGGGCTCGCGGCGGACGACGACCTGTCCCGCCGGGCGGAGCAGGCGGTGGCGGTGGCGCGGCTGCGCGAGGCGCTCACGGCCGGGGTGGTCTCGGCGGAGCGCTTCGGGTACGGCGAGCGGGTGGCGGAGCTGCGCGACCTCCTCACCGCCCCGCTGCGGCTCGCCGCCGCGGCCGCCGAGGAGGGCCCGCGCCGCAACCTGGTCCGGCTCGTGGAGGCCTGCGCCGCGCCCGGCGGCGAGCCGGGACAGCTCCTCGGCCGGGGCGCGCGCCAGCTCCGGGACTGGAAGGCGCGGGAGCCCGCCGCCTCGGCCGGCCTCGGCCGCGAGGAGGCGCGCGCCGCCTTCGCGAGGGCCGCGGTGGCGCTCTTCGCCGACGCGGCGCTGGAGCGCTTCCTCGCGCCGGCGCGCCGCGCCCTCTCGCACCGGACCGGCGCCGAGGCCGAGGGCGGGGCGGAGCGGGAGTGGGAGGCCGGCCGGCTCTACCGGATCTCGGTGAAGGGGCCGATCCTGCGCGACGTGGTGGAGCGGCCGCTCGGCCACCTCTTCGCCGACGTGAAGGACTTCACCCGGAAGACCGGCCTCCTGGGCCAGGCGGCCATGGCCGACTTCCTGCGCCGCGAGTTCTACCTGCCGGTGCTCATCGCGGCGAAGCGCCACTACACCGGGATGCAGCACCTCTCGGATCGCGGCGGCGTCTCGGTCAACAACCTGCTCGGCGACGCCATCTCCTTCTCCGGGAACATCCTCGCGCTCACCGAGCTCGCGCTCGACATCCGGCGGCAGCTCGCGAGCTACTCGGCCCAGCTCGCGGCGGCGGTGCGGAGCGCGCGGATCGCGCCCGAGGTGGCGCAGATCGAGGCGCTCGAGGCGGGCGTGTTCCTCTCCTTCGGCCCGCCGCCCCTGGTGGTGACCATCGAGGACGAGGTCTTCGGGACGAGCCGGGTGGCCATCGCCGAGAAGATCAACGAGTCGGCCCGGGGCACCGCCCGCTCCTCGGCCGCCCGGGCCCGCGCCGACGCGCTCCTCGCGGCCGAGCGGGCGTCGCAGGGGAGCCCGGGGCTGCAGCACGCCTGGTCGGTCTTCGTGGCGCCGCCCGCGGCCATCGACCTGCCGCCGGCCGACGAGGCGCGCGCGGTCGAGCTGCTCCGCGGCGGCGATCTCGCGGGCGCCATGCGCGCGGTGGCGGAGCCGGTGCGCGACGCCCTCGTGACCGCCGCCCGCGGCGAGCGCCCCGGCGACATCTACAACGCCGGCGCGGCCATGTCGGAGGAGGCGCTCGAGGCGTTCCTCGAGGCCCTCGGCGACGAGCGGGTGGTGCGCCGGGTGGCGCTCGCGGCGGGCGACGTCCCGGCGGCGCTCGCGGCCCGCTACTGGTACGGCGAGCTGCCGCAGCGGCTCGTCGCCACCTTCCACCCCGGCGGGCAGCTCGCGGAGCTGTTCCGGTACGCCGGCCGCTGCGCCTTCAAGGGGCTCGCGCCGGTGGCGGTGTGGGAGATCTGCGCCCCCCTCGGCGCGCCGGCCGAGCTGGCCCGCGCGCTCGCGGCGCGGTGGTACGCGGGCGACAGGTAGGCGCCGCGACGGTCGATTTCGGGCCCCCCGCGTTCGTGGGACTCCTCGGGAGGCCTCGCGAGGAGGATGGTGGCGCCGTGCCCTGCCTGCTCGTCTACGCGGAGGATGCCGAGCTGCGCAGCAGCCTCCGCGAGCTGCTGGCGCTCGAGGGGCACGAGGTGCTCGCCCCGGCGACGCCCGCCGAGGCGCGCGCCGGCCTGGCGCGCCCCGCGCTCGCGGCGCTGGTGGTGGACCTCGACGACGGCGGCCCGGCGGAGGCGCTGGTGCGGGACGCGCGGCGCGAGCGGCCGGGGCTGCGGGTGATCACGCTCTCCGGCGCGCTCGAGCCCGTGCTCCTGGGCGACGTGCGGCTCAGCCACCCGTGCCGCCCCGGCGAGCTGCTCGCCGCGGTCGCCGCGCTCGGGCCCGCGACCTCGCCGGCGCGGAGCTGAGCCCTGCGGCCGCCGCCGCGCGCCCCGACGGGCGCTCAGCCGACCGCCGGCCTCGCCCCGGGCAGCCGGACGCGGAAGGTGGTCCCCCGCTCCGCGTCCGAGGCGACCGCCACCTCGCCGCCGTGCGCCCGCGCGATCTCCCGGACGATGAAGAGCCCGAGCCCGAAGCTGGTGCGGCGCCGGTGCGGCCCCTTGCGGAACGGCTCGAAGAGCACCGGCAGGAGCGAGGCGGGCACCGGCTCGCCGCGGTTGTGCACCTCGAGCAGCGCCTGGGCCCCGTCGCGCCGCAGGCGGATGGAGACCGGCGCGCCGGCGAGCCCGTGCTGGAGCGCGTTCGAGGCGAGGTTCGAGACCACCTGCTCCAGCCGGAGCGGATCCCAGCGGCCCTCCACCGGCTCGAGGTCGAGCCGGAGCTCGGAGCCGGGGACCGCCTGGCGCAGCTCCGCGGCGGCGCGCGTGCAGAGGACGTCGAGCCGCACCGGCTCGGGGTAGACCGTCATCCCGCCCGTGCCGCGGATGCGCGAGAAGTCGAGGAGGTCGCGGATGAGCCCGTTCATCTTGCGCGCGCTCGCCTCGATGCGGGCGGCGGCGCGGGCCTGACCCGGGCTCACGGGACCGAGCCGCTCGAGCAGGCCGGCGGCGATGACCACCGCCGAGAGCGGCGTGCGCAGGTCGTGCCCGACCATGGCGAGCGCGCGCTCCTGCGCCTCGGCGGCGCGCACCGCGGCGTCCCGCTCCTCGCAGGCGCGCTGGTAGGCGAAGGCCCGCGGCAGGGCCCCGGCGCAGGCCTCGGCGGCGAGCAGGAGCGACTCGCGCTGCTCCGGCGCCGCGGTCCGGCCGGGGCCGAACGCCACGGTGAAGGCGCCGAGCACCGCCGCGGCGGCGCGGAGCGGGATGGCGGTCCAGGTCGCCACTCCCGCCGCGCGCTCGTCGCCGGTCGCGGGCAGCTCCCAGACCGGCGCGCCCGTCTGCCAGGCGGCGCGGGCGGCCGCCTCGAGCCCCTGCTGCAGGCCGCCGGCGCGCTCGCGGAGCCCGGGGGCGAGGAGCGCCAGCGCCGGCGGGGCGCCGCGCTCCAGGGCTCCGCCCGCGAAGACCGCGCCGGCCACCGCGCCGGTGAGCCCGAGGACGCACTCCAGGACCGCGAGCGCCACCTCGCCCGGTCCTTGAGCGGACGTCAGGCGGAGTGCGAGCGCGAGCGCCGGATCGGGGTTCATGAGGGATGTACCGTGAACAGGGTACACCAAAAGGACGCTCGCTCGCCTGTCTACATGCGCCTACCCGGGAGGGGGAATGCGGCCGAAACCGACTGGAAAATCAGGCGCGCGGTGGCCGGATCGCGCGCCGGGCCGCTGGCCGCCCCTCCCCCGCCCTCCCCGCCCGAGCGGGGAGGGAGTCACGAGGCACGGCGGATCGCGTGCCGCGCGGCCCCGCGGGCGCGCACCGCGAAGTTCACGAGACGCGGCTGGGAGCGCGCCGCGGCGCGGCGCGTGCGAGCGCACCGGAAGCTCACGGCAAGAGCCCCGAGGCGACCTCATCATCCCCTCTCCCGCGGAGCGGGGAAGGGCGAGGGAGGGGGTGCGACGCGCGGCGCTCGAGGAGCGGGACCGGCACCCCGCCCTCCCACGCCACCCGCCCGCCCAGGGTGGCCGGCACGCGCGGCCCCGGCGTGAGGACGCCCACCAGGTTGAGCGGATCGGCGGCCGAGAGCTCCACCCGCGCCGCCTCGCCGGCGCCCCGCCGCGCCGCGCGGATCGCCTCCACCGCCTCGGGCAGCGCGAACTGCTCGCCGGTGAACCCGGCCACGAACCTTCCGCCGCGCAGCTCCCCGCGCGCCTCGGCGCGGCGGTAGTGGGGCAGCAGCTCGCGCCAGGGCGGCGCGCCGGCCTCGCGGGCGAGGAGGTCGCGGAAGACGACGCCGTAGCGGCGCAGGTACTGGCGCGACACGCGCTCGACCGTGGCGGCGTCCGCGGCCCGGCCGGCGCGGCCCGCCGCGCCCTCGGGGCGGAGCAGCCACCAGCGGCCGCCCGGCGCGCGCCCGCGCCGCCGGCGCCCCGCCGGATCGATGAGCGCGCGCAGCCCGGCGAAGCCGTCGCAGGTCACCACCCCGGCGCTCACGAGCTCCCAGAGCCCCTCCTCCACCTCCGCCGCGAGCCGGCCGGTGGCGGCGGCGAGGTCCTCGGCAAAGGAGGCGCCGCGGGCCACGAGCGCGTCCACGAGCTGGCGCGCCGCCGGGCCGAGCGGGGGCCGCGGATGGGCCGCGGCGGCCGCGAGCCAGGGGAGGTCCTCGCGCAGCGCGAGCGTCACCGGCGCGTTGCGCGTGGGCGCGCTGCGGCGTCGCGGCGGCTCGTCCTCGGCCACCGCGAGCGCGACCCTCCCGAAGGCGACCTCGCCGGAGAAGCAGAGCCCGTCGAGCCAGGCCGGGTCGTAGCCGGAGAGGCGCGCCGGCAGGAGGGCGCGCTCCCAGGCGCCGGCCGCCGCGTGGAACCCCTGGAGCTGCTCCACCACCTCGGCGAGGCCGCGGGGGCCGTGGAGCCGCGTGCCCGGCGCGGCGTGCTGCCAGCGCAGCAGGAAGCGGACGAGGTCGGCGGCGCGGACCGGCTCGATCTCGCGCCGGAGCCGTCCCAGCGTGAGCCGGTGGATGCGCGCGAGGAGGCCGCGCTCGCACCAGTGCGGATCCTCGGCCGACCAGGGCGCGTCGGCGAGGAACCGACCCCGGAGCACCAGCCCCTCCTGCTCGAGCCGGAGGAGCGCGTCGCGGACCACGTCGCGCGGGAGCCCGAGGATCCCCGCGAGGGCGGCGCCGGTGGTGGGGCCGAGCCGCGGCACGAGGCCGCGCAGCGCCCGGACCGCCGCCTCGTCGCGGTCGGCGGGGAGGTCCTCGCCGGGCAGGGGCGAGAGGGCGGGCTCGAGCCGCTCCGGCGCGAGGAGCGCGCGCGCCGCGCCGGCCCGCTCGGCGGCCACCCAGAACGTCCGGCCCCCGGCGAGCGCCCGCGCCGCCCGGCCGTCGGCTGTGAGGGCGGCGAAGGCGCCGCGCCAGCCCGCCGCCGCGCCGTCGAAGGCGCGCCGGTCATCGGGCAGGGCGACCACGTCGAGCAGGAGGTCGTGCAGCTCGTCGGGGTCGCGCGGGTCGGGCCGGGCCTGCGCCGTCACCTCGGCGACCGCCGCCGGGTCGAGCGCGCCGAGCGCCTCGGCCTCGGCGGCCGGCAGCGCCCGGCGGAGCGCCACCGCGCGGGCCCGCCGCTCCTCGAGCGGCGCGTCGTCGAGGTAGGCCCAGGGCCGGGCGCCCACCACCTCGTGCGACATGGGCGACGGCTCCGGCGTGTCGCGCGCCACGAGCCGCACCTCGCCCGAGGCGATCCGGCCGAGGAGCGCCCGCAGCCCGTCGGCGTCCATCGCCTCGCGCAGGCAGTCGCGCAGCGCCTCCTTCACGAGCGGGTGGTCGGGGACCTCGAGCGGTCCGCCCGGCGCGTTGTCCTGGCAGGCCACCGCCTGCGGGAAGACCGCCGCGAGCAGGTCGTCCGACTTCATCCGGGCCACGTTCGGCGGCGTGCGCCGGCCCTTGAACAGCCGCGGGATGGCGAGCGCGCGGGTGGCGCCCCAGCGGAAGCGCACCTGGAACATCGGGGCCTGCAGCGCCGCCTGCGTGAGCACCTCGTCGAGCGAGCGCGCGTCCACGATCTCGAAGAGCGACTCGAGCGGGAAGCTGTGCTGCGGCCCGAGCGACAGGAGCACCCCCTCGTCGGTGGCGGCCGCCTGCAGCTCGAAGTCGAAGCTGCGGCAGAAGCGCTTGCGCAGCGCGGTGCCGAGGGCGCGGTTCTGGCGCGCGCCGAAGGGGGCGTGGAGCACCACCTGCATCCCGCCGGCCTCGTCGAAGAAGCGCTCGAGGACGAGCGTCTCCTGCGTGGGCATGGCGCCGAGCGCGGCGGCCGCGGCCGCGAGGTAGTCCACCGCTTGGCGCGCGCCGGCCTCCGGCAGCGCCCCCTCCGCCGCGAGCCAGCGCGCCGCCGCCTCCCGGTCCGGGAGCCGCTCCGCCACCGCCGCCCTCACCTCCGACACCTCGCGCGAGAGCGCGGCGCTGCGGCCGGGCGCCTCGGCCACCCAGAACGGGATCCCGGGCGGCTGGCCGTGCGCGTCCTCGACCCGGACCGTGCCGGTCTCGACCCGGCGCACGCGCCAGGAGGTGTTGCCGAGCTGGAAGACGTCGCCGGCGAGGGTCTCGACGGCGAAGTCCTCGTCCACGCTGCCGACCTGGGCGCCCTCGGGCTCGGCCACCACCGCGTACTGCGCCGAGTCGGGGATGGCTCCGGCGCCGGTGAGGGCGGCGAGCCGCGCGCCGCGGCGGCCGCGCACGGCGCGGTGGACGCCGTCGCGGTGGAGCAGCGCGCCGGCCCGGCCGCGCCGGGTGGCGAACCCCTCTGCGAGCATCGCGAGCACCGCGTCGAACTCGGCCCGCGGCAGGTCGCGGTAGGGCCAGGCCCGGCGCGTGAGGGCGAAGAGCGCGTCCTCCGGGGCCGGCTCGGCGCGGCTCGCCGCCTCCGCCACCAGCTGCTGCGCGAGGACGTCGAGCGGCGCCTCGGGGACGCGCGTCTCCTCGAGCCGCCCGGCGCGGGCGCCGCGCACGAAGGCGGCGCACTCCACGAGCTCGTCGCGGCTGAGCGGGAAGAGCCGCCCCCGGGGCGTGGCGCCGCGCCAGTGGCCGGCGCGGCCCACGCGCTGGAGCCCGGTGGCGAGCGAGCCGGGCGAGCCGATCTGGCAGACGAGGTCCACCGCCCCCACGTCGATCCCGAGCTCCAGCGAGGCGGTCGCCACCACCGCCCGGAGCGCCCCCTGCTTGAGCCGCTCCTCGGCCTCGAGCCGCCGCGCCCGCGAGAGGCTGCCGTGGTGGGCCCCCACCTGGCCCGGCCCGAGCCGCTCCTCGAGCGCGCGCGCCGCCCGCTCGGCGAGCCGGCGGGTGTTCACGAAGACGAGGGTGGTCCGGTGGTCGCGCACCAGCGCCGCCACCCGGTCCCAGGTCTCGGCCCAGAGCTCGTTCGAGGCCACGCCGGAGAGCTCGTCGCGCGGGATCTCGACGGCGAGGTCGAGCGGGCGGCGGCGGCCGAGCTCCACCACCCGGCAGCGGGGCGCGCCGTCCGCGCCGACGCGCCCCGCGCCGACGAGGAAGCGCGCCACCTCGTCCACCGGGTCTTGCGTCGCCGAGAGCCCGATCCGCTGCGGGCGCGCGCCGGTGAGGTCCTCGAGCCGCTCGAGCGAGAGGGCGAGGTGCGCCCCGCGCTTGTCGCGCGCCACGGCGTGGATCTCGTCGCAGATGACGGTCCGCACCCTTGCGAGCGCGGCGCGGCCCCGCCGGCTCGTGAGGTAGAGGTAGAGCGACTCGGGCGTGGTGACGAGGACGTGCGGCGGGCGGCGCAGGAGGGCCTGGCGGCGCGAGGCCGGGGTGTCGCCGGTCCGCACCGCGACCCGGATCGGCGGCAGCGGCCGCCCCGCCGCGCGCGCCGCCTCGCAGAGCTCCGCGAGGGGGGCGTCCAGGTTCTTCTCGATGTCGTTGCCGAGCGCCTTGAGCGGGGAGACGTAGAGCACCTCGGTGGCCTCGGGCAGCGCGCCCGCGAGGCCGAGCCGGACCAGCCGGTCGAGGCAGGCGAGGAAGGCCGCGAGCGTCTTGCCCGAGCCGGTCGGCGCCGAGACGAGCACGTCCTCGCCCGCCAGGATGTGGGGCCAGGCGGCGGCCTGCGGCTCGGTGGGCGCGCCGAAGCGGGCGGCGAACCAGCGGGCCACGAGGGGGTGGAAGCCGGGGAGCACCCAAGCCGTTCTAGCGGCCGGCCTCGCCCTTCGCCGGGCCGGGGCGGGCGGCCCCGGTCACTCGTTGCGCATGGCCTGCCGCAGCGCCCCGGCGTCGTCGCTCCAGAGGACGTGAGGCACTCCCGCGGGGTCCACCGCCAGCGCCGGCCGCGTGCCGGCCAGGGCCGGTCCCAGCGCGCTTCCCAGGCCGGCCCAGGCGCCGCCCTCGAGCCGCGCCAGCCGGACGAGCCCGGTCGAGCGCTCCACGTAGGCGACGACGGGGCGGCCGGCGCCGTCGAACGCGAGGGAGGGGGCCTCGGCGTCGAGCAGCGGCGCCGCCGCGATCCAGCCGCTCCCGTCCCATCGCCGCAGCAGGACGCGATGCGCGGAGGCCTCGAGCCAGGCCACGGCCGGCCGCCCCGCCGCGTCGATGGCGGCGGCCGGAGCGGAGGCGGGCGCCGTCAGATCGAGGTCGAGCGGCCCCTCCGGCGGCGCCCACGCGTCCGCCGCCCAGCGACGCGCGTACACGTGCGCGATCCCGTCAGCCCCGGCCTCGGTCCAGGCCAGGAACGGCGTCCGCCGGCTCCCGACCGCCAGCGCGAGCTCGCCGGGCGCGCCCGCCGAGAGGTCGTCGCCGAGCGGGATCCAGGCCGCGCCGCTCCACCGGCTCGCGAAGAGCGCCCGGCGGGTGCCGTCGTCCTCGATCCAGGCGGCGACCGGCGTCTGGTCGTACCCGCTCGCGTCGCGGCCGAGGACCGGGTCGATGGCGCTCCCGGAGGCGGCGCGGTTCGGGGACGGCAGGGGCCATCCACCGTCGCTCCCCTTCACGCGCAGGATCCAGACGCCGGCCGCGTCCTGCTCGGCCCAGGCCACCATCGGCATCGCGCTGTAGTCCACCGCGCCCGTGGGGTGGCGCGCCGGCCGGGTGAAGTCGACGTTGAAGGTCCTCTGCCAGGCCGACAGGAACGAGCCGAGGTGGACCGCGTCGGCGGCCCCCGGCGCGTGCTCGAGCCAGGCGGCCTGGGTGGAGTCTTCCGACGGCCAGTTCGCGAAGAGCCAGCCGGGCTCGAGCCAGCCGCCCTCGCGAGGCTGCATCCCGTGCCCGGGCAGCCAGTCGGGGAGCGAGAAGGTGGCGCTCACCGGCTGCACCGGCAGGTAGCCCTGGTCGAGCACGCCCGGGAGGAGCTCCACGGCGAGGGTGCCCGGCACCGCCGGCTTCGCCGAGAGCTGCAGGTTCACGTAGGCGTCGCCCTGGTTCATGATCGTGAAGGCCGCCGGAGCGCCGTTCGCGGTGACCCGGAGCTTGTCCGGACCGAAGCTGTCGAGCCGGATGGGCGCGGTGAAGGTGAGCTGGATCCAGCTCCGGACCGAGAGCTGATCGAGGTGCCCCGTGACGGCCGGGTTGCCGCGGATGGCGGCCCTCGCGGCGGTGCGCCGGACGTAGAGCGAGAGCGTGGGGGAGCTGCCCGACACGCGGCCGCCGCGCCAGGCTTGCGCGTAGAACCGGTACAGCCCCTCCGGCGCGGCCTCGGTGTCCCAGTCGTAGCGGGCGATGCCGGTGAGGGGAATCTCCAGCGCCGACCCCGCCGGGCCGAAGATCTCCAGGCGGACCGCGTCCGGGGGCGGCCCGTTGACCGCCAGCGTGAGCGGCACCACGCCCGACACGTACGGGGGGTGGACGAGGGGTGGGGCCGTGAGCGAGACCAGGTCGGCCGGCTCGTGCCACGAGAACTCGTGCGGCGCGAGCAGGTTGCCGGCGAGATCGGCGGCGATCCCGCCGAGGAACACGTTCGCGTAGCCCAGCTGCTTGAGGGTGGCGGGCAGGTGGACCGTGAGCCGCGTCCCGTCGGCCGAGAAGGTGGCCGTTGCCGGGACCCCGCCGCCCGCGAAGAGGATCGACGGCCGGATCCAGGCCACGTTCAGCGGCTCGGAGAAGGTGGCGACGAGGTCCGACACGTCCGGCAGGGGGCCTTCCGTCGGCGGCGGGTCCCAGGTCACCGCCGGCGGGGTCCCGTCGCAGGTGACGCGCCGGTGCTCGCTCTCGAACCAGACGGTTCCGCTCCGGGCCCGCACCGCGAGGTCGTAGATCCCGTCGCCCCGGCACGTGAACCACGTGTCCTTCCGGAGCAGCGGCGAGGCCCGTCCGTTCACGACCAACGCCACCTCGTGGAGGGGGCCCGCGCCGGAGATCGCGATCGTGATGGCGAGGAGGTCGTCCGATCTCAGCAGGCGGTCCTGGGCCGGCGAGAGGAGCTGCACCTGCAGCGCCGGGCAGGAGGGGCCGGTGCAGGCGCTGGCGGCGAGCCGGATGGCGCCCGTGTCGGCGGTGCGGCCGCAGGCGAGCGACGAGAGCAGGGCGACGAGGAGCCCGCCGCGGAGGGGGCGGAGATCGGGGAGGCCGGCGTAGGTCATCGGTTGTACCGCCTGAACTGGATCCCGGAGCGCTCCGACCAGGCCACCGCCGGCCGGCCGTTCGAGTCCACCGCCAGGGACGGCGTCGCCGCCGGGTCCGAGGCCGTGGCCCGGAGCGGCCCGCCGAGCGGGGCCCACGCGCCCGCGTCCCAGCGCCGGACCTGGATCGACTCCATCCCGCCGGTCGCGTCCACCGTCGCGAGGAAGAGACTCCCGCCTCCGGTGGCGAGCGAGGGGGAGTGGGCCGAGAGCCCCGGTCCGGCGCTCACCGGTGCTCCCAGCGCCGCCCAGCCGCCGTCCGCGAAGACCGCGGCCCGGACCTGCACCGTCCCGTCCACCGGTTCCGCCCAGGCCAACACCGGGCGCTCCTCCGCGTCGAGGGCCAGCGCCGGCGCGGACGCCGCCAGCGCCTCGCCCCCGAGCCGATCTCCGAGCGGCTCGGACCAGGACGCGCCGGTGAAGCGGCGCACCCGGACCACCGTCTGGCCGGGGCCCGCCGCCTCCTGCCAGGCGACCACCGGCCGACCGGCGCCGTCGAGCCGCAGCGCCGGCGCGGCTGCGGCCAGCGAGGGCGAGCCGTTCAGCGGAGCCGCCGGTCCGAAGGGCGCCCACGCGGCGCCGTCCCAGCGCCGCACCTGGACGGCGTACCCCTCCGCCCGCTGCTCGGTCCAGGCGACGACCGGCTGGCCGTCGGGGCCGAACGCGAGCGCGACCGCGTCGGCGTTGGCGCCGCTCTCGCTGACCGGGAGGATCGTGCCCGCCGTCCAGAAGCTCGCGGCGGAGCGGGCGAGCTCGAGCCGGCGCTCCCCGCCCACGACCCGCACCCAGGCCAGGACCAGCCGGTCCTGCGCGTCCACGGCCGCGGCCACCGCCGAGAGCTCGTAGGGCAGCGCCCCCGTCATCCAGGGGCCGTACTCGCTGAGCGTGCTCGAGGAGGCCGAGAACATCCCGAGCGCGGCGATCGAGGCGCGCGCGCCCATGCCGGGCATGGGGCCGCCGAGCGCGAGCGAGGGCGACGTCTCTCCGTAGACGGAGTAGCCGTTCCCCGGCTCCTGCCACTCCGGGAACGACACCGTGCAGGAGCGCGGATCGAGGAGCGGGTTCCCGGCCGGGTCCCGCGCGTCCGCGCCCAGGGCGAGCGTCTCGGTGCCGCTCTCGTCGGGCGCGGCGCGGACCGAGAGCTGGTAGCCGCGCGGATCGAGCTCCAGGGTCCGGGGCAGGAGCCGTCCGGAGCCGCCCCGTAGGGTCACCGCGGCCTCCAGGCTCGCGGCCGACATCGGCTCCGAGAACGACAGCAGGAGCGGCTCCTCCCGGTACACGTTGGCGGGGCTCGAGTACGCGGCCTGGCAGCCCACCGCTTGCGGGCGGGTGCGGTCCACCGCGAGCCACCGGACCGGCGAGGAGAAGGTCCGGCCGCCGCGGGTGGCCTCGGCGTGGACCGTCCAGGTCTCCTCGGACAGGGCCGAGGTGTCGAGGGTGAAGGCGTACGGCGGCTCCCTCAGCTCGAGCACGGCGGGGGCCTCGCCCGAGACGGGCGAGGCGGCGCGCAGGACCACCTTCTCGGCCCGCCCGCCGCCGAGGGCGACGGCGTAGCTCTTCACGCCCCTGGCGTACTCGAGCTCGCCGCCATCGAGCGCGAGCGTGAGCGGCGGCTGGGTCCAGGTGGCCCAGCTGGCCGCCGGCGTGGCGTTCCCGGCCCGGTCGGTCGCGAAGACCTGCGCGCCGACCGCGTTCGCGAAGTCGAGGGGCGCCGCGAAGCGGAGGCGGATCGAGCCGGAGGGAGGATCCACGTCCACCGTGTACGGCGGCAGGAGCGGGTCTCCCTCCGCCCGCGTGACGCGCACGTCGAGCGGTCCGGTCGTGG
The DNA here is from genome assembly GCF_023169965.1 of Anaeromyxobacter paludicola. NCBI lineage: Bacteria > Pseudomonadati > Myxococcota > Myxococcia > Myxococcales > Anaeromyxobacteraceae > Anaeromyxobacter > Anaeromyxobacter paludicola. The sequence continues at coordinate 2,810,648 of NZ_AP025592.1, read as the reverse complement.
GGTCGAGCGGCTCCGCGGCCTGACCGACGAGCTCGGTCACGCCGGTCAGGTCGCCCTCGCCCGGCGCCGGCGTCCAGGTGAGGGCCGGCGCCGTGTGATCTACCTCGACGGTCAGCGCGTGCGTGACGACCCGGTCCTCGCAGTAGGTGGCCTCGGCGCGGAGCAGGTAGGTCCCCTCCGGCAGCGTCGAGGTGTCGGCCACGATGATGGTCTCGGTGACCGTGGTGAACGGGGACATCCCGTTGAGCGTCAGGGCGAAGGACTTGGGCGTGTCCACCGCGAAGTGGAGGCGCAGCACGAGGGTCGGGCCGGCGTAGACGACGGCGCCCTCCTGCACCGCGTAGGGCGCCTCGACCGTGAAGTCCCCGGCCCGGCAGTCCCCCGGCATTGGCTGCGGCGATGCGCCGCCTCCGCAGCCGGACAGCGCTGCGGCGAGCGCGACGAGACGGCACCACCTGCGCATGCGGCCCCCCTGACCCAGGGTCCGGCATGCTAGCAGAACCGCCGGGAGCGCACGATGACGCTTCGTGAAGGGCGCGGGTGGAGGCCCTAGGGCACGCGGGCCGATCTAGCGGTCCGCCTGGCGCGACGCCGGGCCGGGGCGGGCGGCCGCCTCGCGGCGCTCCTCCGGCGCCGGGTGGCGGCGGAAGGCGGCGAAGAGCGCGAGGTCGTAGATGATCTTGAGGGCGCCCGCCAGGAGGAAGGGCAGGCCCGCCAGCGCCGGCGAGGCGTAGAGCGGCCCCGCCACCACCGGCGAGAGGGCGGCGCCGACGGTCCGCGCGATGCCGGTCACGCCCGCCGCCGCCGACCGCTCGTCGGGCTCGACCACCGCCATCGTGTAGGACTGCCGGGTGGGCACGTCCATCTGCGAGATCGAGAAGCGCAGGAAGAGCACGGCCACCGCGAGCGGCAGGGTGGGCATGAGCGGGACCGCCAGCAGGAGCAGGTTCGAGGGCAGGTGGGTGAAGACCATGGTGCGCACGAGCCCGATGCGCGCCGCGACCCAGGACGCCGACAGCGCCGAGAGCCCGGCGAGCGCGTTGGCGCCGAAGAAGATGCGGCCGAGGAGCGCCGGGTCGGCGCCGAAGCGCCGGTGGAACCACCAGGCGACGAAGGCCTGGACCACGAAGCCGCCGGCGAAGGCGTCCACCGAGAAGAGGGCCGAGAGCCGGAGCACCACGCCGCGCGAGCGGTGGAGGCCGAGCCGCGCCCGGAGCCCGGCGCGCGCCGGGCCGCGCGGGGCCTCGGCGGCGGGCGAGAGCCGCGCGAAGCAGGCGGCGAGCGCGAGGCCGAGCGCGGCGTAGGCGAGGGTGAGCGCGCGGTAGCTCGCGAGCGCGGAGAGCCCGGCCCGCTGCAGCGCCCCGGCGGCGGCGCCGCCCGCGAGCGCCCCGAGCGCCGTCGCGCCGGCCCCCGCGAGCTGGTACCAGGCGAAGACCTGGGTGCGGCGCCCCGCCGGGACCGCCTGCGCGAGCGCGGCCTGCTCCACGGCCAGGAACGGCCCCACCTCGTTGCCGGCCGGGCTCACCACGCCGACGGTGGCGGCGGCGAGCAGGAGCCAGAAGGAGCGGGTGGCGGAGAAGACCGCGCCGGCGAGGACCATGAGCGCGGCGCCGGCGAGGAGCGTGCGGCGGCGGCCGGCCCGGTCGGCGTGGGTGGTGAGCGCCAGCGAGACCGCGGTGTCGCCGAGGAGCGTGAGCGTGAGCAGGAGCCCGATGCGGAGCTCCGACAGCCCCGCCGCGGCGAGGTGGAGGACGAGGCCCACCGAGAGGAGCCCGTAGGCGAACAGCCTGAGCGCGCGCGTCGCGAGGAGGAGCGCGACGTCGCGCCGCGCCGGGAGCGGCGGCGGGTCCTCGTCCGTCCGGCTCACGTCACTGCCGCTGCGGCGGCGGCAGGAAGGCGTAGGGGCGCGCGTCGAGCCACTGCCAGGTCTGGCCCGCGCGCCGCGCCAGGATCATCACGTGCAGCTGCGTCGCCCGCCGCGAGCCGTCCGGCATCCGGAAGCCCTGGAGGTCATGGTCGAGGTCGAGCAGGGCGAGGTCTTGTCCGAGCATGCGCGCCGAGCGGATGGTGAAGGTGGAGCGGGTGCCTTCGAGGAGGCCGCGGGCGTCGCGGCCGAACACCTCCGCCACGCCGTCCCGCCCCCGCCCCAGCTCGCCGCCGGGGGTGATCAGCGTCGCGTCCTCGGCGAAGTGGGCGGCGACCGCGGCCGGATCGTGCCGGTTGAAGTCCTCGTTGAAGCTGCGGCAGGCCGCCTCGAGCGAGGGGTCCACCGCTTGCGACCGTTGCCCCGCCTGCTGCTCGCCGGTCGATGGGATCGTCTCCATGTGTGCACCTCCGCCGACCACGAGTGCGGGCGGGGCGCGCCCGGCGCCAGCGGAAGTCGGGGCGGCGGCGCCGCAAAAAAGGGAGAGGGCGCGGCGAACCGCGCCCTCGCTCGCCCGGCGGCCTGGCGGACCGGCTAGTTCTGGACCGGCGCGCCGGCCTTGAAGCCGAGGGCGTCGATCGCCTCGGCGAGCTTGGCCGGCTTCACCTTCTCCTTCTGGAAGGCGACCACGGCCTGGGACTTCTCGAGGCTCGCGTCCACGCGCTTCACGCCCTCGATCCCCTGCAGCGCCGTCTTCACGCGCTGGACGCAGTGATCGCAGTGCATGCCGGTGATCGGGATGGTGACGCGCGCCTCGTCGGCGGCGAGCGGGGTGGCGGCGGCGGACGGCGTGGCGGCCGCGCCGGCCTTGGCGTGCTCGTGGTGCGCGCCCTCGTGCGTCATGCCGCACTCCTCGCAGGCGAGGGCGGCCGCGGGGGCGAGGAAGGCCAGGGCGGCGGCGACGATCAGGGTCTTCATGTCGGGTCCTCCGAAGTGGTCAAATGCTTTTCCGAGATTCTACAGTATGTCGAGCCGCTTGCCCGCCCGCCCGTCTCGCACGGGGTTCCCCGGCGCACGGGATGCCGGCAGCCGTGCAAAAAGGCGTAGGCTCTCGCCTGCATGGGCCGATTCATCATCAACCCGCGTCGTGCGCCGCGCGTTCCCGCCCGACTGCGGGTGCGGGTCGCCGCCTCGGGGGCCGAGTTCCAGGCCGAGACGCGGGACCTCGGCCCCGGCGGCTGCCTCATGGTCGCCCCGCGGGTGATCGCGCCCGGCGTGCCCCTGCGGCTCGTCATCGAGGACGTCGCGCTCCCGGAGCTGCTCCGCGTCACCGGCGGCGCGGTCTGGGGCGCCCACGACGAGCGGGCGCGCGTGGGCGTGGCCTTCGCGCCGAACCAGGCGCACGATCCGGGGGTCTGGTTCCGCCGCTTCCTCGAGAAGAACCCCCAGATCGCCGCCCGCGTGGCGCACGTCCCGCAGTCGCTCGACGACCGCACGCGGCTCTACCTACTCGAGGCGCCCGACCTGCTCGAGCTGCGGCCCGACGAGCTGGCCGTGCTGAGCGGGTTCGTGGAGGGCATGACGGTCGGCGAGCTGATCGAGGACGACCGCGAGCGCTCGCGCGACCGCGTCCGGGCCATCTTCGCGCTGCTCGAGCGGCGGGCCCTCACCGTCTCGCCGCGCGGCGACGTCTGGACCGGCGGCGGCGCCGCGCGCGCCCGCCCCTCGGAGCTGCGCGCCTCGCCGCCGACGCTGCTGCGCGCCTCCGCCGAGGCGGTGCCGCTCCCGGAGGCCGGGAACGGCTTCACCGCCCCCGCGCCGCGCGGGGCCGAGCGCTCGGCGGCGGCGCAGTCGGAGCTCGACCTCGGCCGGCGGCTCGGCGCGGCCGGGAAGTACGCCGACGCGCTCGTGCACCTCCGGCGCGCGCTGGCGCTCTCGCCGCGCGATCCGGACATCGCGGTCCTCATCGGGCAGTACGCCTTCAAGGACCGCCGGGTCAGCTAGGGCCGGCGCCCCGCGGGCGCGACCTAGCGCCGCGCCTGCTTCGCCCGCTCGAGCTGCCGGTCCACGACCGCCTTGAAGGCCTCGATCGGCTGCGCGCCGACGAGCAGCTCGCCGTTCACGAGGAACGCCGGCGTGCCGTTCACCCCGGCGCGCTGCCCCTGCGCCATGTCCTCCTGGATGCGGGCGCGGTACTTGCCCGAGGACATCGCGGCGCGGAACCGGGGCAGGTCGAGCCCGAGCTGCCTCGCGAAGCGCTCGTAGGCCTCGGGCGAGAGCTGGGTCTGGTTCTGGAAGAGCAGGTCGTGCATCGGCCAGAACTTGCCCTGCTCGCGCGCCGCCTCGGCGGCCTCGGCGGCCGGCATGGCGTTCGGGTGCATCGGCAGCGGCTGGTGCTTCCAGACCACCCGCAGGTCGTTCCCGTAGAGCTGCTCGAGCTGGTGCACCGTCGGCTCGGCGCGCGAGCAGAACGGGCACTGGAAGTCGGAGAACTCGACCACCGTCACCGGGGCCTGCGCCGGGCCCTTCGCCGGGTCGTCGGGGCGGATGTCCACCTTCACCGGCGCGCCCGGGGCGGGCGCCGCGGCGGTCGGCGCGGCGGGGGCGGCCTTCACGTTCTCCTCGCAGATCCGGTCGTAGAAGCCGGCGTCCGGCGCCTTGCCGCCGAGGAGCCGGTCGGCCTTCTTGAGCTCCTCGTCCACCAGCGCCGAGAAGGACTCGTAGGGCTGCGCCCCGACCACCTTGCGGCAGTTCACGAAGAGGGTCGGGGTGCCGGTCGCGCCGATGCCGGTCGCGAGCTGCTGGTCCTCCTCGATCCGCGCCTTGCCCGACTGCGCCTCGATCGACCGCTCAAAGCGGGCCACGTTCAGGCCGAGCTGCTTCGCGAGCTCCGTGTACTTCGCGGGAGAGAGCTGGGCCTGGTTCTGGAAGAGCTGGTCGTGCATCGGCCAGAACTTCCCCTGCTCGCGCGCCGCCTCGGCGGCGAGGGCGGCGGGGAGGGCGTTCGGGTGCATGGCCAGCGGCTCGTGCTTCCAGACGACGCGCAGGTCCTTGCCGTAGGCCTGCTCGAGCCGCTGCAGCGTGGGCACCACCCGGCTGCAGAACGGGCACTGGAAGTCGGAGAACAGGACCACGGTGACCTTGGCGGCGGCCGGGCCCTTGGCCGGGTCGTCGGCGCGCAGCGGCACCTTGGCGGCCTGCGCCGGGGGCGGGACGGCCGGGGCGGCCTGCGGCTGCGACGGGCTGCCGGCCGGGAGGTACACCACCGAGGTGGCGCCGCCCTCGATCACCTTGGCGTAGAGGTCGCGGGGCGCGACGCCGGTCTTCACGAGCAGCTCGGCCTTGCGCAGCTCCTCGTCGATGAGCGCCTTGAAGGCCTCGATGGGCTGGGCCCCGGTGAGCTTGCGCCCGTTGATGAAGAAGGAGGGCGTGCCGTTGGCGCCGAGCGCCGAGACCAGGGCCTGGTCGCGGCGGACGCGCCCCTCGTGCTTGCCGGAGTCGAGCGCGCGGCGGAAGCCCTCGGCGTCGAGGCCGAGCTCCTTGGCGGCCCGCTCGAGGCCGGCGCGGTCGAGGGCCGGCGCGATCTCGAAGAGCTTGTCGTGCATGGCCCAGAACCTGGCGTTGCCGCCCTGGGCGCGGGCCTCCTCGGCCGCCATGGCGGCCTGGAGCGCCTTGTCGTGGAAGGAGAGCGGGTTCTCCTTGAAGACGAAGCGGATCTTGTCGCCGTAGTCGCGCTCGAGCTGCTGCAGGGTCGGGATCACCCGCTTGCAGAAGGGGCACTGGAAGTCGGAGGACTCGACGATGGTGACGAGCGCCTCGGGGTTGCCCTTCACCGGCGAGTCGTCCACCGGGACCCGGTAGACCGCCTTGGGATCCTCGACCGGCCGGGCCTGCCGCTGCTGCGCGGCGATGGGCACCGGCGGGGCGCGGCGGATCTGCGCCGACTTGAACCCGCCGACCATCCGGTCCGCGGCGGCGCCGATGACCACGCCCACGATCAGGGCCACGATCCAGCTCGCGTGCTTGTGCATGCGCCGGGTCGTAACAGAAAGCAGGGGCCGGCTCAACGGCGCGCCGGGCGGGCAGGGCGGGCGATCGGCCCGATCCGGCGGGGGGGAGGGCGCGAGCCCTCCTCCGATCAGAACCGCGCGGAGAGGCCGCCGCGGAGCAGGGCCGGGAAGCCCATCTGGTGCCGCAGGGGCGCCCCGACGTCCACCTCGCCGAAGAGGCCGACGAGGTCGGTGAGCCGGAGCTCGGCCCCGGCGCCCAGCAGGACCCAGCGGGCGCGCATCACGCTCGAGGGGTCGGCGAGATCGAGGGCGGCCCGGCCGTAGATGGGGGTCGCGGGGAGGAAGGCGCGCAGGCCCGGGCGGAGGCCGACGTAGGTGTTCGGGTACGTGCCCACGAGGAGCCCCAGCTCCGGGCGGACCAGCCCGTCGAGCAGCTCGTACCCGACCGCGAGCTCCACCTCGGCGATGCGGGAGTTGGCGTAGCGCGAGCCGGTCCCCGCGGTGCCGCCGCCGGCGAGCGACAGGTTGAGCGCCAGTCCGAGCGGCTGCTCGGCGGCCGCCTGCCTCCGGGCGCCGCGCGGGCTGGCGGCGCGGGCCGGGCGCTGGGGCAGCTCGGCGGCCGCGGGCTCGGCGCGGGGGCGGGTGGGGAGGTTGCCGGAGAGGTCGGCGGCCGTCCGGGCGGGCGGGGCCTCGGCCTTCTCTGCCGGCTCGAGCGGCGGCGCCGGCACCGGCGCGTCGTCGGCCTGCGCCGCCGCGGGGTGGAGCTTCTCCTGCAGCTTCTTGCGGGCCGCCTCGTCGGCGCGGGCCGGGGCGGAGAGGAGGAGGGGCGCGGCGAGGGCGACGGCGAGGACGCGGAGGGGGAGGGCGGTCACGGCAGCACGAGGGTACCCGCCGCCGCCGGCAGCGGCAAATTACCGGACCCCCTCCGTTGTGGCGGCGCGTCGCATCGGTTAAACGGTGCGCCGGATGAACGACCTGCCCGCGCCGGACCGGACCATCGACACCTCCGGGAAGCTCTGCCCGTACCCCATCGTCGAGACGGCGAAGGCCGTGCGCGCGCTCGCGCCGGGCGCGGTGCTCCTCGTCATCGCCACCGACCCGGGCATCGCCCTCGACATGCCGATGTGGTGCAAGGCGACCCGGAACGAGCACCTCGCCACCTTCAAGGACGGCGCGGCCTGGAAGAGCTACGTGCGGCGGCTGCCGCGGGAGGACGCGTGATGACCCGGCGGGCGAAGGCGATCGGCCTCATCTCGGGCGGCCTCGACTCCACGCTCGCCCTCGCGCTCGTGAAGGCGCAGGGCGTGGAGGTGAAGGCGGTCAACTTCTACACCGGCTTCTGCATCACCGAGACGCAGCGCCGCAAGGGCGGCCGCCCGGACGGCTCGGTGCCGCGCAACGAGGCGCTCCGCGCCGCCGCCGACGTGGAGGTGGACGTCGAGTACGTGGACGTCTCGGGGCGCGAGTACCTCGACATGCTGGTCACGCCCCGGTACGGCTACGGCAAGAACGCCAACCCCTGCGTGGACTGCCGCGTCTTCATGATGCGGAAGGCGAAGGAGATCATGGAGCGCGAGGGGGCCGACTTCGTCTTCACCGGCGAGGTGCTGGGCCAGCGCCCCAAGAGCCAGCGGCGCGACACGCTGCGCGTCATCGAGCGCGACAGCGGGCTCGACGGCCGGCTGCTCCGCCCGCTCTCCGCGAAGCTCCTCAAGCCGACCATCCCCGAGCAGGAGGGGCTCATCGACCGCGAGCGGCTGGGCGACATCTCGGGCCGATCGCGGCACCGGCAGATGGCGCTCGCGGAGGAGCTCGGCATCGCCGACTGGCCGCAGCCGGCGGGCGGGTGCTGCTACCTCACCGACGAGAGCTTCGCCCGGAAGTTCTTCGACGTGCTCGACGCGCGCGTGGCCGCGGGCGGCGAGCGGCGCATCGAGCAGGACGACGTGGTCCTCCTCTCCACCGGCCGCCACTTCCGGCTCTCCCCGCGCGCCAAGCTCATCGTGGGGCGCAGCGAGGTGGAGAACGCGCTCCTCGACAACTACCTCGAGGGGCGGGCGCGGCTGGAGGTGCCGGGGATCCCGGGGCCGGTGGCGCTCGTCGAGGGCGCGCCGACCTGGGAGGAGCGGCAGCTCGCCTCGCGCATCGTGGCCCGCTACGGCAAGGCCCGGGACCTCCCGGAGGCCGAGGTCGAGTGGCGGGAGGAGGGCGGCAGCGAGAGGTACGCCGTCGCGCCGTTCGACGACGAGGCGGCGCTCGAGAAGCTGCGGGTGTGAGGCCCGGGCCCGGGTGATCCGGGCCGCCCCGTGAGGGCAGGCGCCGCCGCGCCGCCCCCGATCCCGACGACGACCGGTCGTTGAGAGCCCGGGCTCGCCTTGACGAGCCGCGCCCGTCGCGGCTATAAACTGCGACCTTAGAGGTGCAAGTTGAGCTCATCCCTGTACGGCGCCGGCGCCGAGTACGCGCTCCACTCACTCCTGATCCTGGCGGCGCGCGCGGAGCCGGTGAGCGCGCGCGACCTGGCGCGCTTCCAGGAGCTCCCGGAGCGCTTCCTCGCCAAGCTCTGCACGCGGCTCGAGAAGGCGAAGCTGGTCGAGGCGAGCGAGGGCGTCCAGGGCGGGTTCGTGCTGGCCCGGCCGCCCGAGCGGATCACGGTGCGCGACGTCCTCGAGGCGGTCGATCCGCACCGCACGCTCTTCGAGTGCGCCGAGATCCGGCGGCACTGCGCGCTCTTCGGCGGCGAGCCGCCGGGGTGGAGCGTCGCCGGCATGTGCCGGATCCACCTCTTCATGCGGGAGGCGGAGGGGGCGCTCCAGGGCTTCCTCGCCTCGAAGACGCTGGCGGACCTGGGCCAGGAGTTCGCGAAGAAGGCGCCCGAGCGGTTCGTCCGGGACGCCGAGGCCTGGTTCCAGGAGCGCCGGAGCGGGCGCGCGGAGGGCCGGCGGGGCCCTCCCCGAGGCGGCGCGCGCCGCAGGTCGTGAGCCGAGGGCAGTGACGTACCCACGCAGACGCAGCGAATCGAGACGGAGCTCCAGATGACGACGAAGAAGTGCGTGTTCCTCGCGGGCGCCGCGGGCGCCATCGGCCGGCGCCTCGCGCCGCTCCTCGTGGCGAGCGGCTGGCGGGTGGTCGGCACCACGCGGTCGGAGGGCAAGGTGGCCCTCTTGCGCGAGCTGGGGGTGGAGCCGGTCGTGGTGGACGTCTTCGACGCCGGCGCGCTGCGCGACGCCGTGGCCGAGGCGAGGCCGGAGGTGGTGATCCACCAGCTCACCGATCTGCCGCTCGGGCTCGAGGCGAGCAAGATGACCGCGGCCCTGGTGCGCAACGCGCGGCTCCGCGACGAGGGGACGCGAAACCTCGTCGCGGCCGCGGTGGGCGCCGGCGCGAGGCGGCTCGTCGCCCAGAGCATCGCCTTCGTCTACGCGGAGGGGCCCACGCCGCACCGCGAGGAGGACCCGCTGCTCCCCGAGACCCACCCGGTCTACGGCGAGACGGTGCGCGCCGTCGCGAGCCTCGAGCGCCAGGTGCTCGCCGCGCCGCTCGACGGCGTCGTCCTCCGGTACGGGCTCTTCTACGGCCCCGGCACCGGGTTCGACGCGCCCGTCGGCCCCGGCGCCGTGCACGTGGACGCCGCCGCCAAGGCCGCCGAGCTCGCCCTCACCCGCGCGACCCCCGGCGTGTACAACGTCGCCGAGGACGACGGCGCGGTGACGATCGAGAAGGCCACCCGGATCCTCGGCTGGGACGCGGGCTGGCGCGCGGGGCGCTGAGCGGCGTCGCGGCGGCCATCGCCAGCGACGGTTCGCTCTCGCAGACCCGCGCCGGCTACCGGCGGCCGGTCCGTTCCTTCCGGCCGCCGGCGAGCGACCGCCAGACCCTGCGCCACCTCCCCCCGCTTCCCCGCCCCGCCGCCTCCCCATCTTTTCGCCTCACTACTTGACCCCCATCAAGCCGGTCTGGTCCCCTGTCTGGCGGAATAGCCTCCTCCAGAAGTCCAAAAACCGTTGGGGAGCCGCACATGGCCAAGGCGAAGCGGATCTACGCGTTCGGCGGGGGCAAGGCCGACGGGAGCATGGAGCTCAAGAACCTGCTCGGCGGGAAGGGCGCGGGGCTCGCGGAGATGAGCCGCATCGGCATCCCGGTGCCGCCGGGGTTCACCATCACCACCGAGGTCTGCACCGAGTTCTACCGCTCGGGCGGCAAGCTCCCGAAGAGCCTCGTCCCGGAGATCCGGGCGGCGCTGGCGCAGACGGAGAAGCTCGTGGGCCGGCGGCTCGGCGACCCGAAGGACCCGCTCCTCGTCTCGGTCCGCTCCGGCGCCCGGGTCTCGATGCCGGGCATGATGGACACGGTCCTGAACCTCGGCCTCAACGACCGCACGGTGGAGGGGCTGGCGGTCCGGTCCAGGAACCCGCGCTTCGCCTGGGACAGCTACCGGCGCTTCTGCGCCATGTTCGGCGACGTGGTCCTCGGCATGAAGCCGGAGAAGAAGGAGGACCGCGATCCCTTCGAGCAGATCCTGGCCTGGAAGAAGCAGTCGCTCGGCGTGAAGGACGACTCGGAGCTCGGGGTCGAGGCGCTGCGCGAGATCGTGGCGGCGGAGAAGGCGGAGATCGCCCGGCGCGGCAAGGTGCTGCCCGAGGACCCGATGGCGCAGCTCCTCGCGGCGGTCGAGGCGGTCTTCCGCTCCTGGGACAACGAGCGCGCGGTGGCCTACCGGCAGCTCAACGGCATCCCGGCGGAGTGGGGCACGGCGGTCACCGTCCAGGCGATGGTCTTCGGCAACCTCGGCGACGACTCCGGCACGGGCGTGGCCTTCACCCGCGACCCGGCCACCGGCGAGAACGCCTTCTACGGCGAGTTCCTGGTGAACGCCCAGGGCGAGGACGTGGTGGCGGGCATCCGCACGCCGCAGAAGATCGCCGAGCTCGCGGCCCACTTCCCGGACATCGCCCGCCAGCTCGAGAAGGTGCGCGCCCGGCTCGAGCGCCACTACCGCGACATGCAGGACATCGAGTTCACCATCGAGGCGGGCAAGCTCTACGTGCTGCAGACCCGCTCCGGCAAGCGCACCGGCATCGCCGCGGTGCGCGCGGCGGTCGAGATGGCGGAGGCCGGCCTCATCAAGAAGGACGAGGCGGTGCTGCGGGTCGAGCCGGGGGCGCTCGACCACCTCCTGCGGCCGGTCTTCGACCAGCACGCGAAGGAGAAGGCGGTGGCCGAGGGCCGGCTCCTCGCCAAGGGGCTCCCGGCCGGCCCGGGCGCGGCGCGCGGGCGCCTGGTGTTCTTCGCCGACGAGGCGGCCGCCTGGAAGGAGCGGGGCGAGAAGGTGATCCTGGCCCGCCACGAGACGAGCCCCGAGGACATCCGCGGCATGGCCGCGGCGGAGGGCTTCCTCACCGCCTTCGGCGGCATGACCAGCCACGCCGCCCTCGTGGCCCGGCAGATGGGCAAGGTGGCGGTGGTCGGCTGCGGGGCGCTCGACTTCGACTACAACGCGCGCCAGATGACGGTGGCCGCGGCCGGCGGCTCGCGGGTGCTGAAGGAGGGCGACTGGCTCTCGCTCGACGGGTCCACCGGCGAGGTGATCGAGGGCGCGCTCGAGACCAGCCCGTCCGAGGTGGTCCAGGTGCTCCTCGAGAGGGCGCGCAAGCCGGCCGACGCGCCGCTCTACCGCGACTTCGCGAAGCTCCTCGGCTGGGCCGACCAGGCCCGCCGCCTCGACGTGCGCGCCAACGCCGACCAGCCCGACCAGGCGGCGGTGGCGGTCGCCTTCGGCGCCAAGGGCATCGGGCTCTGCCGGACCGAGCACATGTTCTTCGGCGAGGGGAAGATCGGCCCGATGCGCGAGATGATCGTGGCCGAGAACGAGGCCGAGCGGCGCGCCGCGCTCGCGAAGCTGCTGCCGCTGCAGCGGGCCGACTTCGCCGGGATCCTGAAGGCGATGGCGCCGAACCCGGTGGTGGTGCGCACCCTCGACCCGCCGCTGCACGAGTTCCTGCCGCACGACGCCGAGGGCATGGCCGAGCTGGCCCGCGCCACCGGCAAGACGGTGGACCGGATCCGGGAGCGGGTGGCCGAGCTGCGCGAGTCGAACCCCATGATCGGCCACCGCGGCTGCCGGCTCGGCATCTCCTACCCGGAGATCACCGAGATGCAGGCGCGGGCCATCTTCGAGGCGGCGTGCGACCTCGCCAAGGAGGGCGTGCACGTCCACCCGGAGGTGATGATCCCGCTCGTCGGCACGCGCAAGGAGCTCGACCACCAGCTCGAGGTGGTCCACGCCACCGCCGCCAAGGTGTTCGCCGAGAACGGGCGCAAGGTCCGCTACGAGGTGGGCACCATGATCGAGGTGCCGCGCGGCGCGCTGCGCGCCGGCGACATCGCCCAGAGCGCCCAGTTCTTCTCGTTCGGCACCAACGACCTCACGCAGATGACCTACGGCATCTCGCGCGACGACGTCGGGCCGGTGCTCGCCTCCTACTACGCGAAGGGGATCTACGAGGTCGATCCGTTCGTCACCATCGACCGGGTCGGCGTGGGGCAGCTCATGGAGCTCGCGGTCGAGCGCGGCCGCGCCACCCGCCCCGACCTCGAGATCGGCATCTGCGGCGAGCACGGCGGCGACCCCGCCTCGGTGGTGTTCTGCCACGAGCTCGGGCTCGACTACGTCTCCTGCTCGCCCTGGCGCATCCCCATCGCGCGGCTCGCCGCGGCGCAGGCGGCGCTGCGCGAGCGGGCCGCCCGCAAGGCGGCGGAGGCCAGGCCGGCCCCGCGCGCGCCGGCGCACCGCAACGGGGCCGTGGTGAACGGCGCCAGGGCCGCGGGCGGGGCGAGGCGGAATTCCGCGGTCGCCGCCCCCGCCAAGGCCCCCCGGGCGGGCGGGACGAAGCGCGCTCGCCCGTCTCCCAGGGCCTGACGCGAAGGAGGCCGGCCCGCCGAAGCGCTGGCCCGCTGCTTGCTTGGAAGGAGAGGCGCCTGGAAGACCAGGCGCCTCTTTTTTGACGGCTCTCCGAGCCCCTTGCAGAGTGGCCCCACTGCTTCGATGAAGACGCACCGCCTCGCCCCCTGGTTCCTCGCCGCGAGCGCCGGCCTGTTCGCGCTCCTCGCCTTCCCTTGGCGCCAGGACGCCCGTGGCGCGACGCCCCCCGCTCCCCAGGCTGCCGTCGCCGAGGCGACCGCGGCCGCCGCCTCGCCCCTCGCGCCCACCCTGGCGACCGTCGCCCACCCCGCAAGCCCTGCGCCGGCGGCCCCTGCGGCGCAGCCCGTGCTGGGCGACCCGCGCTGGGAACCCTCGCTGGGCCGGTACGTGGCGAGCTACGGCCCGCGGCGCGCCGTGCTCACCCTCGACCCGCGCCTGCAGCCCCGGCTCGAGAAGGCGCTCGCCGACGCTCGCATGCCCTGGGGCGCCACGGTGCTGCTCGAGCCCCGGACCGGGAAGGTGCTGGCGATGGCGGAGCGCTCCGAGGCCGGCGACGGCCGGGGGCTCGCGCTCCGGCCCCTCGCGCCGGCCGCCAGCGTCTTCAAGATCGTCACCTCGGCGGCGCTCCTCGAGCGCGGCGTCCAGCCCGAGTCGGAGGTCTGCTACCACGGCGGCAACCACCGCATCCAGCCGGGCCTGCTCAAGGACAGCCGCCGCGACGGGCGCTGCCTCTCGCTCTCCTCCGCCCTCGGCCACAGCGCCAACGTGGTCTTCGCGAAGCTGGCCGGCCGCGACCTCGAGCCGGCCGCGCTCCGCACCGAGGCGGGCCGCTTCCTCTTCAACGGCGCCATCCCCTTCGAGCGGCCGGTGGAGGCCTCGCCGGCGCAGATCCCCGACGACCGCTTCCAGTTCGCCACCACCGCGGCCGGCTTCGGCTCGGTCCGGATGTCCCCGCTCCACGCCGCGCTCATCGCCGCCATCGTCGCCAACAACGGCCTGTTCGTGCCGCCGCGCCTCGTCGACGAGGTGGAGGGCGGCGCCGGGCCGGCGCGCCCCACGCCGCACCAGGCGGTCTCGCCGCGGGTGGCCCTGGCGCTCGCCGAGATGATGCGGACCACCGTGACCGAGGGGACGGCGCGCCGCACCTTCGGCAAGGACCGCTGGCGCCGCTCGCCGCTGCGCGACGTCCTCGTGGCCGGCAAGACCGGCTCGCTCGCCGAGCAGCAGCCGTTCCGCGATTACACCTGGTTCGTCGGCTTCGCGCCGGTGAACGACCCGCAGGTGGCGGTGGCCACCGTCATCGCCAACGACCGGCTCTGGCACGTGCGCGCCTCGCAGGTCGCGCACCAGGCGCTCGAGGCCTACTTCGCGCTGCCGCGCGGGACCCGCACCGCCTCGCGGTAGCCGCTCGCCTCGCGCAGCGCCGTCACCAGCTCGACCGGGTCGAACGGCTTCTCGAGCCACGGGTTGGGCGTGCGCTCGAGGAAGCGGCGCGAGCCGGGCGTGAAGGCGCCCCCGGTCAGGAACACCGTCGCCGCGGCCAGCCCCGGATCGAGCCGGCTCACCTCGGCGAAGAGCTCCATCCCGGAGAGCTCCGGCATCATCAGGTCGCAGAGCAGGGCGTCGAACCGCTCCCCCTGGCGGAGGAGCTCGAGGGCCGTCCGCGCGCTCGTGTGGGGCACCACGTTGAAGTGGGGCGAGAGCACCCGGTAGACCGAGGCGCAGAGCAGCGGCTCGTCGTCCACCACCAGCACGCGCGGCCTCCCCGACCCGTCGCCGCCGGCCGACTTGCAGAGCCGGAGGCGGCTCTCGGAGGTGGCGGCCCGCAGCCGCACGCGGAAGAGCGCGCCGCGGGCGCCGGGCACGACCTCGATGGTCCCGCCGCAGCCCTCGACGGCGCCGCGCGCCGCCGCGAGCCCGAGCCCCGCGCCGCGCCCGCCGCTCCCCTGGCGGATGCCGGCCGTCCCGCCGGCGAACGGATCGAAGAGATCGGCGAGCGCCTCCTCCGGGATCGGCTCGCCGGTGTCGCGGACCTCCACCACCACCGCGCCCTCCTCGCGGCGGGCCGAGAGGCGGACCTCGCTCCCGGGAGGCGGCTCCTCGCCGAGGGCGGCGCTCGCCTGCAGCAGGAGGGTGAGGAACGCCTCCCCGAGCAGCGCGGCGGAGCCCTCGACCAGCAGCGGCCCCGGCGCGAGCGACACGGTGAAGGCGCCGCGGGCCCGCAGCTCGCCCGAGACCAGCCGCTGCACGTGCCCGAGCACCATCTCGAGGTCCACCGGGCCCGCGCCGGCGCCGGCCTGCTCCCGGCCGAAGGCGCGCAGGTCGGCGACGATGTCCGCCACGCGCTGCGCCCCCTCCGTCGCCTCCCGGAGCGCCGCCTCCACCTCGGCGAGCCGGGCCCGGGTCGCCGCCGGCACCTCGAGCCGCGACAGCTCCTCCCGGGCGTAGGCCGCGTTGACGAGCACGAAGGTGAGCGGGTTGTTGATCTCGTGGGCGAGGCCGCCGGCGAGCTTGCCGACCGCCGCGAGCCGCTCGGCCGCCGAGAGCTGCGCGCGTGCCCGCTCGAGGTGGCTGCGCCAGTCGGGCTCGGCGGGGCCGGTGAGGGCCCGCCAGGCGGCGCCCAGCCGCTCCCCCAGGGTACGACTCACGGCAGCCCTCCGGGCTGGCAGAGCACCGGCACCGGGTGACGGGCGCGCACCTGCCCGAGGCGGCCGCCGCCGGGACGGTGGGCGGCGGCGAGCGCCGACTCGGCGGCGCCGAGGAGGTCGTCGGCCGCCGCGAAGCCCTCGTCCGGCTCGTGGAGCGCGAGGCCGATCGAGACCGGCAGGTGGGCGGCCTCGGCCTGGCGGAGGATGCGCTCCGCCACCCGCACCGCGCCGTCCGGCGCGGTGTCGATGAGGAGGACCCGCGCCGACGCGCCGAGCGCGCCGACGAGGTCGCCGCGCCGGATGCAGCCGGCGAGCAGCGCGAGGAGCTGCGGCGGGCAGCCCTCCTCGCCGGTGCCCTCGAGCGTCGCCACCAGGGCGGCGAGGGGCTTGCGGCGGGCCTGGGCGCGCCCCAGCGCGAGCGCGCTGGTCCGGTCGAGGGCGCCGTCCTCGCGGCCGGACGGGGCGCGGTCCTCGGCCCCGGCGACCGCCGGCCCGAACCGGCCGGCGAGGCTGGCGCGGGCCTCCTCCAGCACCGACTCCATCCGGCCGGGTCCGCCGAGGTCGAACTCGAAGTCGGTGGCCGCCTCCGGCACCGCCACCGCCATCCGGGAGAGGATGGTCGAGATCACCTCGGCGCCGAGGCCGAGCCGGGCCTGCGCCGCGGCGAGCGCGCGCGCCGCCGCCTCGCCCGGCGAGGTCGAGGTCCAGACGTCGGCGAGGGGGCCGGAGAGGTGCACCGCCTGGAGGAACTGCCGGCCGCGATCGGGCGCCGCCGCCGGGCCGGGCGGGGCGTGGCTGGCGAGCGCGGCCTCCTGGAGCGCGGGGGGAAGGTTCCAGCGCTGCAGCAGGAGCCGCGTCACCTCGGCGTGGTCGGCGCCGAGGGCGCGCCGCTCCAGCTCGACGAGCCGAGGGTGGTCGCCGCCCGCCTCGCGCCAGAGCGCGCCGTACTCCTCCGGCAGCACCGCCGCGAGCGCCAGCATGCCGACGTCCTGCAGCAGCGCGGCGAGGAGGGTCTCCTCGGGGTCGAGGTGGAGGTGCTCGCCGAGCGCGCGGCCGGCGAGCGCCGAGAAGACGGCGCGCCGCCAGAAGGCCGGGTGGTCGAGCCCGCCCCCGTCGCCGCTCCGGCGCATGCGCAGCAGCGAGAAGGACAGGCAGATGGTGAGCGTGGTCTGCGACCCGAGCAGCGCCACTGCCCGCGACACCGTCCCGACCTGCCCGCGGGTCGCCAGGGAGGCGGAGTTGGCCGCGCGCAGGAGCCGCGCCGCCAGCGCCGGGTCGTTCGAGACCGCGCCGGCGATGAGCGCGAGGTCCACGTCCTCCTCCCGGCAGAGCCGCAGCACCTCCATCGCCACCGCGGGGAGGGTCGGCAGGGAGGGGCAAATGAGGAGGCGTTGCTCGAGGAGCGGATCCATCGTCGAGCCACCGCCTTGCATGGTCCGGTCCGCCGGGGCGCCGCGCCCATCGGGAAATTGTTCCGTCGTCCAGGGATCTTCCGGGATTGAACGGCCCGTGTGGCGCAGGTCGGGCCGGCCCCTGGGTAGAGCCGACCCGGCCCGAAACGCTCGATCCCGTGCGGGCCGGGACGCCGCGACCCGGACTTCACTCCGCCGCGAGCGCCGGCTCGCGCGGGCCGCCGCCCGCCACCCACGCCGGGCGCCCGCCCGCGGCCCGGCTCGCCGCGAGGGCCGCCTCGGCCGCGCGCTGCAGCTCGTGCACGTCGGTGAAGCTCCGCTCCGGATCGTGGAGGGCCACGCCGACCGCGAGCGGCACGCTCGCACTGGCCCGCATCCGCTCGGCCACCGCCAGCGCCTCGTCGGCCCCGGTCTCGAGCAGCACGGCCAGGAGCGCGCCCTTGCGCGGCCCGAGCAGATCGGCGGGGCGGAGGGTGCGGAGCAGCGCGTCCTTCAGGCTCGCCAGGTCGGTGTCGGCACGGCAGGGGGCCACGAGGACCGCCGCGAGGGGCCGGTAGCGGGCGCGGGCCCGGGCCAGGCAGGCGGCGGTGGCGAGCTCGAGGGCGTCCGGCGCCCAGGCGGTCGCGCCCGGCCGCGCGTCGGCCTCGCTCGCCGAGGCGTGGTGGTCGAGCACCGACCGGGCCTCGTCCAGCACCGCCTCGACGCGGCCGCCGCCGAGGTCGAGCTCGAAGTCGGCCGAGGCCTCCGGCACCGCCGCGCCCATGCGGGCGAGGATGGTCGCGATCACCTCGGGGCCGAGGCCGAGCCGCGCCTGGCCGGCCTCGAGCGCCTCGCGGGTGGCCCGCGCGGCTGCGCCCGAGACCCAGACGTCGGCCAGGCGGCCGGAGAGGTAGACGCACTCGAGGAAGCGCCGGCGCGCGTCGTCCTCCTCCTCCGGAGGCGCCGCGGCGTGGCTCGCGATGGCCGCCTCCTGGATGATGGCCGGCAGCTTCCAGTGGGCGGCGAGCAGCCGGCTGGCCTCGCCGTGATCGACGTCCAGCGCCTCGCGCTCGAGGGCGACGAGCGCGTCGTGGTCGCCCTCGGCCGCGGCGTAGAGCGAGCCGTAGTCGGCCGGGAACACCTCGGCGAGCGCCAGGATCCCGAGGTCCTGCAGGAGGCAGCAGAGGAACGCCTCCTCCGCCTCGAGCCCGAGCTGCTCGCCCAGGGCGCGCCCGGCGATCGCGGAGAAGACGGCGCGCCGCCAGAAGGCCTGGTGGTCGAGCCCGTGGGGCGGGCCTTGCCGGCGCTGGCGCACCAGCGAGAAGGAGAGCACCACGGCGAGCGTGGCGTTCGAGCCGAGGAGCGCGACGGCCCGCCGGGCGGTCGCGACCTGCCCGCGGGTGGCGAAGCTGGCGGAGTTGGCGGCGCGCAGGAGCTGGGCGGCGAGCGCCGGGTCCCGCGACACCACCGCGGCGACCTCCGTGAGGTCGATCTCCTCCGCGTGGCAGAGCTGCAGCACCTCCAGCGCCACGGCCGGGAGGCTGGGCAGGGAGGGGCAGGAGAGGATCCGTTGCTCGAGCTGCGTGTCCATCGCGGGGGGGACAGTTGCACGAGCCGCGCCCGGCCGCCGCCGCGCCGGGTCGCGTGAAATCGGACGTTTGCGGGCCCGAGCCCGGCGTGCCGGGAGGGTGGGGCAGGACCCGGGTCCGGGCCGCTCCCTGCGAACGCGCCAGGATCAGCCGAACGCTCCTCAGGCGAGCGACACGATCCGGCCCTCCACGAACTTCTGCATCGCCTTCAGGATCTCGAGCTCGGGGATGGGCGCGAGCTGGACGATCTGGCGGAGGTCGCGGGTGCCGTCGCAGCGGGAGAGGAGGTACTTCTCGGCCGCCGGGAGCCGCATCAGCGCGAGGTCCTGGGCGCGCACCTTGAGGGAGGGGGTGCGGGGCGGGTCGAGGAAGCGGGGGCGCAGGTCGGCCGCGAGCGCCTCGGTCGCCTCGGCCAGGAGAGCGCGCGCGAGCGGGTCCTGCGGGTCCTGCGACAGCGCCCGGACCGCCGCCTCCTCGGCGCGGGCCGCGCGACCGGCGGCGAGGTGGGCCCGCCCGTCCTTCACGAGGTCGCTCGCCACGCGCGGCTCGGGGGTCGGGGAGGTGCCGGCGGCGGGCGCCGCGTCCTCGGCGCGGGCCGGGCGCAGCAGCCCCTGGCGGTGGAGCGCGTAGAGCCGCTGGTAGAGGTGGAAGTCGGTGGCGTGGAGGGCGAGCCCGATCTCGTCGATGGTCCGCCGCTCGCGCGCGAGTTGCACGAGCCGGCGCTCGAGCTCGCCGGCGCGCGCCGTCTTCTGCTCGTCCACCTCGAGCGAGAGGGTCCCGGAGGGGAAGACGCTGCGGAAGGCGCGCCAGGCGGTGGCGCGGAAGTCGGCCTCGCGGATCACCTCCGCCAGCGGGACCGCCGCGTCGAGCTCCTCGCGCGGGGGCGGCGGGGCGGCGTCCACCTGGAACACGCCCGAGTCCCACACCAGCGCGTCGAGCAGGGTCTCGCGGATCTTGAGCGCGAGCACCTGCTTCACCACCTCCGGCGTGACCACCCCCGCGAGCGTGAGCACCTTCCCGAGCCGGACGTGCGTCTCCTCCTGCGTGGAGAAGGCCTTGGTGAGCTGCTCCTCGGTGAGGTGGCCGAAGTTCATGAGGAGCTGGCCGAGGTACTCGCGGGGATCGTTGGAGGCGGCCCCCAGCGCGAGCCCGCGCTCCACGTAGATGGTCTTGCGGACCGTGCCGCGCTCGCAGGTGAGCGTGCCGGTGAGCTCGCGCCGGAGGAGGAGCTCGAGCACCTCGAGGAGCGGCATCACCGCGAAGTGGCCCATGAGCCCGCGCATTCGCTCGAATGGTCGCCCGTCCGCCGTCTGGCGGCAAGGTCGCTCATCGCGGTAGAAGGGCCGCATGAGCGAGAACGGAGCGGCGAAGGCGCAGTCGGGCGCGCCGGCCGGCCGGCGGGGCCTGTGGCTCGCCGCCGGGGCGGTGGGGCTCTTCGTGGCGGCGGTGGCGGGCTGGATGGTGGCGCAGACGCGGGCGCCCAAGGCGCCCCCGGTCCCGGCGCAGCTCGGGATGCTGGCGACCGACCTGCCGGCCCCGCCGTTCCGGGTCCAGGCGGCAACGGGCGCGCCGGTCTCCCTGGTCGACGTGAAGGGGCAGGTGACCCTGGTCCACTTCTGGGCCACCTGGTGCCCCCCCTGCCGGGAGGAGCTGCCGGGCCTCGTCCGGCTCGGGCGCGACCTCGAGGCCCGCTACCCGGGCAGGTTCAAGCTGCTCGCCATCTCGGTGGACGACAGCTGGGAGGCGGTGCAGCAGTTCTTCGCCCAGGCGGGTCCCCCGGGGGTGCTCGTGGCCCGCGATGTCGACGGTTCGGCGACCCAGGCCTACTTCTGCGCCGCGCGGGGGGCTTGCCCCAAGAACTTCCAGTTCCCTGAGTCTTATCTGGTGGATGCCCGGGGCCGGCTGATCGCCTACGTGCCGGACGCCTGCAACTGGAGCGACCCGGCGGCCCGCGAGTACCTCGAAGGGCTGATCCGCGGCTGAGCCGCGCGGTCCGGGGCGCCCGGATCCTCTGAGCTTGGTCCGGCCGCCGGGCTCGATTATAAACCCCGAGTCACGCGCAGTTTCACTCGGAGGAGGAAGCCCTTGGCCGATCGCGGCGGTATCCCGGTGGTGGTGATGGGCCTGGGCGACATCGGCCGGGCCATCGCCCGCGCAGTGCTCGCCGGGCCGGACCTGCGGCTGGTCGCCGCGGTGGACCGCGCGCCGGCGCTCCACAGCCAGAAGCTCGAGGCCCTGCTCGGCGTCCCGTGCCCCAACGTGCCGGTCTACGCCGAGCCCTCCAAGGCCTTCGCGGCGGCGCGCGGCGGGGTGATGCTGCAGGCCACCACCTCCTCCTTCCAGGACGTGGTGCCGCAGATCGAGCAGGCGCTCGCGGCGGGGCTCTCGGTGGTCTCCACCTGCGAGGAGCTCGCCTTCCCCTGGCTCCGGTTCAAGGACGAGGCCGACGCGCTCGACCGGCTCTGCCTCAAGAAGGACCTCGGCGTCCTCGGCGTGGGCGTGAACCCGGGCTTCGCCCTCGACCGCCTGCCCGCCTTCCTCTCCCAGGTCGCCGGGCCGGTGCGCCACATCCGCGGCCTGCGCGTGGTGGACGCGGCGAAGCGCCGCCCCGCGCTGCAGCGCAAGGTGGGCGCGAGCCTCACCGAGGAGGTCTTCGAGGCCGCGGTGGATCGGGGCGACCTCGGCCACATCGGCCTCGCCGAGTCGGCGGCGCTGGCGGCGCTCGGGTGCGGCATGGAGCTCGACGAGGTGGAGGAGGAGATCGAGCCCATCCTCGCCGACCGCGACCACGACTCGGCCGTGCCGGTGAAGAAGGGGCAGGTGGCCGGGATGCGCCAGGTGGCGACCGGCTTCGTGGACGGCCGCGAGGTGGTGCGGCTCGACGTGACCATCGCCGTCGGGGCGGAGGAGCCGCGCGACGAGGTGGAGCTCGACGCCGACCCGCCGGTGAAGGTGCAGATCCCGGGCGGGCTCGCCGGCGACCAGGCGACAGCCTGGCTGGTGGTGAACGCCGCGACCGCCATCGGCGAGCTGCGCGGCCTGGTCACGGTGCTGGACCTTCCCTCCGGCCGCTAGCCGTCCGGGAGAGGAGAACGCGGATGCTCGACAGGTCACTCGTCGGCCGGGAGAGCGAGCCGGTCACGGTCGAGGTGGAGCGCGGCGCGATCCGCCGCTTCGCCGAGGCGATCGGCGATCAGAACCCCATCTACGAGGACGAGGCGGCGGCCCGGTCGGCCGGCTTCGCGGCGCTCGCCACCCCGCCCACCTTCCCGTCGGTGCTGGCCGGGAACGACCGCTTCCGGCAGTCGCTCGGGCTCGACCCCGGCTCGTTCCTGCACGGCGAGCAGTCGTTCGAGTACGGCCGGCCGCTCGTGGCGGGCGACCGGGTGACGGTGCGCAGCCGGGTGGCCGAGGTCTCGGAGCGGCCGGGGCCGAGCGGTCCGGCGGAGCTGCTGGTGATCGAGGACGAGGGGCGCGACGCGAGCGGGGCGCTGCTGTTCCGGGCCCGGCAGACGCTCGTGCTCCGGCGAGGGTGAACGGATGAGCCTGCTCGCGCGACAGCTCTACTTCGAGGCGGTGAAGGTCGGCGACGAGCTGCCGCCCCTCGTGAAGCCGCCCATCGACCGGATCCAGAGCGCGCGGTACGCCGGCGCGACCGGCGAGTTCAACCCGCTCTCCATCGACGAGCCGCACGCCCGCAACGCCGGGTTCCCGAGCGTCATCGTGCCGGGGATGCTGGCGATGGGCTTCGTCGGCGAGCTGGTGGTGGACTGGCTGCGGGCCGCGCGCCTGCGCCGCTTCAGCGCCCGCTTCGTGAAGATCGTCTGGCCGGGCGACGTGCTCACCTGCCGCGGCAAGGTGGTGGAGCGCCGCTTCGGCGAGCCGGGCACCTACCTCGCCGACCTCGAGGTCTGGGTGGAGAACCAGCGCGGCGAGCTCGTGCTCCGCGGGCAGGTCACGGCGCAGCTCTACTACAACGCCGACGACGACGCCCGGCAGCACGCCGGCCAGCCGCCGCTCGTGGTCACCGAGGCCGAGGAGGCGGCGCGGCTCGCGAA
The DNA here is from genome assembly GCF_023169965.1 of Anaeromyxobacter paludicola. NCBI lineage: Bacteria > Pseudomonadati > Myxococcota > Myxococcia > Myxococcales > Anaeromyxobacteraceae > Anaeromyxobacter > Anaeromyxobacter paludicola. The sequence continues at coordinate 2,788,166 of NZ_AP025592.1, read as the reverse complement.
GCTGCACCCGCCGCCGCGCAAGCCGGCCCCGGCGCCCGCCCCCGCGGCGAAGCCGGCCCCGACCCCGTCCGCGGTCGCGAGGCCTTCGCCGAAGGCCGGCCCGCCCGCCAAGGCGCCCGCCCCCGCCAGGCCCGCCGCCGTGTCGAAGCCGGCCTTCCCCGCGAGGCCGGTGGTCGCGGCGAAGCCGGCCGCGGCCCCGAAGGTCCAGGCGGCGAAGCCCGTCCCGGCGGCGAAGCCGGCTCCGGCCGCGAAGCCGGCGGCGGTCGCGAAGCCGGGTCCGGCCGCGAAGGCGCGCCCCGCTCCGCCGGCGAAGGCGGGTCCGGTCGCGAAGACGCCGGGGCTCGCGAAGGCGGTGGCGGCGCGGCCCGCGCCGAAGAAGGCCGCGAGGCCCTCGAAGCCGCCGGCCCGCCCGGCCGCCAAGTCCCCGCCGCGCCCGAGCGCGCACGGCAAGCCGAAGCCGCACCCGGCGAGCCCCAAGCCGGCCCGCTCCCTGCCGCCGCTCAAGCCGGCCTCGCGGGCCGGCCGCAGCGCGCCCGGCAAGAAGCCGTCCGCGAGGAAGAGGCGCTGAGGGAGCGGATGGCCGCGAGGTCGCGTCGCGCCGCGCTGGCGGCCGCGGGGGCCGCCTGGCTCGTCGCGGCCACTCCCTCCCTCGCCCTCCCCCGCGGCGCGGGGGAGGGGACCGACGGCGAGGCGCCGCAGCCCGCGGCAGCAGCCTCCGCGGCAACAGCCCCCGCGCCGACCCCGGGGTCCACCCTCCCCGCCGGGCGGGGAGGGCCGGGGAGGGGCGGCCAGGAGCCCGCGCCCGACCGCTTCGCCGAGGCGCTCGCGCGCGGCGATCGCGCCTTCGCCGGGCGCGCCGACGAGGGGCTCCTGCGCGAGGCCATCCGCGCCTACGGCGACGCCGCCGCCGAGCGGCCCGGGGATCCCCGCGCCGAGCTCCCGCTCGCGCGCGCCTGGATGCTCCTCGCCCTCGCGGCGCCCGCCGAGACCCCCGGCGCCTGCGACGCCGCCGCGCGCGCGGCGGAGCGCGCGCTGCGGGCCCAGGACCCGGCCTTCGCGGCGGCGGTGGACGGCGGCGAGCCGCCCGAGAAGGCGCTCGCGGCGGTGAAGGCCCCCGGCGCCGAGGCGCTCTACTGGCTCTCCTACGCCAGCCTCGAGGCCGCGCGCGCCCGCGGCTTCGCCGCCGTGCTCGCCGTGCGCGACGCGGTGCTCGCCGGCCTCGGCCGCGCCGTGGCCCTCGACGAGACGGTGGACCACGCCGGTCCGCGCCGCGTCCTCGGCGACCTCCTCGCCGGCCTGCCCTCCGCCGTGGGCGGGGGCGCGGCGAAGGCGCGGGCGCACTTCGAGCGGGCGCTCGCGCTGGCGCCGGACTATCAACTCACCCGGGTGCGCGAGGCCGAGCGGCTCGCGGTCCTCCTCCAGGACCGCGCGCTCTTCGACCGGCTCCTGGCGGAGGTCTCGGGCTCCGAGCCCGGCCGCGCCCCCGCGGTCGCGCCGGAGAACGCGCTGTCCCGGCGCCTCGCCGCCGCCCTGCGCAAGCGGGCGGATCGGCTCTTCTGAAGGAAGCACGAGAGGTCACGTCCCAGATGAACACCCAGAAGCTCGGCACCCTCGCCGTCCACGCCGGCGAGGACGAGGTGCTCGAGGTCCCCTCCGTCAACGTCCCCGTCTACCTCAGCACCACCTACCGCTTCGCCGACGCGGCCGCGGCGGAGGCCTACCTCGACGACCCGCGCGGCAAGTGGCTCTACAGCCGGCTCGAGAACCCGACCGTCCTCGCCGCGGAGCGGAAGCTCGCCGCGCTCGAGGGGGCCGAGGCGGCGCTCTGCTTCGCCTCCGGCATGGCCGCCGTCACCGCCGCGCTGCTCGCGGTGCTGAAGCAGGGCGACCTGCTCCTCGTCTCCGACGCGCTCTACGGCGAGAGCCTGCGGCTCTGCCGCGACGTGCTCGCGAAGTTCGGCGTCGAGGTGCGGAGCGCGCCCATCGCCGGGCTCGCGCAGGCCGTGGAGGAGGCGCCCTCGAACGCGCGGGCGCTCCTCTTCGAGACGCCGGCCAACCCGATGGCGCGGGTGGCCGACGTCCCGGCGGTCGCCAACGCCTGCCGGCGCCGCGGCCTCACCTCGATCCTCGACGCCACCTTCGCGACGCCGGTGAACCTCCGGCCGCTCTCCTACGGCGTGGACCTCGTGCTCCACAGCGCCACCAAGTACCTGAACGGCCACTCGGACCACCTCGCCGGCGTCGTCGCGGGCGGGAAGGCGCTCGTGGCCGAGGTGGAGAAGGTGCGCCGCTCCACCGGCGCCAACCTCGACCCGGCCGTCGCCTACGACCTCGTCCGCGGCGTGAAGACGCTCGAGGTCCGGGTGCTGCGCCAGAACGAGACCGCGCTGCAGGTGGCCCGCGCCCTCGAGGGCCACCCCAAGGTGGCCCGGGTCTCGTACCCGATGCTCCCCTCCCACCCCGACCACGCGCTCGCGAAGCGGCTCTTGCGGGGCGGCGGCGGCGTGCTCGCCTTCAGCGCCAAGGGCGGCTACGAGGCCATCTGCCGCGTGCACGACGCGCTCCGGATCGTGGCGCGCGCGAGCTCGCTCGGGGGCGTCGAGAGCCTCGCCTCCATCCCGGTCATCTCCTCGCACCGGCACGCCACCCACGCCGAGCTGGCGGCGGCCGGCATCGACCGGGGAACCCTGCGCCTCTCGGTGGGGCTCGAGGATCCCGAGGATCTCGTCGCCGATCTCCTGCAGGCGCTGGAGCGGGCGTGAGGCGGCCGCTCCTCGCCGCGCTCCTCCTCGCCGCGGCGGCCTGCGCGCGGCGGGCGCCGCCGCCCCCCGACCTGTCGCAGGACCCGGCGGCGCTGCTCGCCGCGGTGCGGGCGACGCAGGACAAGGTGCGCAGCGTGCAGGGGAGCGCGCGGGTGCGCATCGACGCGCCCGGCATGAAGGTGCCGGGCGGCCTGCAGGAGTTCGTGGCGGCGGAGAAGCCGGACCGGCTCCACCTCGAGACCCTCGACTTCTTCGGCAACGTCGCGGCGGTGCTCGTCGCGAGCGGCGGCCGCTTCGCGCTCTACGACGCCCGCGAGCACGTGCTCTACCGCGGCGAGGCGACGCCGGAGAACGTCTCGCGGTTCCTGCCGGTGCTCCTCCCGGTCGAGGAGCTCGTCACGATCCTGTGCGGCTCGGCCCCCATCCTGCCCGGCCGGCCGGTCTCGGTGCAGCCGGGCGACGGCTCCCTCCTGCTCACCCTCGCGCAGGGGGCGGTCGGGCAGCGGCTCCAGGTCGGCGAGCTCGCGGCCATCAGCTCCTCCCGCGTCCGCCGCCTCGGCCGCGATGCCGCCGGCCGCGAGGTGGAGGACGCGCCGGCCTACGACCTCGACCTCAACCTGCGCCGCCACCGCGCCGGCGTGGTATTCCCTCTGGAGCTGAAGCTCATCGCCCCCTCCGCGCGCTCCACGGTGGAGCTGACGTGGGGCGAGGACCTCGACATCAACGGCCGCGTCGATCCGAAGCTCTTCGAGATGAACCCGCCGAAGGGCGCGCGGGTGGTCGAGCTCGGGAGCGGCCAGGAGCAGCGCTGAAGTGAACCTCGACTTCCTCACCGTCCTGAAGACCGGCGGCGTCGCCATGTGGCTCATCGGGCTCTGCTCGGTGGCGGCGGTGGCCGTGGGCCTGGAGCGCGGCATCGCCCTCTGGCGCTTCGTGGAGAAGGCGCGGGGGCTCGCCGACGCCGTCACGCGCGCGCTCTTCCGGGGCGACCTCGACGACGCCCGCGCCCAGTGCGAGCGCTCCGGCTCGCCCGCCGCCGAGGTGTTCCTCGCCGCCCTGGTGACCGCGCCCGCCCCCGCGGCCGGCGCCCCGGCGGCGCCCCCGGCGCGGGCCCGGCCGACCCCGGAGAAGGTCGCGGCGGCGGTCGAGCGGGAGCGGCAGCAGCTCAACGTGAAGCTCCGGGCCCGGCTCTGGATCCTCGGCACCATCGGCGCCACCGCCCCCTTCATCGGCCTCTTCGGCACCGTGGTCGGCATCATGCGCGCCTTCCACCAGATGGGCGTCACCGGGGCGGGCGGCTTCAGCGTCGTCGCCGCCGGCATCTCGGAGGCGCTCATCACCACCGCCGGCGGCATCGCGGTCGCCATCGAGGCGGTGGTGGTCTTCAACTTCCTCAACACGCACGTGCAGAAGCTCTCGCTGCAGATGCGCCTCCTCACCGAGGAGTACCTCGAGATCGTGAAGGAGTCCCTGCCATGGCCGTGAGCGGTCCGGGCGGCGGCGACGACGCCGAGGGCGGCGAGGGCGGCGGCATCTTCGCCGACATCAACATCACGCCGCTCACCGACATCTTCCTCGTGCTGCTCATCATCTTCATGGTCACCACCACCGCCATCGCGGAGCAGGGCGGGCAGAACGGCGGCCTCAAGGTGAACCTGCCGAAGGGCGGCCGCAGCGACGCGGTGCAGGAGGTGCACGACCTCGCCATCGCGGTGCTCGAGGACGGGCGCACGGTGGTCGCCGGCAAGGTGGTGGACGAGTCGGCGCTCTCGGGGCTCCTCGACGAGGCGGCGAAGCAGAACCCCGACACGCTCGTGCTGGTGCAGGCCGACCAGGGCGTCGCCCACGGCAAGGTGGTGGCCGTCATGGATCTGGCGCGGCGCCACGGGCTGTCGCGGCTCGCCATCGCCACCCGGGCCGATTCCGCGGGGCAATAGCCAGGCCCGCTCGATGCATGAGTGGCTCCGGGCGGCCCGATCGGGTGCGCGGTCGCCAGCCGATTGACCCGTTCGCTCGACTCGACCAGGGTCGAGCGCCGCTGTAGGATTTCCAGAGAGAACCCAAATGAGCCCGCCCCCGAAGAAACGTCTCGGCGAGATGTTGATCGAAGCCGGGGTCATCGACGACACGCAGCTCAAGGCCGCCCTCGGCCACCAGCGGCGTTGGGGCGGGAAGCTCGGTCAGTCCCTCGTGGACATGAAGATGACCACCGAGGCGCACATCGTCGAGGCGCTCGCGCGGCGGTTCGGCTACGAGGTGGTCAACCTGCGCGACCTGCGGCCGAGCCCGGCCCTCGACGCCGCCCTGGCCCTCGTCTCGCGCGACCTCGCCACGCGCCATACCTTCCTGCCGTTCGCGGTGGACACGGGCAGCCTCTCCATCGCGATGAGCGACCCCTCCAACATCGCCGCGGTGGACGAGCTCTCGTTCCGGACCGGCAAGCGGATCAAGGTGGCGCTCGCGGGCGACCGCGAGGTCTACGACGCCATCCGGCGCTTCTACTACGCCGAGGAGGAGGCGGAGCGGACGGTCGAGCCCATCACGCTCGAGACCGATCCGGAGCCGGCCCCCCTCCAGATGGAGACGACCACCGATCCCTTCGGCTCGCTCCAGAGCTTCTTCGACGAGATGGCGCGCCAGCCGCCCGCGGCGGCCCCCGCGCCGCGCCCGCCGGCGCCCCCGGCGCGCGCCCCGGCTCCACCCGCGCCCGCGCCGCGCGCCGTCACCCCACCGGCCGCGTTCGCCCGGCCCGCGCCCGCTCCCGCGCCGGTGCGCGCCGCGCCGCCGCCGCCCGCCCGGCTCGCGCCGCCCCCGGCCGGCGTGGGCGCCCGCCCGCCGCTCGACCTGTTCGACGAGGACGAGATCCTCGACGTGAGCGAGCTCGCGCCGGCGGAGCCTCCCGCGGGCCGGCCGCTCGCCCCGGGCGAGCAGCTCCTCGTCGAGGCGGTGCTGAAGCTCGCCCGCGGCGAGCCGGTGGACCCCGCCATCCTGTCGCCGCAGCGGCTCGCGGCGGGGCTGATCCGGCTGCTCCTCGACAAGAAGGTCGTCACGCCGGCCGAGGTGGCGCAGGCGCTGTCGCGCCGGTAGCGCCCGCCCGGTCCCCGGCGCCGCGTCCGCCCTGCCCCTAGAATGGGGCGGTGATGGAACCTGCCCTGCAGTCGGTCCTCGAGCCGGTGCGCGCGCGCCGCGGCCGCGTCGTGGTCCTCACCGGCGCCGGCATCTCCGCCGAGAGCGGCATCCCCACCTTCCGCGGCGCGGAGGGCTACTGGGTGGTCGGCTCCCGGAACTACATGCCGCAGGAGATGGCCACGCTCGAGATGTTCGAGCGCGCGCCGGACGAGGTCTGGCGCTGGTACCTCTACCGGTTCGGCGTCTGCAAGGACGCCCTGCCGAACGAGGGGCACCGCGCCCTCGTCGCCCTCGAGCGCGGGCTCGGCGACCGCTTCACGCTCGTCACCCAGAACATCGACGGCCTGCACCGGCGCGCCGGCTCGTCCGAGGCCCGCACCTGCTGCATCCACGGGGACGCCGCCTGGGTGCGCTGCGCCCAGGGCTGCCCCGGGCTCCTGCCGCTGCCCGACATGGGCCGGCGCGGGGCCGCGGACCCGTTCACCGCGGCCGACCGCGCGCGGCTCGCCTGCCCGCGCTGCGGCGGCTGGCTGCGCCCGCACGTGCTCTGGTTCGACGAGTGCTACGACGAGGAGCACTACCGGATGGACACGGCGCTGGGCGCCGCCTGGTCCGCCGACCTGCTCCTGGTGGTCGGCACGAGCGGCGCGACCAACCTGCCCATGCAGATCGGCCAGCTCGCCTTCCGGCGGCAGATCGCGCTCGTGGACGTGAACCCCGAGCCGAACCCGTTCGCCGAGCTGGCGGAGCGGAGCGGCCGCGGCTTCTTCGCCCGCGGGAGCGCCTCCGAGCGGCTGCCGGAGATCGTGCGGGCGCTGCTGCCGGCCGCGTGAGCGGGGGCGGCGGCGCGGCCCGGCCTCACGCCGGCGTGAGCACGATCTTGGCGATCTCGGCGGGCGCGCCGAGCCGGATGGGCGGCCCCCAGAAGCCGGCGCCGCGCGAGACGAAGATCTGCCCGGACGCGCCCGCCTCCTCGTGCCGGTAGAGCCCGGCGACGTAGGGGTAGGCGGCGCGGACGAGCAGGTTGAAGGGCACGATCTGGCCGCCGTGGGTGTGGCCGGAGAGCTGCAGCCCCACGCCGCGGCGCACCGCCTCGCCCATGCCGCGCGGCTGGTGCTGCAGGAGGACCAGGGCGCGCTCGGGATCGCGGCCGGCGAGGGCGGCGTCGAGGTCCGGACCGTGGCCGAAGGGGCCCGAGGCCCAGTCGTGCGTGCCGGCGAGGTCGAAGCGGGCGCCGCCCGGGCCGGCGTCGCCGAGCGCCACCCGCTCGTTCGCGAGGACGCGGATGCCCATCCGGCGGAGCGCCGCGAGCCACTCCTCGGCGCCGGAGTAGTACTCGTGGTTGCCGGTGACGAACCAGGTCCCGTGCGGCGCGCCGAGGTCGGCGAGCGGCGCCACCGCGCGCGCCAGGTCGGCGACGCTCCCGTCCACGAGGTCGCCCGTGATCACCACGGCGTCGGGGCGGAGGGCGCGGGTGCGCTCGGCCATCCGGCGGATCTCGCGCTCGCCGATGGTGGGGCCGGCGTGCAGGTCGGAGAGCTGCGCGAGGGTGAAGCCCGAGAGCGCCGGGGGCAGCCGCGGCAGCGCCACCGCGACCTCGTGGATCATCGGGTCGCCGAGCGCGCTGTGCGTGCCGGCGGCGGCGCAACCGCCCGAGACCAGCACCGCGCCGCCGGCGAGCGCGCGGCCGAGGAAGAGCCGGCGGGCCGGGTCCTCCGGCAGGCCGCCCTGGCCGGCGAGGGAGGAGGCCGCCGCGGCGACCAGCCGGGCGAGGTCGCCCACCGCGAGCGCGACCAGCAGGATGAAGGAGAGGCCGAGCCAGAAGAAGACCGGCGCCGCGAGGGCGCGCGCCAGCCGCGGGGTGGCGCGCAGCGCGATCAGGGTGAGGGGCAGGCTCGCCGCCGCGAGGACCAGGAGCCCGGTGAGCGTCCTCCTCCAGGGGCCGGGCAGGCCGGTGTCCCTCACCAGCCGCGCCCAGAGGTAGAAGTGGATGCCGCCGAGGACGGCGACGAAGATCGAGAGGAAGATCGCGAGGTGGACGGTGCGGCTCACCCCGGAATGCTAACCCGGCGGGGGGCCGGAGGCTCGCGGTTCGTTCAGCGGGGCAGGGCGTCGAGCTTCGCCGCGAGGATGAAGTCGTTCTCGGAGAGCCCGCCGATGGCGTGGGTCGAGAGCGTCACGTCGAGGAGCCGGTAGTCGTGCAGGGAGAGGTCGGGGTGGTGCCCCTCCGCCTCGGCCACCTCCGCCGCGGCGTCCACGAACCGGATCGCCTCGCGGAAGTCGCGGAAGCGGAGCTGCTTCCAGAGCTTCCCGTCGCGCAGCGACCAGCCGTCGAGCGTGCCGAGCAGCGCCGCGGCCCGCTCCGCCGGGATGGCCGGCACGCCGCCCTCGCACGGGACGCACTTCTTCGTTCGCCAGTCCATGCCGTTCCCATTAACGTCCGGGGGATGGACCGGCTCTTCTTCGCGCTCGGCGCCCTCTCCGCGCTCGTCTCGGTGGCGGCCGGGGCCTTCGGCGCCCACGCGCTCAAGGCGCGCCTCGCTCCCGACCTGCTCGCCGTCTTCGAGACCGGCGCCCGGTACCAGATGTACCACGCGCTCGGCCTCTTCGCGGCGGCCTGGGCCGCGACGCGCTGGCCCGGGGGCGCCGCCGTCGCGGGCGGGTGGCTCTTCGTCGCCGGCACGCTCGTCTTCACCGGGAGCCTCTACGCGCTCGCGCTCACCGGCGTCCGCGGCCTCGGGGCGATCACCCCGCTCGGCGGCGTCTGCTTCCTCGCCGGGTGGGCGGCCCTGGCGTGGGCCGCGCTCCGCGGCTGAACCGGGACCTCCTCACCCGCGCTCGACCGGGAACCCCTCCGCCGTCCAGGCCGCGAGCCCGCCGTCGAGGCTGTAGACCTGCGAGAAGCCGGCGCCCTCGGCCACCGCCGCCGCCTCGAGGCTGCGGACCCCGTGGGCGCACACGAAGAGGATGCCGTCGCGGTGGCAGTGGGCGCGCGGATCGGCGACGAGCCGGCCGAGCGGCACCAGGCGCGCGCCGGGGATCCGGCCGCCGAGCCACTCGCGCAGCTCGCGCACGTCCACGAGGTCGACCTCGCCGCGCGCGAGGAGGTGGCAGGCCTCGCAGGGTCCGAGCCGCGTCACCGGCATGCGGCCGGAGATAACCGCGCGGCGCCCGGCCCGCCAGCGAGTGTGGCATTCTGCCCGGCACATGGCCGAGCCGAGCGCGATCGACCGCCCGCAGCGCTTCCCGCCGCAGATCAAGTTCCTCGCCTGGAACGAGGCCTGCGAGCGGTTCTCCTATTACGGCGTGACCTCGGTCCTCACCATCCACATGGTGCGGAACCTCCTCCTGCGCGAGAGCAGCGCCGAGGCCGCCTACCACCTCTTCGGCACCGCGGTGTACCTCACGCCGCTGCTCGGCGCCTGGGTGGCCGACCGGTTCTGGGGGCGCTACCGGACCGTCTTCTGGCTCTCGTTCGCGTACGTCCTCGGGCACGCCACCATCGCCGCCTTCGAGAGCCCGGCCGGGCTGTTCGCCGGCCTGGCGCTCATCGCGGTCGGCGCGGGCGGCATCAAGCCCTGCGCCGCGGCCTTCGTGGGCGACCAGTTCACGCGCGAGAACCGCGGGCTCCTGAAGAAGGTCTACGACCTCTACTACTGGATGATCAACCTGGGCTCGACGGTGGGCACGCTCGCCATCCCGCTCCTGCTCGACCGGGTCGGGCCGCGCGTCGCCTTCGGGCTGCCGGGGCTCGCCATGGCGGTGGCGCTGCTGGTCTTCTGGCTGGGGCGCCGGCGCTACCGGTACCTCGCGCCCAGCGGGCCGCGGCCGCACGGGTTCCTGGCGGTGGTCCGGGACGCCCTCGCGGCGCGCGGGGCGCCCGCGGCCCCGGGCGCGGGCCTCCTCTCCCGCGCCGCCACGCGCCACCCTCCGGAGGCGATCGCCGGCGCCCGCGCGGTGCTCGGCGTCTGCGGGATCTTCGCCCCCATCGTCGGCTTCTGGGCGCTCTTCTTCCAGTACGGCTCGTCGTGGGTGCTGCAGGCGGAGCGGATGGACCGCGAGGTGCTCGGGCTGCACCTCGCCTCCTCGCAGGTCTCCTTCCTCAACTCGATCTTCGTCATGGCGCTCATCCCGCTCTTCGCCGGCGGGCTCTACCCCTGGCTGGAGCGGCGCGGGGTGCAGGTGACGGCGCTCCGCAAGATGGGGGCCGGCATGTTCGTCACCGTGCTCTCGTTCGTGGCGGCCTGGCTGGTGGAGCACGCGCTCGAGGCGGGGATCCCGGTGAGCGTGGCCTGGCAGGTCCCGCAGTACCTCTTCGTCTCCATGGGAGAGGTGCTGGTCTCGGTGACCGCGCTCGAGTTCGCCTACACGCAGGCCCCGCCCACCATGAAGAGCACGATCATGGGGCTCTGGTACTTCGCCATCGGGCTCGGCAACTTCGTCACCGCGCTGGTGTCGGCCGCGAACCGGTTCCACGGCACCGCCTACTTCGCCTTCTTCGCCTGGCTGATGCTGGGGTGCGCGCTCTGGTACGTCGCGGTGGCCCGGCGCTACCGCGGGGCCGACTGGCCGGTGGCCGGCGAGGAGGCGGCGTGAGCGCGGCGGAGCGGTTCCCGCCGCAGATCCGGTACATCGTCGGGAACGAGGGGTGCGAGCGCTTCTCGTTCTACGGGATGCGCTCGATCCTGACCGTCTACATGGCCGGCTGGCTCGGCCTGCCCGACCACGAGGCGGCCGCCAACTACCACCTCTTCGTCATGGCCTGCTACCTCACGCCGCTCGCCGGCGGGTGGCTCGCCGACCGGTTCTTCGGGCGCTACGCGGTGATCCTGTGGCTCTCGCTCGGCTACGTGGCGGGACACGCCGTGATCGCGCTCTTCGAGAGCCGCGCCGGGCTCTACGCCGGGCTCGCCCTCATCGCCGCGGGCTCGGGCGGGATCAAGCCGTGCGTCTCCGCCTTCGTCGGCGACCAGTTCCGGGAGGGGCAGGAGAAGCTGGTCGAGAAGGTGTACGCGCTCTTCTACTGGTCGGTGAACATGGGCTCGTTCAGCTCGACCCTGCTCATCCCCTGGCTCCTGGCGCGCTTCGGCCCGCGGGTCGCGTTCGGGCTCCCCGGCGTCCTCATGGCCCTCGCGCTGGTCGTCTTCCTCGCCGGGCGGCGCCACTACCGGCACGTGCCCCCCACCGGTCCCAACCCGCACGGCTTCCTGCGCGTCACCCTCTCGCGGCTGCGCGGGCGCGAGGATCGCCACCCGCCCGAGGCGGTGGCCGGCGCCGCCGCCGCCTGGCGCGTGATGGGGCTCTTCGCCGCGCTCCTCGGCTTCTGGGCGCTCTTCGACCAGCACGGCTCGTCCTGGGTGATCCAGGCGCGGGCGCTGGACCTGCGGCTCGGCGGCGTGACGCTGCAGCCGTCGCAGCTCTCGGCGATGAACCCGATCCTGGTGCTCGGGATCATCCCGCTCTTCAGCGGGGTGGTCTTCCCCTGGCTCGAGCGGCGCGGCCTCGACCCGACGCCGCTCCGGCGCATCGCGACGGGGATGGTCTGCACCACGCTCTCCTTCGTCTGCGCGGCGCTCCTGCAGCGCGCCATCGACGCCGGCGGCCACCCGCCCGCGGCCTGGCAGGCGGTGCAGTACCTCTTCCTCACCGTGGGCGAGGTGCTGGTCTCGGTGACCGCCCTCGAGCTCGCCTACACCCAGGCCCCCCGGAGCATGAAGAGCACCGTGATGAGCCTCTGGTTCCTCACCATCGCCGCCGGCAACCTCCTCACGGCCTGGGTGTCGGAGCTGAACCGCTTCCAGGGCGCGGCCTACTTCGCGTTCTTCGCCGGCCTGGTCCTCGCCTGCACGGTGCTGTTCGTGCTCGTGGCGCGGCGCTACCGGATGGCGGCCTTCCAGGCGGCCTGACCCGGCGTCCCGGCGCGTTGGCGCGGCAGCCGATCCCCCGCCCGCTTACACTCCCGTCGGGAGGTCCCTCGTGCTCCTCAAGGAAACCGCGCTCGTCCGGCTGCTCGGGCTCCGCATCCCGGTGCTCCTCTTCCTCGGCCCGCGGGTGGAGCGGCTCGACGAGGAGGGCTGCGCCATCTCCATCCCGCTCGGGCTCCGGTCGCGCAACCACCTCGGCTCGATGTACTTCGGCGCGCTCTGCGCCGGCGCCGACGTCGCCGCCGGCCTGAACGCGGCGAAGCTCATCTGGTTCGGCGGCCACCGGGGCGTGCAGCTCGTCTTCAAGGACGTGAAGGCCGAGTTCCTGAAGCGCGCCGACGGCGACGTGCGCTTCGAGATGCGGCAGGGGCGCGAGGTGAAGGACGCGCTCCTGCGCACCGAGGCGTCCGGGGAGCGCGAGGTGGTGCCGGTCGAGGTGCTGGCCACCGTCCCCGCGAGGTACGGCGACGAGCCGGTGGCGCGCTTCACGATGGGGCTCGCGCTGAAGCGCCGGTGAGCGCGGCGCCCTCCGGCGCGCGCGGCGGGAGGCCGGTTCGGGCCGCCCGCTACTTGGCGAGCACCCGGCTCCAGGCCGCGCCGTCCCAGCGCGCGATCCCGAGCGCGTCCGGGAGGTAGATCTCCGCCGGGCCGAGCACGTGGGGCGCCCCCGCCGGCGCGGCCGGCGCCGCCACGGTCGCCACCGCGGCGCCGTCCCAGTGGAGCAGGTCGCTCCCGGAGAGGAACCAGAGGTCGGTCCGGCTGCTGCCGCGCACCGCGTCGAGCACCGGCCGCTGCACGAACGCCTGCTGGGCCCAGGCGTTTCCGCTGAACCGCCAGAGCGCGCTCCCGCCGTCGAGGTTCTTGCCGGCGGCCCAGCCGTCGCCGGGGCCCGCCGACCAGGTGCTCGAGATGAGCTGGTCGGCCGGCGCGGCGAGGCTCGCGAACCACCCCGTGCCGTCGTACCGCAGCGCCCCGCGCTCGGCGGCGATGGTCACCTCGCCGGGCCCGGCGCCCCAGACGTCGCGGAAGGCGCCGAAGTCGAACCCGAGGGTCCGCATGTCGGCCGCGGTGGAGCGCGTCCAGCCGCGCCCGTCGAAGTGGAGCACCTCGGCGCTCGAGAGGGCCCAGAGGTCGGCGGGCCCGAGCCCCCACACCGCCGTGAACGGCTGGGCCGGCGCCGGCGCGCTCACCTCCGAGACCGCCGCGCCGTCCCAGTGGAGCACGGTCGCGCCGCCCACCATCCAGGCGTCGTTCGCCGCCGCGCTCCAGACGGCGGCGAGCGCCGGCCCGCCGGCCTTGCAGTAGGCGGTCCAGCCGTCCGAGGTGCGGTGCAGCGCCATCCCCGCCGGCCCGACGGCCCAGAGGTCCGAGGCGCCGGAGCCCGACACGGCGCGGATCCCCTGGCCGGCGGCGATCGAGGCGGCGCACGGCTGCCAGGCGCTCGCCGAGGTGGCCGCGGCGCCGCTCCCGGCGTCGGCGGCCGAGGGGGTGGGCGTCGCCGGCGCGCCGATCGGCTGCGCCGCGGGCGGTTGCCCGCCGGAGGCCGCGGTCACCCCGGCGTCGGCGCCGGCCGAGGCGGGGCCGCCGCAGGCGGCGCACGCGACGGCGAGGGCGGGCAGGAGGGCGAGGAGCGTGCGGCGCATGGAGACCTCGGTCGTCAGGGTGTTCATCAGGCGGTGGCGACGAACCTGCGCACCCGGTCCCACACCCGCAAGTGACGCCGGCTCACGCGCTCGCGCCGCCGCGCGCAAGGCGCGCGAGGCGGGCGGGGCCCGCTCGTCCGTCCGCTTCCGAGCGGACGCCCCGCCGCTTCGCCGGTATATTGCCCGCCACCATGAGGCTCGCCGCCGCCACGCTCCTCGCCGCCCTCTCCGCGGCGGCCCCGCTCTCGCCGGCCGCGGCCACGTCCGGCGGCGCCGTGTCGCGCGCCCGGGCGGCGCCGCGCCCCGCGCTCCCCTTCATCGAGGACGACTACCCGAAGGCGCTGGCGCTCGCGCGGGCGCGCAAGCTCCCGCTCTTCGTGGACGCCTGGGCGCCCTGGTGACACACCTGCCGCTTCATGCGGGCCCAGGTCTTCACCGACCCGAGGCTCCGGAAGCAGGCCGGGCGGTTCGTCTGGCTCAGCATCGACACCGAGAAGCCCGGGAACGCGCCCTTCCTCGAGCGGTTCCCGATGGACGCCTGGCCGACGCTCTTCGTGATCGAGCCGGTCGAGGAGCGCGCCGTGCTCAAGTGGCTCGGCAGCGCGGGGCACGGGGATCTGGTGCGGCTCCTCGCCGACGGCGAGCGGGCCGTGCGGCTCGGGGCCGAGACCGCGGCGCGGTCCGGTCCGGCCGACGCGGCGCTCGCGCGCGCCGACCGCGCCCACGGGGCCCGCCAGGTCGCGGAGGCGATCCCGCTCTACCGCGAGGCGCTCGCCCGCGGCGGGCCGGGGTGGGCCGGCCGCGGGCGCGCGCTCGGGGCGCTGCTCCTCGCCGCGAGCGAGGTGGAGGACTGGGAGGGCTGCGCCCGCGACGGCCAGGCCTTCCTCCCCGGGCTGGCGCGCGACGGCAGCTTCGCCAACGCCGCCGCGCTGGCGCTCTCGTGCGCGCTCTCGGCCCCCGAGTCGGCGCCCTGGCGCGCGGCGGCCCTCGACCGGCTGGAGCGGCTCGGGCGCGAGGGGCTCGAGGCGAAGGGCGCCCTCGAGGACGACGTGGCCGGGCTCTACGGCGAGCTCGCCTCGGCCCGCGAGGCGCGCGGCGACGCGGCCGGGGCGCGGGCGGTGGCCGAGCGCTGGTGGCGCTACCTCGAGGAGCGCGCCGCCCGGGCGCCCGGCCCCGAGGCCCGCGCGGCGTTCGACTCGGCGCGCGTGGAGGCGGCGCTCGCCCTGGGGGATCCGGCGCGGGCGGTCCCGGCGCTGCTCGCCTCGGAGCAGGCGCTCCCGGCCGACTACAACCCGCCGGCGCGGCTGGCGCTGCTCTACCGCGAGCTCGGGCGCGAGGACGAGGCGCTCGACGCGGCGCGGCGCGCCCTCTCCCGCGTCTACGGCCCGCGCAAGCTCCGGGTCTACGAGCTCGCCGCCTCCATCCTCGCGAGGAAGGGCGATCGCCCCGGCGAGCGCGCCCTGCTCTCCGAGGCGGTGGCCTACGGCGCCGCGCTCCCCCCGGGCCAGCGCGGGGCGCGCGAGGAGCGCATCCTCTCGAAGATGCAGCGGCGGCTCGGCGACGAGCCAGGATCGGGAGCGCGGCCATGAGCGCGGCGGGCGAGAAGGGCTTCGGGCAGGGCAGCGAGGAGCTGGCGCGCTGGGTGGACCGGGTGTTCCAGCCGGAGGACCCGCTCCTGCGCGAGATCCGGGAGCGCACCGTCGCGGCCGGGCTGCGGCCGATCCAGGTGGGCCCGTTCGACGGGCTGCACCTCGAGGTGCTGGCGCGCGCCGCGGGGGCGCGGCGGGCGGTCGAGATCGGGACGCTGGGCGGGTACAGCGGCGTCTGCCTGCTGCGCGGCATGGGCGAGGGCGGCCTCCTCCACACCTTCGAGCGCGAGCCCGCCACCGCCGAGGTGGCCGCCGAGACCTTCCGCCGGGCCGGGCTCGAGCGGCAGGTCCGGCTCCACGTCGGCGACGCGCGGGTCGCGCTGCGCGAGATCGATCGCGAGGGGCCGTTCGACCTGGTCTTCATCGACGCCGACAAGACCGGCTACCCCGAGTACCTCGCCTGGGCGGAGGAGAACCTCCGCGTCGGCGGCACGGTGCTCGCCGACAACGCCTTCGGCTGGGGCGGCGTGGCGCAGGAGCGCTACGAGGGGCGCCACGCGCCCGAGGGCGTCGAGGCGCTGAAGCGCTTCAACGAGCGGCTCGCGAAGGGCGGCCGCCTCCGCGCCACCATGCTCCCGACCGAGGAGGGCCTGGCGATGGGCGTGAAGGTGCGCTGAGCACGCCGCGCTGGCGCCGGGCCCTCGAAAGGCGTTTCATGGGGGGCAGCGTTCGAAAGGACCCGCCCTGGCCTCCCTGAAGAGCCTCCGCCTCCTCCTCCTCGCCCTGGTGCTGGTCGCGGTGGTGCCGGCGCTGGCGCTGCAGCTCCAGGCGGCCCGGAGCGAGCGGCAGCGGCTCCTGCGCGACGCCCGCGAGACGGCGCACACGCGCGCGCTGCTCGTGGCCGAGCAGCAGCAGCGGGCGGTGGACGGGATCCACGGGCTGCTCCTCGCCATCTCCCGCATGGCCGAGGTGCGCGCGCGCTCCCCCGCCTGCAACGCCTCCCTGGCGCCGCTCCTCGAGGCGGCCCCGGCGTACGCCAACGTGGGCGCCGTCCTCCCGAGCGGCCAGGTGTTCTGCACCGCCTTCCCGGCGGCGCGCCCGACCAACCTCGGCGACCGGGCCTTCATGCGGCGCGCCATCGAGACCGGCCGGTTCGCCTCGGGCGGCTACACCGTCTCCCGGCTCCGCGGCGTCCTCACCATGCCCTTCGGGCAGCCGGTCTGGGGCGACCGCGGCGAGCTCGCGGCCGTCGCCTTCGCCTCCCTCGACCTGGCCGCGCTGCAGCGGCAGCTCGAGGGGCTGCCGCTCCCGCCCGGCGTGACCGTCGCGGTCATGGATCGCGAGGGGGTGCAGCTCGCCGTCCGGCCCGCGGCGCAGGGGCAGGCCGGCACGCCCTTCGACCCGGCGCTCCTGGCCCGGCTCGCGGCGCGCACCGATCCGCTCGATCTCGCCGGCCCGGACGGCGTGGAGCGCATCTACGCGTCGGCGCCGGTCGCCACCTCGGTGGGCGAGCTGGCGATGCGGGTGGTGGTGGGCGTCCCCTCGGCGGACATCTACGGCCACGTCAACGAGGCGGTCCGGCGCAACCTGCTGGCGCTCGGGCTGGTGTCGCTGCTCGCGCTCGGCGGCGCGGTGCTCGCGGGCGAGCACCTGCTCGTCCGCCGGATCCGGGCGCTCATCGCGGCCGCCGGCCGGATCGCGCGCGGCGACGAGGGCGCGCGCAGCGGGCTGCGCGCCGGCGAGGACGAGCTCGGCCAGCTGGTGCGCGCCTTCGACGGGATGGCGGAGTCGCTGCAGGCGCTGGCGCGCCAGCGGGAGCAGCTCGAGGAGCAGCTCCGCCAGGGGCAGAAGATGAAGGCCCTCGGCCAGCTCGCGGGCGGCGTGGCCCACGACTTCAACAACCTGCTCACCGCCATCCTGGCCTGCGGCCGGTTCCTGCAGGAGCGGCTCCCGCCCGGCGCCCCCGGGCGCGACGACGCCGACGCCATCGTCGCGGCCGGCGAGCGGGCGGCGGCGCTGACCCGCCAGCTCCTCGCGCTGGCGCGCCGCCAGCGGCTGGCGCCCCGGTTCATCACGCTCGCCGACGCGGTCCGCTCGCTCGAGCAGATGCTGGCGCGCGTGCTCGGCGAGGAGATCGAGGTGGTGGTCGAGGTGCGCGCGCCGGGCCCGGTGGAGGCCGACCCCGCGCAGCTCGAGCTCCTGCTCCTGAACCTCGCGCTCAACGCCCGCGACGCCATGCCCGGGGGCGGCCGCCTGACCCTCACGGTGGACGAGCGCGACGGCGGACGCTCGGGCGGGCCGGGGCTGCCGGCCGGGCCGCTCTCGGCGCTCTCGGTGCGCGACACCGGCGGCGGCATCGCGCCCGAGGTGATGGAGCACCTCTTCGAGCCCTTCTTCACCACCAAGCCGCCGGGGAAGGGGACCGGGCTCGGCCTCGCCACCGTCTACGGCTTCGTCACCCAGAGCGGCGGGACCATCCAGGCGCGCTCGGCGCCGGGCCAGGGGACCGAGTTCGTCGCGCTCTTCCCGCGCCGCGCCCCGGCGCTGGCGGCCTCGCCGGCCGCGCCCGCGAAGGCGGCGTCCACCCGCGGCTCGGAGACGGTGCTGCTGGTCGAGGACGACGACGCGGTGCGCGGCATCGCCCGGCGCGCCCTCAAGCGCGCGGGGTACCAGGTGCTCGACGCGGCGAGCCCGTCGGCCGCCCTCGCGGCCTCCCGAGGCCACCCCGGCCCGATCGCGCTCCTCGTGAGCGACGTCCTCCTCCCCGAGCGCAACGGCTGGGAGCTCTCGCGCACGCTCGTCGCCGAGCGCGACGGCCTGCGGGTGCTCTTCATGTCGGGCTACGCCGGCGACCGGCTCGACGGGACCCAGCTCCTCCCGCCCGGCGTCCCGCTGGTCCCGAAGCCCTTCACCGCCGAGGAGCTGCTGGCGCGCGTGCGCGCCGCGATCGACGGGCGGTGAGCGGAGCGGTGGGCGCCGCGGCGGCGCGGGGCCGGACGCGACCGGCCCGCGCGCCGCCTCGTCACGCGGTCCTCACGGCGTCACGACCAGCGGCCGCATCATGTCGTGCTCCTCGTGCTCGAGGATGTGGCAGTGCC
Source organism: Anaeromyxobacter paludicola (assembly GCF_023169965.1). Taxonomy (NCBI): domain Bacteria; kingdom Pseudomonadati; phylum Myxococcota; class Myxococcia; order Myxococcales; family Anaeromyxobacteraceae; genus Anaeromyxobacter; species Anaeromyxobacter paludicola. The sequence goes on along the minus strand of NZ_AP025592.1, from coordinate 2,770,021 downwards.
AGACGTACTCGTAGCCGCCGGTGCGCGGGCTCTGCGGCACGGCGAAGGGCACCTGCGGCAGGTCGAAGCGCATGATGACCGTGGTGCACTCGCCGGGGTTCATCCGCACCGTCTCCTTCCAGCCCCGCTCGTTGGCGTCGGGCGGGCGAGCCGGGCCGGTGAAGCGCGGCTTCCCGTTCCAGGCGCCCGGGTCGAACGGCTGGCGCGACAGCACCTGGACGTTGACGAGGTGGAAGTGCACGGGGTGGGTGTCGCCGGTGAGGTTGAAGACGCGCCAGACCTCGACGTCGCCGGCCCGCGGCGTCTCGGTGGCCGGGTCCATGTAGTTGCGGCCCCAGGTCGGCAGCCCCTGGCTGTCCACCCCGGCCTGCCTGGCGGTGCCGAGCCGCTGGATGAGCCGGCCCAGCTCGTCGAAGTCCTCGTTGAGCGTGAGGTCGCGGACCTTGGCGTGGGCGGGATCGAGCGCCGGCACGGGCGGCAGCGGGACGAGGCCGCGCGCGATGGCGTCGTAGGAGGCGGGATCGCGGGCGCCCTGGAGCGGCAGGACGCGGAACTGGAGGAGGGTGCGGGTGTTGGGCCCGAAGCCGGCTCTCGTGGTGGGCGCGCCGCCCGCGGCGGTCTGGTCGGGGTCGCCGGTGAAGTAGTCGTTGAGCGGGTCGCCCATGGGGAACGGCGCCGGGGCGTCGTTGTAGAGGACGAGCCGCGAGCCGGGCGGCACGTTGGAGAAGTCGATGACGATGTCGGCCCGCTCGGCCGGCGCGAGCAGGAGCGTGTAGCGGACCGCGTTGCCGGCCGGGTCGAAGCCGATCGGCTGCGGCGGCGCGTTGAGCGTCACCGGCGCGGGGAGGAAGCCGCCCTCGGTGCCGATCTGGACCATGGCCGGGCCGGGCCGGCCGAGGTTCGCCTCGGCGCCGCTGGCGTCGGCGTAGTAGAGCTGCAGGTTGTAGAAGCGCGCCTGCGAGCCGTTCAGGATCCGGAACCGGTAGTGGCGCGGCTGCACCTCGAGGTAGGGGTAGGCGGCGCCGTTCACCACCGGCGTGTCGGCGAAGAACTCCGGGACGCAGGAGGGCACCGGCAGCGGCCCCGAGACCGCGCCCGGCGGCTCCGCGAAGGGCGCGTAGTCCCAGCGGCCGGTCGGGCTCTGCCACTCGTAGAGGTACGGGTACCAGAGGTCGCCGACCTGGCCCCAGGTGTAGTTGGGATCCTTGCCGTCCACGAAGGTCTTCTCCTGGAGGACGAGCGGGATGCCGATGGAGGGCAGGGCGCCGCCGGAGAGGAAGCCCTGCTCGACGTCGTCGGTCACGAGGTAGCCCGTGGCCAGCCCGGCGTAGGCGTTGAGCCGGGTGATGCCCATGGCGTGGTCGTGGTACCACATGAGCCGCGCGGACTGCTGGTTCGGGTAGTAGTACTCGGCCGAGCCGTCGGGGTTGCGGTTGAGGCAGGTCTCGCCCTGCAGGTTCCCGGGCGAGAACCAGGAGGTCGGCCCGCCGTCGCTGGTCCAGGGCACGAACCCGCCGTGGAGATGGACCGCGATGCGGTTGTCCGGGCCCTCGGCGCCGCAGAGGGTGCGATCGACCGGGAGCGGGTGCTGCGCCGGCAGCCGGTTGTGGACCCGGAGCCGGACCGGCCGGTCCCGCGTGGCGACGATGAGGCCGCCGAGGTAGCCGTGCACGCCGTTCAGATCGGCGTAGCCCCACAGCCGGGAGGGCGGCAGGTCGGGGTGGAACTGGTGGCGGTACTCGCCGGCCTCGATGGTGTAGAGGTCGGTGCCGGGGATGGAGGCGCGGTCCGGCGTCGCGAGCGGGATCCCGCCCGCGCCCAGCCCGGGCAAGGGCTGGATGAACTTGCGCAGCTTCACCGTCTGGGAAAAGGCCCAGGCCAGCCTCGGCCGGAACGCGAGCGCCGCGCCGCCGAGCGCGGTCCACCTCAGGAACTCCCTGCGATTCATGTGATCCTCCCCTCTCCGCCTCTGCGGAGTGGGGGCAGTGTTTCAGGTCGCGCGCGGCGCGCCGCGGACCACGTTGGGAGTCACAGACCGCTTATCGGGAGCGAGGCCTCCCGCGTCCGCGGGACTGGCGCGGAGGCCCCCTCGTGCAGTCGGCCCGGCCGGGGCGCGCCGGGCCGGGCCGCCACGCCGCGCGGCGAGGGCCCGGCGCTCGCGCACCGCCGCGCTATGGCATCCGGTAACGGAGCATTCGCGCCTCGATCGGCCCGTTCCAGAGCCGGTGCGAGACGAGCGGCTTGAAGGGGAAGGCCTCCTCGAGCAGCGGGCTGCCGGAGAGGATCACCACCTCCCAGCCCGAGTGCCTGAGGAAGGTCTCGCCCATCTGGCGGTAGAGGCCGGTCAGCTTCTTGAGATTTATCCGCTCCTCGTGCGGATCGGGCGGGGCCTCGCGGTGAGGCGAGGGGCGCCCGCCGCGCGGTCCGCGCCGGTCCTCCTCGCCGCGCCGCGCCTCGCGCTCGGCGTGGGTGCCGGTGAGCCGCTCGCCGTAGGGCGGGTTGGTGCAGAGGGTCCCCTCCGGCCACTCCGGCGCGAGGTCGCGCACGTCGGCCCGCTCGACGCGGAGATCGGCGAGCACGCCGGCCGCGGCGGCGCAGAGCCGCGTCGCCTCGAGCGGCTTGGCGGCGAAGTCGCGCGCCACGATGGGCGCCGGCGCCGCCGGCAGCACCGCCGCCCGGGCCTCCTCCTTGAGCTGGTCCCAGCGCGACTGTGGCTGGCCGCGGTACACCGGCCAGCGCTGGAACCCGAAGGGCCGGCCCAGCCCGGGCGCGATCCGCCGCGCGGCCAGCGCGTGCTCGATGGCGAGGGTGCCCGAGCCGCACATCGGGTCCACGAAGGGCTTCGCCGGGTCCACCTGCCCGAGCGCCAGCACCGCCGCGGCCAGCGTCTCCTTGAGCGGCGCGTCGGTCATGGCGGCCCGGTAGCCGCGCCGGTGGAGCGGGTGGCCGGCGAGGTCGAGCGAGACGGTCGCCTCGTCGCGCGCGACGTGCAGGACGATCCGGACGTCCGGGTCCTTCGGGTCCACGTCGGGCCGGGCGCCCAGCCGGTCGCGCAGGACGTCCACCACCGCGTCCTTGAGCTTCAGCCCGGCGAACTGCGAGTGGGTGAGCGCCGAGTCCTTCACCGAGGCGTCCACGGCGAGCGTGGTGCGCTCGGTGAGCCACTCCTGCCAGGCGACGGCGCGGGCGCCCTCGTAGAGCGCGTCGGCGTCGGGCGCCGGGAAGGTGGCGAGCTCGAGCAGGACGCGCATGGCGATCCGGCTGTGCAGGCAGGCGCGCATGCCGGCCTCGAGCTTGCCCTCGAAGCGCACGCCGCCGCGGTCGCCCTTGAGGTGCTTCAAGCCCATCCGGGAGAGCTCGGTCCGGAGCGGGCCCTCGGTGCCCTTGGCGCAGGTGGCGAAGAATCTCATCCGCGCAACCTAGCGCGTTCCCCGCCGACCTGCGCGAAACGGATCCGGTTCTTCCCCTGGCGCTTGCACTCGTACATGAGGTCGTCGGCCCGGCGGAGCAGCTCGTCCACGCTGCCGGGCGGCTCGACGAAGCAGACCGCGCCGGCGCTGAAGGTGACCTCGAACCCCTGCTCGCGCGCCGCCGCCGCGAGCGTGGCGCGCACGCGGGCGAGCAGCGCCTCGGCCGTCGGCCCGTCCGTCTCCGGCAGGAGCAGGCCGAACTCGTCGCCGCCGAGCCGGGCCACGCCGTCCACCGCCCGGGTGCTGCCGCGCAGCGCCGCGGCGACGGTGGCGAGGAGGAGGTCGCCGCCGGCGTGGCCGAGCCGGTCGTTCACGCCCTTGAAATCGTCCACGTCCACGTAGGCCACCGTGAGCGGCCGGCGGTGCCGGCGGGCGCGCTCGACCTCGAGCTGCGCCGCCTCCAGGAACCCGCGCCGGTTGGGGATGTCGGTGAGCGGATCGGTGCGGGCGAGCTGCGACTCGGCCTCGAGCCGCGACCGGAAGGCGTCGAGCAGCATCACCTGGGCGAGGAGCACGCCGAGCTGGACGAGCAGGTTCCAGGTGAGGATCGCGGCGGGGAGCGGGGTGGTCCGGGTGGCGAGGTCGGTCGCGACCGAGGCGGCCGCCGACGCGGCGGAGAGCGCGGCGCCGGCCCGGGCGCCCACGAACCAGGTCGCGAAGGCCACCGGCCCGAGGTAGAGGAGCGTGAAGACCATCTCCGCGCCGGTGAGCAGGTCGCCCACCGCGACGCAGGCGGTCATCAGCACGGCCAGGGCGAGGGCGAGCCCCGGCGTGAGCTGGCCGAACCAGGCGGCGATGGGGAGCGCCCCGGTCCGGTGCGGCAGGGCGCCGGGCAGGGGGGTGGACTCGTCCGGGAGGGGCGGGCGCGGGGAGGTGACCAAGCGGGGCTCGAGCCCCGAGATCAGCCAGCGCGGGAACGGCTTGTCAACGTTTCGCCAGGTAGGACATCCAACCACCCGTCGGCGCGCGTCACCGGGGCGTTGCAAGAACGCTTCCGGTCCGTCACCGGCCGCCCGTTATAAAGGGGCCGTGCCCTCGGTGCTGATCGTCGACGACGAGCGCGATCTGGTCTCCCTGCTCGACTTCAACCTGCGGCAGGCCGGGTTCGAGACCCTGCTCGCGCAGAGCGGCGAGGAGGCCCTCGGCTGGCTCCGCCGCCGCGTGCCCGACCTCATCCTCCTCGACCTCATGCTCCCCGACGTCTCCGGGGTCGAGATCTGCCGCAAGGTGAAGACCGACCCCCGGACCCGGGCGGTGCCGGTGGTGATGCTCACCGCCCGCTCCGACGAGGTGGACCGCGTGGTCGGGTTCGAGCTCGGCGCCGACGACTACGTCACGAAGCCCTTCAGCGTCCGGGAGCTGGTGCTGCGGGTGAAGGCGGTGCTCCGCCGCGCCGCCGCCGCGCCGGCCGAGCAGCGCCCGCCGTCCGAGGTCGGGCCCATCCGCGTGGACCTCGAGGCGCACCGCTGCTTCGTGGACGGCGCCGAGGTGGAGCTCACCGCCCTCGAGTTCAAGCTCCTCACCACCTTCATGGCCCGGCTCGGGCGCGTGCAGTCGCGCGACCAGCTCCTCACCGACGTGTGGGAGATGTCGGCCGAGGTGGAGACGCGCACCGTGGACACGCACGTGAAGCGGCTGCGCGAGAAGCTCGGCTCGGCGCGCGAGCTGCTCGAGACGGTGCGCGGGGTGGGTTACCGGCTGGTGGCCCCCGGCGCGGGGGCGTGAGCGTTGGCCCGGTTCCGCAACCCGGTGCCCGAGGCGGTGGAGGCGCTCCGCGCCGAGCTCGCCGGCGGTTCGCGCGCGGAGCTCATCCCCGAGGTGCAGCTCCTCTCGGATCTCCTCGAGGCGCGGGCGGAGCGGCTCCGGCCCAAGGAGGAGCCGGAGCGGGAGCTCCTCGCCGCGATCCCCGACGCCGCCGCCCTCGTGGGCAAGAACGGCCGCGTCCGCGCCGCCAACGTCGCCGCCGACGCGCTCGCCGCCGACGGCCGCGCCGCCGGGCTCACCGCCCTCGAGCTCACCCGCAGCGCCGAGCTCTCCGAGGCGGTGCAGCGCGCCCTCGAGGGGAGCTCCCGCAAGCTCGAGCTGCAGCTCCCCGGCGGGCGCCAGACCCTGGTGGCCCACCTCACGCCGCTCCTGCGCGGCGAGGTGCTCCTCATCCTGCGCGACGTCACCCGCGAGCGCGAGGCCGAGCGCGCCCGCCGCGACCTCGTCGCCAACGCGAGCCACGAGCTGCGCACGCCGGTGACGGCCATCCACGGGGCGGCCGAGACGCTCCTCGGCGGCGCGCTGGCCGAGCCGGAGCAGGCCCGCCACTTCGTCGAGATGATCGCCCGCCACGCCGACCGGCTGGCGCGGCTCACGCGCGACCTCCTCGACCTCTCCCGCATCGAGTCGGGGCAGTGGGCCATGAACGTGGGGCCGCTCGACGTGGTGCCGCTGGCGCGCAACCTCCTCGACCTCTACGCGGCGCCCGCCGCCGAGCGGAGGCTCGCGCTCGGGAGCGCGCTGCCCGAGGCGCTGCGGGTGCAGGCCGACGCGCGCGCGCTCGAGCAGATCCTGGTGAACCTCGTCGAGAACGCCATCAAGTACACGCCGGCCGGCGGCGCGGTGACGCTCTCGGGCGCGGCGGAGGGGCCGAGCGTCACGCTCGCGGTGACCGACACCGGCCCGGGCATCGACAAGCACCACCTGCCGCGGCTCTTCGAGCGCTTCTACCGCGCCGACGCCGGCCGCGGCCGCGACCAGGGCGGCACCGGGCTCGGGCTCGCCATCGTGAAGCACCTCGCGCACGCGCAGGGCGGCGCGGTGGGCGTCGAGAGCGGGGCCGGCGGGAGCCGGTTCTGGGTCCGGCTGCCGGCGGCGGACTAGGGCCCCGAGCGCCGTCGCGCCTGCGGCGGCCTGCTCCTCCCTCAGTGAACGTCGTCGAGAGGACCCGCCAGGGTTCACCGAGTCGTCACGCGTGCAGCACGCGCGCGACACCGAGCGCTGCGAAAACCCGCGCACACTTCGAACGGTGAAAGGACCTCTCATGAAGAAGCTCGTTGCCCTCCTCGCCCTCCTGCCCGCGCTCGCGCTCGCCGCCGAGACCGACGTGGCCCCGCCGGCCGCCCCCGAGGCGCCCAAGCCGGCCCCCTCGGTGAAGGAACAGGCCGGTGGCTTCGGCCTCCTGCTGCAGGGCTGGTTCCAGGCCGACTCCGACGCCCGCTTCAACGCCGGCGTGACCAAGAAGGACTTCTCGAGCAACGGCGGCGGCGGCCAGCCCAACGCCGGGTACTCCACCTTCAAGATCCGCCGCAGCGAGATCTCCTACGACAACACCCTCGGCGGCCTCTTCGGCTACCACGTGATGGTCGATCCGGCCCGCATCCAGAACGGCAACGTCGCGGTGCCCGCCGAGACCATCACCTGCAAGGCCGGCGCGACCGCCGGCGCCGCCCCCACCTGCACCGCCGCCGCCACCTCGCTCGGCGTGAAGGACATCCTCCAGGACGCCTGGTTCAGCGCCTACGTCCTCCCCTACACCGAGCTGCGGCTCGGCCAGATGAAGACGCCGCTCACCATGGAGGGCTTCGGCTCCTCCGCGAAGCTCGACTTCGCCGAGCGGTCCTTCCTCGGCAACAACTTCGGCAACCAGCGCGACATCGGGCTCATGGCGGCCTCGACGAAGGACCTGCCGTTCGTCGAGTACGAGGTGGGCGTCTTCAACGGCACCGGCCAGAACGTGTACGACAACCAGCCGACCAAGGACGTGGCCGGCCGCGTCGTGCTGAAGCCCATCCCGGGCGTGAGCGTCGGCGCCTCGGGCGCCATCGGCGGCACCTTCGATCCCGCCTTCGGCGGCGGGCTCGTGAAGAAGACCAAGAACCGCGGCGGTGTCGAGGCCGCGCTCGAGTACGCCGGCTTCACGGTGAAGGGCGAGTGGATGGGCGGCCGCGAGGGGCAGGCCCCCGACGCCGCCGCGCTGGTCGCGAAGGGCGGCAGCGCCACCTTCTACAGCCTCGCGCCGGTCGGCTACTACCTGACCGCCGGGTACCGCTACGACGCCGCGCAGTACGGCATCTGGAACCTCGTCGCCCGCTACGACCACTGGGACTCGGACTCCCAGACCCCGGTGAGCCAGTGCAAGGGCGCCCCCTCCACCGCGGCCGCCGGCGCCTTCGCCGGCAACGCCCGCTGCGTGAAGGACACCACCGTCTCGGTGGGCCTGAACTACGAGGTCCCGCCCAAGCTCGTGAAGAACGTCAAGCTCCAGCTCGACTACTACCGGAACAACGACGACGCCCGCGACGTCTCGGCGGACGAGGTCTTCTTCGTCACGCAGCTCAAGTTCTAGCCGTCCCGCCGTTCCCTCCCGTGGCCGCCCCCTCTCCGGTCTCCCGTGCCCTCGGCGGGCGGCGGGCCTGGGAGGGGGCGTGCCCGTTTCGCCTCGTCTTCACGTAGCCGTCACACGAACGTCACACGCAGCCACCGCCGCGTCACGCTCCGCCTCTAAGAAACCCCGCAACCAAACGAAGAGAGGAAGACAGAGATGAAAAAGCTCCTCGCGACCTTGCTCCTCGCCGGCGCCGCCCTGGCGGCCCGCGCCGACAACCTCCTCATCACCGGCGCCGGCGCCACCTTCCCGTTCCCGCTCTACTCGCGCTGGTTCAGCGACTACAACAAGCAGCACCCGGACCTCCGCTTCAACTACCAGTCGATCGGCTCGGGCGGCGGCATCAAGCAGATCACCGAGAAGACGGTGGACTTCGGCGCCTCCGACGCCCCGATGACCGACGAGGAGCTGGCGAAGGCCCCCGGCATCCAGCACATCCCGACCGTGCTCGGCGCCGTGGTGGTGACCTACAACGCCCCGGTGAAGGACCTGAAGCTCACCGGCGAGGTCCTCTCGCACGTGTTCCTCGGCAAGATCACGAAGTGGAACGACCCGGCCATCGCCAGGGAGAACCCGGGCGTGTCCCTCCCGAACCAGGCCATCGCGGTCGTCCACCGCTCCGACGGCTCCGGCACCACCGCCATCTTCACCGACTACCTCGCCAAGGTCTCGCCGGAGTGGAAGGCCGGCCCGGGCGCCGGCAAGAGCGTGAAGTGGCCGACCGGCCTCGGCGCCAAGGGCAACGAGGGCGTCACCGGCCTCGTGAAGCAGACCCCCGGCGCCGTCGGCTACGTGGAGCTCGCCTACGCCAACCAGAACCACCTCGAGATGGCCTCGCTCAAGAACCACGACGGCGCCTTCGTGAAGCCGTCGATCCAGAGCACCTCCGAGGCGGCCGCCGGCGTGAAGATGCCGGCCGACTACCGCGTCTCCATCACCAACGCGACCGGCAAGGGCGCCTACCCCATCGCCTCCTTCACCTACCTGCTCGTCTACCGGGACCAGCACGACGCCGCCAAGGGCGCCGCGCTCGTGAACTTCCTGAACTGGGCGGTGCACGAGGGCCAGGCCGCCGCCGCGCCGCTCGACTACGCCCCGCTCCCGAAGAAGGTCGTGGACGAGGTGACCGCCACGATCAAGGGCCTCACCGTCCAGGGGAAGCACGTCTCCCTTGCCGCCCAGCACTGACGTCTCCCTCGAGCGCGCGCGCTCGACCGCCTCCGCACCGGCCCCCGGCGTCCGCGCCGGGGCGCCGGGGCGGGCCGCCCGCGGCCGCAACCGCGGCGACCGCGCCTGGGCGGCGCTGCTCGGCCTGCTCGGCGGGGCGGTGCTGGCGCTGGTCGGCCTGGTGGTCCTGTCGCTCGTCCACGTGGCCCGCCCGGCGCTCAAGGCCGGGGCGGGGACCTTCGTGGCCTCGAGCGACTGGGACCCGGTCTCCGGCTCCTTCGGCGCCCTCCCGTTCATCTACGGCACGGTGGTGACGAGCGTGGTCGCCATCGCGGTGGCGGTGCCCATCTCGGTGGGGCTCGCGCTGTTCCTCCAGGAGATGGGGCCGCGCCGGCTCCGCCCGGTGGTCTCGTTCGCCATCGAGACGCTGGCCGCCATCCCGAGCGTCATCTTCGGCCTCTGGGGCCTGTTCGTGATGGTCCCCTGGCTGCGCGACTCGGTCGAGCCGTTCCTCGCGCGCACCCTCGGCTTCCTCCCCATCTTCCAGGGCGCGCCCATCGGCCTCGGCTACCTCGCCGCCGGCCTCATCCTGGCGGTCATGATCCTCCCGACCATCGCCTCGGTGACCATCGAGGTGCTGAAGACGGTCCCGGCGTCGCTCAAGGAGGGCGCGCTGGCGCTCGGCGCCACCCGCTGGGAGGCGATCCGGATGGCCATCCTCCCCTACAGCCGCGCCGGCGTGCTCGGCGCCGCGCTGCTCGGGCTCGGGCGCGCGCTCGGCGAGACCATGGCCGTCACCATGGTGATCGGGAACTCGCCCACCATCAGCACCTCGCTCTTCGCGGCCGGGTACTCGCTCCCGGCGGTCATCGCCAACGAGTTCGCCGAGGCCACCGGCGACGTGCACACCGGCGCGCTCGCCGGCCTGGCGCTGGTCCTCTTCGGCGTGAGCCTCATCCTCAACTCGGCGGCGCGGCTCCTCGTGCGGATGGTCTCCTCGGGGCCCGCCCGCGTCTCCGCCTCCTAGCCCATGCGCTCGCTCCTCCTGCGCCGGGCGAAGAACCACCTCATGACCGCCCTCTGCGCGGTCGGGGTGCTCCTCGCCCTCGCGCCGCTCGCCTCGCTCCTCTGGCTCGTGGTGTCGCGCGGCGTCCCCGGGCTCTCCCTCTCCTTCTTCACCGCGCTCCCCACGCCGGTCGGCGAGCCCGGCGGCGGCGTCGGCAACGCGGTCGCCGGCACCGCCATGCTGGTGAGCCTCGCCTGCGTCGTCGGGCTGCCGATCGGGATCGGCGCCGGCGTCTTCCTGGCCGAGCGGGGCGACGGCCTCTTCGGCCGCGCGGTCCGCTTCACCGCCGAGGTCTTCTCCGGCGTGCCCTCCATCGTGGTCGGCATCGTCGCCTACGGCCTGGTGGTCATCCCCATGCACCGCTTCTCGGCGCTCGCCGGCGCGCTCGCGCTCGGGCTCCTCATGATCCCGACCCTGGCCCGGGCCACCGAGGAGCTGGTGCGGCTCGTGCCGGGGTCGCTGCGGGAGGCCTCGCTCGCGCTCGGGGTGCCGCAGTGGAAGACGAGCCTCCGGATCGTCCTGCGCACCGCCCGCGGCGGCATCGTCACCGCGGCGCTCCTCGCCATCGCCCGCGCGGCCGGCGAGACGGCGCCCCTGCTCTTCACCTCGCTCAACAACCAGTACTGGAACCTGCGGCCGGACCAGCCGACCGCCTCGCTCACCGTGCAGATCTTCAACTACGCCATCAGCCCGTACGAGGACTGGCACCAGAAGGCGTGGAGCGCCGCGCTGGTGCTCCTCCTCGTGGTCGGCGGCCTCAACCTCCTCGCCCGGCTCGCCCTGCGCAGCCGCCTCGGGAGCAGCCGATGAACGCCCAGGAGCCCAAGATCCGCGTCGAGGGGCTCGACGCCTGGTTCGGCCCGAACCACGCCGTCCGCGACGTCTCCATCGACGTCCAGCCGCTCTCGGTCACCGCCGTCATCGGCCCGTCCGGCTGCGGCAAGTCCACCTTCCTGCGCTGCCTCAACCGCATGCACGAGCTCGTGCCGGGCGGGCGCGCCACCGGCAAGGTGACGCTCGACGGCGAGGACCTCTACGACCGGAGCGTGGACCCGGTCTCCATCCGGCGGCGGGTGGGGATGGTGTTCCAGCGCCCCAACCCGTTCCCCACCATGTCCATCTCCGACAACGTCGCCGCCGGCCTGCGGCTCAACGGCTGGAAGGGCGACCTCGACGAGATCGTGGAGCGCTGCCTGCGCCAGGCGGCGCTCTGGGACGAGGTGAAGGACCGGCTCCACACCGCGGCCACCTCGCTCTCCGGCGGCCAGCAGCAGCGGCTCTGCATCGCCCGCGCCCTGGCGGTCGAGCCGGAGGTGCTGCTCATGGACGAGCCGGCGAGCGCGCTCGACCCCATCGCCACCGCCCGCATCGAGGAGCTCATGCACGAGCTCAAGGTGCGGTACACCATCGTGGTGGTGACCCACAACATGCAGCAGGCCGCCCGCGTCTCCGACCAGACCGCCTTCTTCTACATGGGCGAGCTCGTCGAGGTGGGCGACACCGAGACCATCTTCACCAACCCTCGGGAGCAGCGGACCGAGGACTACGTCACCGGGAAGTTCGGGTAGGAGCGCCGATGGTCACCATCCACACCGATCGCGCCTACGAGGCGGAGCTGCAGGACCTCCGCGACAAGCTGCTGGCCATGGGCGGCAAGGTCGAGGCCGCCATCGCCCTCTCGGTCCGCTCCATCCTGGAGCGCACGCCCGAGCTCGCCGAGCGGGTCAAGGACGACGACCGCGAGGTGAACCGGCTCGAGGTGGAGATCGACTCCGCCTGCCGCCGCCTCCTGGCGCTCCGCCAGCCGGCCGCGAGCGACCTGCGCTTCATCACCACCGCGCTCAAGATCGTGACCGACCTCGAGCGCATGGGCGACCTCGCGGTCAACGTCGCCGAGCGGGCGCTCGACCTCGCGAGCGCGCCGGCCCTGGCGCCGCAGCACCGCCTGGCGCGGCTCGCCGAGCTCTCCGAGGCCCAGCTCAAGAAGGCGCTCGACGCCTTCGTCTCGCGCGACGCCGCCAAGGCCGAGGAGGTCATGAAGGGCGACGACCTGCTCGACGCCCTGTACCTCGAGATCTTCAACGAGCTGCTCGCGCTCATGATGGAGGACTCGCGCGTCATCCGGCGGGCCACCGCCCTCATGTTCGTGGCGAAGCACCTCGAGCGCTTCGGCGACCACGCCATCAACCTCGCCGAGATGGTGATCTTCATGGTGCGCGGCACCGACGTGCGCCACCCCGGCAGCCGCGAGCCCGCGGCGTAGCCGATTCGTCACCCGGGGTTCGCCGGCCGGTCTCGCCGGCGCCCCGGGCGCGCCACGCGCCCCCTGCACGATCGTCTCGCTCCGGCCGGTTCCGGAGCGAGACCCGCGCAGGAGGTACCGCCGTGGCCGTCGCCCTGAGCAGCCTGCTCCTCGCCGCCGCCCTCGGCGGCCTCCTCCTGCTGGCGGGGCAGTACCTCGCGCTGCGCGGGCACCTGAGGGGAGCGTCACGGCCGCCCCTCCCCGGCCCTCCCCGCCCGAGCGGGGAGGGAGCGCCGGTCGTCTCGGTGCTGAAGCCCCTCTGTGGCGCCGACGACGACCTCGCGGCCAACCTCGACACCTTCGCCGCCCTCGACTATCCCGACTACGAGGTGCTCCTCGGCGTCCGCAGCCCGCGCGACCCGGCCTGCGCGGTCGCCCGCGCCGCCATGGCCCGCCACCCCGGCCGGTTCCGGCTCTGCCTCCAGCGGGGCGAGCCGGGCATGAACCCCAAGGTGAACCAGCTCCTCACCCTCGCGCGCGTGGCCCGGGGGGAGCTCCTGGTGGTGAGCGACTCGAACGTGCAGGTGCACCCCGACTACCTCGCCGAGATCGCGGTGCTGCTGCGGGATCCGGCGGTGGGCCTGGTGACGCACCCCATCGTCGGCGTCGGCGAGGAGCGGCTCGGCTCGGTGCTCGACGGGCTGCAGCTCGCGGGGGGCGTGGCGCCCGGGGTGGTGGCGGCGAAGCGGCTCGCCGGGCACGACATCGTGGTGGGGAAGTCGATGGCCTTCCGCCGTTCGGACCTCGACGCGCTCGGCGGCTTCGCCGCGGTGAAGGACGTGCTCGCCGAGGACTTCGTGCTCGGCCGCATGGTCCCGGCGGTCCTCGGCAAGCGGGTGGCGGTGGCGCGCCGGCCGGTCCGGAACGTGAGCCAGCGGCGCAGCGTCGCCGACTTCTTCTCGCGCTACCAGCGCTGGAGCGTGCTGCAGCGGGCCCTCGCCGGCCCCGCGCTCCACGCCGCCCAGGGGCTCCTCAACCCGACGCTGCTCGCCACCGGCGCGGCGGCCCTCGCCCCCTGCCCGCGCACCCTCGGCGCGCTCGCGGCGGTGGCCGCGGCCCGCGCCCTCCACGACGAGGGCTGTGCCCGCCTCCTCCGCGGCCGGGGCTACGGCCTCGCCGCCGCCGCCGCGCCGGTGAAGGACCTCGTGCTCGGCGCGGCCTGGGCCCACGGCCTCTTCGCCCGCGAGGTGGTCTGGCGCGGCAACCGGCTGCGCGTCCTGCCGGGCTCGCGCCTCGAGCCGGCCCGGCCCCGCCGCCTCGGCCGCGCCGCGCCCGCGGCGAGGGCGGCGTGACCGGAGCCGCGGCGCCGCTCGTCGTGGCGGCGGACATGGGCTACGGCCACCTCCGCGCCGCCTGGCCCATCGCCGAGGCGCTCGGGGTGGAGGTGCGCGAGGTGGACCGGCCGCCGCTCGCCGGCGCCGAGGAGGAGCGGCTCTGGGCCCGCACCCGGGCCGCCTACGAGCTGACCTCGCGCCTCTCGCAGTGGCCGGTGGTCGGGGCGCCGCTGCGGGCCGCGCTCGACGCCGCCACCGCCATCGAGCCGCTCCACCCGCTGCGGGACCTCTCCGCCGCCACCGGCCCGGTGCGCGCGCTGGAGCGGCTCCTCGGCGGCGGCAAGCTCGGCCAGGGGCTGGTGGAGGAGCTGCGGCGGAGCGGCGCGCCGCTCGTGACCACGTTCTACACGCCGGCGCTCGCGGCCGACCGGGCCGGCTGCCGCGGCGTGCACTGCGTGGTCACCGACTCGGACCTCCACCGGATCTGGGCCCCGGCCGAGCCGGCCACGAGCCGGATCCGCTACCTCGCCCCGACCCCGCGCGCGGTGCGCCGGCTCGTCGCCTACGGCGTGCCCCGCGAGCGGGTGGTCCTCACCGGCTTCCCGCTCCCCGACGAGCTGGTCGGCGGTCCGGAGCTCCCCGCGCTCACGCGGAACCTCGCGGCGCGGCTGGTGCGGCTCGACCCGGAGCGCGAGTTCCGGCGCGACTTCCGGCACGAGCTGTCGCGCTTCCTCGGGCCGCTGCCGGACGAGGAGGAGGGGCGGCCGCCGCTGCTCGTGTTCGCGGTGGGCGGGGCGGGCGCGCAGGCCGGCCTCGCGGCGAGCTTCCTGCCCGGCTTCCGGCCGGCGCTGGAGGCGGGGCGGCTCCGGCTCGCGCTCGTGGCCGGGCTCCGGCGCGAGGTGGGCGACGCCTTCCGCGAGGCGATCGACGCGGCCGGCCTGGGGGCGCTCCCGCCGGGCGCCCTCGAGCTCGTCGAGGCCACGTCGTTCGGCGGCTACTACCGCGCCTTCAACGGGCTGCTCGCCCGCGCCGACGCGCTCTGGACGAAGCCCTCGGAGCTCTCGTTCTACGCCGCGCTCGGGCTCCCGGTGATCTGCGCCTGGCCCGTCGGCGCCCACGAGAAGTACAACCGGCGCTGGCTCCTGCAGGCCGGCGCGGGGCTGAAGCAGGGGGAGCCGCGCTTCGCCGCCGAGTGGCTGCCGGAGTGGCTCGCCGACGGGACGCTGGCCGGCGCCGCCTTCTCGGGCTTCCTCCGGCTCCCGAAGTTCGGGCTCTACCGGATCCTGGAGGAGCTCCGGGCCGCCGCGCGCCCGGCCTGACCTCTCAGGCCGCGAGCCCGGGATCGACCGGCCGCGGCGCCCGCGCCGCCGGCCTGGGCGCGAGGATCGGGGCCACGCCGGCGTCCGAGTGCAGCCACCGTTCCCCGGCCACCCGCCCGTCCGCGTAGTCGAGGAGCCGGGCGGCCTCGAGCTCGGTGGAGCAGCCGGCGTTGAGCACGGCGAGGGGCGCGCCCGCGGCGCCCTCGAGCTCGACCCGCGAGGCCGCGTGCCGGTGGCCGTGCAGGACGAGGTCGCAGCGCCCGGCGATCCGCGCGAGGAGCGCCGGGCCGAGCGCGAGCTCGGCGGTCCAGGGGCGGCCCAGCCAGGAGGAGAGCCGCTCCACGAGGCAGTCCTCCGGGAGCGGCAGCGGGTGGTGGTGCAGCATGAGGACGCGCAGCGCGCCGGGGCGCGCGGCGGCGAGCGCCCGGTCCACGAGGTCGAGGTCGCCCGGCGCGAGCGCGCCGTGGCCGGAGAGGAAGGAGCGGTTGTGGGGACCGGTCGAGTCGAGCCGCACGAGGTGCAGCCCCTCGTGCTCCTCCACCTGGACCCGGTCGCCCGGCATGAGCGCGCCCCCGAGGTCGTGGCCGAGCCGGTCGTGGTTCCCCGGCACGAGGGTGAGCCGCCCGGCGTCGCGCCAGGGGGCGAAGACCTCCTCGAACTCGTGCAGCTCGCCGCGCTGGCCGCGGTGGGTGAGGTCGCCGGTCAGGAGCAGCCGGTCCACGCCGGCGGCGAGGAGGGCCCGGGCGAGGCGGCGGGCGGCGGCCCCGGTCGCCTCGTCGCGGCCGAGGTGGAGATCGGAGAGGTGGGCGAGCGTGGGCATCGAGTCGTCCTCCGGCGGGTGGCGCGACGGACTAGACCAAGGGTGCGTGTCGGGGGCGCGGCGAGCGCGTGAGGAGCGCGCGAACTCGGCGGGGCGGGGCGCCGGGGCCGGCGCGTTCAGGCCCCGCGGGCCCACGTCCCGAGGACCCGCCAGACGCGCTCGCGCAGCATCCCGAGGTCGCCCTTGCAGACGTAGCCCGCCACCCCGAGCGCGCTCACGCTCTGCCGCAGGACGTCCTCGTCGTTCGACGAGTAGAGCACGATGGGGGCGCCGCGCGGCGCGCCGCCCGCCCAGCTCGCCCGCCGCTGCTCGGCCCGGCGCAGGATGCCGGCGAGGGTCTCTCCGGAGAGCCCAGGCATGTTCACGTCGAGGAGCACGAGGTCGGGCTCGACGTCGCGCAGCCGCTGGGTCGCGCCGAACGCGCCCTCGTGGCAGTGCACCTGGAGCCCCTCGTCCTCGAGGAGGCTGCGCGTCAGGTAGAGGTGCGTGGGGTCGTCGTCGATCACGAGCACGACGGGCTTGGCGGTGGGCATCGCGGGGGTCCTTCGTCGAGGGAGGGGATGGTGAGGGTGAAGGTGGAGCCCTGGCCGCGGACGCTCTCGACCGCGAGCCGGGCGCCGACGAGCTCGGCCATGCTGCGCGCGATGGCGAGCCCGAGGCCGGTCCCCTCGTGCCGGCGCACCCGGGCGTCCTCGCACTGGTGGAACGGCAGGAACAGGCGGGGGAGGTCCTCGGCCCGGATGCCGATGCCGGTGTCGCGCACCCGCAGCGCCCAGGCCTCGCCCTCGCGCGCGAGCGAGAGCGCCACCTCGCCCCGGTCGGTGAACTTGACCGCGTTGCCGGCCAGGTTGAGGCCGATCTGGCGGAGCTTCTGCGGATCGGAGCGCACCCGCGCCGGCTCGGGCGGCGCCTCGACCGAGACGCGCACCGGCTTCTGCCCGGCGAGCACCCGCGCGGTCGCGGCGAGCTCGGTCACCAGCGCGGAGAGGTCCACCTCCTCCGGCACCACGTCCATGCGGCCGGCGTCGAGCTTGGAGAGGTCGAGCACGTTGCCGACGATGGCGCGCAGGCCGGCGGCGCTCGACAGGAGGAGCCCGAGCCGCTCGTCCACCGCCTCCGGCTGCCCGCGGGCGCTGGCGCGCCGGGCCAGCTCGGCGAGCCCGATGATGGCGTTCACCGGCGAGCGCAGCTCGTGGGTGACGTGGGCGAGGAAGCGCGAGCGCAGCGCGTTCTCGCGCTCCAGCTCGGCGGCGCGCGCGGTCGCGAGCTCGCGCTGGGACATGCTCGTCGCGAGCGCGGCGCTCTGGTGCAGCGCCAGGTCCCGGACCGAGATGAGGCCGACGAAGCGCCCGCCGTCCTCCACCAGCAGCTCGTCGTAGACGAGCGCCCGGGGGCGCGACAGCGCCCGGTCCACCACGTCGGCGAGCGGCGCCGCCGCCGGGACCGTCAGCGGGGCGGTCTCGGCGATCCGCTGCACCGGGCCGCGGCCGAAGAGCTCGTAGCCGAAGTTGCGGAGCAGCTTGAGGAGGAGCTTCGGGCGGGTGACGAGGCCGCGCGGCGCGCCGTCGTCCACCAGCGCGAGGGCGTCGAGCTCCGGCTGATCGAAGAACCGGTCGGCCACGCGCCGGACCGGCATCGACGGGGGGACGCTCTCCCGGGAGGTGACGAGATCGCCGGCGCTCAGCATCGGGAGGCGAGTAACACGGCGCCGCGAGCGCCCGCGGCGACGGTTCGGTGAAGGGTCGGTGACGGTCCCGGGGCCGCGGTCTTCTGGGGCGCGCCCGAAAGCGGCGCGCCGATTCGCCTCTGTAAACGGACGCTTGAGGACTCCCCCGGCCGTGGGAGGGGTTCGACACCGTCTTGTCACCGACGACCCCGCTCCCGGGGCCTATGGATCGGATCGCACACCCCTCCCCGAGGCTCCCGATGAGCACGAAGCGCGAGCGATTCTTCCGTTGCCGGTCCCAGGACGCCGGGACCGAGGAGCTGGTGCTGCAGGCCTGGGACGCCCAGGCCGCGGCCCGCGCCTACCGGGAGGCGCTCCGGCGCGGCGGCCTGTCCTCCGCCGTCGCGGTGGAGGTCGAGGAGCTCGCCGGCCGGCCGATCACGCCGGGAGCTCTTCTGGCGGCACCGGCCGGCGCTTGAGCCGCAGCTCGAGCCAGAACGCCTCGTCGAGGAAGGCGTCGGGCTCGCCGTCGGCCAGGAAGGCCTCGTGACAGTCGGGGCAGAGGGGCAGGTCGCCGGTGGGGGCGGCGGCGCGCTCGCCCTCGAGCTTGCAGCCGCACATGTGGCAGGTGGTGGGATCGAGCGGTTCGTTCATGGTGGTTCCTAGGCGACGAGCAGGCGCGCCAGCACCCCGGCGGCGACGCCCAGCACCGAGCCGGCGGCGACGTCGAGCGGGTAGTGCGCCCCGAGGTAGACGCGCGAGAGGCCGATCCCTACCGCGAGGACGGTGGCGATCGGTCCCGCCCAGAAGGGCTCGCCCGCGAGGGCGACCGCCACGCCGAACGCGGCGGCGGTGTGGCCCGAGGGGAAGCTGAAGGCGTCGGGGTTGTCGGCCAGCGCCTCGAACTGCTCGATGGCCGAGGAGGGGCGGGCCCGGTTGAGGGTCCGCTTCAGCCCCTGGGCCAGGAGCGCGGCGAGGCTGCTGCCGGCGGCCACGCGCAGCCCGAGGTGGAGCCCGGTGGGGCGCATGCTCGCGAGGAGCACCAGGCTCGCGAAGGTCCAGCTCCGCGCGTCGCCGGCCGCGGTGAGCAGCCGCGCGAGCCGCGTGCGCCAGGGCCCGTGGAAGCGGCGGACCCCGAGGAGGAGCGTCTCGTCGAACGAGAGGAGCCGGTGGAGGCGCGAGGGCGCGAGGGCGCCGGGGAGGGCGGCGGCGCCACCTCCCACCAGCTCCTCGGGCGACTGCAGCGCTGCGGGCCTCTCCATCGCGTCCTCCGAACGGCGCTGGTCCATCCAGCTCCGGTGCCCAGGGTCGCGGCCGCGGAAGGCGCGGCCGGGGCACGCCTGTAACTTTTGGATGGCGCGCCATCGCGGCCAGCCCCCTGGTCGAGGGGCAGGAGCCGGGGACGGGGCCCTCTCAACGAGCGGCCGCCGCGCGGGCCTCGGAGAGGAGGCTCCCGTCCACCAGCCCGGAGAGGTCGCCCTCGGGCGCGAGCTTCAGGGCGGCGGCGCGCCGGGCGGCGGTGGCGAGCTTGTCGGCCATCGGGTCGTCGGTCGGCTCGAGCCGCGAGAAGGCCGCCTGCAGCACCGCCTCCGGGAGCGGATGGCCGGCGAGCTTGCCGAAGGCGGCGTTGGCGGCGCGGGCGAACCCGGCGGGATCGCGCCGCCAGCGCTCGGTGAGCGAGAGGTGCGCCCGCAGCGCCGAGACGAGGTCGGGGCGCCGGTCGCGCAGCGCCCGCTCGCTCACGACCACGACCGTCGTCGGGAAGGTCCGCTCGGGCCAGAGGTCGCGCTCGTCCACCAGGATCCGCCCGCCCGCCTGGGCGACGAGCCGGGACGCCCACGGCTCCGGCACCCAGGCCCCGGCGAGCTGCCCCTGCTGGAAGAGCGCCAGGATCTCGGCGTTGGCGATGGGGCTCACGTTGACCGCCGGCGGCTTCTCACCGATCGGGAGCCCGGCCTCCCGCAGCCACCACCGGAGCGACACGTCCTGGCTGTTGCCGAGCTGCGGCGAGGCGACGCGCTTCCCGGCGAGGTCGGCCGGCCCGCGCGCCTCGCGCACCACCAGCGACGCGCCGCCCGAGGCCGCCCCGGCGACGACGCGCAGCCCGCCGTGGGAGCGGAGGTAGGCGAGCGCGGCCGGCGCGTTGCCGACGTAGCAGAGGTCGAGCTCTCCCGCGAGGAGCGCCTCCATCGCGCTCGGGCCGGCGTTGAAGGTCCGCGCGGTGATCCCCCTGCCGCCCAGCGCGGCGGCGAAGGCGCCCTCCGCGTCGCCCACCAGCGCCTGCGCGTGGGTCACGTTCGGGAAGTAGCCGACGCGGAGCGGCCCGCCGGGCGGCGGCGCGCGGCGGCAGGACGAGAGCAGCACGAGCGCCACCGCCAGGGCGACGAGCAGGGCGACCGCGACCACCGCCGAGGCCGAGCGCCGGAGCTGCTCGCGCCGCCTCACGCCGCCTCCGCCAGGCCCCAGCGGCGCCGGACCCGCACCTCGGCGAGGTGGAAGAGCACCTGGTCCACCGCCGAGCCGATCGCCACGATGGCCGCCATCACCGCCATCACCTGCGGCACGTCGAGCAGCTCGCGCCCCTGCGCCAGGAGCTGCCCGAGCCCGCCCGCCACGAAGAGCAGCTCGCCGGCCATGAGGGCCCGCCAGGCGAAGCTCCAGCCGAGCTTGAGGCCGGTGACGATGCCGGGCAGCGCGGCCGGCACGAGCACCCCGCCGTAGAAGCGGGGGCCCTTGATCCCGAGCGTGCCGGCGGCGCGCAGCAGGAGCGGGTCGATGGCCGAGACGCCGTCCTCGGTGGAGATGGTGATGGCGAGGAGCGAGCCCATCACCACCACGAAGAGGATGGCCCACTCGGTGAGCCCGAACCAGAGCACCGCCAGGGGCAGCCAGCAGATGGACGGGAGCGCCTGGAGCCCGAGCACCAGCGGCCGGATCGCGAGCTTGACCCACCCGATGCGGGCGATGGCGACGCCGAGCGGCAGCCCGATGGCCGCGGAGAGGCCGTACCCCTGCGCCAGCCGCGAGAGCGAGCGCAGCACCGCGGCGCCGAGCCGCCCGTCCTGCAGCATGAGCCAGAAGCTGCGCGCCACCGCCACCGGCCCGGGGAAGAGGTGGTGCGGCCAGGGCCCGATCCTAGAGGCGAGCTCCCACAGCGCCAGGAGCCCGGCCAGGAAGGCGATCCGAACCAGGGAGGCTCTCGCGGTCATCTCGGTCCTCGGGCGGCGGGGTGGCGGGGCCGGGCGGGTCGCGGCGGCCCGGCTCGACGCTGCCGATCTCCTCGCGGATGCGCCGCGAGAGCTGCACCAGCGCGTCGTCGTCCGGGTCGCGCGGGCGCGGGATGTGGACGTCGAGGTCGTGGATGACGCGCCCGGGCCGGGCGGCCATCACCACCACCCGGTCGCCGAGCACCAGCGCCTCGCGGACGTTGTGGGTGACGAAGACCACCGTCTTCTGGTCGCGCATCCAGATCCGCTGCAGCAGCCGGTGCATCTGGTCGCGCGTCTGCGCGTCGAGCGCGCCGAAGGGCTCGTCCATGAGCAGCACCTGCGGGTCCATGGCGAGGGCGCGCGCCAGCGAGACGCGCATCCGCATGCCGCCCGAGAGCTCGTGGGGCTGCGCCCGCTCGAACCCGTCGAGCTGCACGAGGTGGATGAACTCGAGCGCCCGCGCGGAGGCCTCGGCGCGCGAGAGCCCCCGGGCGCGGAGCGGGAAGGTGAGGTTCTGCTTCACCGAGAGCCAGGGGAAGAGCGCCGGCTCCTGGAAGACCAGCATCCGCTCCGGCGAGGGGCCCGACACCTCCTGGCCGTCGATGGTGATCCGGCCGCCGCTCGGCGCGATGTGCCCGGCGAGGGCGTAGAGCAGCGTGGTCTTGCCGCAGCCGGAGGGGCCGAGGAGGCAGACGAACTCGCCCTGGTGGACGTCGATGCTCACGTTGTCGAGCGCCACCACCTCGTTGCCGAAGCGGTGCCCGACCCGCTGCACGGCGATCTTGGCGTCACCCGCGCGGGCGCGGCGCGGCACCAGCAGGCGCCGCGGGCTGAACCCCGACTTCAGCCAGTCGAGCATCTTGGAAGCATGTCGCGGCGAGGCGCGCTTCGCCTGCCTGCTCGCCTGGTTCGGGAGGGCGCGGGTGGATCGGGACACCCGTCAAAGCTGGTACCGGAGGAGCTTGCACGCGAGCCCCCCGTCCACGAACGGCAGCACGGCGGCCTGCCGCGCCGGCAGGAGCCGCTCGAAGCCCCGGTCGGGCGCCACGACGGCGAGGGTCCAGCCGGCGAGCCGGGGCAGGAGCGCGGCGAGCGCCTTCCAGGCCTCGGCCGCCCCCTCGTCGATGCGGACGCCGAAGGGCGGGTTGACCGCGCAGAGGCCGGGCCCGGGCGGCGGCGCCGCCTGGGCGGCGTCGATCCGCGCGAAGCGGATCGCCTCGGCGACGCCCGCCGCGGCGGCGTTCTTCTGCGCGAGCCGGAGGGCGCCCGCGTTCCGGTCGGAGGCCTGGATGACGGCGGGGGGCGGGCGTCGGCCGGCCGTGAGCCGCGCCCGGATCGCGGCCACGCGCCGGGCGTCGGTGCCGGGCCAGCGCTCGAAGGCGAAGGCGCGGCCGGCGCCGGGCGGGCGCCCCGCGGCGAGGAGCGCCGCCTCGATGGGCAGGGTGCCGGAGCCGCACATGGGATCGAGGAGCGGTCGCGCCGGATCGTAGCCGCCGAAGCGTAGGAGCGCGGCCGCGACGCTCTCGCGCAGCGGGGCCGCCCCGACGCGCTGCCGCCAGCCGCGCTTGTAGAGGGGCGCGCCGGCCGCGTCGAGCGAGAGGGTGGCGAGGCCGCCGCGGACGCGGGCCACCGGCCGCGCCCCCGGGCCGTAGCGTCGCCGGGCCTCGGCGCGCGCCGCGTCGAGGCCGCGCTCCGGCCCCTCGTAGAGCCGGAGCGAGACGGCGTCGGCGAGCCGGCTCCCGAGGCAGGCCAGCGCCACCGCGTCCTCGCCCTCCAGCTCGGCGCCGCCGGGCGTGGCGCGGGCGCGCAGCCCGAGCGCGGCGAGCTCGCCCGCGAGGAGCGGCTCGAGCCCGGGGGCGCAGGCGGCGAAGGCGCGTTCGGTCGTCACCGGCCGTTCTTACCTCGGAACGGCCGGCCCGGAGGAGGCTACCTGGGCGACTCCGCCGGCGCGGGGGCGGCGGGCGCCGGGCCCGCCTCGTCGGCCGGTACCTCGGTGACGGGCTCGAGCGCGGGCGCGCGCGCGCCGGCGGCGGTGCCGCCCAGCGAGGCGGGGCCCGGGGTCCGCGGGCTCGACTGCGGGCGGATGCTCGCCGCCTGCTCGCGCGCGTTCGGATCGCTCGGCGAGCCGGTGGTGGGCCCGGCCGAGGCTCGCTGCTGCTCCGACATCGCGGCGCCGGAGGCGCCTTCGTGGGCGCAGCCCGCGAGCCCGAGCGCGGCGGCGGTCACGGCGACGAAGAGACGTGGCGACATGGGGACCTCCCGTTCGCGGTGCGACGGGCCACCCCATGCCGCCGCGCCGGCGCGGCGCCACGGTCCCTCGGGGCGGGGGCGCCGGATCTCCTGGGGCCCCCCGGGCGCGGGCGGGTCCCGGGCCGGCCGCCGCCTGGGCTGGCGGCCGTCCGGCCACCTCGCCAACCGGTCCCGTTTCGGTTACAAGAGCGCCGCTCCCATGATCTCGGTTCAGAACGTCAGCAAGGCCTTCGGGCCGAAGAAGCTGTTCGAGGACGTCGACGTCGCCTTCTCGCCGGGCAACCGGTACGGCCTCACCGGCCCGAACGGCGCCGGCAAGTCCACCTTCATGAAGATCCTCGCCGGCGACGAGGAGGCCGACACGGGCAACGTGCTGCGCCCGAAGAAGGTCGGCATCCTGCGCCAGGACCACTTCCGCTACGAGGACGACCGCGTCATCGACGTCGTCCTGATGGGCAACCAGCGGCTCTGGGAGGCGATGCGCGAGAAGGAGGCGCTCCTCGCCAAGCCCGACATCACCGAGGAAGACGGCCACCGGCTCGGCGACCTCGAGGGGGTCGTGGCCGAGGAGGACGGCTACACCGCCGAGGCGACCGCGGGCGAGCTCCTCGAGGGCCTCGGGATCGAGACCGCCTTCCACGACCAGCCCATGCGCGCGCTCGCCGGCGGCTACAAGCTGCGCGTGCTGCTCGCCCAGGCGCTCTTCGGCCAGCCGCAGGGGCTCCTGCTCGACGAGCCGACCAACAACCTCGACCTCGACTCGATCCGCTGGCTGGAGAGGTTCCTGCGGGCGTACGAGGGCGTGCTCATCACCATCTCGCACGACCGGCACTTCCTGAACGCCATCTGCACCCACATCGCCGACATCGACTACGAGACCATCATCACGTACTCGGGCGGCTACGACGACATGGTGCGGCAGAAGGCCCAGGTGCGCAGCCGGGTCGAGAGCGAGAACGCCGAGAAGAAGAAGAAGATCCTCGCCCTCCAGGACTTCGTCGCCCGCTTCCACGCCGGCACCCGCGCCTCCCAGGTCCAGAGCCGCATCCGGGCCATGGAGAAGCTCAAGGTCGAGGACATCAAGCGGTCGAACATCGCCCGGCCCTTCATCAAGTTCGAGCAGAAGGGGCCCTCGGGCAAGCAGACCCTCACCGTCGAGGAGATCTCCAAGACCTACGGGGACCAGAAGATCGTGCGCCCCTTCTCGGCGCTCGTGACCCGCGGCGAGAAGGTCTGCGTCATCGGCAAGAACGGCGTCGGCAAGTCCACGCTGGTCCGGATGCTCGCGGGCGACCTCGCCCCCGACCACGGCCAGGTGAAGTGGGGCCACCAGGCCTCGGTGGGCTACCTCCCGCAGGACCACGCCGGCGTGATCCGCAAGGGCACCACCGCCTTCGGCTGGCTGCGCGAGCTCGAGGACAAGCTCTCGAACGAGGAGATCTCGGGCCTCCTCGGCCGCATGCTCTTCTCCGGCGAGGAGCGGATGAAGCCGACCGACACGCTCTCCGGCGGCGAGACGGTGCGGCTCCTCCTCTCCAAGCTGATGATGACGAAGGACAACGTCCTCATCCTCGACGAGCCGACCAACCACCTCGACCTCGAGTCGATCGCCTCGCTCTCCGAGGGGCTCTCGCGCTACGAGGGCACGGCGATCATCGTCACCCACGACCAGCAGCTCATCGGCGAGGTGGCGACCCGCATCTGGGCGATGCGCCCCGGCGAGGAGATCACCGACTTCAACGGCACCTTCGACGAGTTCGTGGAGAAGGAACCCGAGCTCGCGGCCCATCACCGTTAGAACGGGACATGCTGTCCCGCCCCACCAGCAGAGCTGGTGGGGCCCCACCCTCCGCTCGGCGGGGCCCTTACGCTTCGCCTGCGGCGAAGCTCGCCCGCCCTGGAGGGCTCCGCCCTCCCCACCTGCGGTGGGACCCCACCCTGAGGTAACTTCAACTCCATGGACAAGGCCCGCCGGCAGGTGAAGGGGGAGGCGGTGTCGCGGGAGCTCCTCCCCGGCACCTCGCCCGGGCTGCTGAAGGAGCTGCACCTCCTCACCCGCGACGGCCAGCTCAACGCCGACAGCCTGCGGAAGCTGAAGCAGGTGAACCACCTCGTCCGGCTGCTCCAGCCGGCGGTGGAGGACGTGCTCGGGCGCTTCGGCGAGCCGGTCATCGCCGACTGCGGCGCCGGGAAGGGGTACCTCGGCTTCATCCTGGCCGAGCTCTTCGTCGAGCCGGCGGGGAAGGGGACCGTCCTCTCCATCGAGACCCGCGCCGAGCTCACGAAGGCCGCCGAGGAGCGGGCCGGGCGGCTCGGCTACCGGCGCATGCGCTTCGTCACCGGCGCGGTCGAGTCGGCCGAGGTGCCGGAGCGGCTCCACCTCGTGACCGCGCTCCACGCCTGCGACACCGCCACCGACGACGCGCTCGCGCTCGCCATCCGCCGCGGGGCGGACCACGTGGCGGTCGTGCCCTGCTGCCAGGCGGAGGTGGCGCGGCAGCTCGAGGGGGCCGCCGCCAGGGCGCCGCTCGACGCGCTCTTCGCGCACCCCTGGCACCGGCGCGAGTTCGGCTCGCACCTCACCAACGTCGTCCGGGCCCTGGCGCTCGAGGCGCACGGCTACCGGGTCACGGTGACCGAGCTCGCCGGCTGGGAGCACTCGCTCAAGAACGAGCTCATCCTCGCGAAGAAGGTCCGCCGGGAGGGGCGCGAGGCGCGGGCGCGGCTCGAATCGCTCCTCGAGGCGACGGGCGTGCGGCCGAAGCTGATCCGGTCGCTCGCCGCGGCGCCGGGAGAGCCCCCGGCCGGGACCCCGGCCGGCGCTTGACCTTCCGGGCAGGCGAGGGTCCGTTTTCACCCGCCGCGCGGGCTCTCGCCGCGCGCCCGCGGGGATTGTGTTTTTACCCCCATCGCACTAACAGTCGCCCCCGTGCCCACCAAGCTCCTCGTCGCCGCGGCGCTGGCCGCCGCCCTGACCACCGCCTGCAGCAAGGGGTCCGGCAGCGCCCCCCGCACCCGCCCCCCGCCGTCGGTCACCGTCGCCCGGCCCCAGGTGCGCGACGTGCCGGTGGAGGTGAAGGCCCCCGTCGATCTGCGCCCCATCGTCCAGGCCGACCTCGGCTCGAAGGTGCTCGGCTACCTCGACGCGGTCTTCGTGGACCGCGGCGACCGGGTGAAGAAGGGACAGCTCCTCGCGCTGGTGCGGCCGGCCGACCTCCCCGACCAGCTCACGAGCGCCCGCGGCGCGCTCGCCCAGGCGCAGGCCTCGGTGGACCTGGCGCGCGCCAACAAGGAGCGGGCCGAGCGGCTCGCCCCCTCCGGCGTCGTCTCCCAGCAGGAGCTGCAGCAGAACGTGACCGCCCTCGCCACCGCCGAGGCGGCGCGCGACGCCGCCCGGGCCAACGTGGCGGCCCTGGCCGTGAAGGTCGGCGAGACCCGCATCGAGTCGCCCCTCGACGGCTACGTCTCGGTCCGCAAGCTCGACCCCGGCGCGCTCGTCGGCTCCTCCACCGGCCCCATCCTCACCGTCACCCGGATCGACGTGCTCCGCGTCTTCGTCCCGGTGAACGAGCGGGACGTCACGAAGGTCCAGCTCGGCCAGGACGCCCACGTCGAGCTCGACGCGGTGCCCGGTAGGAGCTACCGGGGCAAGGTGGTGCGCCTCTCGCCGGGCTTCGACCCGGTGGCGCGCACGCTCGACGCCGAGGTCCACCTCCAGAACCCGGGCGAGCTGCGGGCCGGCATGTACGGCCGCGGCGCCATCGTCACCGACGTCCACCCGGCCGCGCTGGTGCTGGCGGCGAGCTCGGTCCAGCTCTCCGGGGGCAAGCAGTACGCCTTCGTGCTGCGCGGGGAGAAGGTGAAGCGGGTGGAGGTGCAGACCGGCGTGGACGGGGGCGACTGGCTCGAGGTGACGAGCGGCCTCGCCAAGGACGACGAGGTGGTCACGGCCGGCGCCGACGTCCTCTCCGACGGCGCCGCCGTGCGGGCCCAGCGGAACGTGGACCCGTTCACCGGCCAGGCGGTCACCGCCGAGCGCACCCCCTCGAACTAGCCGGCAGGTACCCCGTCCATGTGGCTGACCCGCCTCGCGCTCCGGAACCCGGTCTTCATCCTGATGATGTCGCTGATGGTGCTCGCCCTCGGGTGGGTCTCCGTCGGCCGGCTCTCGGTGGACCTGTTCCCGTCCATCGACATCCCCATCATCCGGGTGGCGACCTTCTACACGGGCGCCGGCCCGGTCGACATCGAGAAGTCCATCACCATGCCCGTCGAGCGCGCCGTGTCGGCGTCGCCGGGCGTGGACAGGGTGGAGAGCACCTCGAAGCAGGGCGTCTCGCTGGTCTCGGTCTGGTTCCAGTACGGCACCAACCTCGACAACGCGCAGTTCGAGGTGTCGCAGCGGGTGGCGCAGATCCTGAACACCCTGCCGCCGGGCATCCAGCAGCCCTTCATCATCAAGTTCGACGTCACCAACATCCCGGTGGTGCAGGTGGCGATGAGCGGCGAGGGGCTCGACGAGAAGCAGCTCTACGACCTCGGCTACAACGTCATCGAGCCGCAGCTCGAGCGCATCCCCGGCGTGGCGAGCGCCACCGTCGGCGGCGGGCAGATCCGCGAGATGGAGGTGAAGGTCCGGCGCGACGCCCTGCGCGCGCGCGGCCTCGCCGTGCTCGACGTGGTGAACGCGGTCAAGGGCACGAACCTGCTCTTCCCCTCCGGCGACCTGCGCGCCGGCGACCGCGACTACAACGTCTTCTCCAACTCGAGCCTGGGCCAGGCGCGGCCGCTGCGCGACGTGGTGATCCGCGAGGGCCGGCCCCCGGCGGGCGGCGACTACTCCGGGCCGGTCCGGATCTCCGACGTGGCCCAGGTGGAGGACGGGATCCAGGACCAGGCCGAGATCGTCCGCATCAACGGGCAGCGCGGCGTCTACTTCCGCGTCCTCAAGCAGCCGGGCGCGAACACCGTCTCGGTGGTGGACGCGGTGCGCAAGCAGATCGCCAACCTGCGCGGCGTGCCGCAGAACGTGAAGCTCGCCATCAGCTTCGACCAGTCCTCCTACATCCGGGCGGCCATCTCGTCGCTCGAGCACGAGGCGGTCACGGGCGGCCTGCTCGCCGTGCTCGTGATCCTGATCTTCCTGGTGAGCTTCTCCGCCACCGGGATCATCGCGGTCGCCATCCCGCTCTCCATCGTCGCCACCTTCATCCTGCTCTACTTCACCGGCCAGACGCTCAACGTGTTCACGCTCGGCGGCCTCGCGCTCGGCGTGGGCCGGCTCGTGGACGACTCGATCGTGGAGCTCGAGAACATCCACCGCCACCTCGCCGCCGGGCAGGACCGCAAGACCGCGGTCCTGAACGCCGCGCAGGAGGTGGCGATGCCGATCTTCGTCTCCACCATCACCACCATCGTGGTGTTCTTCCCGGTCACCTTCCTCGGCGGCGTGGCGCGCAACCTGTTCCTGCCGCTGGCGCTCACCATCGCCTTCGCGCTCATCATGAGCTTCTTCGTGTCGCGCACGGTGACGCCGCTCCTCTGCCTCAAGTACCTGAAGGCCGAGGAGCCCGGCCACGGCAGCCGCTTCGGCGGCTGGATCACCCGGCGGCTCGACGCGCTCGACGAGGCCTACGCCCGCGCGCTGCGCTGGGTGCTCGGCCACCGGCTCCCGGTGATCGCCGGCATCCTCCTGCTCTTCGCCGCCTCGCTCCTGCTCTCGAAGAAGATCGGCACCGAGTTCTTCCCCGACACCGACGAGAGCCAGTTCTCGATCATCTACAAGACGCCCATCGGCACCCGCGTCGAGCGGACCGAGGAGGTGACCAAGCGGGTCGAGGCGGCGGTGGCGAAGGCGCTCGGCGGCGAGAAGGCGAAGGGGGGCGGGCCGGTCTACACCACCGTGCTCTCCGACACCGGCCTCCCGGGCGGGCGCACCGCGCTCTTCACCACCAACACCGGGCCGCACTCCGCCAACCTGGGCGTGAACCTGGTGTCGCACGAGGACCGCGGCCTCACCGACGTCGAGGCCAACGAGAAGGTGCGCGCCGCGCTGCGCGACTCGCTCCCCGGCACGCAGGTCTACACGTTCGTCGGCGGCATCGTGAAGCGCATCCTCAACTTCGGCGCCGCCGCCCCCATCGACGTGGAGATCGTGGGGTACGACCTGCAGGCCGGCGGCGACTACGCCAAGCGGCTCGCCGCCAAGGTGCGGCAGCTGGGCGACGCCGAGGGGAAGCCGCTCCTCACCGACGTGCAGATCTCGCGCGAGGAGGACTACCCCGAGCTCGACGTGGTGGTGGACCGCCAGAAGGCGGGCACCCTCGGCATCAGCGAGCAGGCGGTGGCCCAGAGCGTGCTCACCAGCCTGGTGGGCTCGACGCAGTTCCAGCCCATCCCGTACATCGACGACAAGACCGGCAACCAGTACTACATCAACGTGCGGCTCGACGACCGGTACCGGAGCCACGTGGACGACCTCAAGGACGTCTTCGTGAAGGCGCCCTCGGGCGCGATGGTCTCGCTCGCCAACATCGCCACCGTGAAGCGCGGCTCGGGCCCGGTGACCATCAGCCGCAAGTACCTGCAGCGGATCATCGACGTGACCGCCAACGTGGCGCCCGGCAAGGACCTCGGCAGCGCCAGCGCCGCGGTGCAGAAGGCGATCGACGAGCTGCCGCCGCCGGAGGGCTACACCGCGCAGCTCGGCGGCCAGACCCAGGCGCAGAAGGAGGCCTTCGCGGGCCTCGGCTTCGCGGCGCTGATGGCGATCGCGCTCGTCTACATGATCCTCGCCTCGCAGTTCAAGTCGCTGCTCGACCCGCTCGTCATCATGTTCTCGGTGCCGCTCGGCATCACCGGCGTCTTCGCCATCCTCTGGGCCACCCACACCACGCTGTCGGTGAACAGCTTCATGGGCATCATCATGATGGTCGGCATCGTGGTGTCGAACGGCGTGCTGCTGGTGGACTTCGCCCGCGTGCTCCAGGCCCGCGGCGAGCCGCTCCTCGAGGCCACCGTCAAGGCCGGCAAGACGCGGCTCCGGCCCATCCTCATGACCACCATCGCGACCATCGTGGGGCTCATCCCCATGGCGCTCGGCATCGGGGAGGGGAGCGAGACCAACCTCCCCCTGGCGCGCGCCGTCATCGGCGGGCTCACCGTGTCCACCTTCTTCACGCTGTTCCTCATCCCGGCGCTCTACACGCTGCTGGAGCGGTTCTCGAAGCACGACAAGGCCGAGGACGACGAGGACCTCACGCCGGAGAGCGCGACGTGATCGGGGCCGCGCTCGGGCTGATCCTCCTGGCCGCCCCTCCCCAGCCCTCCCCGCCCGAGCGGGGAGGGGGAACCCCGGGCGCGCTGCCCGAGGCCGCTGCCGCCGGCTCGCCTCGGGGAGGGAGCGCTTCCCGCGGCGCGCCGACCGCGGGCGCCCCGGGCTCACCTCTTCCCCTCTCCCGCGCAGCGGGGGAGGGCCAGGGAGGGGGCGGTGGCCCCGTCGCGGCGCCCCGCCCCGCCCTCCGCGCCGTCTCCTTCGACGAGGCGGTCGCCCGCGCCGCCGCCCGCAGCGTGAACGCCGTCGTGGCCCAGCAGGAGCTCCGCCGGGTGGACGGGCTCCTCGAGCAGGCCCGCTCCGGCTCGCTGCCGAGCCTCGCCGCCAACGGCACCCTGACCCGGCTCGACGGCGACCGCCGCTCCTCCACGGGCCAGCTCTACGCCGCCAGGGACCAGCAGAGCGCCAACGTCACGCTCACGGTGCCGCTCCTCGCGCCCTCGCGCTGGTACCAGTGGTCGCACGCCTCCGACCAGCTCGACGTCGCCCGCGCCAGCGAGGCCGACGTGCGCCGGCAGGTGACCCTCCTCGCCGCGCGCTCCTACCTCGCGGTGGTGGCGCAGAAGCGGGTCATCGACGTCACCGGCCGCTCGGTGTCGGCCGCCCGCGCCCACTTCGAGTTCTCGCGGGCGCGCCGGCAGGGCGGCGTCGGCAACGCGCTCGACGAGGCCCGCGCCGATCAGCAGCTCGCCACCGCCGAGGCCCAGCTCGAGAACGCCTACACCGCGCTCGCCCGCGCCCAGGAGGCGCTCGGCCAGGCCGCCGGCGCCGACGAGCCGCTCGACGCCCAGGCCGAGCCGGAGCTCCGGGCGCCCGCACCCCAGGGCGCGCTCGAGGACGCCCAGGACCTGCGCGCCGACGTGCGGGCCTCGCGCGAGCGCTCCCGCGCCGCCGAGCGGGTGGCGAAGGACAGCTGGGCCGACTGGCTCCCCACGCTCCTCGGCTCGGCGCAGCCCTTCTACCAGCACCCGGCCAGCCTCACGACCCCGGAGACCGGCTGGCAGGCGCAGCTCGTCCTCTCCTTCCCGCTCTTCGAGGGCTTCCTGCGGGTGGGCCAGCGGCACGAGCGCGACGCCCTCGCCGACGAGGCCCGGACGCAGCTCGACGGGCTCCTGCGCCAGGCCCGCTCCGACGTGCGCGTCTCGTTCGAGGCGCTGCAGCACGCCGAGCAGGCCCTGGTGGCGGCGCGGCGGGCCGCCGAGCGGGCCAACCTGACGCTGCAGCTCGCGACCACCTCCTACCGAGCCGGCGCGACCACCAACATCGACGTGGTGGACGCCGAGCAGCGCGCCCGCGACGCCGACACCGCCGCGGTCCAGGCCGAGGACGCCGTCCGGCAGTCGCGCCTCGACCTCCTGGCGGCGACCGGGCACTTCCCGTGAGCCGCCGGCCGGGCGCCCCGGAGCGCCTCGCGTCGCACCCCCTCCCTGTCCCTCCCCCGCTCCGCGGGAGAGGGGAAGAGGGGAGCCCGGGGGCCGCCTCGGGCGCCGGGCTCGAGGCCCCCACGGCGAGCCCGGCGCTCCCCCCGGCGGCGCTCGAGGTCCACCCTCCCCACCGCGTGGGGAGGGCCGGGGAGGGGCGGCGAGCGGCCCTCGTCGCCCTCCTCCCCGCGATCCTCCTCGCGCTCGCCTTCCGCGCCCTCTGCTACGCCGCGATGACCGCGCTCGCGCTCCACTCGGAGCTGCGCCCCGCGCCCACGCTGCCCGACGCGGTGCTGGCGCTCGTCCCCTACGTCCCGTGGGTCGGCCGGGCCAACTACCTGCTCTGGCTCCTCTGCTACCTGCCCCTCACGCTCGCCTTCCTCTGGAGCGAGCCGCGCCGCTGGGTCCGCTACATGGTGACGGGCGGCCTCGTCTCGCTCGCCCGCGGCCTCTGCATCGCCGCCACCGGGCTCGGCCCGCCCGACCCGGCCCACGCCGGCCCGGGGATCGGCGGCCGCTCCTTCCTCGAGGCCTGGGCCGACCTCTGCTCGCCGCTCGGCGTCTTCGCCCGCGGGACCGCCAGCGCCTACCTCACGAAGGACCTCTTCTTCTCCGGCCACACCGCCACCACGCTGCTCATCCTGCTCTACGTGTGGCGCCGCCCCTGGCTGCGCGCGGCGGCGCTCATCGGGCACGTGCTGGTGGTCGCGAGCGTCTTCCTCTCGCACCTCCACTACACGGTGGACGTGCTCGGGGCCTACGCCTTCACCTTCGCGCTCTTCGCGCTGCGCGAGTGGCGGCCGCGCCCCGCGGCGGCGCCGGGCTAGCGCGCGGGGCCCGCCGCGCGCCGGGTGGCCTACGGCTTCACCGCCCGCACCACGCCGGTGGTGATCGCCGGCAGGTAGGTGATGAGCAGCACGCCGATCGCCATGATGACGAGGAAGGGGAGGGTCTTCCTGTAGAGGTACGGCAGCGGCTTCTGGAACCGGGACGCCGAGAGGAAGAGGTTGAGCCCCATCGGCGGGAACAGGAACCCGAGCTCGAGGTTCGCGAGGAACACCACCCCGAGGTGGACCGGCTCGATCCCGTAGGCCACGCCGAGCGGCGCCACCAGCGGCGCCAGCACCACGATGGCCGAGTAGATCTCGAGGACGCTCCCGAGCACCAGCAGGGCCACGTTGAGCACCAGCAGGAACAGCGCCGGGCTGTGGACGTGGGCCGTCATCCAGTCCACGAGCTGCGTCGGGATCTCGGCGTCCACGAACCAGCTCGTGAGCCCGAGCGCGACGCCGAGCAGGATGACCACGCTGCCCACCAGCGTCGCCGCGTGCGCGAGCACGTCCGGCAGGTCGCGCAGCGGGCGCACCTCGCGGAAGACCGCCATCTCGACCACGATCGAGTAGGCGCAGGCGAGCGCCGAGGCCTCCACCACGGTGGCGAAGCCGGTGCCGACCACGAGCACCACGAGCGTGGGCAGGCCGAGGTCCCACTTCGCGTCCCAGAGGGCCCGCCAGGCCTCGCCCGGCTGGAAGGGCTGGCGCGGCGCCCTGGCGCGCACGCCCACGAAGATGCCGTAGGCCGCCACCAGCAGCACCATGATGAGCCCCGGCACCAGCCCGCCGAGGAAGAGGTGGTCGATGGGGGTCTGCGCCACCACGCCGTAGAGGATCACCGGCAGGGAGGGGGGGAAGAGGAGCCCGAGCGAGCCGGCGGCGGTGACGAGGCCGACCGAGAAGTCCTCCGGGTAGCCCTCGTCGAGGAGCGCCGGGAGGATGAGCCCGCCGAGCGCGAGGATGGTCACGCCGGACGCGCCGGTGAAGGTGGTGAAGAGGGCGCAGACGAAGGCCGCCATCACCGCGATCCCGCCCGGCATCCACCCGAAGAGCCCCTTGTAGGCGCGCACCAGCCGCTTCGCCGAGCCGCCCTCGGCGAGCACGTAGCCGGCCACCGTGAGGAGCGGGATGGCGGGGAGGGTGGGGTTGGTGACGAGCCGCAGGGTCTCGGTGGGGACCGCGGCGATGGGCGTGCCGTCCTTGAAGAACAGCGCCATCGCCAGCCCGGCCATGGCCACGAAGACCGGCGCGCCCAGCAGGAACGCGACGAGGAGCGCGAGGCCGTAGATCCAGACGAGCAGGTGCGGAGAGCCGGTGAGGGCCCCGGCGTGCGCCTCGAGGAACGCGGCGGCGGCCGAGATCGCGTGGCCGAGGGGCCCGAGCGCCGAGAGCGGGAAGTCGTCGGGCGTGGCGTGGGCCGCCTCGCCGACGAGGAGCACGAGGCCGATGGCGGCGAACGCGCCCGCGCGGGCGAGCCCGGCGCGGCGACCCTCGCCGGCGCGCCAGGCGAAGCGCACCGCCATGAAGGCCGTGCCGACCGGCACGACGAGCTCGCTCCACCAGAACGGGATGCCGAAGGTGAGGGTGCGGGCGCTGCCGCGCTCCTCGTTCACCAGGATGGCGGCGGCGACGGTGAGGAGCGCGCAGACCACCGCCGCGACGGTGCTGGAGAGGAAGCCGGCGGCGCGGCGCGGCCAGCCGGCCGGGATCGCCTCGGCGGTGGAGAGCGCGAGGTGCTTGCCGGCGGCGGTGGCGAGGAGCGCGCCCAGGAAGCCGACCCAGAGCGTGAGGTGCTGCACCACCACCGCGGAGCCGGGGATGCCGCGCCCGAGCAGCCGCCGGGAGAGGGTCTCGCCGGCGGGGAGCGCCACCATGGCGAGGAGCAGCACCGCCACCGCGCCCCGTTCGAGGCGGGTGCCGGCGCGCGGCGACGCCGCTCCCGGAGCGGGAACGGGCGACGCGGCGGGATCTGCGGCGGGAGCGCTCACGAACGAAATTGACCCCTCGACGAGGGGAACCTATGACTAGCACGAACCGGACGCGAGAAGAGGTGAGGAGATCGTGAAGCGCATCGCCCTGTGTGCCGCCTTCGCGTGGCTCCTCTCGCTCGCCGCCTGCTCCACCGCCGCCTCGAAGGTGCTCGCCAACGCGCTCTCCGCCGGCGGCCCCAACTCCAAGGCCTTCGCGGCCGACGACGACCCGCAGCTCGTGAAGGACGCGGTGCCGTTCGGCCTCAAGACCATGGAGAGCGTGCTCGAGGAGCAGCCGCGGCACGTGGGGCTCCTCACCTCGCTGACGAGCGGGTTCACCCAGTACGCCTACGCCTTCGTGGCCGCCGACGCCGACCAGGCGGAGCTCGAGGGGCGCTCCGGCGACGCGCGCGCCGGCCGCGAGCGCGCCCGCAAGCTCTTCCTGCGGGCCCGCGACTACGGCCTGCGCGGGCTCGACGCGCGGCACGAGGGGATGGCGGCGAAGCTCCAGGCGGTGAAGGACCTGCCGGCCGCGCTGAAGGACGCCGAGAAGGAGGACGTCCCGCTCCTCTACTGGACGGCCGCGAGCTGGGCGCTCGCCATCGCCAACGGCAAGGAGCACATGGACCTCGTGGCGGAGCTGCCGGTGCCGCAGGCGCTGGCCGAGCGCGCGCTGGCGCTCGACGAGACCTGGGACCACGGCGCCATCCACGAGTTCTTCGTGGCCTTCTCCGCGGCGCGCGGGGACCCGAAGGCGGCGCGCGCCCACCTCGACCGGGCCCTGGAGCTGTGCCAGGGCAAGCGGCTCGGCGGCCTCGTCTCCTACGCCGAGGGGGTGAGCGTCCAGGCCCAGGACAAGCCGGAGTTCGAGTCGCTCCTGCGCCGGGTGACGGCGTACGACGCCGAGGACGCGCCGCAGTACCGGCTCGCCAACCTCATCGCCCAGAGGCGGGCGAAGCTCCTGCTCGCCCACGAGGACGACCTCTTCCCCTGATCCGGCCGCGCCTGCGCGGCGCTCGCCTGCCCCTTATCATTCGACCCTCTCGCCGCACGGAGAACCCCGTGAGAAAGCTCCTCGTCGCCCTCTGCCTCGCCCTCCTCGCCCAGACCGCCCGGGCGGAGGACGTGGTCATCAAGCTCGCCACCCTCGCCCCGCAGGGCTCCACCTGGCACAACCTCCTGAAGGAGCTCGCCGACCGGTGGAGCCAGCTCTCCGGCGGCAAGGTGAAGCTCCGGATCTACGCCGGCGGGACGCAGGGCTCCGAGGGCGACATGGTCCGCAAGATGAGCGTGGGCCAGCTGCAGGCCGCCTCCATCAGCGCCGTCGGCATGCACGACGTGGTGAAGGAGCCGCAGGCGCTCTCGGTGCCGGGCATGATCGACAGCCAGGCCGAGTTCCAGGCGGTGTTCCCGAAGGTGGAGCCGAAGCTCGACCAGCTCCTCGAGCAGAAGGGCTACGTGGCGCTGCAGTGGGCCCAGATCGGCTTCATCAAGTTCTTCTGCACCAAGCCCTACCAGACGCCGGCGGCCATGGGCGACGCCAAGATCTTCGCCTGGGACGGGGACCCCGCGAGCGTGGAGGCCTGGAAGGCGGCCGGCTTCCGCCCGGTGGTGCTCTCCTCCACCGACATGATGCCCTCCCTGCAGACCGGCATGATCAACTGCATCGCCAACGTGCCGTCGTACGTGCTCGCGGCGCGCCTGCACGACCGGGCGCCGAACATGATCGACGTGAACTGGGGCTACCTCATCGGCGCCACGCTCGTCCGCAAGGACGCCTGGAACAAGGTCCCGGCCGAGCTCCGCCCCAAGCTCATCGCCGCGGCGCGCGAGCTCGGGCAGCGGGTGGACGCCGAGGTCCGCAAGCAGAACGAGGACGCGGTGGCGGCGATGAAGCGGCAGGGGCTGAACGTGGTGAAGGCCGACCCGGCCCCGTGGCGCGCCGCCGCCGAGCGGGCCTGGCCGGTGGTGCGGGGCAAGGTGGTCCCGGCCGCCTTCTTCGACGACGTGAAGCGGGCCCGGGACGAGTACCGGGCCTCTCACAAGTAGGACCGGTCGCACTCCCTCCCCGCTCGGGCGGGGAGGGTGGGGGAGGGGCGGCCAGGAGCGCCCGCGGCCCTCGCTCGTCCGCCGAGATCTCGGGGCGCCGCCGCCGCGCCCCGCTTATGGGGAGCACATGGCTCCCTTCCGGCCCGAGCTCGGGGAATCGGAGGTCACCCCGGAGCGGCTCTACCTGCGCCGCCGCGAGTTCCTCGCGCTCGGGGCCGCCGGCGCCGTGGGGGCGCTCCTCCCGCGCGCCGCCCTCGCCGAGGCGGGGGCCGAGCCCACCGGCGCCGCCCTGCCGCCGGCGAAGCGCGCCGAGCTCGCCGGCGGCGAGAAGCCGACGCCCTGGAAGGACGTCACCGGCTACAACAACTTCTACGAGCTCGGCACCGGCAAGGAGGACCCGGCCCGGAACGCCGGCTCGCTCCGGCCGCGCCCCTGGACGGTGCAGGTGGACGGCGAGGTGAAGCGGCCGCAGACCCTCGACGTGGACGCGCTCGCCCGGCTGTTCCCGGTGGAGGAGCGCA
This sequence comes from Anaeromyxobacter paludicola, assembly GCF_023169965.1. Classification (NCBI taxonomy): domain Bacteria; kingdom Pseudomonadati; phylum Myxococcota; class Myxococcia; order Myxococcales; family Anaeromyxobacteraceae; genus Anaeromyxobacter; species Anaeromyxobacter paludicola. The sequence continues at coordinate 2,732,979 of NZ_AP025592.1, read as the reverse complement.
TCTACCGCATGCGCTGCGTCGAGGCCTGGTCGATGGTGATCCCGTGGGACGGGATCCCGCTCGCCGACTTCGTGAAGCGGATGGAGCCCACCTCGAAGGCGAAGTTCGTGAAGTTCACCACGCTCGAGGATCCGGCGCAGCTCCCCGGCCAGCGGCGGCACGTGCTCGACTGGCCCTACGTGGAGGCGCTGCGCATCGACGAGGCGACGAACCCGCTGCCGCTCCTCGCCCTCGGCCTCTACGGCCGCGTGCTCCCTGGCCAGAACGGCGCGCCGGTGCGGCTCGTGGTGCCCTGGAAGTACGGCTTCAAGGGCGCCAAGTCGATCGTCCGCATCACCTTCACGGAGGAGCAGCCGCGCACCACCTGGAACGAGGCCGCGCCGGACGAGTACGGCTTCTACGCCAACGTGAACCCGGCGGTGGACCACCCGCGCTGGAGCCAGGCCCGCGAGCGGCGCATCGGCGAGTTCTTCCGGCGCAAGACGCTCCCCTTCAACGGCTACGGCGATCAGGTGGCGCAGCTCTACGCCGGGCTCGACCCGAGGAAGCTCTACTGATGGCGGCCTCCACCCCGACGCCGGCGGCGGAGGCTGCGACCTCCGCCACCCCCGCGCCCACCGCCCCCGCGCCCCCGCGCGCCGCCGGGGCCGCGCCGCCGCCGTCCCGCGCCCGCCGGGCGGGCGGGCGGCGCTGGCTCGTCCCGCTCGCCTGGGCGCTGGGGCTCCTCCCCATCGCCAAGGTGGCCTACGACGGCCTGCTCGCGCCGGGGCTCGGCGCGAACCCGATCGAGAAGGTGCTCAACCGGCTCGGCTTCTGGACCCTCACCTTCCTCTTGCTCTCGCTCGCGCCCACGCCCGCCCGGGCGTTCCTCGGGATCTCCTGGCCGGTGCGCGTCCGGCGCGCGCTCGGGCTGCTCGCCTTCCTGTACGCCTGCCTCCACTTCACCACCTACGTCGCGGTGGACCAGTTCTTCGACTGGCAGATCATCGGCGCCGACCTCGCCCGGCGCCCCTTCATCGGCGTCGGCTTCGTCACCCTGCTCGTGCTCGCGCCGCTCGCGCTCACCTCGAGCGACGCCATGGTGCGCCGGCTCGGCCACGCGCGCTGGAAGCGGCTCCACCGGCTCGCCTACGCGGCGGGCGTGCTGGGCGTGGTCCACTTCCTCTGGCGGGTGAAGAAGGACCACACCGAGCCCCTCCTGTTCGCCGCCGCGTTCGGGACCCTCTTCGCGCTCCGCGGCCTCGACGCCCTGCGCCGGCGCCTCGTCCGCCGGGCGGCGGGCCCTCGCCCCGGCGCGAGCCTGTCGGGGCGTGGCGCAAAGGTCGATTGACACCCGATGTGACGGAGCGATAACCGGCTCATGGTCTCTTCGAACGGAGGCGGCAGCAGCTCAGGGGGGTTCGGCCGGGCGTCGCCGCCCCGCGTGGCGCTGCCGAAGAAGGGCGTGCTGCTCGGCGTCGGCTGGAGCGGCGCGCAGGGCGCCGGCAACCAGATCATGGTCGCCAAGGTGGACCTGGGCGCCACCAAGGCCAAGCTGTCACAGGTCTGGCGCCCGTTCACCGACGCGCCCGGCCGGCGCGACGTGCTGCAGCGGCTCCCCGAGTTCCTCGCCGAGGCCGCCCGCTGGGCCGAGGGGAAGCTGGTGGTCGGCTTCGACTTCCCCTTCAGCCTCTCCGAGACGCACCTGCGCCAGCTCAACCTGCTGCGCCAGGCCATCCGCGGGCCGGCCGCGCTCGGCAAGGCCATCGAGGAGCGCTTCCTGCCGCAGGGCGTGGACTTCAGCGAGGCGGCCGAGGTCTTCCGCGACCAGCTCGGCAAGGAGCGCGTCCGGCTCACCGACGGCTACCGCGCCACCCCCAACTCGCCCGCCGGCCAGAAGCTCTACCGCCACACCTTCTTCGGCCTGGTGGCGCTCTCGAAGCTCGGCGACGACGTGAACTTCGTGCCCTGGGACCCGCCGGTGGCGGGGCAGACGTCGGTGGTCGAGGTCTGCCCGTTCCACGTGGCCCGCGTGCTCACCGGCTCGCAGGCCTTCGCCGACGACGCCCGCGACGGCGTGAGCCGCTCCAACCAGCGCGCGGTGCTGCTGCGCACCATGCGCACCGCCTCCAAGCTCGAGTTCGACATGGAGACGGCGGCGAGCATCGTCGAGGACGAGCGGGGCGACGGGATGCGGGCCGTGCTCGCGGCGGTCGGCGCGGGCGCGGCGGCGGCGGCCGGCTTCGAGGGCGTGCCCGCCAACGTGCCGCGGAGCGAGGGCTGGATCTACTCGGTGCGCGAGGAACCGTGGCGCGACGAGTAGCCTCCGAAGCCGAGGTCGTCGCCGCGCTCGAGGCCGTGCACGAGGACATCCGGGCCCTCACGCTGCCCGGCTTCATGGGGCCGGCGGTGCACGGGCCGCCGGTGGCGAGCCGGATCTTCCTCATCGGCCAGGCGCCCGGGCCGCACGAGGGCGAGCTGGGCCGCCCGTTCGCCTGGACCGCCGGCAAGACGCTCTTCCGCTGGCTCGAGCGGGCCACCGGCGCGGCCGAGGAGGAGGTGCGCCGCAGGGTCTACATCGCCGCGGTGGTGCGCTGCTTCCCGGGCAAGGCCAAGGGCGGCGGCGACCGGGTGCCGAGCCCCGAGGAGATCGAGGCGTCGCGCGGGTTCATCGCGCGCGAGATCGAGATCCTGCGCCCCACGCTGGTGATCCCGGTCGGCCGCCTCGCCATCGAGCAGGTGCTCGGGCGGAAGCCGCCCCTCGAGGAGGTGGTCGGCAAGCGGCTGCGCCTCCACTATCACGGCGTGGAGAGCGACGTGGTCTGCCTGCCGCACCCGAGCGGCGCCTCGACCTGGTTCAAGATGGAGCCGGGGAAGACGCGGCTCGAGGAGGCCCTCGCGCTCCTCTCGCGTCACCCCGAGGTGCGCCGGACCTTCAAGGCCGGCCGGAGGAGCTCCGCCTGAGGGGCCGGCTCGCCCCGGCCGTCCTCCTCGCCGCGGCCCTCTCGGCCTGCGCGCACGCCCGCCCCGAGCGCGAGGCCCCGGTGGACGTGGGGCTGGCGAGCTTCTACGGCCGCGACTTCCACGGCAAGCGGACCGCCAGCGGCGAGCGCTACGACCCGGCCGCGCTCACCTGCGCCAGCCGGACCTTCCCGATCGGCAGCCGCGTCCGCGTCACCGACCTCGAGACCGGTCGCAGCGTGGAGGCGACCGTGAACGACCGCGGGCCGTGGGTGAAGGGGCGGGTGGTGGACCTCTCCCTCGCCGCCGCCCGCGCGCTCGGGATCCTGGAGCGCGGGGTGGCGCGGGTGAAGGTGGAGGCGGCGCGCTAGACGATCTGCGCCCGCGCCGCTTGCGCTAGACGACCCGCCCGCGCGCCGCTTCCGCGTTCCCCCGCAGCGCCGCGATGACCTGCCGGTAGTCCTTCGCCCCGAACACCGCCGACCCGGCCACGAACACGTTGGCCCCGGCGGCCGCCACCTCGGCGATGGTGTCGGGCTTCACGCCGCCGTCCACCTCGATCTCGAGCGCCTGGCCGCGCGCGTCGGCCAGGGCCCGCAGGCGGCGCACCTTCTCGGTGCAGGCGGCGATGTACTTCTGCCCCCCGAACCCCGGGTTGACCGTCATGAGGAGCACCATCTCGCAGTCCCCGAGCACGTAGTCGAGGCAGTCGAGGGGCGTGGAGGGGTTGAGCGCCACCGCCGGCCTGGCCCCGGCGTCGCGGATGGCCTGCAGGGTGCGGTGGAGGTGGGGCGAGACCTCGGCGTGGACGCTCACGAGGTCGGCGCCGGCCCGGGCGAAGTCGGCGACGTACCGCTCCGGCTCCACGATCATGAGGTGGCAGTCGATGGGGAGCTTCGTCACCTTGCGGACCGCCTCGACCACGAGCGGGCCGATGGTGATGTTCGGGACGAAGCGGCCGTCCATCACGTCCACGTGGACCACGTCGGCGCCGGCCGCCTCGACGGCCCGCACCTCCTCGGCCAGGCGGCCGAAGTCGGCGGACAGGATGGAGGGAGCGATGCGGATGGGGAGCGCCATCCGGCGAGGATACCACCCGCGGGCTAGCCTCGGCGCCGGTCGCTCTCGACCGAGCGGCTCACGTGCAGCGCGTCCACCTCGGGCGGCTCGGGGGGCTCGGGCTCGGAGAGGCTCGAGAGGTCGTCGATGGAGCCGGGGAGGTCGCCGCCCGAGTCGCCGCCGAGCTCGGTGGGCGCGGCGCCGCCCACGTTGGCCGTGGGCACCACCCGGTCCTCGGCGTCGTCGTCGTAGCGCGGGCGCTGGGAAGGCTGGGCGGTCGGCTCCTCGCCGAGCGCGGTCTCGTCGTCGTCGAAGGGGCGGGTTCTCTTGGGCACGGGGGGAACATGGCCACGCGCGCGCCCGGGGCCAATGGGGGGCCGCGAAGAGGGGCTAATGGCCGCGCGGGCGCGCCCGCCGCCGGCGGCCCGGTCAGCGCGCGGCGAGCGACTCGAACAGCCGCTCGTACGTCTGCGCGCTCCGGTCCCAGCTGAAGTCCTGGGCCATGCCCCGCGCCTGGAGCCCCGCCCAGGCGCGCCGATCGCGGTAGAGGTCGAGGGCCCGGCGCACGGCGGTGAGGAGCGCCCGCGGCTGGTACTCCCGGAACTTGAAGCCGGTGCCGCTGCGGAACCCGTCGTAGTCCTCGACCGTGTCCTCGAGCCCGCCCACCGCCCGGACCACCGGCACGGTGCCGTACCGCAGGCTGTACATCTGGTTGAGGCCGCAGGGCTCGAACCGGCTCGGCATGAGGAACACGTCGGCGCCGGCCTCGATCCGGTGCGCCAGCCCCTCGTCGAAGCCGACGTGGGCGGCGAGCCGGTCGGGCTGCTCGCGCGCCACCCGCCGGAAGAGCTCCTCGTAGTCGTGCCGCCCGCTCCCGAGCACCGCGACCTGCACGTCCTGGCGCAGGAGGTCGGGGAGCGCCGCGGCCACCAGGTCGAGCCCCTTCTGCTCGGCGAGCCGGCCGACCATCCCGACGAGCGGCACGCCCGGCCGCACCGGCAGCCGGAGCTCGCGCTGCAGCGCCTCCTTGCAGGCCGCCTTGCCGGAGAGGTCGTCGCGCGAGAAGCGGGCCGGCAGGTGGGGGTCGGCGGCCGGGTCCCACTCCCGCACGTCGATGCCGTTGAGGATGCCGTGCAGGTCGCGGGCGCGGTGGCGCAGCTGCGGGTCGAGCCCGTTGCCCGACTCGGGCGTGAGGATCTCGCGCGCGTAGGTGGGCGAGACGGTGGTGAGGGCGTCGGCGAAGACCAGCCCGGCCTTCATGAAGTTGAGCTGGTCGTAGAACTCCATCGCCTCGTAGCGGAAGACCTCCCAGGGCAGCCCCACCGCCGGGACCTCGTGCTTCCCGAAGACCCCCTGGTAGGCGAGGTTGTGGATGGTGAGCACCGTGCGCGCGCCGCGGGCCCAGGCGAGCTCCTGCTTCTCGTGGCGCACGAGCCAGGCGCCGAGCGCGGTCTGCCAGTCGTTGAGGTGGACCACGCGCGGCGAGAAGCCGAGGGCGGCCGGCAGGTCGAGCGCGGCCCGGGTGAAGAAGGCGAAGCGGGCGGCGTTGTCGGGGTAGTCGCGCCCGTGCTCGCCGTAGAGCCCGCGGCGGTGGCCGAAGAGCCGCTCGTGCTCGATGAAGTAGACCGGGGCCGGCCCGTCGGCGACGTAGGCGCCGGCCCGCTCCCCGCGGGCGTGCAGGGTCAGGTCCACCCGCCGCAGCCCGCGCCCCGCGGGGTCGATCGACCCGTAGCGCGGCGTCGCCACCACCACCCGGTGGCCCCGCGCCGCCAGCGCCCGGGGCAGCGCGCCCGCCACGTCGCCGAGGCCGCCGGTCTTCGACCAGGGCGCCACCTCGGACGCGAGGAAGAGCAGGTCCATCGGGGCGGTCCTACCCGGAGACCTTGCGCAGGAACTCGGCGGCGTCCTCGGGCGGCACCGGGTTGATGTGGAAGCCGCTGCCCCACTCGAAGCCGGCCACCGACTGCGTCGAGGCCGGCATCACCTCGACGTGCCAGTGGTAGCTCGGGCTCGAGGGGTCGCGCAGCGGGTTCGAGTGGACCATGAAGTTGTAGGCCGGGTGCCCGAGCGCCGCGCCGATGCGGCGGAGCGTGGTGCGCAGCGCCTGGGCGCAGTACCCGAGCCGCGCCTTCGGCTCGGCCTCGAAGTTCGACTCGTGCCGCTTCGGCACGATCCAGGTCTCGAAGGGGCTGCGCGGGGCCCAGGGCGCGAAGGCCACGAACTCCTCGTTCTCGAACACCAGCCGGCTGCGCTCCTTCCGCTCCTGGCCGACGATGTCGCAGAAGATGCAGCGCTCGCGGTGCTCGAAGTGGCGGCGGGCCCCCTCGATCTCCTCGGTCACCTGCCGCGGCGTGATGGGCAGCGCGATGAGCTGCGAGTGGGCGTGCTCCAGGCTCGCGCCGGCGGCGGCGCCGCTGTTCTTGAAGAGCAGGACGTAGCGGAAGCGCAGGTCGTTGCGCAGGTCGAGGATCCGCGCCTTGAAGGCGAAGAGCACCTCGGTGACCTCCTCGTCCGTGAGGTCGGCGAGGCTCTTCCCGTGCTCGGGCGTCTCCACGATCACCTCGTGGGCGCCGACCCCGTTCATGCGGTCGTAGATCCCCTCCGCCTGCCGCTCCAGCTCGCCCTCGATCATGAGCGCCGGGAAGCGGTTCGGGACCACCCGGACCTTCCAGCCCGGCCCGTCGGGGGGGCCGCCGGGCCCGCGCCCGCTGACGTAGACCTCGTGCGGCGTCTTGTCCTCCTGCCCCGGGCAGAAGGGGCAGAGGCCGCCGGCCGGCGCGGGCGCGCTGCGCGGCTGCTGGGGCCGGTGGGCCCGCTCGGTGGCGATGATCACCCAGCGGCCGACGATGGGGTCCCTGCGAAGTTCGGGCATGGTCTACGAGTCCTCCGCCGCCGTCCCCGCTCGTACCGCGGCGGGGAACGGTTCTCAAGCGCTCCGCGCCGGTCCCGGCCCCTTGATGGTCCAGCCGATGACGGTCGCCACCAGCATCACCGCCGCGCCGCCGAGGTACGGCCAGGCCATCGACTGCTTGAAGGTGTAGGTCCCGGTCTCGGGCCCGACGATCCGGCCGATGGCCGCCACCGACTGGCCGATGCCGAGCGAGCCGCCCTGGGCCTCCTGGGCGGCGAGCCGCGAGATGAGGCTCGACACCGCCGGCTGCGCGAAGCCCTGGCCCACCGCGAGCGGCACGCAGGCGGCGAGGAGCCCGGGGACGCCGCCGGCGTACGGCAGCGCGCCGAGCCCCACCACCATGAGCGCGGCGCCGGTGCCGAGCATGGGCACCTCGCCGAAGCGGCGCGAGAGCCGGCCCACGAGGCCGCCCTGCACGACCACCATCACCACGCCGATGAAGCCGAACACGTAGCCCACCTGCCGGTCGGTGAGGCCGTAGCGGTCGGCGGCGAGCAGGGTGAAGGTGCTCTCCATGGCGCTGAAGGCGAAGATGACGAGGAAGTAGAAGACCAGCAGCCGCGCGAAGCCGGGGCGGCTGAAGGCCTCCCGCAGCTCCTCGAGCCGGCGCACGCCGGGCGCGTGGGCGCCCTCCCGGCGCTGGTGCGGCTCGGGCAGGATGAAGAACGCCGCCACCCCGTTGAGGAGCGAGAGCCCGGCGGCGCCGAAGAAGGGCGCCCCGAGGTGCACGCCGGCGAGGAGCCCGCCCACCGGCGGCCCGAGCACGAACCCGAGGCCGAAGGCCGCGCCGATGATGCCCATGCCGCGGGCCCGGTCCTCGGGGGTGGTGACGTCGGCCACGTAGGCCTGCGCGATGGCCACGTTGGCGGTGGCGGCGCCGGCGAACAGGCGGGTGAGGAGCAGCGCCAGGAAGGTGCGGGCGAGCCCCGAGAAGAGGAAGGCCACCGCCGAGAGGACGATCGACGCGAGCAGCACCGGCCGCCGCCCGACCCGGTCCGAGAGCCGCCCCCAGAGCGGCGCGAAGACGAACTGCATGGCGGAGTAGCCGGTGAACAGGAGCCCGATGTACTCGACCGGCGCGCCCAGCTCCCGCGCGTAGCGGGACATGAGCGGCATCACCATCCCGAACCCGAGCAGGTCGATGAAGACGATGATGAAGAGGATGGGCAGAGGGCTGGGTTTCTTCACGCGCGCCGAATCTAACCCGGATCAAGCCCCGCTGCCGAGCAACCCGGGCCCCGGCGAGGCCGCCGGCGGCGGGCGCACCCGCGCCTACACGCGCCAGTGGACGCGCTCGAAGTCCTCGTCCGGCACCTGCACGTCGAGGTACCCGTAGCGGGGCAGGCGCTCGACCGCCACGCCACCGCGCAGGACGTGGACCGCGACCGCCACCCTGGCGCGGGGCGCGAGCTGCAGCGGGGCGAACGGGACCCCGAGCTCGAGGATGCGCGCGAAGGCGGCCTCGCCGAGGGGCCCCTCCCGCCAGCGGCCCGCGAAGGGGCCGCCGTCGGTGAGCGCGAACTCCACCCGCTCCGTGCGGCCGTCGCAGGTGAGCTCGACCCGGACCGAGCTCGCCACCTCGCGCGACCGCTCCGGCGACTCGGCCGGGTCGAGCCGGAGGTAGAGCCGGCCGAGGTCGAAGCCGAAGTGCAGCACGTTGAAGGCCTGCGCGCCGCCGAACATCGAGCCGCGGTGCTGGCCGGGCCGGTAGAGCCCCGCCCCCTGCCACTCGAAGTAGGTGGTCTCCTGGCCGTCGAGGCGCGGCGAGAGGAGCAGGGTGGGCTCGCGCAGCGGCTTGAGCGCGGCGGCGGCGGTGGGGCCGACGCGCTTGATGGGCTCGAGCGCCTCCGGCGGCGGCGGCGCGCCCACGAGGTGGCAGGCGGCGAGGACGTGGCCGCGGAAGAGGCTGTCGAACTCGGCCGCGAGCTCGGTGGTGAAGTCCTCGCCGTACCACCAGTACCAGTCGGAGCCCTCGGCCGCGTAGAGGTGGCGCCGCGCCCGGTCGAGCCGCTCCGGCGGGACGTCCCGCACCTGCTCGAGCGCCTCGCGCGCCTTGGCGAGCGCGGTCCAGGCCTGGCGATCCTCCTGGTGGCCGATCCAGATCCGGTAGCTCCCCTCGATCCAGGAGCCGGAGTGGATCCGCGCGATGGCGGGGCCGGCGGGCGCGGCGGTCGCCTCCGACACCGTGGCCGTCGCGAGGGTCTGGGAGCCCTCGAGCTGCCGGTAGAGCTCGTCGAGGAACTCGAAGCCGGAGCCCTGGAAGTGCTCCCAGGGGTTCTCGCCGTCGAGGAAGACGCCCACGGTGGCCGGGCCGTCGAGCTCCGCGTCGGTCCAGGCCGTGCCGATGCTCTCGAGGTGGGAGACGAGGTCGGCCACCGCCTCCCGGGCCGGCGTGCGCGCGTAGGTGAAGCCGATGAGGTCGGAGAGGCCGCGGTCGCGGAAGAGCATCCGCACCGCCCGGCCGGCGCCGGCCTCGGCGAGCCAGGGCCGGTAGAGGGTGCGGAGCCGCGGCGGGTCGGGAGAGAGGGACCGGAAGAGGACCGCCTCGTCGGTGCAGAGCCAGCCGACGCCCTCGGAGGCGAAGACCTCGAGCGCCTCGGGGGAGACGGAGCCCTCGGCGGGCCACATCCCGTCCGGCCGGCGGCCGAAGATCCGCTCGTGGACCGCGATCGCCTCGCGCACGTGCCAGCGGGCGTCCTCGGGCCAGGCGAAGCGCTGCGGGAGCGGCAGGCCCGGCAGGGCGCGGCGGGCCACGTCGGTGTCGCAGACGAGCGGGAGGATGGGGTGGAAGTACGGGGTGGTCGAGAGCTCCACCTGCCCGCGCTCGGCGAGGCGCCGCCAGCGCGGCGCGATCTCGCCCACGATGCGGCGCTGCGCCGCGAGGAGGTAGTCCACGTCGGCCCGGCCGAAGTCGCGGCCCTTCTCGCGCAGCGCGCGCAGCCCCTCGTCGTCGGCGAGTGCGCCGAAGCCCATCCAGCCGAGGTTGAAGAGCACCTGCAGGTCGGTCAGGTCGGCGGTGGTGAAGCGCTCGGCGGTGCGGGCGAGGTCGATCTGCCGGATGTCGCGCCCGCGCTGGTGGAGGAGGCTCCAGTAGCGCGGGAGGGGGCGGATCACCGTCTCCCAGTCCACCATGAAGAAGCTCTTGAGGAGCTGCTGCCGCTCCTCCGGGCCGAGCTCCTCGGCGGGGCGGGCGGTGAGGTCGAGGAAGCGGTCGCGCGCGGTGCCGCGGGCGTAGTCCTCGAGCTGCTCGAGGAGCACCGGGGTGAAGTTGACGGTGCAGCGCACGCCCGGGTGGCGCTCCAGCATCCAGGCCATGTCGTAGTAGGCGCGCGTCGCGTGGAGCCGCACCCAGGGCATGAGGTACTCGCCCGTCTCCGGCTCCCGGTAGAGGGGCTGGTGCATGTGCCAGAGGAAGGCGACGCGGGTCTTGGCCATGAGGGGTCGCAAAAGCTAGCAGCGCGCGGCGGGCGGCGACAAGGGACCGCGGGTGTCGTCAGGGCGGGGCGATGGGCGGGTGGTGGATGACCTGCACCACGAGCCCCTCCGGACCCGAGACGTAGAGTGAACGCGCCCCGTCGCGGTGCGTGCGCGGACCGGCGAGGAGGCGGGCGCCGCGCGCGGCGAGCCAGTCGGCCCAGGCGTCCACGTCGGCCGGCCGGCCCACCAGGAGGCCGACGTGGTCCAGCAGCCCCGCCGCGGCCTCCGACGGGCTCGCGGGACGGTCCATCCGGTGCAGCGCCACGTTGTCGCCGGCGCGGCGCAGGTAGACGTTCTGGGGATCGGGCCGCCACTCCACCTCGTAGCCGAGCACGTCCACGAAGAAGGCCTCGGCGGCGGGCAGATCGGCGAAGCGCAGGGCGACGTGGCGCAGGCCCAGGGTGGGGGGCGCGGGCATGCTCCTGCCTTAACTGCGGCGGCGGCGGGCCGCCCGGGATTGCCCGCGGGCGGCCAGGAGGCTACGGCGCCGCGGTGCCGGTGACCTCGCAGGCGCCGCCGGCGATGGCGGCGCAGTCGTGGCCGAGCACGCAGTCGATGGTGTGGCTCTTCTCGCCGCCGGTGACGTCGCAGGCCGAGTTGCAGGCCGCCTCCGCCTTGGCCGGATCGGCCTGGTCCCAGTTCTCGAAGATCGAGGTCTGGCCGGCCGCCGCCCGGGCCGCCTCGCAGGAGGCGACCTTGGCGCAGTAGCGGGCGCAGTCGGGGCCGCAGCCGGCGAGGGTGAGCGCCGCGGCGACGAGGGCGAGGGGGAGCGCGCGCGTCATGGCCCCTCCTACTTCGGCACCGGGAGGGCGCAGGCGCCGGCGTTCACGTCGGCGCAGGCCTTGTCCTGCACGCAGGCGATGAAGGCCGAGTTGTCGGAGCCGGTGGCGTTGCAGCTCGAGACGCACTGCGCCTGGGTGGACTGGAACGTCGGCGTGCGCTGGGACGGGTCGGTCTGCGACCACTCCAGGAGCTGGCAGTCGTTCCACTTCTGGCAGAACTTGTCGCAGTCGATGCCGCAGCCGGCGAGCAGCAGCGGGGCGGCGAGGGCGAGGGCGAGGAACCGCTTCATCGTGACGTGCTCCTTCGGAGCCGGACGGTAAGGCCGCGGGGAGGCGGCGTCAAACTTCGGGGTGCTCGTGGCGGCCCCTCCCCGGCCCACCCCACGCGGTGGGGAGGTGCGCCTCGAGGAATCCCCTCCCCGCTCGGGCGGGGAGGGATAGGGAGGGGCGGCCAGCGGTGCCGAGCGCCTACGGCGTCGCGGACGGCGCCGGCGCCGGCGAGGTGGCCGGGGTCGGCGCGGCCTGGGCGGCGCCCTCCGGCGGCTTGGTCGGCGTGCCCACGCTGCCGGCGGTCCGCTGCGCCCGGTAGAGGTCCTCCACCATCGGCTCCACCTGCCGGAGCAGGAGGAAGGCGTCGGCGGCGCGGGGCGAGCTCGAGTCGGCGGTGGTGCGCAGCTTCTCGCGCGCGGCGCGCAGCGACTCCGCGGCCTTGTCGAGCAGCTGCTTCGCCTCGAAGAAGCCCACCTCGGCCCGCAGCGCCCGCAGCTCGTCCCGCTGCGCGCTCGACATCGAGGGCAGCTTCTCGGCCCGGGCCACGCCGGCGGCGGCGCGCTCGAGCCCCTCGGGGCGGCCGGTGGCGATGTCCGCCGTGGCCCACTTCGCGAGCAGGGCGAAGATCGCCTCGTCGAGCTGGGCGCGGTCGTCGAAGGCCTGCTCGTCCTTCACCTCGGCGCCGGCCGGGATCGGGATGGGGGCGTAGGCGGCCACGAGGCCCGGGTCGCTGCTCTTGAAGGCCTGGCGCCCCACCGGCAGGAACATCCCCTTCTTCACCACCAGGGCGCCGCTCTCGGGGGTGAGGAACCAGGTGCGCGCGTTCCGCTCCGAGGCGAGCCAGAGCACCACGCCCGCCAGCGCCACGATGACCAGCCCCGCGAGCGTGAGCTTCCCGCCGGTGGCCGGCTTCTTCTCCCAGCGCTTCTCGGCCTTCGCCGCCTCGGCCTGCTCAGGCTTCTGTTCCTCGGCCACCTAGAGCCCCCCGCGGAGGACGCCCACGTAGGGCAGGTTGCGCAGCTTGCCGTCCACGTCGAGCCCGTAGCCCACGAGGAACTGGTCCTCGACGACGAAGCCCTTGTAGTCGATGGGGATCTTCACCTTGGCCCGCGACGGCTTCTCGAGGAAGGCGGCGAGCTTGAGGCTCGCGGGGCGGCGGGTGCCGAGGTTCTCGAGCAGGTACTGCATGGTGAGCCCCGTGTCGATGATGTCCTCGACGAGCAGCACGTCGAGCCCCTCGATCGGCCGGTTGAGGTCGGAGGTCACCCGCACCACGCCGGTGGACTTGGTGCCCACGTAGGAGCTGATGCCCATGAAGTCGATGGTGAGCGGCAGGTCGATGGCGCGCGCCAGGTCGGCGAGGAAGACGTAGCTCCCCTTCAGCACCGCCACCAGCGCGAGGTCCTTGCCCTGGTAGTCGCGCGTGATCTGCGCGCCCATCTCCTGGATGCGCGCCTGGATCTGCTCCGCGGACAGGAGCGTCTCGACGCGGAACGGCCCTTCCCTAGACGTAGGCATTGTTCATGATCTCCCCGAAGCCGCCGCCGCCCGGGACGATGTACTGGTGGTCGTCGAGCCCGCGCTCCTCGGCCCAGCGGGTGCCCGGCACCGTGGCGAGCACCTCGGCCGGCGAGAGGCCGCGGTCGAGCCGGATGGCGTAGACCATCACGTCGGGGTGCTTGGTGGTCATCGTCTTCAGGTACTCGGGGGTGACGATGAGGTGCATGTTGACGATGCGCCGCGGCGTCCCCTCCACCTTGTGCTTGTAGGTGTCGATGGCGACGTCGAGCGAGCCGCCGGTCGCGCCCATCGGGTCGGGGAAGAGGAGGAAGGCGTCGTGGACGTCGCCGCCGATCTTGGCGCCGCCGATCCCCGAGCCGACCACCTGCTGCCCGTCGCCCAGCATGCGGCTCATGATGATGTGGTCCTGCCGCACCTGCTCCGGCTGGAGCGTCATGTTGGCGAGGTCGTAGACCGTCTGCGAGGGGAGGGCGCCGGCGCGGGCGATGTTGACCGTGACCACGCGGGTGGTGGGGTCGATGTTCTCGCCGTGGAAGACCGCCTGCGGCGCGCTCTCGATCATGCGGGTCGGGACGTTGACCATCCGCCGCGGGAACTCGTTGTTGAGCACCACCTTGAAGAGCTCGCCGTAGAGCTGCGCCACGAGGCGGTTGATGGTCGGCTGGACCGTGCCCTTCGCGCAGAGCGTCGCGAGCTGCGTCAGCAGGAACGGATCCGCGAGCAGGTGGACGTTCGGACCGTAGCGGTGCTCGATCTCGGGCGTGCGGTAGGGGATCTTCTCGTACAGGTGGTCGGGCAAGGGGTGCTCCGGGAGGCGTGAGGTCGCGACAGGGTACTCGCCCCGCGCGCCCGGCAAAAGGGGCTAATCTTGCCTGCCGTGAGCCACAAGACCAACGCCGCGCGCCTCCTGGAGAAGCTGGGGCTGCCCTACCAGCTCAAGACCTATCCGCCCGAGCCCGACGACCTCTCCCCCGAGCGGCTCTCCCGCGAGCTCTCGCTGCCCCCCGAGCAGATCTTCAAGACGCTGGTGGTGCGCGGCGAGCGCACCGGGGTGATGTTCGCGGTCATCCCGCTCGCGCTCCGGCTCGACCTCAAGGCGCTCGCCCGCCTGGCCGGCGACAAGGGGGTGGACGTGGTGCCGCTCAAGGAGGTCCAGCCGCTCACCGGCTACGTGCGCGGCGGCGTCACCGCCCTCGCCGCCAGGAAGGACTACCCGGTGTTCGTGGACGAGACCATCGAGCTCTTCGACGTGATCAGCGTCTCCGCCGGCGCGAAGGGGGAGCAGCTCCTCGTCGCGCCGAGCGACTATCTCCGGGCGACCCAGGCCAGGGTGGGCGCCCTCGCCGTGGGCGACTGAGGGTAGACGGAGTCAGGCCGACCGGTCGGCCAGTCGGCATACTTCTCTTACCAGCTTACCGAAGGATGGAAGCTTCCCCGTCAAGTCGAGATCCAAGAGAGCGCTGAACGCGGGTTGGTCCAGCGTTTCTGAGTATCCGTTCTGCATTCGCGCGCCGAGCCATTCCTTAGCCCCTCTGATGGATTCCGGATCAGCAGGCGGCACGGCCTCTGTAGACAGGCCTCGCTGCCCGCGCAGGGAGAGCACGGAACCCAAGAACCAAGCTTCGTACTCACGAACTGCTGCGACTACCGCAATTCTCAGGTCCGGCCGCGCAGTGCGAGCTATGTTGGTAAGCGTGTCGCCAAGGATAGCTGGGCAGTCGTCGTCGGCATCCAGCAGCACGAGAATAGACCCCTCTAGTCCAACCCGCCGGGCGAGAAAATCGACGGCACGTTCGAGTTCCCTGCTCTTCAGCATGCGAGTGCGAGCGAGTCGAAACGGAATCAACTGGACACTTAGGGCGGGACGTTCCCTGCCGAGAATTCTCCGAATCAGCACGGGTGCCGCTGATTCGTCTCCGTGTCCCTCGACGATGATCCCGAGTCGCATCATCGTCCGTCCGATTCGAAAAGGTGCAGCTGACTCTCGCTCGGGACAGCGGTTTCGTCCGGTCTTAGCTGGTCCACGCGGAGGAGTTCGCCCGCAGTGTACAGACGCTCCCGCAGCGCGGAACGCCCAGCATCGTCCAAACGAGCCATTCTCGTTCGGCCATGGTCGGAGGCTACCGCGATAATAGCTTCGTCTGGAATGCTCGGGTCATCAAGGAGTTCCGGACTGTGGCTGGTTACCAGAACCTGGGTATGTCGGCTTGCGTCTCGTAGTGCGTCGCGCAACACTCCAGCAGCGGCTGGATGTAGTGCCACCTCAGGTTCCTCGATCCCGACCAGCGGCACACGCCCTGAACCATTTGACTGGAAGAGAGCCACCAACAGCCCGAGGGCGCGCAGGGTGCCATCTGACATGTTGATGGCAGGAAACCGCCATGGGTCCTTTGCTCCAGCGATGGACTGACGAAACTGCAGAGTTTCCATGTGGCCCGCCGCGACCCGGCTGACCCCTTCGATGCCGGGCACGACCATTCGAAGGTACTCCTCGACACGGGTCTTTACCTGAGGAGAGCTCTTCTCCAATCGTTCGAGAACGCTCGCGAGATTACTTCCATCTCGCGCCAGGATGTCTCCCTTGTCCGGGGGCTGCAGCGCGCGAACGTGATCAGGGTTCAGACTATAGAAGCCCATTCGGGAAAGTGCATCGAACACGGGCCGAAATGCGGGCAATCCAGCGGCGTTTACGAGGTAAAGACGATCGCTTGAAGCGGGGGGAAAGACTTCCGAGGGGGCAACGACCACCTCGCCTGACCTTACGACGTACCTTGCGTGGCCAGTTGTGCATTCCTCTTTTGTAATCTCGTACGAGCCACGCTGAGCGCCCACTTCAAAAGCATAGGCGCCGAATAGGCCGTCGCTCAGCCGAAACTCCAGCCTAATTCCAAAGTTGGTTGGGTGGCCACTTGAGCGCCGCCTCACCTCATTGATGCCTCCGCGGTCACGGAGCGCATGATCGAGTGAAGTGCGCAAGGAGTCCGCGATCAGGCGCAGCGCATCAAGGAAGTTGCTCTTCCCTGAGCCGTTCGGCCCGACCAAGAAAGTCAAGGGGTCGAGACTGACGTCGCATCCTCCGATGCTTCGGAAGTTACGGACGACCACACGAGTGAGAAACTGAGATCTGATGTGATCGGAAACAGTCATGGGGAGAACTCAAGTCCAGCAAAGAGGGCGAGAACTGGCGAATATAATGTAGCAGTTCGATGCCCAGGCCGTTTCTGAATGCTCGTTCGGTTACAGTGCCCACCCCATGATCCTCGTCTCCCGCGCCCCGGCCAAGGTGAACCTCGTGCTGCGCGTCGGCCCCCGCCGCGCGGACGGATACCACGACCTCGCCACGCTGATGGTGCCGCTCGACCTCGCCGACGAGGTGGAGGTCCAGGTCTTCCCCGGGCGCGCGGGCGAGCTCACCTGCGAGTGCCCCGGCCACCCGGCGCTCGAGGGCCCGGACAACCTGGCCGCCCGCGCCGCCCGCGCGCTCATGCTCCGGCTCGGCCGGCGCGACCGCTGCCACATCGTGGTGCGCAAGCGGATCCCGGTGGTCGCCGGCCTGGGCGGCGGCAGCTCCGACGCCGCCGCGGCGCTGCGCTGCCTCGCCCGGGCGTACCACCTCGCGGACCGGGCCGCCCTCGCCGAGGTGGCGCTCTCGGTCGGCTCGGACGTGCCCTTCTTC
The DNA here is from genome assembly GCF_023169965.1 of Anaeromyxobacter paludicola. NCBI lineage: Bacteria > Pseudomonadati > Myxococcota > Myxococcia > Myxococcales > Anaeromyxobacteraceae > Anaeromyxobacter > Anaeromyxobacter paludicola. The sequence goes on along the minus strand of NZ_AP025592.1, from coordinate 2,716,343 downwards.
CTCGGGCGCGGGCCCGCCTGGGCGGCGGGGCGCGGCGAGCGGCTCGAGCCGGCCCGGGTCGCGCCGCTCGACCTGGTGCTCCTCTACCCGCGCGATCCGGCGCTCGCGATCCGGGCCGGCGACGCCTACCGCTTCCTCGACGAGGACCGGGAGGCCGGCCGCGCCCCCGCGCCGCGCGGGCTCGAGCGTGGGACGGGATCCCCGTCGGGGTTCGACGCGGCCGCCCTGCACAACGACCTGCAGGGCCCCTGCTTCGGCCGTCACACGCCCCTTGCGGCGCTCGCCGCCCGTCTTGAAGGGGCCGGGGCACGCCCGGCTATAATGTCCGGGAGCGGGCCGACCATCTTCGGCCTCTTCGCTGGCCGGGCGGAGGCGAGGCGCGCGTCGCGGGGCCTGGGGGAGCGGGGGGCGGTGGAGGTCTTCGTCGTGCGGACACTGCAGCGGTTGCCGGGGGTCTCGCCATGGAAATCACGGACGTCCGCGTCTTCCCGGTCAACGAGGACAAGCTCAAGGCGTACGTGACCATCACGCTCGACCGCTGCTTCGTCGTGCGCGACCTCAAGGTGATCCACGGCAACACCGGGCTCTTCGTCGCCATGCCGGCGAAGCGGCGCAAGGACGGCACCTTCAAGGACATCGCCCACCCGCTCAACTCGGAGACGCGCGACCGGATGGAGCGCATCATCCTCGCGGAGTACGAGCGCGAGGTGAAGAAGGGCGCGCCGGCCGCCGACGCGGGCGCCTCCTCGCTCGCCGCCGGCCAGGGGCTCTGAGCCGCCGCTCCGGGTGACGGCGGCGGGTCCGGAGCGCACCGGTCGACGGAGCGCCCCCGGAGTGGTATGCAGCGCTTCTTCCCGGAGGCACACCAGATGAGCAGCGAGCACGGGCTCCGGCCCGGGTACAAGATCTTTTCCGGAAACTCGAACACCGCCCTCGCGCAGGCCGTCGCCGCGCAGCTCGAGGGGCCGCTCTCGAAGGCGCTCGTCGGCCGCTTCTCCGACGGCGAGATCCAGGTCGAGATCGGCGAGAACGTCCGCGGGCTCGACGCCTTCATCGTCCAGTCCACCGCGCCGGACGCCAACAACCGGCTCATGGAGCTGCTCATCATGATCGACGCGCTCAAGCGCGCGTCGGCCGGCTCCATCACCGCGGTGATCCCCTACTACGGCTACGCCCGGCAGGACCGGAAGGTCGCCCCGCGCACGCCCATCACGGCCAAGCTCGTGGCCGACCTCATCGAGGCCGCCGGCGCCACCCGCGTGGTGTCGATGGACATGCACGCCGGGCAGATCCAGGGCTTCTTCAACATCCCCTTCGACCACCTGTACGCCGCGCCGGTGCTGCTCGACCACATGCGCAAGCGCTTCGACGGCCAGGCCCAGGACGTGGTGGTGGTCTCGCCCGACGCCGGCGGCGTGGAGCGCGCCCGCGCCTACTCGAAGCGGCTCGGCTCGACCCTCGGCATCGTGGACAAGCGCCGCACCAAGCCGAACGTCGCCGAGATCATGAACGTGATCGGCGAGGTGAGCGGCAAGACCGCGGTGCTGCTCGACGACATGATCGACACCGCCGGCACCCTCACGCAGGCCGCCAACGCCCTCATGGACAAGGGCGCGGCCAAGGTCTACGCGTACGCCACCCACGGCGTGCTCTCCGGCCCGGCGGTGGAGCGGATCCAGAAGAGCCCGATCGAGGAGGTGGTGATCACCGACACCATCGCGCTCTCGCCGCAGGCCCAGGCCTGCCCCAAGATCAAGACCCTCAGCGTCGCGAAGCTGTTCGGGGAGGCGATCCGCCGGATCCACACGGGGGACAGCCTTTCGAGCCTCTTCGTCTGAGCGTGTGGACGGGACATGCCGTCCCGAGCTGGTTCCTGATCCTCGCTGATCCTCGAAGGGCGGCTTGACCGCGGCCGCCCTTTCCGCTAAAAGCCCGCGGTTCCATTGGCAAACACCCCCAGGGACGGGGCACCGCCACCGTCCCCTCGCCGGCCGTCATCGGTGAGTCCGTTGGGAGATCACATGGCTGACACGAGCGTTCTTTCCGCGCAGCGCCGCGAGGGCAAGGGCAAGGGCCCGGCCCGCCGCCTGCGCGCCCAGGGTCTCATCCCCGCGGTCGTCTACGCGCCCCACGGCGAGCCTTCGAACCTGGCCGTCGATCCGGCCGCGCTGCAGAAGGCCATCGCGACCCCCAAGAAGTTCAACACGCTGCTGACGCTCGCCCTCGACGGCGGCGACAAGCAGGTGCTCTTCAAGGACTACCAGGTCGATCCGGTCACCCGGAAGCTCCTGCACGCCGACTTCCTCGAGGTGCAGCTCGACAAGCCGGTGAAGGCCCACGTGCCGGTCGCCATCGTCGGCCGCGCCGAGGGCGTCGCCTCCGGCGGCATCCTCCAGGTGAGCGCGCACGAGATCGAGGTCCTCGCCCTCCCGGCGGCGATCCCCGAGAAGATCGAGGTGGACGTCACCCCGCTCAAGATCGGCGCCTCGATCCACATCGCCGACGTGAAGGCGCCCGAGGGCGTCAAGCTCAAGTTCGCGACCAACTACACGGTCGCCGTGGTCGCCGTGCCCGAGAAGGAGGAGGTGGCCGCTCCGGTCGCCGCCGTCGCGGGCGCGGAGGGCGCGGCTCCTGCCGCTGGCGCGGCTCCGGCCGCTGGCGCGGCTCCGGCCGCCGGCGCGGCTCCGGCCAAGGGTGGCGCGGCTCCGGCCGCCGCCGCTCCGGCCAAGGGCGCCGCCAAGAAGTAGGGCGACGCCTTGAAGCTGGTCGTCGGCCTTGGGAACCCCGGTCCCGAGTACGCGCGCACGCGCCACAACGTCGGCTACCTGGTGGCCGACGCGCTGGCGCGCGACCTCGGCGCCTCGTTCGCGGCGGGCAAGTTCGCCGCGGACGTGGCGGAGGGCCGGATCGCCGGAGAGAGGGTCCTCGTCGTGAAGCCGAGGACCTTCATGAACCACTCCGGCGAGGCCGTGGGCCCGCTGCTCCGCTTCTGGAAGGCGGAGCTCGCGGACCTGGCGGTGGTCCACGACGACCTGGAGCTCGAGCCGTTCCGGGTGCAGGTGAAGGTCGGAGGTGGCCACGCCGGCCACAACGGCCTGAAGAGCCTGAACGCCCACCTCGGCAGCCCCGAGTACGCCCGCGTCCGCGTGGGCGTGGGGCGGCCGCCGCCGCAGATGGACCCGGCCGACTGGGTCCTGGGGCGGTTCGGGAAGGGCGACGAGCCCCGGCTCGCCGAGTGCGTGGAGTGGGCCACCGCGGCCGCGCGCACCATCGTCGAGCAGGGCGCGGTGAAGGCGATGAACGAGTTCAACCGGCGGGTGAAGTCGCCGGGGTAGTCGCGGCAAGGCAGCACAGAGGGTGACCACCGGGATGGGCCCGGCGGCACCGGCAGCTCCTCGCGGCGGGCGAACCGCCGCTTTAATGGTGGCGCGCAGCAGGGCGCCTCCTCAGACCCGAGGGGAGTTCAGATGGCGGAAACGCAGAAGAAGCTCGTGCGCGAGTACGAGACCATCTACCTGCTCAAGGCCGAGACGGCCGACGAGCAGGTGGACGAGATCAAGGAGCGGCTCCGCGCGGTGGTCTCGCGCGAGGGCGGCAAGGTCATCCGGTTCACCAACCAGGGCAAGCGCAAGACCGCCTTCCCGGTCGGCAAGAACCCGAAGGCGCTCTACATGCACGCGCTCTACGTCGGCAAGCCCGGCCTGGTCGCGGAGTTCGAGCGCAACCTCAAGATGATCGACAGCGTCACCAAGTTCCAGTCGGTGAAGGTCGCCGACGACGTCGACTTCGAGGCCCGGCAGGTCGAGGCCGACGTGAAGGTCACGCCGGTCGAGGACGAGCCGCGTCCCCGCGAGGAGCGCGGCGAGTTCGGCGAGCGCGGCGAGGACGGCTTCGAGGCCGGTCCCGAGTTCGAGCGAGGGGAGGAGTAAGCCATGGCGCGTCCTGACATGGGTGGCGGCAAGTTCGGTGGTGGCGGCTTCGGCGGCAAGCCGGGCGGCTTCGGCGGCGGTGGCGGCGGCGGCTTCGGCCGCGGCGGCGACCGCGACGAGCGCGGCGGCCGTGACGCCGGCGGCATGGAGGAGGGCGGTCGCGGCCGCGGCTTCGGCCGCCGCAAGGTCTGCCGGTTCTGCGCCGACAAGACCCTCAAGGTCGACTACAAGGACCAGGGTCAGATGAAGTACTTCCTGACCGAGCGCGGCAAGATCATCCCCCGCCGCATCAGCGGCAACTGCGCCAAGCACCAGCGCGAGGTGGCGACCGCCATCAAGCGCGCCCGCATCGTGGCGCTGCTGCCCTACACCGTCGTCACCGCCTAGGAGAACCACATGAAGCTCATCCTTCGCGAAGACGTGGACAACCTCGGCAAGGGCGGAGAGCTCGTCGAGGTGAAGCCCGGCTACGGCCGCAACTACCTGCTCCCCCGCGGGCTGGCGGTCCTCGCCAACCCGAAGAACGTCCGGGAGCTCGAGCACCAGAAGGCCGTGGCCGAGGCCAAGGCCGCCAAGCTCAAGGCCTCCGCCCAGGCGGTCGCCAAGCGCATCAACGAGACGCCGGTCACCCTGCAGCGCAAGGTCGGCGAGCAGGACAAGCTCTACGGGTCGGTCACCGCCCTCGACGTCGTCGAGGCGCTCGCCGCCCGCGGCCTGCAGCTCGACCGCCGCCTCATCGACCTCAAGGACCCCATCAAGACCCTGGGCGACTTCGAGGTGCCGGTGAAGCTCCACCGCGAGGTGGACGCCAAGGTGAAGGTCAAGGTCGAGGCCGAGGCCTCCTAGGCCGGACCCGACGTGAACCCCGAGGAGGGCCGGCGATGAGCCGGCCCTTCTCCTTTTCGGAGGCGCTCCTTGCTCGCTCCGCTGCTCTCCCTGGCCCTCGCCGCCCAGCCGCACGCGATGACGGTGGACGACCTGCTCGCCGTGCCCCGCGTGGCGGAGCCGGAGCTGTCGCCGGACGGGCTCGAGGTGGCGTTCACGGTGGCCCTCCCGGCCCCCGCCGGCGACCGGCTCGACTCGGCGCTGTACGTGGTCCCGGCGAAGGGCGGCGAGCCGCGCAAGCTCACGAGCGGCGCCGGCGAGCGCGTCACCTCGCCCCGCTTCTCGCCCGACGGGAAGCGCCTCGCCTTCGTCTCCACCCGCGGCGGCGCGAGCCAGGCCTGGGTCGTCCCCGCGCAGGGCGGCGAGCCGCGCCAGGTCACCTCCCTCCCGACCGAGGTGAACGAGCTGCTCTGGGCCGGCGACGGCGCGCTCCTCGTCACGAGCGACGTCGATCCGGCCTGCGGCGCCGACATGGCCTGCAACGAGCGGGCGGCGAAGCAGGCCGAGCACCGGCCGCACCTCGCGACGCGGCTCCTGTTCCGCCACTGGACGAGCTGGCGCGAGCGCACCCGCACGCACGTGCTGCGGGTCTCGCCGGAGGGCGGCGCGGCGCCGGTGGACCTCACGCCGGGCGATCGCGACGTCCCGCCCTTCCAGCGCGGCGAGGCGGGCGACCTCGCGGTCTCGCCCGACGGCCGGACCCTCTACTTCACCGCGGTCGCCGACCGCGTGGAGGCCACCTCCACCAACGGCGATCTCTACGCGGTGCCGGTGAAGGGCGGCGAGGCGCGCCAGCTCACGGCCGGCGCCGGCTGGGACGGCTCCCCCCGCCCGTCGCCGGACGGCAAGCTGCTCGCCTTCCGCAGCCAGCCGCGCGCCGGCTACGAGTCGGACCGCTTCCACCTCCTCGTGATGCCGGCCGCGGGCGGCGCGCCGCGCGACCTCACCGCGAGGAGCGAGCTCTCGGTCCAGGAGCTCGCCTGGGCGAACGGCGGCAAGGCGCTCCGCTTCACCGCCGACGTCGCCGGCCGGGTGGAGCTCTTCGAGGTGGACCTCGCCGCCGGCGAGCCGCGGCAGCTCACCCGCGGCGCCAACCTCACCGCCCTCCGCGGCGCGCGCGCCGGGCTCGCCTTCGCCGGCCTCGCCGACTCGCTGGTCCGCCCGCCCGAGGTGGTGATGCTCGAGGGCGGCCGGCCGCGCCCGCTGACGCGCTTCGGCGAGGCGGCGCTCGCCGACGTGCAGCGGGTGACCTACCGGGCCTTGGACGCGCGGTCGAAGGACGGCGCGCTCACCCACGGCTGGATCGTGCAGCCGCCCGGCGCGAAGCCCGGCGAGAGCCGGCCGGCCGTGGTGCTCGTCCACGGCGGTCCGCAGGGCGCGTGGCACGACGGCTGGAGCTACCGCTGGAACCCGATGCTCTGGGCCTCGCAGGGCTGGACGGTGATCCTGCCGAACCCGCGCGGCTCGACGGGCTGGGGCCAGGCCTACGTCGATGCGGTCAACCACGACTGGGGTGGGCGTCCGTTCGAGGACATCCTGGCGCTGACCGACGCGGCGGTGGTGGCCGGCGAGGCCGACCCGGCGCGGACCTGCGCGGCGGGGGCCAGCTACGGCGGGTACATGATCAACTGGATCAACGGCCACACCGACCGTTTCCGCTGCCTGGTCACCCATGCGGGCGATTTCGATCTCGAGTCGGCGTATTACGACACCGAGGAGCTGTGGTTCCCCGAGTGGGAGATGGGGCTGCCCTGGGAGCACCGCGCCGAGTACGATCGCTGGTCGCCCCACCGCTTCGTCACCGCCTGGAAGACGCCGACCCTCGTAACCCATGGTGAATTGGACTACCGCGTGAACGTCGCCCAGGGTTACTCCACGTTCACGGCGCTCCAGCGGCGCGGAATCGACTCGAAGCTGTTGCTGTTCCCGGACGAGGGTCACTGGATCCTCAAGCCCAGGAACGCGCGCACGTTCCACGAGGTGGTGTTCGGCTGGGTGCGCGAACACCTTCATTAAGCGTTGATAACCTACCCCCCCTTGCTATAGTCCCGGACCTCGCCGTGCTCGACTGGCTCCACAACATCATGTCCCGCGATCTCGCGATCGATCTCGGGACCGCCAACACCCTCATCTACATTCGCGGGGTGGGCATCGTCTCGAACGAGCCCTCCGTGGTCGCCGTGCAGAACGAGTCGCGCGGGGGCCGCAAGGTGCTCGCGGTCGGCAAGGAGGCGAAGGAGATGCTCGGGCGCACCCCGGGCAACATCGTCGCCATCCGGCCGATGAAGGACGGCGTCATCGCCGACTTCGAGATCACGGCGGCGATGCTCAAGTACTTCATCCAGTCCGCCCACAACCGGAAGTCGTTCGTGAAGCCGCGCATCATCATCGGCATCCCGAGCGGCATCACCGAGGTGGAGAAGCGGGCGGTGCGCGAGGCGGCGGAGTCGGCCGGCGCGCGCGAGGTCTACCTGATCGAGCAGCCCATGGCCGCGGCCATCGGCGCGGGCCTCCCCATCACCGAGCCGTCCGGCAACATGATCGTGGACATCGGCGGCGGCACGTCCGACGTCGCGGTGATCTCGCTCGGCGGCATCGTCTACAGCCGCTCGGTGCGCGTCGCCGGCGACAAGATGGACGAGGCGATCATCCAGCACATCAAGCGCAAGTACAACCTCCTCATCGGCGAGCGCACCGCCGAGCTCATCAAGATGGGCATCGGCACCGCCTATCCGTCCGAGGAGGAGCTCTCGATGGACATCAAGGGGCGCGACCTCGTCGCCGGCGTGCCCCGCACCCTCACCGTCACCTCGCCGGAGATCCGCGAGGCGCTCTCCGAGCCCATCAACGGGATCGTCGAGGCGGTGAAGGTCACCCTCGAGCGCACGCCGCCCGAGCTCGCCGGCGACATCGCCGACCGCGGCATCGTCCTCGCCGGCGGCGGCGCGCTGCTCAAGAACCTCGACACCCTGCTCCGGGAGGAGACCGGGCTGCCCGTCTTCCTGGCAGAGGATCCGCTCTCCGCGGTGGTGATCGGCGCCGGCAAGGCGCTCGAGGAGCTCGACATCCTCCGCCAGGTGGCGGCGCACACCTAGCATCCCTGTCGCATCCCCGCGCACATCCGCATCCTCCCCCGAAAGCGGACGACCGACCGGTCGTCCGCTTTCTGCTTTCCGGACGCACAGTTGGGTCGTCAGGGGCCTGACGCGCAACCTTAACCGGTCTGGTTGCCGGGACGCAGGTTTTGCGGTCGCAGTAAATTGACGTAGGGCAAAGTGGTTCGAAACCCGGGGAGTTGAAGCCACTTTTCTCCGCCAACGGCCACGGGGTTGCGGGCACAACCGTTGCACACGGCCCACCCCGAAATGCGTCCTACGCTCATCGCCATCGTCCTCTGTCTCTCCGCCGCGGCCGCCCCCGCCCGCGCCGGCGAGGCGAAGAAGTCCGACAACCAGCTCTCCGCCGACGCCCAGGCCTGCCTCGGCTGCCACGCGGAGGCGCAGGGCACCGACAAGCCGGCCATCGACGCCAAGGCGTTCCTCGGCTCGGTCCACGCCGGCATCGCCGACTGCACCGACTGCCACCAGGGCTACAAGCCCGACGGCATGCACTCCGAGGGGCTGCCGCAGCTCACCGGCCCCGACGCCGACCGCGTCGCCAAGCTCGCCGCCGCCCGCCGTCCGGGCGAGCCGAAGCCGACCGGCGAGCGTGGCCCGGGCGAGCCGGTCACGGTCTCGCCGCGCGCCTTCGTCGCCTGCGGCAACTGCCACTCCGAGGTGGCCGACCAGTACTGGGGCTCGGTCCACGCGAAGTCGATCCTCGAGCCGGGCAAGGTGGCGGGCGCGACCTGCGTCTCCTGCCACGGCGCCATCCACGCGGTGCAGCCGCTCGTCGCCAAGGACGCGAAGGGCCACCGCCCGCAGGGCGACGCCAGCATGCGCGCCCTGGCGACGCGCTGCGAGAAGTGCCACGCCAACGAGGAGTACGCGAAGGCGGCCGGCCTGAACCCCGAGGTGGGCGTCACCTACCGCGACTCGATCCACGGCCGCCAGGTGGCGGTCGGCAACCCGCGCGCGCCGAACTGCTCGGACTGCCACGGCGGCCACGGCATCCTCGCCAAGGCCGACCCGGCCTCCACGGTGGCCGGCCACAACCGCGCCCTCACCTGCGGCAAGTGCCACCCCGGCGCGAACGACACCTTCGCCTCGGTCATCGCCCACCGCGAGCTGCAGGAGGACCCGCGGAGCCCGATCCCGCACTACGTCCACCTCGCCTTCTCCTGGCTCACCACCCTGACGCTGCTCTTCTTCGGCTTCCACGTGCTCATCGACTTCCTCTGGGAGATCCGCCGCCGCCTCTCCCGCAAGGCGGGGCACCACGTCGAGCCGGAGCTGGCCGAGAAGACGGTGAAGCGCTTCGACATCCACCAGCGCATCCAGCACTGGCTGTTGCTCTCGGGCTGCATCCTGCTCGGGCTCACCGGCTGGCCGCTCCGCGGCGCCGGCTACCTCGAGAAGCCGGAGGCGCTCGAGTCGTCGCGCAAGGCGCTGGCGCTCTTCGGCGGCGCGCACGCGGCCGGCCTGTGGCACCGCTTCGCGGCCGTGCTGCTCATCGTGTCGGGCGTCTACCACGTCCTCTACCTGGCGTTCCTCGCCCAGAAGCGCGCGCTCCCCTTCAGCATGCTGCCGATGCCGAAGGACGCGCTCGACATCCGCGACAACATCCTCCACATGCTCGGCCTGAAGAAGGAGCGCCCCAGGTTCGAGCGCTTCAATTACATGGAGAAGTTCGACTACTGGGCCGTGTTCTGGGGCTGCGCGATGATGATCGGCACCGGGTTCATCTTCTGGTTCCCGGTGACGTTCGCGAAGTTCCTGCCGCACTGGGCCCTGTCGGTGGCGCAGATCATCCACGGCGAGGAGGCGACGCTCGCGATCCTCTTCCTCTTCGTGGTGCACTTCTACAACGTGCACCTGCGCCCCTCGATCTTCCCCATGAACTGGACCTGGCTCACCGGTGAGACCACGCTCGAGTTCATGAAGGACGAGCACCCGCTCGAGTACGAGAAGGCCGAGGAGAAGAAGGAGCTGCCGTAGGAAGGCAGCGCACCTCGAGGCTGCTCACGGCGGCGGGCTCCGGCCCGCCGCCTTTTCTTTAGCCCCGCTTCGCCTTCCACAGGTGCGGCTCGTGGCACTCCACGCAGCGGCGCCCGCGCGCCCGGGCGTGGACCGGCGCCTTCGCGACGTCCTTGTGGCAGGAGGTGCACGCCACGAGCGCCTCTTCCTTGGTCTTGGCGTGCGGCTTGTGACAAGCTCCGCAGGCGAACTGCATCGGCGCCTGGTCGGAGAAGCGGGACGGCAGGACCCCCTCGGCGCTGTGGCAGCGCAGGCAGTCGCGGCGGGTGGGCTTGAGGCCCGGGTCCTGGGAGAGGAAGTCGTGGCAGGCGAAGCAGTGGAGCTGCTGCATCCCGGACACGCTCACCGCGTGCTGCCCGTGGCACGCGCGGCAGCTCGCCTGCACCGGCTCGAACCCGTGCACGCTCGCGGCGTGGCAGCGGACGCAGGCGATCCGCTGCTGGTCCACGTGGATCCTGTGGCCGCGCGAGCCGCCCACCTGCGGCCAGCGCGGGTCGTGCGAGAGGTGGCAGGCGGCGCAGGCGCCCACCTCCACCTCGCCGTGCCCGCCCTTGCCGCCGGGCCGGGTCCCGGCGAGGAAGCCGCGCAGCATGGCGACCTGCTGCTCCTGCGTGTTGTGGTGGCAGCGCTGGCAGGCCACCATCCGGTGGCTGCCGCGGTTCCAGAGCGCGAACTCGGGGCTGGCCCGGTGGCAGTAGGCGCAGAGCCGCGGGTCCTCCTCCATGAACCGCTTCATGCGGACGGCGCCGGCCACGGCGGCCGCGGCGAGCACCACCGCCACGCTCGCCGCCGCGTACAGGATCCGTCGCCGCCGCTCGCCCATTCCGCCTCCCGTGACGAGGTGTTCCCGTGATCACGCTCCGGGTCAAGCTCTTCGCCCTCATCGCGGGCATCACCATCTTCTCGACCACCGGCGTGACCGCGGTGGCCCTCTGGCGGGACCTGCAGCGCTCGCAGGAGCTGCTCGCCCGCGAGGGCGCCGCCCTGGCCGCCAGTGTGGCACCGGCGGCCACGCGATGGGTGAACCCCGACGGGGCCGCGCCCGCCGGCCGGGCCGCCCTCGCGCTGCTCGTCAACCAGCTCGTGACCGGCGCGCCGGTGGCGCGCGCCTGGGTGGTGGACCGCTTCGGCAAGGTGCTCGCCTGCGCCGATCCGTCGGGGAAGGGGTGCCCCGAGGGCGCCCCGACCGTCTTCACCCCGGCGCAGAGCCCGCTCGAGGTGGTGACGCGGCTGGTCGAGCCGGAGGGGATCGTCGCCGGCGCGCCCATCCTGCGCGACGGCCAGCTCGTCGGCGCGGTGCGGGTCGAGTTCGAGCACGAGCAGGTGCTCGGGAGCGCCTGGCGGCTCGCCTGGACCGCCTCGGCGCTGGCGGCGGTCTGGATCTTCCTCGGCCACGTGCTCGCGGTGGTCCTGCTCCGCACCATCACCCGGCCGCTCACCGAGGTGAGCGAGGCCTCCGAGGCGCTGGCGCGCGACGAGGCGGGCCGGCAGCTCGAGGTGCCGCAGGAGCGCGAGCTCGCCGAGGTGGTGAAGGCCTTCAACGCCATGTCGCAGCGGCTCGCCGAGCGGCGGGTCGAGAACGAGCGGCTCATCGAGGGGCTGGAGGCGCGCGTCGCCCAGAAGACCCGGGACGTGCTGCGGGCCGACCGGCTCGCCACCCTGGGCGGCATCGCCGCCGGGTTCGCGCACGAGCTCGGCAACTCGCTCAACGTGATCCGCGGCTTCACCGCGGTGGCGCTGCGCGAGCTCCCGGACGAGCACCCGAACCGGCCCGACCTCGAGGCGGTGCGGCGCGAGACCCAGCGCGCGGCCGGGCTCCTCGAGCGGTTCCTGGTCTTCGCCCGCTCGCGCGACGCGGTCACGCAGCCGCAGTCGATCGAGCCCGTGCTGCGGGAGGCGGTCGAGGTGGTCGGCCCGGCGGCGGCGCAGGCGCGGGTCGCGACCTCGGTGGAGGTGGCCCCGGACCTGCCCGAGGTGAACGCCGACGCCGACATGCTCCGCCAGGCCTTCCTGAACCTGTGCGTCAACGCGCTCCAGGCCATGCCCGAGGGCGGGGCGCTCCGGGCGAGCGCCCGCGCCGAGGGGGGCGAGGTGCTGGTCGAGGTCCGCGACTCGGGCCCGGGGATCCCGCCCGAGGTGGCGGCGCACGTCTTCGAGCCCTTCTACACGACCAAGGCGAGCGGGACCGGGCTCGGCCTCGCCATCGTCCGCCAGGCCGCCGAGACCCACGGGGGCGCGGTGGAGGTGGAGAGCCCGCCGGGCGGCGGGGCCCTGTTCCGGATGCGGCTGCCGGTCGCCGGGGCCGCCGCCGGGGCCGGGGGTGGGGCCCGGGCCGCCCCGGTGTAGACTCCAGGGATGGCCGCTCCCGCAGCGCCCGACGTCCTCGGCGACGCCATGAAGGTGATGCTCCCGGTGTCGCTGCTGCTCGTCGCCGGCATCTTCTACGCGGTGTACCGGATCGTCTCCTGGATGGACCGGAAGGGCCTGCTCCCCGGCCAGGCGGAGGAGCGCGCGGCGGCGGAGAAGAAGGCGGAGCGGGAGGCGGCGGAGCGGCGGGCGCGCGAGGCGGGCCGGCGAGACGGCGAGGGAGGCGAGCGGTGAAGCCCAACGTGATGGTCATCGACGACCTCGACTCGGCGCGCCAGATGGTGAAGCGCACGCTGTCGCGCAGCTACGACGTCTACGACTTCGCCTCGGTGGCCGAGGCGCTGCCGGCGGTGGAGCGGGCCGCCTTCGACGTGATCGTCACCGACCTGCGGATGCCCGGGATCGACGGGCTCGAGGGGCTGAAGCGGTTCAAGCAGAAGACGCCCGAGATCCCGGTCGTGATCATGACCGCCTTCGCCACCGTGGAGACCGCCGTGGCGGCGATGAAGGCGGGCGCCTTCGACTACCTCAAGAAGCCCTTCGACCCGGAGGAGCTGGAGCTGCTGGTGGAGCGGGCGGTGGAGCACGCGCGGCTCCGGCGCGAGAACGCCCAGCTCAAGACCGCGCTCGCGGGCGGCTACCAACTGCACGGGATCGTGGGGAGGTCGCCGGCCATGCGCGACGTGGCGGCGCTGCTCGAGCGCGTGGCCCCGTCCGACGTGCCCATCCTCGTCGAGGGCGAGAGCGGCACCGGCAAGGACCTCGTCGCGCGGGCCGCGCACGCCATGAGCCGGCGCGCCGCCGGGCCGTACCTGGCGCTCAACATGAGCGCGATCCCCGAGACGCTCGCCGAGTCGGAGCTCTTCGGCCACGAGAAGGGGGCGTTCTCCGGCGCCGACGTGGCGCGCGAGGGGTTCTTCGCCGAGGCGGAGGGCGGCACGCTCTTCCTCGACGAGATCGGGACCCTGCCGCTGACGGTGCAGGCGAAGCTCCTGCGGGTGCTCCAGGACGGCGACTACATCCCGGTCGGCTCCCGCAAGCCGCGCAAGGCGAACGTGCGCGTGATCGCGGCCACCAACGAGCAGCTGCGCAAGGCGGTGGACGCCGGGCGCTTCCGCGAGGACCTCTACTTCCGCCTGCGGGTGGTGCCGCTCCGGCTGCCGCCCCTGCGCGAGCGGCGCGAGGACGTCCCGCTCCTCGTCGAGCACCTCGTGAAGAAGCACGCCCTGCGCCTCGGCCGGCCGCCGCTCGCGCCCGACGCCGAGGCGATGCGGGCGCTCCTCGACCACCCCTGGCCCGGCAACATCCGCGAGCTCGAGCACGCCATCGAGCGGGCGCTCCTGCTGGCGCGCGGCGACGCGATCACGCTCGCCGACCTGCCGCCGGAGCTCACCCCGCCGGAGCCGGCCGACGCCGCCGAGGGCGGCCGGTACAAGCGGGCGCGCGAGGCCTGGGAGCGGCGCTGGTTCGAGGACCTCCTGCGCGAGGCGGGCGGCTCGGTCGGGAAGGCGGCCGAGCTCGCCGGGCTGCACCGGAGCACGCTCTACGAGAAGCTCGCGAAGATGGGGCTCGTCTCGGGAGAGAAGAAGGAGTGAGGGCGCCGCGGCCGCGGCGGCGGTAAGCACACGTTTAACGTGCGCGCCCTTCGTGGGTTCAGCCGGTCGAGGGATCGCCTCTCCCGGAGCCCACGTGAAGATCCTGATCGCGAACCACCACCTCGCGGAGCGCGCCGGCTCCGAGCTCTACACGAAGGAGCTCGCGACGGCGCTCTCGCGGCGCGGGCACGAGGTCGCCGCCTTCACCTTCGTCCCGGGCGCGATCGCCGACGAGCTCCGCGCGGCCGGCGTGCCGGTGCTCACGCCCGCGGACGGCGAGGCGGTGGAGGCCTTCGCGCCCGAGGTGGTGCACGTCCAGCACGTCCCCTGCCTGTGCTTCCTGGCGGGGCTGCGGCTCGACGCGGCGGCGATCTTCTCCTCGCTCGGGCCCCGGCCGGCGCTCGAGGCGGCGCCGCCGCTCTGGGAGGGCGTGTCGCTCGGCCTCGCGGTCTCGGAGGAGGTGCGCGACGGGCTCGCGGCCACGCCGTTCGGCCGCGCGGTCCCGCTCCGGATCGCCCGCAACTGGTTCGACGACCACGGGCTGGTCCGGCCGGCCGCGCCCCGGCCCCGCCCGGTGCGCGAGCTGCTCGTGGTGACGAACCACCTCGCCCCGGCCCTCGGGGCGGCGCTCGACCGGATCGCGGCGGCGCGCCCCGGCTTCCGCTGGACGCACTGGGGGCTGCCGGCCGCCTCGATGCCCATCGACCCGGCGCGCCTCGCCGCCTTCGACGCGGTGATCACCATCGGCCGCACCGCGCTGCTCGCGGGCGCGCTCGGGGTGCCCTGCCTGCTCCTCGACGTCCACGGCTGCGACGGCTGGCTCGAGGCGGGGCGGCTCGACGCGCTCGCGGCCCGCAACTTCTCGGGCCGGCTCGAGGGCCGGCGGCCCTCGGACGCGGAGCTCGAGGCGCTCCTCTTCGAGGCCTGCCCGGCGCTCGACCTCTCGGCGGTGGCCGAGGCCTGCTGGTCCCGCTTCCGGCTGGGCCGCCGCTGCGAGGAGCTGGAGGCGCTCTACGCCGAGGCCCGGCGCGCCGGCCCGCGGCTGGGCGCGCGGAGCCGCGCCGTCTTCGGGCGGCTCGGCGAGGCGCTCCGCGACGGCTACGCGGCGGCGCGCCACGAGGACGGGGCGCGGCGCGGGCGCGCGCTCGAGGAGGCCCGGGCCCGGCTCGCCGGCGCCGAGGAGGACGCGCACCGGCTCCAGCAGATCCTCGACCGCGTGAGCGCGGCGCTCGCGGAGGCGGAGACCCGGGCCGCCGCGGCCGAGCGGCGGCGCGCCGAGGCGCAGGCGCGGCTCGACGCCCTGGCCCGCTCGGTGGCGGTGCGGCTCGTCCGCGCCGGCAAGCGGATCCCCGGCGTCCACCGGGCCTACCTGGCCGCGAAGGAGCTCCTGGCCGGCTGAGGCGCCGGTGAAGGGACCGCTCGCCTCGCCGGGCGGGAGGGCCGCCTCGCCGGCACCGCTCAGCGGGCCGCGAGCCGCGCCGCGTAGAAGCCGTCGCAGTCGTGGCGGCTGGGCAGGGTGAGGAGGTCGCCCTCGGCGGTGAGCGCGTCGGCCGGGAAGCCGGCGGGCGGCGGCAGCCGCGAGAAGCCGAGGTCCACGAGCGCCTGCACCAGCGCGGGCCCCTCCGCCCGCGAGAGCGAGCAGATGGCGTAGGTGAACGGCGCGCCCGGCCTGGCGTAGCGGAGCGCGTTGGCGGCGATGGCGCGCTGCAGCCCGGCGGCGCGGGCGAGGTCCTCGGCGGTCCGGCGGAGCTTCAGCTCGGGGTGGCGGCGGAGCGTGCCCAGCCCCGCGCATGGCGCGTCGCAGAGGACGGCGTCGAAGCTCGCGGGCGCGAGGCCGGGCAGGGGCTGCGAGGCGTCGGCGCAGATCACCTTCACCTGGCGGTAGCCGCGGCGCGCCGCCTCGTCGCGGAGCTGGTCGGCCTTGCGCGGGTGGAGCTCCACCGCGACCACCTCGCCGTGCGGCCCCACCAGCTCGGCGAGGTGGAAGGTCTTCCCCCCGGGCGCGGCGCAGGCGTCGAGCACGCGCGCCCCGGTGCTGCCGGCGAGGTGGCCGGCCGCGTAGAGCCCGGCGAGCTGCGCCCCCTCGTCCTGCACCTGGAACGGCACGCCCTGGGCCGCGCGCGCCAGCGCCCGCACCGGCGCGCCGGACAGGATGGCGCCGTGCGGCGAGCGGGCCGCGGGCCGCGCCGCGAGCCCCGCCGCGCGCGCCTTCTCGAGGAGCTCGTCGCGCCGCGGGCTGCGGACGCAGAGCGGCGCCGGCTGGTTCATGGCGCGGGCGAGCGCCAGCGCCTCCTCCGCGCCGAGCCAGGCCACCCACTCCTCGGCGACGAAGCGCGGCAGCGACTCGGCGACGGCCACGTGGCCGGCCGGATCGTCCCCGAGCGGCGGCGGCTCCGGGAGCCTGGGGGCGCGGGAGAGGGCGCGCAGCACCGCGTTCACGAAGCCGGCGGCGCGGCCGGCGTCCACCGCCTTCACGAGCCCCACCGTCTCGCCCACGGCGGCGTGCGCCGCGGTGCCGAGGAAGAGGAGCTGGTAGGCGCCGAGCCGGAGCGCCACCCGCGCGGCGGGATCGAGGGTCCCGATGGCGCGGCGCGAGTGCGGGGCGAGGGCCGCGTCCAGGGTGAGGGCCCGGCGGAGCGTGCCGTAGGTGAGCTCGGTGGCGAGCCCGGCCTCGCGCGGGTCGATGGCGCCGGCGGCCTCGAGCGCGGCGTCGAGGGCGCGGGAGGCGAAGGCGCCCCCCTCCTCGACGCGGCGCAGGACCTCGAAGGCGATCCGGCGCGCGCTCATGGGGTTGCCCGGAGCCCTCTCACCCGAGCACCGTGCCGGCGGGCACCGGCTGGCCCTTGAGGAAGTCGGCGGCCGACATGCGCTTGCGCCCCTCGAGCTGCAGCTCGGTTACCAGGATGGCGGTGCCTCCGCCGCAGGCCACGAAGAGCCCGCTCGACATCGCCTGCGCGGTGCCGGGGCGCATCACCGGGTCGCCGTGGGTGGCGCGCGCGGCGTGGACCTTGAGCGTCTTGCCGCCGAGCGTGGTGTAGGCGCCGGGCCAGGGCGTGAAGCCGCGGAGCCGGCACACGAGCTTCTCGGCCGGGAGCTGGAAGTCGAGCCGCCCGTGCTCCTTCTGGATGATGGGCGCGAGCGTCGCTTGGGTATGATCCTGAGGGGCCGGCACGATGCGCCCCTCGGCGAGCAGCCCGAGCGCCTCGACCAGCGCCGCGCCCCCGAGCCGCGAGAGCCGCTCGGAGAGGGTCTCGGCGGTGTCGGCCGGCTCGATGGGGAGGACCCGCTGCAGGAGCACGTCGCCCGTGTCGAGCCCCTCGTCCATCTGCATGATGCTGACGCCGGTCTCGCGGTCGCCCTCGGCGAGCGACCACTGGATGGGCGCGGCGCCGCGGAGCCGCGGGAGCAGCGAGGCGTGCACGTTCACGGCGCCGTGCGGCGCGAGCTCGAGGAGATCCTTCCCGAGGATGCGGCCGTAGGCGACCACCACGAGCACGTCGGGCGCGAGGGCCCCGAGGGCGGCGGCGAGCTGGCCGTCGCGGACCTTCTCAGGCTGCAGCACCGGGACGCCGCGGGCCTCGGCCCAGACCTTGGTGGCGGGGGCGCGCAGCTCCTGGCCGCGGCCGGCGGGGCGGTCGGGCTGCGCCACCACGCAGGCGAGCTCGTGGCCGGCGGCGGCGAGCGCCTCGAGGGCGGCAACGGCGAACGGAGGGGTGCCGAGGAAGGCGATCTTCAACGGAGGCGCTCCAGGGGAGGGGGTCTCTTGAGATGAAAGGCGCTCAGGCCTTCTCGCGCGCCCGCGCCGACTTGCGCCCGGGCTTCCCCTCGCGCGACCAAGCGGAGGGGAGCACGTCGAACGGCAGGAGCTTCGCGAGGAGCGGCAGGAGCAGCATGCCGCCCGGGGCGGCGAAGATGGCGAGCGCCGGCACGGCCTTGGCGAGGTCGATGAGGATCACCTTCACCCGCCGCTTCTCGTCGGCGGTGAGCGGCGTGCCGGCGGCGGCCTTGGCGACGAGCCCGCTCACCGAGCCGGTCTCCTTGAGCTCGGCCACGACCGCGTCGAGGTTGTCGGAGACGGCCTGCGAGACCTTCTCCAGCATCTCGTCGGCGGCGTCCTCCCAGTCGGCGGGGGAGAGGTCGTCGCCGTCGCCGCTCGGCTGGAACAGGTGGCGGTAGTCGGCGTGGACGATGGCGGCGCGCGCGCGCAGCTCCACCAGCTCCTCGGGCTGGATCCCGGCGGCGGCGGCGAGCGCCTCGAGCCAGGCGGCGCGCTCCGGCGAGGCGCCGGCGGCCACCTCGGCGAGGGCGAGGTGCTCGACGAAGGTCTGGGCGGCGACCGGCAGCACGACGCGGGCGAGCTGGGCGGGGGAGCGCGGCGTGGAGACGCGCTCGAGGAGCTCCTTCTCGTCGAGCTTCTGGAGGCCGAGCCGGGTCACCTGCCGGCGCCAGGTGCGCCGCCGGGCCGCGTCGAGCGGCGCGCCCGCGGTGAACATGCCGGCGAGCATCTCGGCGAGGAGCGCGAGCTCGCGGCTCGCCGCCAGGAGCTGGCGCCGGGCGGCCTCCTTCTCGAGGTGCCCGCGCGCGTAGTAGCCGATGGCGAGCCGCGCCAGGAGCCGGCGCTGCACCGAGAGCACGCAGGGGTAGAGCGGCAGGCCGTCCACCGGATCGCCGGCGGGGTAGGTGCGCTTCTTCAGGATCACGCCGGCGCGCGCCAGCCCCCGGCGCACCGGCCCCTCGTCCGGCTCGTCGATCTCCCCGGGGTCGGCGTCGAGCGCGCCGGCCACGTCGCCGCAGGCCGCGGCGAAGAAGGTGGCGATCTCGGCGCGCCGCTTGCCCGGCTCGAAGGTGCCGGCCTGCAGGAGCGCGAGGTCGAGGACGAGGTCGATGTGCCCCCGGATCGGCGAGAGGAACGCCTCGTCGGGGCGGCCGCCCTCCGGCGGGTCGATGCGCTGCCGCACCGAGCGGAGCACCACCAGCCGGGCCCGCGCCTCGAGGTCGGGCCCGTCGGCGTCCTGGAGGCGCAGCTCGGGCGGGAGCCGCAGGCGCGCCTGGGCCGGGTCGTAGCCGGCGAGCTCCGCCTCCACGAGCGCGGAGAGCCAGTTCTTCTTGGAGAGGTCGATGCTCACGGAAGCGGGGTTTCGGGCAGGCGTGAAGGCGGGCCATGCTAGCGCACCCGCGCCTCCGGGACCACGGCGGCGAGCGCCGCCGTGGGGGCGCGTCGGCGGCTACCCGGCCCGCTTGGCTCCCTTGCGCTGGGCCGGGGAGGCCTCCTCCTCCTCGGCGGGCGCGGCGGCCGGCACCGGGGCCGGGCCGCGGCGGATGCCGAACTTCTCGAAGAGCTGCCCCTCGACCTGCTGCAGCACCTCCGGGTGCTCGCGCAGGAAGGTCTTGGACTGCTCGCGCCCCTGGCCGATCCGCTCGCCGGCGAAGCTGTACCAGGCGCCGCTCTTCTCCACGATGTTCTCGTTGGAGGCGAGGTCGAGGAGGTCGCCCTCGCGGCTGATGCCCTGGCCGTACATGATGTCGAACTCCACCTCCTTGAAGGGAGGCGCGACCTTGTTCTTCACCACCTTGACGCGGGTGCGGTTGCCGATGACCGACTCGCCGTCCTTGATGGCGCCGATGCGGCGGATGTCGAGCCGCTGCGAGGCGTAGAACTTGAGCGCGTTGCCGCCGGTGGTGGTCTCCGGGTTGCCGAACATCACGCCGATCTTCATGCGGATCTGGTTGATGAAGATGACGATGGTGGACGACTTGGAGATGGTGCCGGTGAGCTTGCGGAGGGCCTGGCTCATGAGCCGGGCCTGCACGCCCATGTGGGCGTCGCCCATCTCGCCCTCGAGCTCGGCGCGGGGCACGAGGGCCGCCACCGAGTCCACCACGAGGACGTCCACCGCGCCGGAGCGGACCAGCGTCTCGGTGATCTCGAGCGCCTGCTCACCCGTGTCGGGCTGGGAGATGAGGAGGTCGTCGGTGCGGACGCCCAGCTTGCGGGCGTAGCCCACGTCGAGGGCGTGCTCGGCGTCGACGAAGGCGGCGATGCCGCCCTTCTTCTGGGCCTCGGCCACCACGTGGAGGGCGAGGGTGGTCTTGCCGGAGGACTCCGGCCCGTAGATCTCGATGATCCGTCCCCTGGGGAAGCCGCCGACGCCGAGGGCGATGTCGAGCGACACCGACCCGGAGGAGATGGCCTGCACGTCCTTCACGAGCGCGTCCTCGTTGCCGAGGCGCATGATCGAGCCCTTGCCGAAGGCCTTCTCGATGGACGAGACGGCCAGCTCGATCGCCTTCTCCTTCTCCGGTGCCACGGGCATGTCGGTCTTCTCCTTTGCGGGGCGGGGCGCCGCCCCGTTCTCAGCGTGGGGGTGCTTCTAACAGCGGGCTCTGACAACCACACCGATACTGAACGAAAGGTCAGGTGTCAATCAACTGGACGCCTGTCTCCCCGCCGAGCCGGCGACTCGAGACCAGCGAATGCAAAATGGAGTTCCCCCCAAGGTAGCTCACCCGTTCACGGGGCGTGCGAGCGAGCCCCCGCACGGTAGACTGCGCGTCACGGCGGGGGGTCTCGCCGCGAATTCCAAAGGGAGGAACACACATGAAGCGGATTGCGATGGTGGTCGCCGTCGCCGCGCTCGCGGCGTGCGGAAGCTCGAGCAGCAGCACTCCTGCTACCAACGACGGCTCCGCCGCGAAGGCGGCCACGTTCAACTACGACACGGGCCAGGCGGCGAGCCCCACCCAGACGGCCGTGGTGGACAGCGCCATGTCGGGCCTCGCGGCGCTCCGCTCCGGCGGCGTCGCCACCGCGCCCGGCGACACCGGGGAGATCACCACCGGCCTGCTCGGCTCGACCGGCATCGACTTCAGCCTGCCGGTGAACGCGTCGCAGACCGCCGCGCTGCAGAAGGTCGGCCAGGCGCTCACGACCTCCGGCTCCACCTACGGCTTCAACGACGACAGCTGCGTGCAGGTCGCGAGCGACCAGAGCTCCGTCAAGTTCACCAACTGCACCGTGACCATCACCAACGCAAGCACCAACACCAACCTCACCGGCACGGTCAACGGCTCCTTCGTGCTGACCGCCGCGACCGACACGCTCACGTGGACCCTCACCGTCAACGTGAAGGGCAACGACGAGAACCTCACCGGCATCGACATCACCTACTCGCGCGCCGGGAACCTGACCGTGACCGCCAGCACCGTGAAGGGCGACTTCGGTCAGGGGCTCTACGGCGGCCTGACCCACAACGGGACGGCGTACACCTTCAGCGTCGGCGAGTCGGTCATCATCGACCTCACCTACGCGAACGGCTGCGTGACCTCGGGCACGCTCGAGGCGAAGCGCGTCTGGGCGACGCGGCCGGTCGGCGCGGACGCGTCCAAGCTCGACCTCACCGACAAGGCCGTGAAGATCACCTGGACGGGCTGCGGCCAGGCCAACATCCAGTACTCCAAGTAGCGCGTCGGCCATATCGGCCGGTCGAAGGCGGCGTCGCGAGCCCTCTCGCGGCGCCGCCGCTGTTTTCAGCGAGGAATTCCCGCCCGTGCTGAACCGGCGGCCAGCGTAAGCGGACGCTTTTCTTGATCCGAGGCACGCCCGCGCCGCCCAGGTGTTCAGGCGTAGGTCGAGGTGGCGCCAGTACGCGCGGGCGGACCCTACCCGCCGGGGCCGAGCCGCGCCCGGAGCAGCGGCTCGTAGCGGGCGCCGCCCGGCGACAGGTGGGAGCGGAAGAGCGTGACCTCCTCGGCGCGCCACGGCGCGCTCGACGGCGGGGGCGCGCGCGAGAGGAGCGGCGCGAGGCCGCGGGCGCCGCGCGGATCGCGGGCCCGGCCCAGCGTGAGGTGCGGCGAGAAGCGGCGCTCCTCGGGAGGGTAGCCGAGCGGCGCGAGCCCGGCCCCGAGCGCGGCCACGAGCCCGCGGAGCGGCTCGACCTCGCCGGCGACGCCGGCCCAGAGCACGCGCGGGCGCGACGGCGAGGGGAAGGCGCCGGCCCCGGCGAGCCGCAGCGTCGCGGGAGCGGCCTGCGCGGCCGCGGCGGCGACCGCCGCCTCCACCTCGCCGCGCCGCTCCTCCGGCACCGCGCCGAGGAACTGCAGCGTGAGGTGGACGGAGTCGGGGTCCACCCACCTCACGTCGGCCGCCTGCGCGCCGGCCTCGCGCCGCAGCGCGGCCTGGAAGGCGCGGAGGTCCTCGCGCACCGGCGCGGGGAGGTCGAGGGCGACGAAGAGGCGGAGCGACGACATCCCGGATCCTCCTGGCCGCCCCTCCCCGACCCTCCCCGCGCGGTGGGGAGGGAGCGCCGCGCAACGTTCCTCTCGCGGGGAGTGGCGGGCCGCTTCCCCCTCCCGCGGAGCGGGAGTGCAACGCAGCTTCCCTCTCCCGCGGAGCGGGGGAGGGCGAGGGAGAGGTGAGACGCGTGGCCCCCGCCCCGGCGCCCCTACTCCACCGTGACGCTCTTCGCGAGGTTGCGCGGCTGGTCCACGTCGGTGCCCTTGAGGTCGGCCACGTGGTACGCGAGGAACTGGAGCGGCAGGATGGAGAGCAGCGGGGCGAGGAGCGGCGGCGCCTCGGGCACGGTGAGCGCCACCTGCGCCAGGCTCGCCGCGTGGACGTCGCCCTCGGAGACCACCGCGTACACCTGCCCGCCCCGGGCGCGGACCTCCTCCATGTTGCCGAGCGTCTTCTCGTAGGCCGGCTCGCGCGTGGCGAGGACGATCACCGGGAGGTTCTCGTCCACGAGCGCGATGGGGCCGTGCTTCATCTCGCCGGCGGCGTAGCCCTCGGCGTGGATGTACGAGATCTCCTTCAGCTTGAGCGCCCCCTCCAGCGCCACCGGGTACTGGCTGCCGCGCCCGAGGAAGAGGACGTCGCGCGCCTGCGCGCAGCGCTTCGCGACCGGCAGCACCGCCGGCTCCTGCCGGACCACCTGCTCCATCCAGGCGGGGAGCTGGCGGAGCGCGGAGAGGTGCGAGCGCGCCGCCTCCATCGAGAGCGTGCCGCGCAGCCGGCCCAGCTTGACCGCGAGGAGGAAGAGGCAGGCGAGCTGCGTGGTGAAGGCCTTGGTGGAGGCGACGCCGATCTCCGGCCCGGCGCGCGTGTAGAGCGTGCCCGAGCACTCGCGCGGGATCGCCGAGCCGACCACGTTGCAGATCGAGACGGCCCGCGCGCCGCGCCGCTTCGCCTCCTTCACCGCCGCGAGCGTGTCGGCCGTCTCGCCCGACTGCGAGATGGCGAGGCAGAGCGTGCGCTCGTCCACGATGGGGTCGCGGTAGCGGAACTCGGAGGCGAGCTCCACCTCCACCGGCAGCCGCGCCAGGGTCTCCATCATGTACCGGCCGCAGAGCCCGGCGTGCCAGCTCGTGCCGCAGGCCACGATGACCAGCCGCGAGATCCGCTGCGCCTCGTCGGCGGAGAGCTCGAGCCCGTCGAGCGCGACGTCCCCCTCCTCGAGCAGCGTGCGGCCGCGGACGGTGTCCACGAGCGCGCGCGGCTGCTCGTGGATCTCCTTGTGCATGAAGTGCTTGTGGCCCTCCTTCTCGGCGGCCACCGCGCTCCACTCGATGCGCCGCGGCGGCCGGTCGAGCGGCACGCCGTCGCGGTCCTCGAGGGAGATGCCCTGGGCGGTCAGGTGCGCGAGCTCGCCCTCCTCGAGGTAGACCACGTCGCGGGTGTGCTCGAGGATCGCCGGCACGTCGGAGGCGAGGAAGCTCTCGCCCTGGCCGAAGCCGACCACGAGCGGGCTCGCGTTCTTGGCGGCCACGATCTCGTTCGGGAAGCGGTCGGAGATGACGGCGACGGCGTAGGTGCCCTGGATCTGCGAGAGCGCCGTCCGGACCGCCTGCACGAGGTTCCGCTTCCCGTCCTCGAGCGCCTCGGCGATGAGGTGGGCGAAGATCTCGGTGTCGGTCTCGGAGGCGAACTGGTGCCCGCGCCCCTGGAGCGACGACCGGAGCGCGAGGTGGTTCTCGATGATGCCGTTGTGCACCACCGCCACGCCGCCGTACCGGTGCGGGTGGGCGTTCTCGTCGGAGGGGCGCCCGTGGGTCGCCCAGCGGGTGTGGCCGATGCCGGTGGTCCCGTGGAGCGGCCTCTCCTTCAGCACCCCGACCAGGTTCGCGAGCTTCCCCTTCGAGCGCGCCACCTCGAGCCCCGACGCCCCCACCACCGCCACGCCGGCCGAGTCGTAGCCCCGGTACTCGAGCTTCTTCAGCCCCGAGACCACGAGGTCCACGCACTGTCGCGGCCCCACGTACCCAACGATTCCGCACATGCCGGAAACTTATAGCAGGGGTCCCGGAGAAGAACGACCCGGGGTGTGGTAGGCGGCCGCGCCGCCCGGAACGCGAAAACCCCACGCGCGCCGGGCGCTTGCCCGGCATTCTGCAAGTGGCGCCCGGCGAGCCCCGCCCCCGCGCCCCGATCGCGCCGCGCGCTTGACCCTCGGTCCGGTGACGCCGCGTCACGGCAAGTCCCGGGCGACCTCGCGCGCTTTACCCGGGGTGTCGCTTCACAGAGGTGGGAGGTACCCGCGAGGCGGGGTGGACCCGAAACGCGAAACCGGCGGGTACCCGGCCATTCCTGCCCGGCGGCGCGAAACGGCTGGGGCGGCGAGGACCCGCCACGCGGCGCCGGCCGCATCGCTCAACCTGCCGCCAACACCGGGAAATCCACGCGGCGCGGCGCTTGGCGCGCGGCTCGCTCTGGCGGAGGGGCATGAGGTCTGCCCGCGTCCCGGTCGCCATCGCCGCCTTCGTCTGGTTCGCCGCCGCCGCGGCCGACACCGCCGTGGAGCCGGCGCCCGCGGCGGAGCCCGCGCGCTGCTCGCTCCTCGTCGCGGGGCGCGAGGCGGCCGCGGCCGACGACTGCCTCGTCTGCCACGAGCTGCACCGCACGCACCCGGTGGACTTCCCGTACCCGTACCCGGCGTTCTCGCGCAGCCCGTCGCTCCGCACCCCCGACGAGGCGGTGCGTCGCGGCGTCTTCCTGCCCGACGGGATGATCCGCTGCGGCACCTGCCACGACGGCGCCTCGCCCTACCGGTACCGGCTCGCCATCCCGCCGGGAGCGCAGGTCGCCCCGGCCGTGAAGGTCGGTCCCGTCACCGCGGCGTCGTCGCGCCGGGCGACGCGCGCGACCGCGCCGGCCCCGGCCTCGGGTGACGTGACCCCCACGCCGCTCTGCCTGAGCTGCCATGCCTATGATGGGTGAGCGCCGCACCGACCTCGCCCCATCCCTCGAACCGGGGACGCGCCGAGGGTTGTCTTTCCTGAATTGTTCCGTCAGTTTGATACGGAACTGGTAGCGTCGGATTCGCGCCGGCTTCGGAGGCTGGCGCAGCGCCGGAAGCAGTGAGTGGCTCCTCCAGGCCGCACTGGTTCCGGCGCACTTTTTTTCTCGCCCTTCCGGGCCGCCGGGGCCGCGGCTTGACTCGGCCGGTGGGTGGTCGCGGAGAATGCGGCGCGTGGGCGTCGCCGGCGCGAGCGAAGATCCCCGGGGCTCGGGGCGCGGCGCGCTGGCGCTGCTCGGCGTCGCCCTGCTCGGCGCGGCCGCCTACGCCAACACATTCCAGGTCCCGTTCGTCGCCGACGACCTCTCGTCGATCGTGGACAACGGGCTCGTCCGCGACCTCGCGAGCTACCTGCCGGGCGGCGGCGGCTACGCGGCGGCGCGCCACCGGTACGTGACGTACCTCACCTTCGCGCTCAACTACCGGCTCGGCGGGCTCGAGGTGGCCGGCTACCACCTGGTGAACCTCCTCGTGCACCTCGCCAACGCGGCGCTCCTCTTCGCGCTGGTGCGGGGGCTCTTCCTCGCGCCGCGGCTCGCGCGCTCGGCGCTCGCGCCCCGGCGCGACGCGGTGGCGCTCCTCGCCGCCGCGCTCTTCGTCGCCCACCCGCTCCAGACGGGCGCGGTCACCTACGTCGTCCAGCGCCTCGCCTCGCTCGCCACGCTCTTCTACCTGCTCGCGGCGGCGCTCTACCTCTCGTGGCGCCTGCGCCGGGAGGCGGGCCTCGCCGCGCCGGGTCGCTACCTCGGCGCGCTCCTCGCGACGCTCGTGGCGATGAAGACGAAGGAGATCGCCTTCACGCTGCCGCTCGCGCTCCTGCTCCTCGAGGCGAGCTTCTTCGGCCGCCCCGGGCGGCGGGCGTGGCTCGGGCTCGCGCCGTTCCTCCTCACCCTGGCGGTGATCCCGCTGACCCTGCTCGCCCCGGCGGGCGGCGCGGGGCTCGCGGGCGCGGAGGCGGCGGTCCGCGCCGGCGCCTGGTCCCGGCACGACTACCTCGTCACCCAGGTCGCGGTGGTCGGGACGTACCTGCGGCTCCTCGTGCTGCCGGTGGGGCAGAACCTCGACCACGACTACCCGCTCCAGACGACCCTCTTCGCCCCCGCGCTGGCCGGGCCGGTCGCCGCCATCGCCGGGCTGCTCGGGCTCGCCGCCGCGCTCTACCGGCGCACCGGCCCGCGCGCGGCGCGCGGCCTCGATCCGGCCTGGCGGCTCGTGGGCTTCGGGATCCTCTGGTTCTTCCTCGCGCTCGCGGTCGAGTCGAGCGTGGTGCCCATCGACGACCTGATCTTCGAGCACCGCGTCTACCTGCCGAGCGCGGGCCTGCTCGCCGGCGCCGCCGCCGCGGCCGTCCTCGGGGTCTCGCGGCTGCGGCCCGCGTGGCGCCGGGCCGGCGCGGCGGCGCTCGTCGCGGTGGTGCTCGCGCTCGCGACCGCCACCTTCCTGCGCAACCGCACCTGGTCGAGCGCCGTCTCGCTCTGGACCGACGCCGCGGCGAAGTCGCCGGCGAAGGCGCGGGCGCGGCTCAACCTCGGCAAGGCGCTCGTCGAGGCGGGGCGCCCCGGCGACGCGCTGCCGGAGTACGCCGCCGCGCTCCGGCTCGACCCCGGCTCCCCGGACCTGCGCAACGACCTCGGGGTCGCGCTCCTCCAGCTCGGCCGCTACGACGAGGCGATCGCGCAGCTCCGGCTCGCGGTGCAGCTCGCGCCGGACTACGCCGACGCCCACACGAACCTCGGCATGGCCTACGCGCGCAAGGGGCTCCTCCGCGAGGCGACCGAGGAGATGCGGCGCGGCATGCAGCTCCAGCCCGGCGCCGCGCCGGCCGCGCCCTAGTGCCAGTGCCTCTCACTTGGCCACTTCCGGCGTGCCTCTCTGTCAGGGGGCGGGTCGCGCGCGTACTGCGACCCGGGCGCCGGCCAGTCGGCCGGGGCCAGTCCGCCTCTCGACCGATGGCCCCGTCCAGCGAGCGGCGTTCGGGCCGAGACGACGAGGGGGGGCGCGCGCGAGCGTTCTCGCGGAGCTCGGCGGCGGCGCCGCCGCCTCGCCGGACGGAGTCTGCCCGCGCGAACGTGGGGGCCCGTGCAACGAGGCCGCGCCCGCGAGAGGAGGAACCCTCACGGAAGCTCGCCGCACCGCGCGCGGTGGGAGACCGGCCGGGTGGAGCACGGAACGGCTTGCCCCGCCGGTCATCGGTCAGGTCGGGCCGAACGCGAAAGATGAGGTGGTGAACGCCGTCCCCGGGGACGGCGCCTTGGCAACGCGGCGGCGCTCGCGCGCTTGCCGGGCCTCGGCGACGCGTCGGGCGACGTGCTCGCGGCCGAACTCCTGCTCCGTCGCGAGCCCATGGTGGGCGGTGCAGCAAAGGGAGATGTTGGCGGCGGTCGCCTCCCCGCGCTTCGCGAAGGCGACCCGCTGGTGGTGGAACTCGAGCCTGCGGCGAGCCGGGCAGCGCCGTCCGTCCTCGGCGACGAAGGTGCACTGGTGGCCGTCGCGCAGGGCCACCTCGCGCCGCACGTGGCTGGGGATGTGCCGCGAGCCCTCGGTCGCCGGGGCGGACCTGGGTGCCCGCGGCCTTCGGGTCTCGGCGAACTTCCGCTTGCGAAGCTCGCGGACCAGGAGCTCGAGCGCCCGGTCGACGACCTCGGCGAGGTCTCCGGCCGGCAGCTGATGGCCGAGCAGGTCCCGGGCCTCCTCCAGCCGGTCGCGGGTCTGGCGAGAGATGGTGAGCTGGAGCTTGTAGCGCTCGGGCGCGAGCGGGGCGAGCGCGGGTCGTGGCGGCGGAGGAGGCGCTACGACCGGTGTGGGGGCGGGCGCAAGCGCAGCGGGAGGAGCGAGGAGCGGCGGCGGTTCGGGCGGCAGCAAGGAGAGATCGCGCTTCGGGCGGCGCCGATGGCAGGAAGCGCGGCGAGGGGCTCGGGAGCTTGCGCAGCGCCTCGGGCACGTCCGGCCTGGGGAATCGCTCCGCGAGGAGCTGCTCGACGTCGCGCTTGCTGCGGTGGACGGCGGCGTCGAGGAGAGGGCCGTGGTTCTCCTCCGTGAGGTGCTGCGCGAGGAGGCACACGGCGGAGAGGTGGAGCCTGCCATCGGCGAGCATCTCCAGGATGACGGGGAAGCGGCGCGCCGCGCGGGCGGCGTTGATGCGCTTGTAGGCGGCTTCGTCGGAGAGGTGGAGCACGTCCACGCAATAGGCGTGCATCGAGGGGCAGGCGTGGTCGCGGTAGAGCCTGCGGGCATCGACCTCGGCGAGGTGCGCGAGGACGTCGGCGGTGGCCTCGCGCTCGCGCCGGACGAGGGAGGTGAGGGCATCGAGGAGCGCGCGGTCGGACAGCGCGGCCAGATCGGTGGAGAGCAGGGCGTTCATACGCTCCGTTGTACCAGCGGTTTTCGAGCCCTCCGGGAAGGGGTCTGGGCGGCCCGTGGCCGGGCTTTCCCGGAGCAGCCTCCGCGCTCCCCCGGAGACGGCGCGCGCGCCGCGCAGGGGACGCCGGGCGCGTCGGGAGGGGCATGCCCAGCGCGCGGGACCGTTGCGAGGCGGAAAAGCCCACGGCCCGGTCAAGCGAAAACGGAGGCCGTACGGGGTACATGGGTAACGAAATGGGCCGGCAGCAATGGGACAGGCTGCGCGGAGCTCCTGGCCCGAGCCGTCCCCGGGGACGGCTCCTGGCCGGCCCCTCCTCGCGGGCGCGGCCTCGTTTCGCGCGCCCCTGGCCCAGTGCGTTCGGACACGTCCGGCGAGGCGGCGGCGCCGCCGCCGAGCTCGGCGAGATCGCTCGCGCGTGCCCCCTCCGCTCGCGTCAGGGCCCGAAGAAGCTCACGGGTTGGTCGCGCGAGCGCCGAGCCCGTGTGACCGAGGAAGGCTCGTCAAGTGACTGGCATTGTCCCTAGCGCCGGTCGCGCACCACCGCGCAGACCCGCATCGGCCGGATGCCGTCGGGCTTGCACTCGGGGATGGGCTCGCAGACCACGCTGCAGTCGGGCTCGCGCACCGCGCACTCGCGCCGCTGCGGCGTCTGGATCCCGCAGAACGCGTGGCAGCCCGGCGCCTCGACGAGGAGCTTGTCCTGGTCCTGCAGCGTGAAGGTCTCGTTGGGCCGGGCCCGCGCCACGTCGGTCGCGACGATGAGGAGGACGGCGGCGAGCGTGGCGAGCTGCAGGAGGTTGCGCATGGGGGAGCTCCCGGCACGGGCCGCGGACAATGTAGCACCAGCCCGGCGCGGCGCCGGCCGGGCGGCCGCCCCGCCGCTCGCCCGCCCGCCCGCCCGCCCGATCGTCGCCGGCGAGGCGATCGCCCTGCCGCCCGCCCGGCCCCTGCCGGCGGAAGCGGGCGCCGGGGGCCGGGTGTTATGGTGACGGCCCCTCCATGCTCCTCCAGGCGCTCACCTCCGCGCTCCTCGCGGCCGCGCTCGCGGCGCCGCCCCTGCCGCCCGCCCCGTACGATCCGGGGAAGGCCGCGAAGGGCACGTTCCTCTACGACCTCTCCGACAGCGACGGGCCGGTCCCCTCGAGCTGGGCCTCGCTCGTCTGGGATCCGGCGCACCGCGAGCTGTACGTCGTGGACCGGACCGACGGCAGCGTCGGCGTCTTCGACGAGAACGGGATGGAGCTCTACCGGTTCGGCCAGGACGCGGAGCTCGGCAACGTGCTCGCGGTGGCGCCGCTCCCCACGGGCGAGCTGCTGGTGCTGGCGAGCGAGAAGGGCAAGCAGGTGCTCACCCGCTGCAACTTCCGCGGCGAGCCGCGCGCGCGGGTCGAGCTCACGCAGGTGCCGGACGACTTCGCCAAGGACTTCTCGCCCGACGTCCTCGTGAGCCGCGGGCGGCGCATCTTCCTCGCCCAGCGCGGGACCATGAAGGTGCTCGTGGCCGACCTCCAGGGGCGCGTCGAGGAGACGCACGACTTCTTCCACGAGCTCGAGAAGGAGCTCGGCAAGATCGGCAAGGGGGTCCGCGCCGGCAACCCGGCCATGCAGGCCTTCAACGTGGACGAGGCGGGCGACTACCTCTTCACGGTCGCCCCGCTCTTCACCGTCTTCGTCGTCTCCCCCTCCGGCAAGGTCACGAGCTTCGGCGACCGCGGCAGCTCGCCCGGCAAGTTCAACGTGGTCGGGGGGATCACGCGCGACGCCCAGGGGCGGTTCCTGGTGGGCGACGTGCTGCGCTCGGTGGTGATGGTCTTCACGCCCGAGCTCGAGTTCCGCGGCGAGTTCGGCGGCCGCGGCTGGGGGCCCGGGCAGCTCGTGGCCCCGCTCGACCTCGCGGTCGCGGGGGACCGCGTCTTCGTGTCGCAGAGCGCGCGCAGGGGCGTGAGCGTCTTCCAGTACTCGGTGCAGGACCCGCCGGCGCCGCCGGCGGAGGGCGCCGCCGCTTCCAGCGAGCCGGCCGCCGCCTCCGGGCAGCGCTGAAGGGCGGCGCGCGGCCCACGCCGGGCCCGGCTGGCGGCTGGGTCACTCACCACCACCTACAGCCACCCACGTCCATCGACGTGCAAGCGAGCGCCCCATGGCGCGCGGGAGCGGTCGGACCCTACGAACGGGGGATGCACGGACCGGGTCCGGCGGACCGCAGTTCCGGCTCGGTTTGTCCCGTGAACGGGTGACTTCGATTTGACCTCATGGACGGGTCCTTACCGACTGCATCATCGGCAGGGGAGGGGGAGGTCGGCCTCGGGCCGCACGAGGCGGGTGGGTCTTCTCACCCACCGCCGATCGGCGAAAAGCCAGCGATTCCAGGCAAATATCGTGGCACAGCCGATGCTAGGTGCCCCGGGTGCGCGCCGTACCGGTCTCCGAGGAAGTTCGCCGGTCGGCGCAAAAACAGCAGCCTGGAGGAGCACACACATGAAGTCGTTCAGATTCGCACTGGCCCTCGTTGCCACGATCGCTGCCGGCAACGCCTGGGCCTTCCACGACGGCGGCGTCGCGTACTGCGACGGCTGTCACTCGATGCACAACTCGTCCGGCAACAAGTCGATGTCGGGCGGCCGGAACACCGGCCTCACCGGCTGGAACTCGGGCGGGAAGGCCTCGACCGTCCAGTTCCAGGGCAACAACTACCTGCTGCAGGGCTCGGACAACAGCTCCACCTGCCTCAACTGCCACGCCGCCGCCGACACCGCCCCGAGCAGCTACCACGTGATGACCTTCCCGGCCCCCGCGGCCGGCAGCGCCCCGGTGGAGCGCACCCCGGGCGGCGACTTCGCCTGGCTGACGCAGACCTACAAGGGCACGGCCAGCTACGGCGCGCCGGTCACCTCCAAGGGCGAGCGCCACGGCCACAACGTCGTGGCCCAGGACTACGGCCTCGTCGCCGACGCCACCCTGACCACCGCCCCGGGCGGCAACTACCCCGCGGCCAGCCTGAGCTGCGCCTCCTGCCATGACCCGCACAGCCGCGCCCGCATCACCGACGTGAACGGCACCATCACCAACACCGCCTTCGGCTCCGCCACGCTGCCCATCGGCGGCCCTGGCTCCTACGGCGCCGCGCCGACCGCCGACGAGGCCGTGGGCGTCTACCGCCTCCTCGCCCCCAGCAACTACTCCCAGATGTCGGTCCCGGGCGTGATGGCGTTCAACGCCAACCCGCCGGTCGCCGTCGCCCCCGCCACCTACAACCGCACCGAGGCCGTCACCGAGACCCGCGTCGCCTACGGCGCCGGCATGTCCGAGTGGTGCTCCAACTGCCACCGCTCGATCCACAACGACAACGTGAACGCCGCCAACACCGCCCTCATCCACCCGGCCGGCAACGGCGCCAAGCTCACCGCCACCGCCAACAACCTGGCCGGCGCCGCGAACGGCACCACCATCGCCGCCATCTACAACGCCTACAAGAAGTCGGGCGACCTCACCGGCACGAGCGCCGGCTCCTACACCTCGCTCGTCCCGTACGAGGAGGGCACCACCGTCATCGCCACCCTCGCCGGCCACGCCGTGAACGACGGCACGCAGACCGGCGGCCCGTCGCTCGGCTCCGAGAACGTGTCCTGCCTCTCCTGCCACCGCGCCCACGCCGGCGGCTTCGACAGCATGACCCGCTGGAACAACAAGGCCGAGTTCCTCACCCTCGGCGGGCAGTGGCCGGGCAGCGACTCCCCGGTCGCGGAGGGCGCCTACGGCCAGTACAGCATGGGCATGAACCAGGCGACCTACCAGGCGGCCATGTACGACCGCCCGGCGACGAACTTCGCGTTCGCCCAGCGGTCGCTCTGCAACAAGTGCCACGCGAAGGATTAATTCCGTCGCGCCATAGGTCGTAGTGAACGGGGGGAGGGGCCGCCTGCGCGGCCCCTCCCTGCTTTATTTCCACTCACCCGGCGAAGTCGGAGGCCAGCCGTGAAGACGCTGCTCGCCACCCTCGTGTCGCTCGGCCTCACGGGCTGCGCGGGCTTCCTCACGCCGCGCCTCGCCGCGCGCCCGCCGCTCGCCGAGGAGGGCGCCGTCTTCCTCTACCTCCAAGGGTGGCCCCAGGACGCGGACCGGCTCTCGCTCTCGCTCGCCTCGCTCGCGGCGGTGCGGGAGGACGGCGGCGCGGTGCCGCTCGCGCTCGCCCTCGCCGAGCTCCCGGGCCCCGAGCCCAGGCGGCAGCGGCTGCTCGCCTCCGGCCGGCTCCCGCCGGGCGCCTACCGCGGCTTCGAGCTGCAGGTGACGAAGGCCGCCGTCCTCGCCCCGGACGGTCCGGCGCAGCTGCTGGTCCCGAAGGAGCCGTCGCCCCTCGAGGGCCCGTTCGAGGTGAAGGCGGGCGCGGCCACCGTGCTCGGCCTCACGCTCCGCTACGAGCCCTCGTTCCAGGCCGGCGTGGCCTTCACGCCCCGGTTCGCCGTGGCCGCCCCGGCGCGCCCGCCCCCCGCGCTCGACGGCGTCTGCTCCAACGCGGGCGGCAGCGATCTCACCCTCTTCGACCGGCGCCGCCGCGAGGTGTTCGCGGTGCTCGCCACCGGCCGCGAGCCGCGCGGCCTCGCGCTCTCCCAGGGCCCCTCCGCGCGGCTCTACGTCGCGCTCTCCGGCGAGGACCAGGTGCAGGTGCACGACCTCACGAGCGACGTGGAGCAGCCGCGGCTCAGGCTCTCGCCGGGCGACCGCCCCATCGAGCTCGCCCTCGCGCCCGACGGCCGCACGCTCCTCGTCCTCAACGCCGGCTCCAACACCCTCTCGTTCCTCGATCCCGACACCGGCGTGGAGCGGGCGCGGCTCCCGACCGGCACCGCCCCGGCGTCGCTGCTGGTCGATCGGGCCTGGCGCCGCGCCTACGTGCTCAACGAGGGGTCGAACAGCGTGACGGTGGTGGACGTCGCCAACCGCGCGGTGGCGGGCTCGATCCCGACCGGCGCCGGCCCCATCCGCGCCCAGCTCGACCGGGCCGGCGACAAGCTCTACGTGATCTACTCGAGCTCGCCGCAGCTCGACGCCTTCTCGCTGCCGTCGCTCGCGCCGGCCGGCCGCGTCACGGTGGGGCTCGGGGCCACCGCGCTCAAGGTCGATCCGCGGACCGATCTCCTCTACGTGGCGCTGCGCGGCGAGAGCCGGCTGCGCGTCTACGACGCCTTCTCGCTCATCCCGGTGGACTTCTTCCCCGTCCCCGGGACCGTCACCTGGCTCGCCATCGACGACGCGGAGAACGCGCTCCTGGCGCTCGTGCCGTCCCTGCCGGGCCTGGCCGTGCTCGACCTCGCCAGCCACCAGCTCCTCTCGACCGTGCCGGTGGGCGAGGAGCCCTACGCGGTGACCGTGGCGGGTGAGCGGTTCTGATGCGGAGGGCCGCCCCCCACCTCCTCCCGGCCGTCGCCCTGGCGCTCGCGCTCGCCCTGGCGCCGTGCCCGGCCGGCGCGGACGGCCTCTCGCTCTACCTGGAGCCCGGGTACTCGCACGTGGACACGCGGACCACCGACGCGCAGGGGCACGTGACCACCTCCACGGTGGACGAGCTCACCCAGCGCTACAGCCTCGGCTTCTCGCGCTCCTTCGCCCCGCTGGTCCGGCTCGAGGGGAACGGGCTCTTCGAGGACGACCGGCAGTGGAGCTCGGGCACCGGCCTCTCCGCGAGCGGCGACGCCTGGCGCGGGTCCGGCTTCGTCCGCCTGCACCTCGGGCCGCCGGTGCTCGGCGGCGACCTGAGCTACCAGCGGCAGGACGAGTCCACCCAGACCTCGCTCGGCGGCGGCCGGCTCCACGAGGTGAACGACACCTACACGCTGCACCTCGGCTGGCACCCGGTCGACCTGCCCAACCTCGAGCTGCGCCTCACGCGCGCCGACACCTACGACGTGTCGCGCCGCTTCGCCGACTCGACGCTCAACGACCTGCTCGCGAGCTGGAGCTACAACGCCGTCCGGCAGCTCAGCGTGCAGTACACGCTCGAGGCGCAGGACTCGGTCGATCACCTCTCGGGCACGACCACCGACGGGCTCCTCAACAGCGCGCACGTCACCTACGGCGACACCTTCCACGGCGGGCGGACCAGCGTCCAGGCCAACTACGCCTTCTCGAACCGGATCTCCGACACCAGCGTGGCCGGCGCGGGCGGCACGGTGGCGACGCAGCAGCTGCCCTCCGCCGGCCTCTCCCTCGTCGAGCCCCCGGCCGCGCTGCCCCAGAGCGACACCCTCGGCCCGAACGGCCTGCTGGTGGACGGGAAGACCGACGTCTCCGCCAACCTGAACCTGGGCTGGTCGGCGTCGATCGCCGGCGACACCGCCGCGCGCGAGCTCGGCCTCCAGTTCGCCGACCCGACCACGCAGCTCAACACCCTCTACGTCTACGTGCAGCGGCCGCTGCCGCCGGAGATCTCGACCGCGCTCTCGTTCACCGCCTGGCGCAGCGACGACAACCTGCACTGGACGCAGGTGGCGCTCGCCGGGACGGTGATCTTCAACGCGCTCCTGAACCGGTACGAGCTCACCCTGCAGCAGGTCCAGGCGCCGTTCGTGAAGCTGGTGGTGCAGCCGCTCCCGCCGGCCCTGACCACCGACCGGCGCTACGCCGACGTGCTCGTCACCGAGCTCCAGGCCTACCAGGTGGTCCCGGCGGCGCAGGTGCGCGGCCGCTCCACCCTCAGCTCCCACAGCGCCTCGCTGGCGATGCGCCAGCAGCTCACCGCCGACCCGCTCCTCGCCTACGACTTCGCCGGGAACCTCTCCTACAGCCGCGGCAACACCGCCTACACGCTGCAGAACGGGCTCTCGCTCGAGCGGGCCCTGCGGGACTGGCTCAAGCTCGCCGCGCGCGTCGCCCGGCAGGACACCGGGGTGAGCGCCTCCGGCACCCCGGGGCAGCACGACGGCGCCTGGCAGTACTCGGCCTCGCTCGCGGCGACGCCGCTCCCGACGCTCACCCACGCCCTCACCTACAGCGGGCAGCTCACCCAGACGCCGCGCGGCAGCGCCGAGCTCAACTCGGCCACGCTGGTGAACCGGGCGGCGCTCTACCGCGGCGTGGACCTGCTGCTCTCGACCGGCTACGCCTACAACCTGCTCGAGACCGGCGCGGTCGCGCGCGGGCCCACCGTGGTCGCGACCGCCTCGCTCATCCCGAACCGCGTGGTGACGCTCTCGAGCACCTACGCGTACTCGAGCCTGCGCCAGACCGGCGGCGGCCTCCCCGACAGCAGCCTGGAGAACGAGCGCGTGGACGGCGCGCTGTCGATCAGCCCGTTCCCCGCGTTGTACCTCTCGACCGCCGTGCAGCGGATCATCAAGGGCACCCGCCCCACCACCCTCGCCACCTTCAGCGGCGGGCTCACCCCGTTCCCGGACGGCTCGCTCCTGCTCCGGCTCGCGTACACCGAGTCCCTCGACACCGCGCTCGACGCGAAGACCCACGCCGCCTCCGCGGGCGCGCGCTGGAACTTCTCCCCTCACGCCTACCTCGACCTCAACTACAGCCTGCTCGGCTCCGACGCGCCGACCGGGACCACCGACACGCGGTCGTTCACCGCGAGCCTCGCAATCCAGCTCTAGGACCCTCCGATGAGAACCCCGCTCCGGCTCCCGACCCTCCTCGTCCTCGCCACCGCGGCGCTCGCGAGCGCCTGCGCCAGCGGCGGCGGGCACAAGTTCCACGACGCCAACATGGACTTCGGCTCGGTGAAGGTCGTGGCGGTGCTCCCCTTCGGCAACCTCTCGCGCGACTCGGCCGGCGCGGAGCGGGTGCGCGACGTCTTCGCCAACATGCTGCTCGCGAGCGGCTCCATCTACGTGCTGCCGAACGGCGAGGTGGCGCGCGGCCTGAGCCGGCTCGGCGTGGCCAACCCGATCAACCCGAGCCCGGAGGAGATCACCAAGCTCGGCGGGCTCATCAAGTGCGACGCGGTGATCGGCGGCGTGGTGAAGGAGTACGGCGAGGTGCGGTCCGGCTCGGCCTCGGCGAACGTGGTCTCGGCGAGCGTGCAGATGTTCGAGGCCTCGAGCGGGCGGGTCATCTGGTCGGCGTCGTCCACCAAGGGCGGCCTCACCATGATGGACCGGATGTTCGGCGGCGGCGGCGCGCCGGTGAACGACGTCACGGAGAGCCTCGTCAATGACCTCCTCGACCGGCTCTTCAAGCAGTAGCGCCGCGCTGGCGCTGCTGGCGCTGCTCGGCGCCGCCTGCGGGGGGCCGCGGGCGGCCGGCGGCGACGCGGCGCGCCCGCCGGCGCGGGTCCTCAAGGTGGCGCTGCTCCCGGCCGACAACCTGGCGGCCGGCCCGGTGCCGCTGCGGGAGCTCGACGGGGAGCTCCTGCGGGTGGCGCAGGGCGCGGGCCTCCAGGTGGTCTCCGGCGAGCCGGTCGAGGACTTCCTCGAGAAGCACCGGCTCCGCTTCACCGGCGGCATCGACGCCACCTCCGCCGCGGCGGCGCGGGAGGAGCTCGGGGTGGACGCGATCCTCCTCGCCGAGGTGGAGGCCTACGCGAGCCAGCCCGCCCCGCGGCTCGCGGTCACGGCGCGGCTCGTCTCGGCGACGCCCGAGGCGCGCCTCCTCTGGATCGACGGCGTGGCGCGGGCCGGCGACGACTCGCCCGGCCTGCTCGGCCTGGGGCTGGTGCGCGACCCGCGCGCCCTCGAGGCGCGCGAGCTGGCGCGGCTGCGCGGCTCGCTCGCGCGGGCGCTCGAGACCGGCGTGGCGGCGCCGCCGTGCCCGGACGAGGGGCGGTTCGAGCCGCGGGTCGCCTTCCGCTCGCCGCAGTTCGACCCGGGCGGCGGCTACTCGGTGGCGGTGCTGCCCTTCTTCAACGAGACCTCGCGGCGCCGCGCCGGCGAGCTGCTCGCGCTCGAGCTCACGCGCCAGCTCGCGGCGTACCGGCGCCTGCAGGTCGTCGAGCCGGGCGTGACCCGCGATCGGCTGCGCCGCTACCGGGTGATCATGGAGGGCGGCGTCTCGCTCGACACCGCGCGCGCCATGATCGAGGTGCTGCAGACCGACGTGGTGATCGCGGGCTACGTCCGCGAGCTGGTGGACGGGGACGCCCCGTCGATGGACTTCACCGCCATGGCGCTCGATCGCGCCGGCCGGCTCGTCTGGCAGGCGACCTCGCACGCCACCGGCAACGACCGCGTCTGGCTCTTCGAGCAGGGCAGGGTGAGCACCGCCAGCGCGCTCGCCTGCCGCCTCTCGCGCTCGGCGGCGGTGTCGCTCTTCGGAGCGACCGAGCAGGCCCCCGCCTCGTCGGCGCCCACGCGGGCGACCGAGGAGCGCAGGCCGTGACGCAAAATCGGACCAGCGCGCGCGGGGTCGTGCAGCCCTTGCGTGACCCGGAGTGCGCGCGGCGCCGGAGCGGCGCGAGAAGCCGCGGATCCGCGCGTCCGCCCTGTCCCTTGGTCGAGGCACACGCGATGCAGTCGGTACTCCACCGGAGCAGCGAGCAACCGGGCGATCGCCCGGCCGCCCGCGAAAGGACGTGAACGTGAACCACCGGACCGCAACCGCCACTCTCCTCCTCGCCTTCGCCACGCCGGGGCTCGCGCGCGCCCAGGGCGCGCCCGCCGCCGCGCCGACCCCCGCGCCCGCCGCCGCGCCCGCCGGGGCGCAGCGCGAGATGCGCGCGTACCTCGTCCGCGACGGGCGCGAGGTGCAGGCGCCGCTCTTCTCCGAGCAGTCGGCGACGCTGCCGGTGGCGCGGGTGGACGACGAGGAGATCACGCTCCAGCAGGTCACCGACGCGCTCGCCGCCGCCCACGAGGAGGGCCACGCCGCGCCCACGAGCCAGCACGACTTCAAGCCGGTCCTCGACCGGCTGGTGGACATGAAGCTCTGCGTCATCGAGGCCCGGGAGATGGGGCTCGAGGACCTCCCGGAGGTGAAGCAGGCCATCCAGGACGAGGAGACGACGCAGCTCCTCGTGCGCGTCCGCGCCCGGGCGGTCGCCGGCGTGAAGCCCGACCCGAAGGTCGTCGAGCGGCTCTACCGCGACGCCGTCCGCGAGTACCAGGTCCGCTCGCTGCTCTTCGCCAAGGAGGCCGACGCCAAGGCCTTCCAGAAGGCGCTCGCGGCCGGCGGCAGCTTCGAGGCGCTCGGGGCGAAGCTCGTCGCCGCGAAGAAGGCCCAGGGCCGGCTCGAGGCGGGCTACACCGGCGCCGCCGGCGTGAAGCCGGAGGTGGCGAAGGTGATCGCCACGGCGCCCGCCGGCGCGGCGCGGGTGGTGAAGCTCGCGGACGGCTTCACGGTGGTGCAGGTGCTCGGCGCGCGCTACCCCGAGGTCCCCGCCGAGCGGGCCAGGGCCGAGCAGCGGGCCCTCGAGGCCGCCCGGCAGTCGGCCACCTTCAAGTACTACGACGCGCTCGCGAAGCAGCACGCGCGCACCGACAAGAAGCTCCTCGCGAAGCTCGACCTCGAGGCGAGGAAGCCGGGCGTCGCGGCGCTGCGCAAGGACCAGCGGGTGCTCGCGACCATCGAGGGCGACAAGCCGCTCACGGTGGCCGACCTCATCCGCGGCATGGAGGAGAAGTTCTTCCACGGCATCGACGCGCCCATCAAGGAGCGCCGCGCCAACGCCGCCAAGCCCCACGTCTTCCAGGTGGTGCTCCGGCAGCGGCTGGTGCTGGCCGAGGCGCGCCGCCAGAAGATCGCCGAGAGCGCCGAGTTCCGCCGCTACATGGCCGAGTTCAAGGAGGCCACGCTGTTCAGCGCCTACCTCGAGCGCGCCATCATGCCCGACGTGAAGGTCACCGAGGACGAGGGGCGCGCCTACTACGCGAAGCACAAGGCCGACTTCGCCACCCCGGCCATGTACAAGCTCGAGAGCCTCACCTTCTCGAGCGCCCAGGACGCGCAGGCCGCCTTCGACAAGCTCCGCGCCGGCACCGACTTCCGCTGGCTCCGCGCCAACGCGTCCGGGCAGGTGAAGGAGGACCAGCGCAAGGCCCAGCTCGACAACACCGTGGTGAGCGCCACCGCCCTCCCGCCCGAGCTCGCGAACCAGCTCTCCGGGGCCCGCCCGGGCGACTGCCGGCTGCAGGCGGTCGAGGGGCAGTACTTCCTGGTGCGGCTCGTGAGCGCCACCCCGGGGCAGCAGCAGCCCTACGAGGCGGCGCGCGCCGTCATCGGGAAGAAGCTCATCGGCGAGAACCTGAACCGCGCGCTGCGCGCGTCGAACGCCAAGATCCGGAAGTCCCACGCCGTGGCCGTCTACCTGACCCGCATCGGCTACTAGCGCGACCGCGCCCGAGGTCACCTTGAAAGAGCTCTCGAATCGGTGGTGGAGCCTGCTCGCCCTGGCGCTCGCGCTCGGCGCGGCCCTGGCGCTCCTGGCGCCGGCCGGCGCCGGCGCGGCGGAGCGGAAGTTCAAGACCAAGAGCTGCATCGACTGCCACCAGAAGGCGGCCGACAAGTTCAAGGAGGCGAAGTACGCCCACGCCGCGGTGAAGGAGCAGAAGTGCGAGTCCTGCCACCTGCGCCACGGCACCTCCGGCAAGCTCCTCCTGAAGCAGACCGGGAACGCGCTCTGCTACTCCTGCCACAAGAAGGAGTCGATCGGCATGGACAAGCCGGTCGTCCACAAGGTGCTCCGCACCGGCGAGTGCACCAAGTGCCACGACCCGCACGGCTCGAAGGCGCCGCACTTCCTCAAGGCGGAGGGGGCGGAGGCCTGCTTCGGCTGCCACCAGCGTGAGCCGTTCCAGCGCAAGACCGTGCACGCGGTGCTGAAGGACGGCTGCGGCTCCTGCCACGCCGCCCACGCCTCCACGGTGAAGGACCTCCTCAAGTCCGAGCAGTCGAAGCTCTGCGCCGGCTGCCACCAGTCGAACGCCTCGTTCCAGAAGGCGCACGGCGGCTACCCGGTCACCACCTGCACCAACTGCCACGACCCGCACTCGTCGGACGGGCCGAAGCTGCTCCGGGGCAGCCTGCACAACCCGGTCGCCACCCAGTCCTGCGAGGCCTGCCACGCCTCGCCGAAGTCGCCCAAGCCGTTCGCGGTGCAGGCGAAGGGCGCGCAGCTCTGCGAGGGCTGCCACGACGCCAAGGCCTTCGCGGGCAAGGTGCAGCACGCCCCGGTGAAGAAGGGCGAGTGCCTCTCCTGCCACGACCCGCACGGCTCGGCGGCGCCCAAGCTCGCCCGCGCCGCCGGCGCCAAGCTCTGCCAGACCTGCCACAAGCGCTTCGCCGAGCCGGCGGCGGTGCAGCACAAGCCGATGACCTCGCCCCAGGGCTGCGCCTCGTGCCACCAGCCGCACGCCTCCGGGAACGCCAAGCTCCTCAAGGTGCCGGCGGAGCAGATCTGCGCGAGCTGCCACGGCAAGGTGAAGGAGCAGGCCGCGAAGAAGAAGGTGATGCACGCCGCCTTCGCGGCCGGCGACTGCGGCGCCTGCCACGACCCCCACGGCGCCTCCACCCGGAACCTCTTCAAGGCGCGCGTGGACCGGGTCTGCTACTCCTGCCACCGCGACGCCGAGACCCGCTTCGTCAAGGTGCGCACGCACCGGCCGGTGCAGGACGGCAACTGCACCGCCTGCCACGACGGCCACGCCTCCGACAACCCGAAGCTGCTCAAGGCCCAGGGCTCGAAGCTCTGCGAGGGCTGCCACGCGCAGCTCTTCACCGCGGCGCCGGAGGGCGGCACGACCCACAAGCCGTTCGGCGAGGGCAAGTGCCTCGACTGCCACGACCCGCACGGCTCCAACGCCCCCGGCATGGCGCGCAGCGAGCAGAAGACGCTCTGCCTCGGCTGCCACGCCGCGACCGGCAAGGAGCTCGCCGGCGCGACGAGCGTCCACCCGGCCTTCGCCAAGGGCTCCTGCACCGGCTGCCACAGCCCGCACCGCTCGAAGCTGAAGCGGCTCCTGCTCACCTCGCCGCCCGACCTCTGCTTCGCCTGCCACAAGCCGGTGAAGGAGCGGCTCGGCAAGGAGAAGGCGCACGCCCCGGCGAGCGACTGCCTCACCTGCCACAAGCCCCACGCCTCGGCGCAGCCGTCGCTCGTGGCCGGGCCGGTGGGCGAGGTCTGCGCCCAGTGCCACGACGTCACCGACAAGACGTTCTCGGGCTCGCACCTCGGCATCGACCCCAAGGCGATCCGCTGCGTGAGCTGCCACGACCCCCACGCCTCGAAGGACGGGAAGCTCTTCAAGGTCAACCAGCACGCGCCCTTCGCGTCGCGGCAGTGCGACGCCTGCCACGTCGCGTCCAAGTAGCGGGAGACCCCATGCGCTCGCGTACCCCCCTGGTCCTCCTCGCCGCCGCGCTCCTCGCCGCCGGCGCCGCCCGCGCCGCCGGCCCGGACAAGCTCAAGCTGAAGCCCGGCGCCAACGGCAAGGTCTGCCTCGACTGCCACTCCGGCGACTTCGACGCCGTGCTGAAGCGGAAGTTCGTCCACACGCCGGTCCGGTCGCGCGACTGCACCGGCTGCCACAGCCCGCACGCCTCCAACCACGGCAAGATGCTCTCGGCCGAGCCGGGCCGGACCTGCGCGGCCTGCCACCAGGTGGTGCCCGAGAAGCCGCGGAGCACGCACAAGCCGGTGGCCGACGGCGGCTGCCTCACCTGCCACGACCCCCACGCCTCCGGCTTCAAGAACAACCTCGTGAAGGCGCCCAAGGACCTCTGCGCGGGCTGCCACAAGGCGGTGGTCACAGCGGCGGCGAGCGTGAAGTTCAAGCACCGGCCGGTGGAGCAGGACTGCGCCACCTGCCACGACCCGCACGGCTCGGCCAGGGGCGAGCGCCTCCTCAAGGGCGGCGTCCCGGAGCTCTGCGTCGGCTGCCACAAGATGGAGCGGCCGGCGCTGGTGGCGAAGCACCAGAACTACCCGGTGGCCGGCGCGCGCTGCACCTCCTGCCACGACCCGCACGGCTCGAACGTGCGCGGCATGCTCTACGACAACGTCCACCCGCCGGTGGCGAAGGCGATGTGCGCGCAGTGCCACGAGCCGCCCGGCTCGGCGAGGAAGTTCCAGCCGAAGCAGGCCGGGGTGACGCTCTGCAAGGGCTGCCACGCGCAGAAGGTGGCGGGCATGCTCGACCGCACCCGCGTGCACTGGGCGGTGTCGAACGGCGACGCCTGCCTCTCCTGCCACAGCCCGCACGCCGGCAAGCAGAAGGGGATGCTGAAGGCGAACATGGTGACGGTCTGCGGCAGCTGCCACGCCGACACCGTGAAGCGCCAGGCGCTCTCCGAGACCAAGCACAAGCCCATCGCCGACGGCCAGTGCACGCGCTGCCACGACCCGCACGGCGCCCCCGCCGCGCTGATGATGCAGCGGCCCGAGACCATCGAGCTCTGCGGCACCTGCCACGACTGGCAGAAGCACTCGACCCACCCGATCGGCGCCAAGCACAAGGACCCGCGCAACCCGAACCTGATCCTCGACTGCCTCTCCTGCCACCGGGCGCACGGCACCGAGTACAAGCACATGAACCCGTTCCCGACGACGACCGAGCTCTGCACCAAGTGTCACGAGAAGTTCAAGAGGTGATCACCGTGCCCACGTCCATGAAGAACGTCCTGGTGCTGGCGCTCCTCGCCGCCGCCCCGGCGGCCCGGGCCGAGCTGGCCTTCGTCTCGCGCGGACCGGTCTACGCCGACTCCAAGAACGCGCCGCTCAAGGCGCCGGAGGGGGTGGGGTGCGCCGACGGGACGCTGGTGGTGGCCGACACCGGCAACGGGCGGCTCGTCTCCTACGAGTGGCGCGACGGGGTGGTGAGCGGCGGGACGGAGATCAAGCTCGCCCAGGTCACGCACCCGGTGCGCGTGCAGCTCGACGGGCAGGGCAACCTCCTCGTCCTCGATCGCAAGGCGAAGAAGATCGCGCGGCTCGATCCCAAGGGCGCCTTCCAGGGCTGGCTCGAGCCCAAGGGCGCCGCGGGAGTGGTGCCGCAAGCCTTCAAGCTCGACGCCGCCGGCGACGTCTGGGTCCTCGACCAGACCTCCAACGCCGTGCTGGCGCTCGACCCGACCGGCGCGCTCAAGAGCAAGGTGGAGCTGCCGAAGGGCGGGATCTTCGTGGACCTCACCGTGGACGCCGCCGGGACCGTCTACGCGCTCGACGCGCGCGGGGCGGAGGTCTGGTCGGTGGAGAAGGGCGGCGCCGCCTTCAAGCTCCTCTCGAAGGGGCTGAAGGAGAGCATGAACTTCCCCGCGTACCTGACGCACGACGGGAAGGGGACGCTGCTGGTGGTGGACCAGAACGGGATGGGCGTGGTGCTGCTCGGCATCGACGGCAGCTACCTCGGCCGGCGGCTCGCGCTCGGCTGGACCGAGGGCGCGGTCTACTACCCGGCGCAGCTCTGCCTCACGCCGGGCGGCGAGATGGTGGTGGCCGACCGCGGGAACAACCGGGTGGACCTGTTCTCGGTGACGCGCTGAGGCCGCGCGTCGCACCCCTGAGCCGCTGAATCCCCGCTGCGCTCCCTCCCCGCCCGGGCGGGGAGGGCAGGGGAGGGGCGGCCAGCGGTGCCTCGCGTCGGCCTCCTGCCGCTGCGCTCAGGCGCACTTGCCCGCGGTGCAGGTCTGCCCGGTGGGGCAGGTGACCGGCACGCCGGTGTCCACGCAGGACGGGCCGGTGGGCGGCAGCGCGGCCGGATCGCCGCAGCTCACGGTGCCCACGTCGCACGGGTTCGCCGGCGCGCAGCTCGCGCCGGCGACGCACGCCT
This sequence comes from Anaeromyxobacter paludicola, assembly GCF_023169965.1. Taxonomy (NCBI): domain Bacteria; kingdom Pseudomonadati; phylum Myxococcota; class Myxococcia; order Myxococcales; family Anaeromyxobacteraceae; genus Anaeromyxobacter; species Anaeromyxobacter paludicola. Next base: position 2,672,082 of record NZ_AP025592.1, on the reverse strand, counting down.
GGCAGGTGCCGCCCAGGCAGACGCCGCCGGTGACGGAGGCGCAGGCGGTGGCGTCGGGCTGGAAGGCCACGTCGGTGCAGACCGGCCCGCCGGTGCCGCAGGCGATGACGGCGGAGGTGGCGCACGGGTTGGCGGAGGTGCAGGCGGTGCCCTGGGCGCAGGCGGTGCACGCGCCCGCGGCGTCGCAGACCCCGGAGGTCGCGCCCGAGGTGCAGGCGGTGCCCGCGGCGACGAAGGTGCGGTCGGTGCAGACCGGCGCGCCGCTCGCGCACTCGAGGGTGGCCGTCGCCGCGCACGGGTTCGTGGAGGGGCAGGCCGCCCCCTGGACGCAGTCCACGCAGCTCGCCGAGGAGCCGCTGCAGACCCCGGCGCCGCCCGCGGTCGTGGTGCAGGCGGTGCCGGCGGCGGCGAAGGCGCCGTCGGAGCAGACCGGCGAGCCGCTCGCGCAGGAGGTGGACGCCGCGGTGGCGCACGGGCCGCTCGGCGCGCAGGTGCCGCCGCAGCGGACGAAGTGCCAGACCACGCGCAGCGCGCCGGTGCCGAGGCTGGTGCAGTCGATGGTGTAGTCGCCCTGGACCTCGTCGGCGGTGGTGATCGCCGCCGGCGCGCCCGCCGTCGGCCCCCGGGCGCAGCCCACGTGGCTGATCCCGGCGGTGTCGAAGACCATCTCCACGAAGCCCGGCGCGCCGCCGCAGGAGAGGCTCCAGGTGGCGCTCCCGCCCCAGGAGAAGCTGGCCGGGGAGAGGAAGCCCTCGGCGACGTTCGGGGTGAGCGCCTTGGTGTCGGCGTCGGCGGTGCAGGCGGCGCCGGAGGGGGCGGTGACCGGCTGGAGCGTGCTCGTGCCGGAGAGGAGGTAGACGCGCTCGACGCTGTCGGCGCCCGCGTACGCGAGCGAGACGTTGCCGTTGGCGGCGAACGCCGAGCTCGCGTTGAGCGTCGAGCTCACCGTGAAGGTGCCCGCGAGGTCCTGGGTGGGATCGGCCGCCACCAGCGCCCAGTCGCTGAAGTGCGGGCTCGAGGCGGTGAGGAGCCCCGCGGCCGGGTTGAGGAGCACCGACGGCGCCGTCACCCAGTAGCCGGTCGCGTCCTGGGTGCGGATCGCCTGGCGCGCCGCCGGCGACGACGGGTCGGCGCGGAAGGTGATGGAGACCGGCGCCGCGAACCGCGCGCCCGCCGGCTCGAGCCGGTACGCCGCCCCGAGCCCGCGCGGCGCCGTGTTGGTGATCGCCTGGACCGACACGGTGGTCGAGGCCGCGAGCGCGCCGGGCGGCACGTGCAGCGTGAGCCGGCCGTCGGCGCTGGAGATCGAGCCGCCGCGGCCGTCGAGGGTGGCGGCCACCGCCGCGCCGGCGGGCGAGCCGGCGCCGACCGGCACCGGCCGGGTCGCGCCGGCCGCGCTCTTCGAGCCGCAGCCCGCGGCGGCGAGGAGCGCCGGGAGGAGCAGGAGCCCGGCGAGGCGGCGGGGGGAAGCGGAGCGGGCCCGATCGAGCGTCATGACGCCACCCTCCGCGAAGCGGGCTCTCCGACGCAAGACACCCGAGCGAGCACCGGTCAGGGCGAGTGCTGGCCTTACGGTTATAGGAACCGCGAGGAGGCTCAGCCATGACCCATGCCGGAACCCGCGCCGCCGCCGCGGCCTTCACGCTGCTCCTGTCCGGGGCCGCGCGCGCCGCCGGCATGGCCGGCCACCTGCAGAGCTGCACCTCGCGCTCCGGTGCGACCTGCAGCGAGTGGGACGTGATGTCGGCGGGGCCCCAGCTGCAGCCGCGGCTGGAGAGCGCCTGCAAGTACTCGCGGGGCAAGCTCGCGATGGCGCCGTGCCCCCAGAAGAAGCGCGTCGGGACCTGCACCTATCCGGCCGGGCAGGGCGTGCCCGGCTCGAAGCTCTTCTTCTACCCGCCCACCACGCTCGACAAGGCGCGGCAGACCTGCGCGCAGGAGAAGGGGATCTTCGCCGAGCGGTGACGGGCGGCGCGCGCGCCGCTCAGGGCTCCGCGTCCGGGCCGTCGTCGTCCCGGCCGTTCGCGCCGTTCGCGCCGGAGGGCCCCGGCCGCAGCACCGACTGCACCGTCGAGAGCGCGACGCCGAGCCGGCGCGCCGCCTCGCGCTGGCTGCAGAGCCCGACCGCGAGCGCCCAGCGCAGGTGCTCCCGGTCCTCGCGCGAGAAGCGGCGGGCGCGGCGGGACGGGCCGGAGGGGCGGCGCCGCCGGTACTCGTCGGCCCAGGCCTCCTCCTGCGTGCCCCACGCCAGGTTCTCGGGGCGGTTGTTCTCGCGGTCGCCGTCGAGGTGGCGGACCACCGGCTTGTCCTCCGGCGGGAGCCCGTGGAAGGCGCCGCAGATCACCGCCGGCAGGGAGAGCGAGAGCCGCCGCCCCTCGACCTCGATCTCGACCGTGCGCCGCTTCCCCGGTGCGCCGCCGACCGGGTGCCAGTCCACGTACTCCCAGCTCCCGAAGCCCTTGTGGCGCAGGCGCGACCAGACCCGGCCGTCCTCGCCGGCCATGAAGTCGGGGCTCGGGCTGTACGGCAGCGGGACGAGCTTCACGCCCGACGCGGTGCGGATCTCCACCTCGCGCTCACCTCTCTCGCCCCCGCGGTCCGGGGGCAAGATGCTTCAGGTAAGCGGCGGTTTCAATGCCGCCAAGGCGGCGAATGGGGGGAGCGGGCCCGCCCGCACCACGAGCGGGCCGGCGAGCGGCGGAGCGCTCGCTCGCTAGGGCCCGCCGCCGCCCGGGCGCCGGTTGGCGTGGCACTTCTCGCACTCGGCGATCGGGAACGCGACCTTGCCGTGGCACGCCCCGCAGGTCTCGCCGCTCGCGATCTGCAGCATCGAGGTGCGGGCCGCGCCCTGCGAGGTGCTGGGGAAGATCTCCGGGTGGCAGACCTCGCACCCGTTCCAGACGGTGTGCTTCGGGTGCGAGAAGACGATGTTCCCCTGCATCCAGCCCTTCGACTCGAAGGGGACCTCCTTCGACATCTGCAGCTTGCGCCGCTCGAAGGAGACGCCGGGGAGGAAGTCCGCCGGGATCACGAGCCCCTGCGCCTCGGCCTTCTCCCAGTCCACGTGGCCGCCGCGGGCCCGCGGGAGCTTCGCCGCGAACGCGTCCCAGTCCCGGCGGAGCCGGTCGCCGTCCACGCCGGCGTGGCAGCGGACGCAGGCGGGCGACGAGCCCACGTCGGCGGAGCCCGAGCAGGCGGCGAAGATCGGCTTGCCCTCGGAGATGGTCTTGCCGTTGTGGCAGGCGCCGCAGTGGAAGCCGCCGCGGTTGGTCTCCGCCGAGACCTGGGAGGCGCCGGCCGTCATGGCGAAGCCGACGTCCACGTGGCAGAGCCGGCAGGTGTACCGGGCGCGGTGGCGCCAGTGGTCGAAGGCCACCGGCGGCACCCCCGCCGCCCCGGCGCGGCGGCCCATGATCACCCGGCCGTAGGTGTGCGGCGGCGGCAGCTCCATGCCGGCGGCGGCGAGCGGGGAGAGGAGCAGCAGCGCGGGGAGGAGGGCGCCGGGGATCCGCATCAGGACTTGTCCTTCCGCTCCTGCTCCTTCGTCTCGAGCACGAACTGGTAGAGGTCGCGGCAGAGCTGCAGCCGCTTCAGCCAGACCTTGCGGCCCGACTCCTCGAGCGCCTCGAGCCGCGGCTCGAGGGCGTCGCAGCGGGTGACGAGCGAGCGGAGCTCGGGCTCGGAGAGGGTCATCGCGTCCTGCGTCTTCGAGCAGACGTCCGCGAACTCCTGCTGCCAGTCCGCGGGCCCGGCGCGGGCCGGCCCGGCCTTCGCCGCCTTCGCGCCCGGCGCCGCGCGGGCGGCCGGGGCGAGCAGCGCGAGGATCGCGCCGGCCCCGAGCGCGAGCGTCCACCTCCGGACGGTGCGCATCACTGCACCGGCTTCGAGTGGCAGCGCTGGCAGTCCGTCAGCGGGAACGCCACCGTGACGTGGCAGGCGCCGCAGGAGCGCCCCTCGAAGATCTCGACCATGGTGTACTTCGAGGCGCCCCGCTTCACGCCCACGAAGATCTCGGGGTGGCAGAGCTCGCAGCCGTTCCAGACGGTGTGCTTCTTGTGGGAGAAGATGATGTCCGGCATGCCGGCGAGCTTGGGCGAGAGGGCGAAGTCCTTCTGCGCCGAGATCGAGGTGCGGGCGATGGAGACGCCCTCGAGGTGGTCGGAGGGGTTGATGAGGTGGTCCTCCTCCGCCTTCTCCCAGTCGACGCCGTTGCCGAAGCGGCCCCGGGGCAGCTTGGCCGTCACCGAGGCGAAGTCGTGCTCCGGCTTCACGTTCATGCCGAGCGAGTGACAGCGGACGCAGGTGCGGCGGTCGCCGGTCGCGGCCTTGGTGCAGGCCTCGAAGACCGGGTGCCCGTCGGAGACCAGCTTCTTGTTGTGGCAGGCGCCGCAGTAGAAGCCGTTCGCGTTGTCGGCCGCGCGGATGTTGGTGCCGCCGGGCTTCATGGCGAAGCCGATGTCCACGTGGCAGACGCGGCAGGTGTACTTCGTGCGGTGGAACCAGTGCTCGAAGACCACCGGCGCGAAGCCGGCCTTCTCCGACTGGTTCGCGATGACCACCCGGCCGAACTCGTACGGCAGCGGGCGGCGCTTCTTGGCCGGGCCCGACTGGGCCTGGGCGGCCGTGGCGGCGAACAGGACGAGCGCCGCGAACGCGATCGATCGCTTCATGTGGGTCCCCCCGTTCCGGACCGCGGAACGGCTGGGGACGTTAGCAGATTGCGCGCCCGGCGCGGGCTCGAGGCGCCGGTCGCAATCCAATTGAGTGCCATGGGCGCGCGCGGGAGCGGCAGAGGCGCCCCCGGCAGGCCCGCCGCGGCGCCGCAAAATCTGTCTCGCGCCCGCCGCTTCCGCACAATCTGCGTGGATCGGGGCTTGCGTCGTAAGGGGCAACACGGCGCAGCCCCGCCCGTCCGCGCGCGCACTTGGAGTGAGACGCACCCGCGGTATGGGTGAGGGCGTTACCTTTGCATCGTCGCCGGACGCTCGCCGGCCTCGTCCGGCGATCGTCTTGCCGGAGGGCGAGCAGGGAGGTCACGATGTCCGGTGCGCGCGGTCGAGTGCAGCGTCTCCTCGCCCCCGTCGTCAGCCTGCTCGCCCTGCTGGCGTGCGGGCGCGAGGGCACCACCCAGGGAGCGGCCGAGCAGGCCGCCCAGGAGATGGTCTTCGGCGTCAGCTTCAACGTCCGGGTCGGCAGCCGGCCCGCCAACGGGATCGTCAGCTCGAGCGACGGGCGGATCAACTGCGGCTACCCCACGGCCGCCACCGCCTGCAGCGCGACCTACGGCTGGTCCGAGCGCGCGACGCTCACCGCGACGCCGAAGGCCGGCTACGCCTTCCAGTCCTGGGCCGGGGACTGCGGCGGCAGCGCCGGCTGCGTCCTCGCGAGCGGCGCCGACCGGACGGTCTACGCCTTCTTCGCCGTCTTCACGCAGGTCGGGCACTCGGGGAACTTCTCCGACCCGGCGCAGCACGGGCCCGCCTTCCTCGACTTCCTGGGCAAGGTGGCGGGCGCGCCGGGCTGCACCGCCTCGAGCTGCCACGGCCCCAACCTCACCGGCGTCGGCATCGCGCCCGGCTGCGACGGCTGCCACCAGACCGCCGGGTACGTGAGCTGGCGGACCGACTGCTCGTTCTGCCACGGCGCGCGGACCGCGCAGTCCAAGGCGGGCTACGACGTCGCCGTCCACCCGACCTGGGCCGCGCCGCCCGACGACGTCCGGCAGCGGCTCGGGAGCGCGATGAACCCGGCCCGCACCGGCGCGCACCAGGCGCACCTCACCGGCGTCGCCGCCGACGGGACCGCGCTGGCGGCGCCGTTCCCGTGCGGCACCTGCCACGCCGTGCCGAGCACCTACGATCACGTCGGCGGCCAGAACGCGCGGGCCACCGTCGCGCTCACCGGCTCGGGCCAGCTCCCGGCCGCGCTCGGCACGTACGACGCGAGCACGGGTACCTGCGCCGCCTACTGTCACGGCCCGGGCGGCTCGCCGGTCTGGGGCACCACGACCCTCGCCTGCGACGCGTGCCACGGGCTGCCGCCGCCCTCGCCGCATCCCGCCATCCCGAGCAGGCTCACGGTCTGCGTCTACTGCCACGCGAAGACGATGAACGCGGACGGCACGCTCAACGTCGCCGGCGGCAAGCACGTGAACGGCGTCGCCGACCTCTCGGGCGGCGGGGGCGGCGTGGGCTGCGGCGCGTGCCACGGCTTCCCGCCGGACACCGGCGCGCACCTCGCACACTTCGGGATCACCGGCGCCGAGGCGTCGGGGACGTACGGCGACACGAGCGTGCTCCAGGATCGCTACCCGGCGGCCACGCCCACCACCGCGCCGGCCGCGTACGCCTTCGGCTGCGGCAACTGCCACCCGGTGGACCCGGCGAAGCACATGGACGGCACGGCCGAGGTGGTGCTGCACGAGGCGGGGGCGCCCGCGGGCTCGCTCAAGGCCCGCAGCGCCACCGACGCGGCGTACGACCCCGCCACCCGCACCTGCAGCGGCACCTACTGCCACTCGAGCGGCCAGCCGTCGCCGGTCCCGGTGGCGAGCCCGGACTGGAGCGCCACGGCGCACCTCGGCTGCGCCGGCTGTCACGGCAACCCGCCGCGCTACGCCTCGGGCGACCCGGGCAGCGCGACCGCCAACAGCCACCTCGGCCTCGCCGACGACGGCTTCGAGTTCGGCCACTTCCTCGGCGAGCCCGGGCCGTGGCACCAGAGCAAGCACGGCGGCTGGAAGGCGGGGCAGGACGCGGCGCCGATCACCTGCCAGACCTGCCACTACGACACCGCCGATCCCGCCAACGTCGGCCCGAGCGGCTTCTACTACCTCGACACCAGCGGCGACTACCAGCTCGCGGGCGGCTACGCCGGCCGCACCGCGCTGCGCGTGTACCAGCAGCTCCAGTGCACCGCCTGCCACGCCGGCGGCGGCCCCGCGGCCGGCTCGGGAAAGGTGCTGCCGCTGCGCCACGTGAACGGCGCGCGCGACGTGGTCTTCGATCCGCGGACCGCGCTGCCGCAGCCGTGGCCGTGGCTGCCGGGCGGGCTCGACGCGCCGAGCGCGCCGTACTGGCTCACCGACGGCAACCCCGGCTGGCTCGACTGGCCGGCCGCGATCGTCCAGGTGAACGGCACCACCGTGTCCTTCGGCCTGGCCGGCGCGACCTACGACCCGGCGACGAAGCGCTGCGGCAACGTGGCCTGCCACATGGCGGAGGCGCCGGTCTGGGGGCGGCCGTACGGCTTCAAGTCCGACTTCGGGATGTGCCTGAGGTGTCACCCGAGGATCTAGCGGACGAGCCGGCCGGGCCGCGAGGCCGGCGAGCGTCGCGCGCGCTCGCCGGCCTTCGCCGCCGGACCCCGGGTCGCGATCGCCCGGGGCGCTCCCGCCTCCCGGGGCGACGCGAACCCGACGCCCCAAGCGCCGGTGGGCTGGGCACTTCCTGCCCAGGCTGGCGCGAAGGGAGGGGGTGATCACGACCCGCTGCGCCGGCCGTGAAATCCGCGCAACCGGGCGGAAGCGCGGGGCAATTCCCGATCTCGAGACCTGGCGCGCCGGTCGCTCTGGCGAGGGGGCATGAAGCCCGCCCAGGTCCTCGTCGTCGTCCTCGTCGGTCTCGTCGGCTCCGCCCGGGCGGAGAGCGCCGCCTCGCCCATCGACGAGGACCGGCTCGCCTTCGCCGACTACATGCGGCAGCTCGATCAGCTCACCCGGCCCGGCGGCGGCGCGCTCCCGGCGTCGGGCGCCGCGCCGCGACGAACGCTCGCGCAGGCGGTCTACGGGGACGCGCTCCCGGCCGCGATCGCGCCGGCCGGGCAGGCCGCGGCGCCGCCGGAGCCGCGGTGCTCCCTCTTCGTCCCCGGCAAGGAGGCTGCCGCCGCGGACGACTGCCTCGGCTGCCACGAGCTCCACTCCTCGCACCGGGTGGACTTCGCCTACCCCGCGGTCGTCCAGCGCGGGGGCGCGCTCCGCACCGCGGCCGAGGCGGTCCGGCGCGGCGCCTTCCTGCCGGAGGGGCGCGTGCGCTGCGGGACCTGCCACGACGGGCGGTCGGAGTACCGCTACCACCTCGCCATCCCGGCGGGCGCGAAGCTGCGCCCGGCCGTCAACCCGCGCGATCCGGTGAACCACCGGGCGCTCGCCGGCGCGCCGTCGCAGCCGGGCGTCCTGCGCGACGTGAGCCCCACGCCGCTCTGCCAGACCTGCCACTCGTACGGCGACTGAGCGGCGAGGTGGCAGGAGTCGCAGGCGCGAGGGCAGGTCCCCGGTCGGCGAGGGCCCGTCCGGCCGCCGCTCTACCCTGAGCGCGACTGGCCCGGCCGCTCTCGCGAGCGGAGCTTTCTCGCAGCACCGTGCTCCCGCTCTCCCCGACCCTGCTCGCGCTCCTCGCCGCCGCCACCTCCGCCGCGAGCGACCAGCGGGCCCTGAGCGCCGGGTGCCTGCTCTTCACCCGCCAGCCAGACGCGCCCGCCGAGCAGTGCATGTCGTGCCACGCCGGCGGCGGCGCCTCGACGACGCTCCACTCCACGCACCCGGTGGACCTCGACTACGAGGCGGCGCGGCTCCGGGGCGGCTTCTCCGCGCCGCTCCGCCCGGCCGACGAGGTGCGCCGCCAGGGCGTGTCGCTCCCCGACGGCCGCCTGCGCTGCAGCACCTGCCACGCCTCGTCGTCGGACTGGAACCACCACCTCGCGCTCCCGCCCAACTCCCATCCCCGGCCGGCCGTCCACCTCCGCGATCCGACCACGTGGGGCGGGACCCCCGGCCGCATGGGCGCGGCCGCGCAGGCGCTCGAGGCGGAGGCCCGGCGCACCAAGGACGCCACGCCGACGCCGCTCTGCAAGGTCTGCCACGCCTTCGACTGACGCGCTTCCGGCGGCCGGACCGCCAGCCGCTCAGATGCAGTTCTCTTGCGAGTACGAGGTGAACGCGCCGGCGGCCGACCAGGGAGAGGTGTGGCCCTGGGCGTCCTGGGCGCGCACGCGCCAGAAGACGGTCAGTCCGGGGCCGGTGTTCATGCCCTCGACCGCACAGCCAGGATCCACGAGACCGTAGACGTAGACGCTCGCCGCGGTGGACGACAGCCAGGGCGAGGTCGCCGGAACGAGGCCGCCGCTCGGGAAGCCGGCCGTGACCGCGCCCGCGAAGGTGGCGTTCGGCCCGACCTGCACCTGGTACTGCACCGCCGTGCCCGACGGCGCCGTCACCGGGCTCCACGCCAGCTGCGTCCAGAGATCGCTCCCGCCCCAGTCGACGTACTGGTCCGCCGTGGGGAGGAGGTCCGGGGCCGAGGGGACGCTCGGATCCGGTGTCGTGAAGCTCTGGAGCGCGGTCGTGAGGACGTTGCGGGAGCTGTCGCTGCTGCGGACGCGCCAGACGTAGGTGGTGCTCGGGGCGAGGCCGGACAGGGTGACCGAGTGCTGGTTGGTCAGGGCGCCGCTGCCGGCCACGTAGGTCGGGGCCCCCACTCCGTACTCGACCCACGACGTCGATCCTCCGCCGGAGGTCTGCCAGGCGATGACCGCGCTGCCCTTGGTGACCGTCGCCGCGGGCTGGGCGACCCACGCCGGAGGCTGGTAGCTCACGACGGGCGTCCAGTCCTGGACCGAGTGACAGTGCTGGCAGGTCTCGTCCCAGGGCGGATTCATGCCGTGCGGAGCTTCCGGCGAGGGGAAGTTCCGGAGGCCCTCGTGACCGTGGCAGTAGAAGCAGGGACTCCCGGCGGGCTGCGGATCGACCGGGTTGCCCGGGCCGAACCCGCCGTTCGCGAGCCGCTGGTCGGTGTGGCAGCTCATGCAGTAGGCGTGGCGCTGGCCCTGGTGGCAGGCCGAGCAGAGCACCTCGGCGCCGACGCCGGCGCGATCGATGGCGTTCGGCGGGATGACCCTCCCGTTCACGGTGGCCGCGAAGAGGAAGGCGTTCCTGCTGGCGTGACCGGCGTGGCAGGCGGTGCACGGGAGCGGCCCCTGACGTCGTGCGTACGGGGCGGCCAGGGTCCCTCCGGAGCCGGTGCCGGCCCGGCTCCCGTGCCAGTCGCCGTTGACCGCATCCGTCCAGCCGAGCAGCACGGGCGGCGTCCTCGCCGCGTCCGGAGCGCCGCCGCTGGAGAGCACCTGGCCCGCCCCCGCGCCCGGCGACGCCGGAGGGCTGTGGCAGGCGATGCAGGTCGCGCTCACCCCGTCGCTGCCGAGGAGGGCGGCGTTGCCCGAGAGGTGACTCGCGCCGTGCGCGCTCGCCTGGTGGCAGGACCAGCAGGTGGTCCCGCTCGAGGTGAGCCGAGGGTCGCCGAACATGGGATCGTGGAGGGACGGGCCGGCCCGCTCGGTCGGCGCGGCGCCGCCCGGGTTGATGCTCGCGTGGCAGGAGGTGCAGGGGAGCGGTCCCGTGGCGCTCCAGGAGACCGTCCGCGCCGGCGCGCCGAGCGGGTAGTGACAGGCCACGCTGCAGGTGGTGCTGGTGGACGTGCCGCTCACCTGCGCGCCGGCGGTGCTCGTGCCGCCGGGGAGCACGAGCGCCGGGTTGAGCACGAGCTCCTGCCGTCCGTCGAGGTGGCTCGAGGGATCGGTGGGGTGGCAGTTGCCGCAGCCGATCTGGAGGCCGGGGCCGTTCACCGTGATCCGGGTGTCGCCGTAGGTCGTGTCGGGCTGCGAGCCGGAGTGGGCCACGTGGGCACCGGTGGCGGGCGGCGCGCCGTGGCAGGCGTTGCACCCCGCGCCGCCTCCTGCGCCGAAGGCGACGTCCACCACCCCATTCACGTGCTTGCCGCCCGCGACGTCGATGGTGCCGTCGGAGCGGACGGTGCCGGGGTGGCACATCGCGCAGCCGGCCGGCGCGCTCGAGACGGCCGGGTGTGGAGCGGCCGGAGGCATCCCGTGGCACGAGCCGCAGACGATCCCGGGGGTGCCCCAGGCCGGCGACGGGCTCACCCCGTGACAGTAGGTGGTGCAGGTGCCGGTGAGGGCGTCGTAGCTGCCGAGGAGCTGCACCTGCCCCGAGGCGGTGGAGGTGGTGAGGGTGACGACCGCCCGGGCCGAGGCGCCGCGGACGTGGCCCAGGTCGGCGGGTACGCTGTGGCAGGTGGCGCAGGGGAACGGCCCCGCGAGCCGCTGGCCGGCGGCGGTGATCCCCTGGAGGTGCGCCTGGTGCGCGCCGGCGCGGGCCGGAGCGGGCGCGCCGTCGAGCCGCTGCGAGACGGCGTCCGGAGGCGCGGCCCAGTCCAGGTGCGCGGCGGGGTCGTACCCGGCCATGCTCGCGGCGTCGCGGGCGCCGTGGCAGAAGGAGCAGTTGGTGCGCCAGCCGGCCCAGCCCGCCTTCTCGTGACAGGCGTCGCAGGAGGGCGCGATCCCCGCGCCGGTGAGCTGGGCGCCGTGGCAGCCGGCCGTGGCGCAGCTGAACGAGTCGGGGGCGCCGCCCAGGGTGTCGAGGTACGCGGGGCCGTGAATCGCCGGGCTCGTGAAGTTGCCGTGCCCGACCTCGCCCGGGAGGCCGAAGATCGCGGCCACCCACTTGTCGGCGCCGGACGTGTGCGCGTCGAGGACGCAGGGGCCCCGGTACGCGCAGTCGCCGCCCCAGGCGCCGAACATCATGCCGGCGCTCGGCGTCGCGGTCAGGGTGGCGGTGGCGCTCCAGGCGTAACGCGCCGGTCCGCACGCATTGGCGGTCCCGCCAGCCGGCCCGCAGTGGAGCTGACCGTCGGTGGAGTCGATGGTGCCATTCACCGGTCGTGATACGCGGACCAGGAAGAAGACCCCCGCGGAGCCCTTGGCGGAGGACGAGCCGGCGTCGTGAGACCTCCCGCACGCAGAGAGCGTCGCCAGCAGCAGGGTGAGCGCGATTCGACGAGGCCCGACGAGCTTGTCTGGAGTCATGATCGAGTGGGGCCTTTGGTCACGTCGGCGGGATGCCGTGGCACGGCCCGCAGGTCGTCCGCCCGCCCCAGCTCACCTTCCCTTGCGGCGCGAAGAAGTGGCAGTTCACGTTGGAGCAGGTCTTCTTGCCGGGCGACGGGTCGTAGCTGGCGCCGCTCAGGCTGAGCGACATGGTGCCGCTGCCCGTGGTGCCGGGGCGGCTGTAGGTCACGTTGGGCAGCGCCCTTCCGTAGCTCAGGCTGAAGTCCGGGTAGGAGTAGGCCCAGACCGCGAAGACGGGGCGGTAGGGATCGGGCGGCAGGCCGTTCACCAGGCTCGCCGGCAGCGGCCGCTCGTCGAACACCACGTCCCGCGAGCCGTTCACGTGGCGCAGCGGCAGCACCCGCCCGACGCCGGGCGGCGACTTGCCGCCGGTGTAGTGACAGGAGGTGCACTGGAGCTGCGCGTACTCCGGCGTGGTGAGGCGGGAGGCGGTCCCGCCCGGCAGGTGGTAGTCGCCCGTGGTGTCGAGCCAGTAGAAGCCGGAGCTGCCGGTGCTGCTCGGATCGGTGGTGTCGAAGTGGCACTGCTGGCAGGTGATGGGCGAGGCCTTCATGGTGGCGCCCCAGGCGCCGTAATAGGCCGCGTAGTTGCCCGCGCCGTGCTCGGAGCCGTGGTAGGGGCCGGGCATTCCCAGGAAGTGTCCCGCCTCCTTTCCCTTTCCGACGGGGAAGCCGAGGTGGCTGTTCGCGTCGGTGGCGCCGGCGGGCCCCGAGGCATAGCGCGGAGGGTTGCCGTGGCACCCGGAGCAGCCGAGGTGCGCGCCGGAGGTCCAGCCCGGCGCGGTCGCGAAGGCCGGGAGCTCCTGGCCGCTCGAGTGGCAGTAGACGCCGCTGCAGGTGCCGCTCGCGGCGTCGTACGCGGCGGTCGAGGCGTTCCGCGCCTTCAGGGACAGCAGCGGCGCGGCCGGCTCGTAGAGCGTCACCTCGACCTTGCCGTCGAGGTGCTTCGCCGGGTCGATGGGGTGACAGTTGCCGCAGCCGAAGGCGTACACCCCGGGCGCCGTGGTGGGCGTCGCCGCCGGGTAGAGGTCCTGCAGCACGCGGACGTCGCCGTACGTGGACGTGGTCTCGCGGCCGGCGAGGCCGTAGTGCGCCGCGTGCGCGCCGGTGGCGGGCGGGAAGCCGTGGCAGAAGGAGCAGTTGGTGCGCCAGGACGGGAAGCCGGCCTTGGCGTGACAATCGTCGCAGGAGGGCGCGATGCCGGCGCCGGTGAGGTTGGCGCCGTGGCACCCGGCCGCATTGCAGGCGAAGGCGTCGGGCGCGCCGGAGACGAACGCGACGTAGGCGGGCCCGTGCACCGTCGGGCTCGTGAAGTTGCCGTGCCCGACCTGGCCGGGCGGGCCGAACGCGGCGGCGACCCATTTGTCCGAGCCGGAGACGCGGGTGTCGAGCACGCAGGGGCCCCGGTACGAGCAGTCGCCGGCCCACGCTCCGAACGTCATGCCGGGCGCGGGCGTCGCGGTGAGGGTCGCGGTCGCGCTCCAGTCGTAGCGCGCCGGGCCGCAGGCGTCGTCGGCGCCGCCGGCTGGGCCGCAGCGGAGCTGGCCGTCGTCCGAGGTGATGGTGCCGTTCACCGGCCTCGAGACGTTCACGAGGAAGTAGAGCCCGGCCTGGCCCTTGGCGGTGCCGGTGCCGGCGCTGCGCGAGGAGCTTCCGCCGCACGCGGCGACGGCCAGCAGACCGGCGGCGAGCGCGAGCCGGCGCAGACTTCCGGTGCAACGGCGTGAGTGAGCCATCGAGTCCCCCCGGCGCCGCGCCATCCAACGGCGCGCAGCGGTCGAACGGGGGCGCACTGCAAGAATTGCTCCCCGGCGAGCTCCCCCGATGGTGAGGGTAAGCTGCCGGATCTACCGGCGCGGCGCAGGGCTGCGAGCCCGCGCAATGCGTCAAAAAAACACAACTTGCGGCATAACACCCAGTGACCGTCGTTCTCGGTGGGTGAATGGCCTCGATTGTCGGCCAGATCGGCGGCTCGTCCGGTGGCACGAAGGTTGCGCCGCAAAGCCGCTCGGGTCTGGGCTCGCCGTGCGCTCTCCCAGCGTGAAGTGCGCGGCGCTCGCCTGTTCGGGGGAGGCTTCGAATGCGCCGCAACGCGTTTGCGTGGATTGTCCTGTTGTCGACGGCGGTGGCGTGCGGTCGCAATGAGCGTCCCGCCAGTAGTAGCTCCGAAGGGGTAGTCGGCGTCTCGTACAACGTGACGGTCCGGACCCCGGTGGGCGGCATCGTCGCCTCCGACGTGGGCGGGATCAGCTGCGGCGCGTCGGCGATGACGACCGTGCGCGACGCCAATGGCGTCCTGCGCCAGGTGCCCGTCTACTACCCGGGCGCCGATCGCTGCGGGCCGGTGGCGATCCCCTGGAGCCAGGCGGTCGTCCTCACCGCCACGCCGCAGGGCGACAACGCCTTCACGAGCTGGTCGGGTGATTGCGGCGGCAACGGCACCTGCACGCTCCGGGCGGGCGCGGACAAGACGGTGATGGCCATCTTCGGCCCGCGAGGCAGCGGCCATCCCAACTACCTCAGCCCGGCCGACCACGGGCCCGCCTACCTCGACTACCTCGGCAAGGTCGCGGGCGCGCTCAACTGCCCGAGCTGCCACGGCGCCTCGCTCTCCGGCGCGGGCATCGCGCCCTCCTGCCACCAGTGCCACGCGCAGGCCGGCTGGACGGGCTGGCAGACCAACTGCTCCTTCTGCCACGGCGCCCGCACGGTCCAGAGCAAGGCCGGCTACGACGCGGCCGCGCACGGCGCCTGGTCGGCGCCCCCCGACGCGCTCTCGCAGCGGCTCACGGGCACGGCCGCGCCCGCCCGCACCGGCGCGCACCAGGCGCACCTGCTCGGGACGAACGGCGCGGGCCTGTCCCTCGCCGGCCCCTTCTCGTGCGCCACCTGCCACGCCGTGCCGGCCGACCTCGGGCACGTGCGCGGCAAGTCGGCCCGCGCCCAGGTGACCCTCGCCGGCGCCGGCCAGGCCTCGCTCCCGGCCTCCCTCGGCAGCTACGACGCGGCGAGCGGCACCTGCAGCACCTATTGCCACGGGCCGGCCCAGCCTGCGTGGTCGAGCAGCGGCATCCAGTGCGGCTCCTGCCACGCCATGCCGCCGCCCGATCCTCACCCCGCCGTCGGGAGCGCCCCGGCCGGCTGCGCCGGGTGCCACTCCAAGACCGTCCTCGCCGACGGCACCATCGACATCGCCGGGGGGAAGCACGTGAACGGCGTCCTCGACTTCAGCGGCGGCGGCACCGGCGGGAGCGGCTGCGCCGCCTGCCACGGCTATCCGCCCACCACCGGCGCGCACGCCGCGCACTACGGGCTGACCACGGCGCAGGCGACGAGCGGCTACGGCGACACCAAGGTCCTGCAGGACCGCTTCCCCGACGCGACCGCCACCACCGCGCCCGCCGTCTACGGCTTCGGCTGCGGGCAGTGCCACCCGGTGGACCCCGCGAAGCACATGGACGGGAAGGTGGAGGTGGTCCTCTACGAGGCGGCCGCGCCCGCGGGGTCGCTCAAGGCGCGCAACGCGACCACGGCCACCTACGACAAGGCGAGCGGCACCTGCAGCGGCGTCTACTGCCACTCGAGCGGGCGGCAGGGCGCGCAGTTCGTGACCGCGCCGGCGTGGACGTCGGGCGCGCACCTCGCCTGCAACGGCTGCCACGACAACCCGCCGCGCTACACCTCGGGCGGCGCGGGCAGCGCGACGGCCAACAGCCACGTCAACCTCGCGGACGACGGCTTCGAGTTCGGCCACTTCGCCGGGCTCATCGGGCCGTGGCTGGCGAGCTACCACGGAGGCAATTCGGGATCCGGCGCCGACTCCGCTCCCATCACCTGCCAGACCTGCCACTTCGAGACGACCGACCCGGCCAACACCGGCCCGAGCGGCTTCTACTACCTCGACACCACCGGCAACTATCAGCTGCCGGGCGGCGATCCCTACAGGCTGAGCGGCCTCTGGTACCAGCGGCTCCAGTGCACCTCGTGCCACGGCGGGACCAACGCCAAGGCCCCGCTCAAGACCGGCAAGGTGCTGCCGCTGCGGCACGTGAACGGGACGAGGGACGTGGCCTTCGACCCCCGGACCACGCTCCCGTCGATCAGCTGGCTCCCCGCGGCGCCCAACACGCCCACCCAGCCGTACTGGCTGATGCCGATCGTCGGATCGCCGGATTGGCCGGCGTACGTGACGCGCAGTCCCGGGGGCCAGACGATCTCGTTCAGTCTCTCGAGGTCCCGGTATGATCCCGCCACCAAGACCTGCACGAGCGTCGCCTGCCACCTGGCCGAGAACCCGGTCTGGGGGACGCCCTATGTCTCCGCGTACGACCAGGCCTGCTACAACTGCCACGTCGAGCTGATCTATTGAGCCAATCGCCTCGAGGCATGCGACGCCGGGCCTCGCGCGAGAAGGCGACCGCCTGGGCGCTCGCCCGCCAAAGGGGTATCATCGGCCGATGAGGCCGCTCGCGCTCGCCGCCGTCCTGCTGATGGCCGCGCCCGCCCTGGCCACCGAGGCGGTCGCGGTCTCGGTGGAGGGGCTCGCCCGCGCCTCGGACGCCGTGGTCCGCGGCCGGGTGACCCGGCTCGGCGCGACGCTCTCGCCGGACCGCCGCCGCGTCTACACCATCGTCGATCTGGCGGTGACCGCCCGCTGGCGGGGCAAGCCTGCCGGCAGCCTGCAGGTCATCGTCCCCGGCGGCACGGTCGGCGACCTCACGCAGCGCGTGGACGGCGCGCCCGAGCTCGCGAAGGGCGAGGACGTGGTCCTGTTCCTCGACCGCGCCGAGGCCGGGGCGTACCGCGTCAACGGCCTCGCCCAGGGCAAGTTCGCGGTGAAGGGCCAGACCGCGTCCCCCGACCTCTCCCACACGAACTTCATCACGCAGCGGATCGCCGCCGGAGAGCGGCGCGCCGAGGCGATGTCCACCGCGGAGCTCGAGCGCCGCGTCAGGAGCGTGCCATGAACCCGTTGCGCCTCGCCGCCGTCGCCGCGCTGCTCGCCGCCTCGACCCAGGCCCACGCCTACGTGCGGTCCACCACCGACGTGGGCAACCCGGGCGCGGGCACCTGCCTCTGGTGGGGACAGCGGACCGTCTCCTTCGCCGTGAACGCGACCAGCGCCGCCAACCCGCCGAACCGGGCGGCCTGCCCCGACTGCGCGCCCTGCCAGGACGCCAGCGCCGCGGCGTCGCTGGTCGCGGCCACGCTGCCGACCTGGAGCGGCGCCACGCGGGCCGGCGAGTCGCAGGCCTGCACCGACTTCGCGTTCCAGAGCGCCGGCACCACGGACAAGGTCGCCGTCGGCAACGACGGGGTGAACCTCATCGTCTTCCGCAGCGGGCAGTGCCAGGACACCTCGGTGGTGCCGCAGAACGACGCGTGCCGCAACACCGTGGGCGCCTGCGCGGCCAAGTACAATTGCTGGGAGCACGACGTCACGGGGACCATCGGGCTCACCACCGTCAGCTTCAACGGCAAGACCGGCCAGATCAGCGACGCCGACATCGAGCTGCACGGCTGGAACGGCCACAACCCGCCCAACGGCTCGTACTTCACCTGCGCGGAGTCGCCGTCGTGCGGCAGCGCCCCCTACGCCTCCTCGCCGCTGCCGACCGCGTGCGCCTACGTGGACGTGGCGAGCATCGCGCTGCACGAGGCCGGCCACGTGCTCGGGCTCGATCACACCTGCGAGTACGCCGCGCCGTACGACTCCTGCACCGCCGGGTCGGTGATGCAGCCCACCATCCCGACCGGGCAGACGCGGCGGGCGCTCGACGCGGACGACGTGGAGGGCGTGTGCACCATCTATCCCAGGGGCGCCGCCACGCTCACCTGCGCGCCGGTCGCGGGAAAGTCGAGCGGCGGCTGCGCGACGGGCGGCGGGGGAGGGCTCCTGGCGATCGCGGCGGCGCTCCTGGCGCGGCTGCGGCGGCGGCGGTCCTGATCGCCTGGCTTTGCGCAGTTTGACGGGCCAGGGCGGTCCGGTCCGGCGGGCGGGGAACTTGTGGAGGGCCCAATTCGGAGCTATTGCGCTCTGAACGGGGGGCCTCTCCTTGGCCGACAAACGCCAGGTCGCAAAACGGGTGCTGGTCTGGGCCATCCTGGTGGCCCTGCCGCTGACCTGGTGGGCGACGCACCTCGAGATCTCGTGGTGGCACCGGCAGAAGGTCGAGAAGGTCGAGCAGGCGCCGGCGGCGGGGCAGGGTGCGGCGTCGGCGGCGCCGGCTCCCGTGGTGCCCGCGGCGCCGGCTTCCGCGCAGCCCGCGGCTCCTGTGAAGGAACTGCCGAAGGCGAAGGCGGCGGCGAAGGTGTTGCCGAAGAAGCCGGTCGCGGTCGCGAAGGGGAGCAAGAAGGCGTTCACGAAGCAGGCTTCCGGCGCCAGGCACAAGGTGGAGAAGAAGGCCGCGAAGGCCGGCCAGAAGCCCCGGGTGGCCGCGGGGGCCAAGGCGGCACCGGCTGTCGCGTCCTCCAAGTACTCTCGGAAAGCCGAAAAGAAGACCGACAAGAAGAAGGCCGGGAAGGCCAGCCAGAAGTCCCGGGTCGCCCTGGCGGCAAAGCCGGCACCTGCTGCCGCAAAGTACTCTCGGAAGGCCGAGAAGAAGCCCGCCCCGAAGCCCCAGGTCGCCCTGACACCCAAGCCCGCAGCTCCCGCCGCCCCCGTCATCGTTCCGAGCGCGCCGGCCGTGGTCGTGCCGATCGTCCCTGTGCCCGCGCCAGCTCCAGTTACCCCGGAGCCCGCCCGGCCGGAGCCCGCGGTGGCTGCCGCACCGCCCGTACCGCACCCGGCGCCCGTTACCTCGAGCCCCAGCCCCGCGGTGCCGCCGATCCCGGCGCCGTCAGGTCCTGCCGCATCGGTGGCTCAGCCCGAGAAGGGACCCGCGACTTACGAGTACGCGAAGCGCCTGCCCCGGCCCCCGGAGGAGGCGCCGTCCAGCGCTACCGGCCTGCCGCAGCCGCCGCCGCCTCCCGAGCCCGAGCCGGCCGCGAGCCCCGAGCCGCCGCCCCAGGAGGTGAACGGGGGCTTCACTCGGGCGGCTTCTCTCGGTTCGTCGATGCTCTTCTCCCAGGGGAGGGAGACCGCCTTCGGGCCGATGTTCACCTTCAGCCTGCGCAAGGACTGGATGCTCATCTCGGAGAGCATCGAGTTCACCGACGGCCGTACCGTCGCGCTCGGCGGGTTCGGCACCTCGATGTCGGTGGCGCCGCGCACCCAGCTCTACTGGCTCGCCGTGGGCGGCTTCGACGTGCTGAGCAAGCCGGCCCGCTTCTCGCCGGCGCTGGGCCTGCGAGCCGGGATCGAGTGGTTCGTCTGGCGGCTCCGGCTCGGCCTGCTCGGAACGGGCTTCACCGACCTCGCCGGCGCGAAGGACGCGCTCGGGCAGGAGGTGGGGAAGTACTCCCTCTCGGTGGGGGCCACGGCGGGGCTGGCGTTCTAGCGGAGCTCCGCCACCAAGCGGCCGCCGCTGTTGGCGGCTCGGCTATCCGAGCTGCCCGAACCCGAGCGCTTCACGGTGTGCGCTTGGCCCATTGGAGGATGGCGTTGCGCAGCGCCGAGTGCAGGGTGAGCCCCTCGGCCTTCGCCTTCTCTTCGAGCAACGTCCAGAGCTTCGCGGGGAATCGTACGGAGCGCGGGACGGTGGGGCCGGTCTCCGTGCCCTTCTTCGGCCTCCCTCGTCCGAGGTGGACAACGCCTTCTGAGGCAACGCGGGCGGCGTACGGGTTTCGACGAACCCGTGCGTGATCGAAGTCGACGGGTGGAATGTCCCGGAGCGAGGCCGCCGAGGGCTCCTTGGGCTTACGGACCTTCTTCTTCATATCGCCTCCGCTCGTGCGAGGTGGCGCGCCGGGCACTGATGATCCGCACTGTCGACTCGTCCAATGCCGCGTGAACGACGAGGAGTAGCCGACCTCGGGTGGACAACCCAAGCAGGAGCGTCCGTTGGGGATCGACGAGGTCTTCGATATGGAGCGCAAGCACGTCAGCGAACACGGTCGCTGCCTCCTCGAAGGAAACGCCGTGCTTCCTCCGGTTCGAGACGGCCTTGCGAGCGTCCCAAGCGAAGTTCACCTGACCTCCATTATTGTATTACTGTTGGCTGCCGGTCCGCAACCAAATGCCCCCGCGTCCGTCACCCCGGCGCCGCGCAGGGTGCGCGGTGCTCGAGGCGGAGCTGGTAGGTGCCGGGAGGGAAGAGCACATTGCGCACGCCGGACCGCCAGGACGCCAGAGCCCGACGATAGCCATCGAGGAACGTGCGCCAGCGGCTGATGGCCTCGACCCGTTTCACCGGGTCGGCGGCGGCGAAGCGGGGGCTGAGCTTCCGCCGCGGCTCGCCGGTACCGGGCCGGCCGAAGGGGCTCTGGGCGAGCACTGCGGCCCGGCCCAGGAACCCGCGCACCTTTCCTTCGGTGCGCCGTCGCTCCGGGAGCTCGGTCATCGCTGACTCCACCCGGGCCCGCAGCTCCTCGGGGCAGGAGAAGCCGGGCGGAAGCGTGAGCTGCAGGGAGACCGACTCCGGCAGGGCGCCGCAGGGGTGAAAGAACACCTTTGGCCGGGCGGCCGTCAGGGTAGCGGTGCCGAGCTGCTCGGGGGACGACCAGAGGCCGGGCCAGTCGCGGCCGCTGCGCACCAGGCCGGCGGAGACGGGGTTGGCGAGGACGTAGGCGATCTTCCGGACGACGTCGTCGGAGTCGGCCTGGGAGACCGCGTTGTAGGACGCTTCCGCTGACCAGAAGCCCTCCCAGCGGCCGAGCGCGGCGTTGACCGCGCGGGCCACCAGGCCGTCCAGGTACTGCATGAAGGCGGGGAGGCGGGCGTGGGGGTCGGTGAGGACGAGGTGGTAGTGGTTCGAGAGGACGCAGAAGGCGTGGAGCCGGACGCCGTACAGCCTGGCCGCGACGGCGAGGACGTAGAGGAAGATGGCGTTGGTGAGCGGGGAAGGGCGCAGGAAGAAGCGGCGCTCGGAACAGCGGCGGGTGACGAGGTAGGTGGTGCCGGGGAGCACCTGGCGTGGCGCGGTCATGCGCGCCGGCAGGGCAGGAGTCGTGCCGCGGCGGACCGCAGTGCAGAGCGTGGTAGCGCGGCGGAAGGGGTCCGCAATCCGGTCGGGAGGTCCGCCAATCGGTTCTCTCGGTCGGGGCCGCCGGCGTTCTAGCGGCCCATGAGCATGGAGGCGATGAGCGCCCGCAGCTCCGACGGCACCACCGGCTTGTACATCCGCCTCCGGTCGCCCGCCAGGAACGCCTGGGCCCGCTCCGTGAACGCGCCGCCCGTGATGAAGACGATCCTGGGGACGAGGGCCGGGCACGAGGTGGCGAGCGCCGCCTCGAAGTCCACCCCATCCATCTGCGGCATCATCAGGTCACACAGGATCACGTCCCACGATTCGCCGGAGTGGATCCGCTTCAGCGCGTCGGCCGCGGAGCCCGCGACGGCGACCTCGTGGTCCTTGGCGAGGAGGCGGGCCATGCCGCGCGCCACCAGGGGCTCGTCGTCGATGATCAGGACCCGTCCCCGGGCGGAGGTCGGCGCCTCGACGGGGGCGGCCAGCTCCTGACCCTGGGCGGGCGCGACCGGCAGGCACACGCGAAACGTGCTGCCGTGACCGAGCTCCGTGGTGACCTCGATCGTGCCGCCCAGGGAGGTCACGATCCCGTGGCAGACCGAGAGCCCGAGGCCGGTCCCCGAACCGACCGGCTTGGTCGTGAAGAACGGGTCGAAGATCCGGGAGAGGTCGGCGTCCGGGATGCCGGTCCCGGTATCCCTCACCGTGAAGCAGACCCGCTCGCCGGCGACCGTGGCGCTCAACGACACCGTGCTCGAGCCGGCGTGACCCTCGGGGATGGCTTGCCCCGCGTTCATCAGCAAGTTGACGAGCACCTGCGAGATCTCGTGCTCCCCGGCCACGATCCTCGGGAGCTCCTCGGGGACGTCCACCCGGAGCTCGGCGCGCGCGGTCACCTCGTGGCGCGCCAGCGCGATCGCGGCGTCGACCTCGAGCCGCGGATCGACGAGGTGCCGCTCGGGAGAGCGGGGGGCTCTCACGAAGTGCCGAAGGCCCTTGACGATCTGCTTGACCCGCTCGGCGCCCGCCGCGGCTTCCCCGATGACCACGCGCAGCTCGCTCGCCGGGACCGCCGGGCCCTCGCCGGCCTCCGCTCGCGCGAGGGCGTCATCGACGAAGTCGAGGTTGGCCATCACGTAGGTGAGGGGGTTGTTGACCTCGTGGGCGACGCCCGCCGCGAGCGTTCCCACGCTCGCGAGTCGATCGGCGTGCCGCAGCTGGCTCTCGAGCTGCTTCGACTCCGTGATGTCGGTGATGGTGCCTGCGAGCATCACCGCGCCACCCGGCTCGTCCCTGAGGGCGCGCCCACACGTCAGCAACCAGCGCCAGGAGCCGTCCCTGGCCCGAGCACGATACTCCGCGCGGTACGAGGGACTCCGGCCCTCCAGGTGGGCCAGCTTGAGGGCCTTGCGTCGCTCCTCGTCGCCGGGGTAGCCGAGGGCCAGCCACGCGCGGCTGGTCGGCTCGATCTCGCCTGGCGCATAGCCGAGGAGCGTCCACGGCTGCCCCGCGACGAAGCGCCCCGAGGCGATGTCTTCCTCCCAGTAGTAGTGACCGGCGCATTCCAGGGCCACGTTGAGCCGCCTCTCGCGCCGGCGCAGCTCCAGGCCGGCCTCTCGCTCCGCGCTGATGTCGTCGAGCAAGACGACGGCCGCGTACGGCGCCGCCCCGGGCTCGGCCAGGGGAACGGCGTTGACGCGAACCCACCGGACGGCTGCCCCAGGCTGCGTGAAGCCCATGACGGCGTCGCGAGCGGGACGCCCGGTCCGGATGGCCTCGAACACCGGCCAGTCTTCGACGCGGTACGGGGTCCCATCCTCACGGATGGCGCCGATCCTGGGGTCGGCCGCCAGCTGGCCCGTCCCCGGGTCGCGGGTGATCCCCAGGATGCTCTCCGCGGCGGGGTTGCACTCCAGGATCGCGCCGGTCCGGTCCTTGAAGACGATGCCCGCGGTGACCGCGCTCACGACGGTGCGGAGCCGCCTCTCGCTCTCGACGAGAGCACTGCCATCGGACTCGAGCTTCACCGAGACGCCTCCAGCCAGACACGGATCGCGAGTGCCTTCGTCGGGACGTCCGGAGAGAGCAGCGAGGAGCCCTCGGGAGGTCGCCGGTGAATGGCGAGGCCTTGCACGCGGCGGACCACTCCCGTTACCTGGATTCACCAGCAATTCTGGCGAGGTCCACGCAACCCCTGGGCGATAGCGCGCACGGGTGCGGATGGTGCCCCATCCTGGGGAGGCGAACGCCGAGACTC
Organism: Anaeromyxobacter paludicola; assembly: GCF_023169965.1. Lineage (NCBI taxonomy): Bacteria > Pseudomonadati > Myxococcota > Myxococcia > Myxococcales > Anaeromyxobacteraceae > Anaeromyxobacter > Anaeromyxobacter paludicola. The sequence continues at coordinate 2,648,842 of NZ_AP025592.1, read as the reverse complement.
GAGGCGCCGGCCTTGCCTCCTGCGGCGGTCAGCTCGCGCCAGGCGCAAGGGGAGGAGTCCGAAGTCCGGTCGAGAGGTCCGCGGATCGGTTCTCTCGGTCGGGGCGCGCCAGACTCGAGGCGCCGGCCTTGCCTCCCGCGGCGGTCAGCTCGCGCCAGGCGCGAGGGGAGGAGTCCGAAGTCCGGTCGAGAGGTCCGCGGATCGGTTCTCTCGGTCGGGGCGCCCCGCGCCAGCCGCGAGGGGAGGAGTCCGAAGTCCGGTCGAGAGGTCCGCGGATCGGTTCTCTCGGTCGGGGCGCCGCGGATCGGTTCTCTCGGTCGGGGCCGCCAAGTCCGGTCGAGAGGTCCGCGGATCGGTTCTCTCGGTCGGGGCGCCCCAACGCCGAGACTCGAGGCGCCGGCCTTGCCTCCTGCGGCGGTCAGCTCGCGCCAGGCGCGAGGGGAGGAGTCCGAAGTCCGGTCGAGAGGTCCGCGGATCGGTTCTCTCGGTCGGGGCGCCGGTTCCCTCGGTCGGGGCGTCCGAGAGGTCCGCGGATCGGTTCTCTCGGTCGGGACGCCCGAGAGGTCCGCGGATCGGTTCTCTCGGTCGGGACGCCCGCCCAGACCCGCCGAAACGCGGGGGCCCCGCGAGCAGCATCGCTCGCGGGGCCCCCGGTCACTGCTCCGAGCGAGGCAGGACGGAGCCCGCCGTCGCTCGGCTCAAACCACTACGGGAGCACCTTCATGACGATGTCGTTCCACTTGTCGGTGATGGTCTTCGGCGCCGCATCGGAGACCTGGCGGTAACCGAACGACGCGCCAGCGTGATCGTCGAACGCGTTGAGCGCGCCGGCCGCGTCCTCCTTGATGAGCTCGGCGCGGTGGCAGCCGCCGCAGGCCCTGGAGGCAGGGCCGGTGACGACGCTCGGCACGCCGTTGATCGCCCGGGTCTTGCCGGTGATCGAGGCGGAGGCCGACTGGATGCCGGGCATCGACTTCTTCTGGTCGGGCACGCCGTAGGAACCCGCGGTGTGGCACGACTCGCAGTTCAGCGTCGTGAACATCGGGTACGTGGCCGTGATGTGATCCTCATACTCGAGCGCCGCGACGGGATCCGCGAAGTTGACGTTCGCGATGTCGAACGCCTGGAACGAGTGGATCGAGTGGACGTACGAGTCGATCGAGCGCGACTGCATCTCGAGGTGCGACCCACCGGTGCCAACGAAGTGGCAGAGGCGGCAGCCGACCACGCCCGCAGAGCCGTAGCTCGGGCTGTGGAAGGTGGTGCCGAGCGCGTCGTGGCAGTTGTTGCACTTGGCCGCGTCGACGATGGCGTTGGCGCCCTTGCCGACGGTGTCCTGGACGACCGCGCCGGCGCCGAGGTCGTAGGTCACGGCCAGGCCGGAGATCGCGATCGAGGTCGAGACGGTGTTCGGAGCAACGCCAGTCACTAGCGTGGCGTCCGGCAGGAAGCCGACCTCGATACGCTTGACCGAGCCGTCCGAGAGCTTGGTAGCCCACGTCGACAGGTCGATGGTGACCGTCCAGTTGGAGTTGCCGGCCGCGGCGAGCGGGGTGACGTTGAGGCGCGCCGTGTTCGACGGCTTGCAGGGCACGCCGGTGGTCCCGCCGGTGCCGCGGAGGCAGGCGCCCTCGCTGAACTCGAGGTTCGGCGTCTTGTCCGAGAACTGGCTGCTGTGGCCGCTGACGACGAAGTCCTTCGTGTCGTAGCCGTAGAGGCTGGCCGTGACAGTCGGCTTGATCGTCACGTTGGACGGGACGTTGCTGACGCTGAACGCGAGCGTGAGCTTGTTGGACGCGAACGAGGTCGTGCCAACGGTCGTCTGCATGCTGGCCGAGTAGCGGCTCCCGTCGGCAGCGTAGATGGCCTTGTTCAGACCGGAGTGGATGTCCTTGAACAGCGGGACGTACGATCCGTACATGAACGGGCCCTTACCGTCGATCGCGCCGCTGGTTTGATCCACGGTGCAGTTGTAGTTGGCGTCACAGTTGACGTCCTTAGCGGAATCGCTGTGGCAGGCGGTGCAGGCCAGTTCGGTCTGATTCGGGGCGGTACCCTCGAGGACCGTGCCGTTCTGCCAGTTGAAGTTGTGGTACGCGAGCTTCTGACCCAGCTTGGCGCCGTCGGTCACGTTCGCGAAGCTCGGCGCCGCGGCATCGACCGGCGAGGTCGTCGGGTGGCAGCTCTTGCACACCTTCCCGTTGAAGTTCTGGTCCGCGGTAATGGTGGCGAGGTTACCCTCGTGGCAGACCACGCAGTTCGACATCTCCTGCGGGTACTTGATCTCGCCGGAGTGCGCCATGTGCGTGTCGTTCATCACGCTCGCGTTGTAGGCGTACTGCGCCTCGATCGCAGGGGTGTAGTTCTCCCCGTTGGCGGCGATCCAAGGGAAGTTGTCGTAGGTGAGCTGGAAGATGAAGTCCTCGCCCACGCGGGTGTCGGCGTGGCAGGCCTTGCAGGCCATGAAGTCGGGCAGGCCGGCCACGACGGCGGCGCGGTAACCGTGCTTCATGTACGGCGTCGGGTGGCACTTCTGGCAGCCCGCGACGTTGGCGGTGGAGGTGTAGGTCCACGGATCCGTCTGGCCGGTGGCCTTGAAGGTCATCGCGGCGCTCGTGACGTTCCCGTAGATCTTGTAGTTCTTGAGGTTCGGCCAGAGGGTCGGGTTCTCGGCGAAGTACGCGTAGACGAACGCGTCCGAAGCCTCGGGCGCGAAAGTCGCCAGGACCGGCGTGACGGGCGGGGTCGCCGGCGCCGGCGTCGCATTGTTCTTGGCCGTGAACGTGCCGGGCGTCGCGGTGGGCGCGAGCTTCGACAGCGAGAAGTACTCGACGACCTTGCCGGTGGCGCGGTCAAACCGGGCCGCGTACACGGTCTTCTGGCCGAGCTTGGTCACATCGCCCGTGTAAGGCTGACCGTTCTTGGTCAGGGTGAAGGTCACGGTCGCGACCTGCGACGTCGTGTTGGTGCTGACGCTGACGATGGACGCGTTCAGGGTGGCGTTCGTCGGGTGCGCGAACTTGTTGTAGAGCGCCTGGTGGTCCGCGCCGTTGTTGATGCCGGTGGTACCGGCAGCCGCGTGGCACTTGGCGCAGGACTCGAGACCGGCAGTCACGTTCGCGGCGTTGGCAGCCTGGTGGCACGGGCTGCAGGCCGGCGCGATGCCGGCGCCGAGCAGCGTCGGGCCGTGGCAGTTGGTGCACTTCGGGGCGGTCGCGTCGCCCTGGAGGAACTTCCCGAACGCGACACCGTGCTCCGCGGACGAGAAGACGGCCGCGTGGCCCGCCGAGCCTGCCTTCGCGAAGATCGCGATCGGGGCCGCGTCGGCCTTGCCGGTGAGCGTGCAGGTGGCGGCCGAGCCGGCGCAGTCACCCGCCCAGGTGATGAAGGTGAAGCCCGTGTCGGCGGTCGCGGTGAACGTCACGCTGGTGCCGTAGGGGTAGGTCGTCTGCTTCGGGCAGACGGCGTGGCCGGTGATGTATGTCGGGGTCGAGTGGAGGACGCCGTCAGCGTCCGCAACCGGGGTGCCCAGATCGGAGGCGCCGCAGTTGATCCGGCTGTCTGCCGAGGTGATCCAGCCGCCGACCGGCGCCTGGTAGATGTTGATGTTGAACGTATCGGTGTTCGCGCCCTTCTGGCCGGACGAGGCGGAGGAACCGCTCCTCCCGCATCCGGAAACGGCCACGGCACCGATGAGCGCCAGTGCCAACGAGATACGACGCATGTGCTGTCTCCCCAGTGGCACGCGCGACGAGGCGCGTGCCCTTACGTTCGCTGCGGTTTGCTGCCGAACCCCGGGTGCCCACCCGGTGTTCGCCTGTATCCCGTGGCCGTGCTGGTGAGTCGGGGAGCGGCTTAGCAACGAACGTGCCCCGCGCGGTGACGGCGCAAACGCGCGGGTTGCCACCGGAAACTCCGGAAGGGGGTGGCGTCGTGTCTTGGGGGATTTGCCGCATGGGCTGGGGCGCGCGGAGGGCGGTGGCTCGACAGTGACTCCGGGTGAACTTCGCAAGAACGGTCGGGAGTGGCTGGGGCGCAAACGCCACGATTCGGGCTCGGCACAGGGCGTTCCTGCCTGTCCCGTTCACTTCGGAACGAACCGAGCTCGGCTCGCGGGCCCGCGGGAGGCGTCGCGGACGAGGACTAGTCCATCGGAGGGACCGACCCTCGCGCGAAGGGGTCATTCACTCAGAATGAAAAGGCCCCCGCGGACGGATCCGCGGGGGCCGGACTACAGGTATGAGCTACGAGCTCACGGGCGGGTGATGAGCGTGCTCCCGCCGACCCCGCTGATGCAGAGCGAGTCGTGCGCGTCGCACGGCAGCACCGCGGCCGCATCGAGGTCCATGATGGAGTCGATCAGCGCCTGCGCGACGTAGTCGTAGTTGTGCGCGTAGGCGCCCGGCTCCTTCTGCGACCACTGGTAGTTGAAGACGGCCTTGGCGGTCTTGGCGTCCCACTTCGACCCGTAGCCGGTGGTCTCCGTCGCGTCGCACTGGCCGCCGGGGTGCACCGTGCCCACGTACCAGTACGGATAGGCGCCGCCGGCGTAGCAGACCGCGTTCTGGCCGCCGGCCACCTGGTAGGCGTTGATCTTCACGAGCAGCTCGGCGGCCAGGGCGGCCACGTTCGCCTTCACCGGCTCGAGGCGGTGGTCACCGTGCGAGCCGTTGGTGTGGCAGCCGTCGCACGCCAGCGTGTTGGGCACGCCGTAGTACGTCCCGCCGGGAACCGTCGTGGCGAGATCGATGCCGAAGCCGTGCTGCGTGCCCTGGGGGTTGTGGCAGCCGGTGCAGCCGCCGCCGTGCGGCGAGCCGTACGGGCCGGGAGCGGCGCCCGTCGTGCCGTAGAACACCGGCGTGGTGGCGTAGGTCTGGCCCGGGTACTCGTACAGCATGTGGGTCGTCGAGCCGAACATCACGCCGGCGGCGCCGAGGTAGTGGGGGTTCTTGAAGGAGACCGAGAACGTCCCAGGCGTCTTGGTGCCGATGGCGAGGTCGATGGTGGTCTTGTTCTCGCGGCCGGTGTGGCAGGAGGCGCAGACCCGGTCCTTCGCGTTCGGGAAGACCGTCGCGGCCAGCGTCGTCTGCTGGGTCGGGTCGGTCTTGGCCGGCGGGAAGTAGAGGGTCGTCACGTCGGTGCGCATGCCCTTGAAGTTCGCCGCGCTCGCGTTCACCGCCACGTGGCAGGTGGTGCACTGGAAGCCGGTGATCGACGGGGTGGTCAGCGCGGTGTTCTGGTTGGCGATGAAGTTGGTGAGGCCGGCCTGGGCGCCGTGGCACTGGGAGCAGGCCGCCGGGATGGTGCCGGTCGAGTTCCAGTCGGTGAACGCGTCGGAGCCCGCCGCCTTGACCTCGGAGCCGCCGAAGTGGCCCTGGAAGCTGCGGACGCCGTTGAACGGCACGGCGTTCACGCCGAGGGCGGCGTTGAGATCGGTGATGGCGTCGTAGAGGATCTCGATCGCATAGCGGGGGTTGTGCGCCCAGGCGCCGAACTCGGTCGAGGCGAACTTCAGGTTGTAGGCGGCGCGCATCAGGCGCGGCGTGAAGGCCTTGTACGCCGCGGCCGCGGTGAGCTCGGCGGAGGAGCAGGCGCCGGAAGCGCCGGTGTGCTTGAGGAAGTACGGGTAGGTGGCGTCGTCGAAGCAGATGCCCGGCTGGGCGGCCACGTTCACCGCGTAGGCCTGGATGGCGGCGAGGAGGGTCGCCTTGAGGCCGTTGATCTCGACGTCGAGACCCTCGACCTTGCCGTTGCCGTCGATGTCGCCCTCGAAGCCGTACTGCCGGTTGGCCTCGAGCTCGGCGAAGTTCGCGACCGGCGTCCCGTCGGCCTTGAAGTGGCACTTGCCGCAGGTGTTCGCGCTCACGACGCCGGCGACCTCGCCGGTGTGCACGTCGTGGCAGGTGTTGCAGCTGGCCACCCCGCCGTGGAGGTTCTGGCCGGTGTAGATCTTGCCGGCGTACTGCGCCCAGCCCTGGGCCACCGACCCGTAGATGGTGGCGGCGGCGCCGCGGTAGTGCGGGTTCTTGAAGCTGGTGCCAGCCGCGTTGATCTGCGCGTCCGCCGCCGTCGTCCCGACGAGGGTGTTCATGCTGACCGTGGACTCACGCGCCTCGTGGCACTGGCCGCAGAGGGCGGTGACCTTGTCGGTCGTGACCTGCACGCCGGAGGGGAAGGTGAGCTTCGTCACGCCGGCCGAGAGCGGGTCGGTGACGCTGTTGTGGCAGGTCTGGCACTGCAGCGAGCCGGTGGCGTAGGAGTTCGCGACGCCGGTGCCGGCCACGAGGGTGTTGGTGGAGAGGAACGTGGTGCCGAGGTAGTCGGCCGACGGGCTCGACTCGGTGGGCGCCGCGAGCGCGCCCATGTAGTCCTGGAAGCCCTGGCTGGTGTGGCAGCGCTGGCAGGCCTGGCTCCAGCCGGAGGGAGCGTGAATGCCCCACGCCGCCGCGGTCGTGTCGCCGTGGTTGCCGAACGGATTCGCCGTGGCGCTCTTCACGTCGTGGCAGGTGAAGCACGAGGGCGCGATGCCCATGCCGGTGAGCGCGGCGCCGTGGCAGTTGACGCACTGCGGAGCCGTCTTGTCGCCGGCGGCGAACGCGGCGTAGGCCGCCGAGTGGGTGGCAGGGTCGAGGAAGTTCGTGTGACCCTGCTGCCCGGCGACGGCGAAGATCGCGACGACCGACTTGTCGCTGCCCGCCGTGAGCGTGCAGGTGCCGTTGCCGGTGCAGTCGCCGCCCCAGCCCACGAACGCCTTGCCGGCGAGCGGCGTGGCGGTCAGCACCACCGTGGTCGCGGTGGTGTTGGTGGAGTCGGTGTACCAGCTGTAGCGGGTCTGCCCGTTGGTGCCGCAGGCGGTCTGCCCGCCGCCGCAGTTGATCTTGCCGTCGGCCGAGGTGATGGTGCCGGCCGTCGGCGCGGTGAAGATGTTGACGTAGAAGTACGCCCCTCCAACTCCCTTTGCCGTCCCGGCGCTCGAGGAGGACTTGCTCCCTCCGCAGCCAGTCACGGCGATGGCGCTCATGAGCGCCAGTGCCAGCGAGATACGACGCATTTGCCTTCTCCCCATGGTCACGCGCGACGTGCGCGTGCCGTGCGTTCACTGCTCGTGCTTTGGAGCGCCGGGGGCCCAACCCCAGCGCTCGCGGTATCCCGTGGCCGTGCTGGTGAGTCACGGGGTCGCCAAGCAGCTTTCGTGCCCCGTTGGAACTAGTCCTATTTTCGCGGGAATCAAAAGTTGAGCACTAAGCCGGGTGGGGTAGGGCTGGGGCGGGAGACGCAGCCTGTCCCAGGGGGGTGGGGGTTTTCGCGCAATTGGCGCAATGACCCACCGTCATTGCCTGGAAGCGTGCCTGGCCAGGGCCGTCGGCGTGCATCCGGAGCTGGCGGAGGGGTGGCCGGAACGCGCGGGGTTCACGGAGCGGAACGCCTCGGGGAGCGTGCGAAGCGTGGCGATCTGGAGAGCCGTCCACCGCGCGCAGGTCGGCACCCGCCCACCGGCGGATTGGAAATTGCGCTGGGATGGCGTCCGGATAATTGCGGCGCGACTCACGGGCGAGCCGACCGGCGGCGGGAACGGAATGGTCCCGGCGCGCCGACATTCAGGCGGGATCGAGGCGTGTGGGCGCGTGAGCGCGCAGGTGGGAGTTCTCGGACGGTCAATGGCGCGGTTTCCCCTGTGTCAATTCCCCAATCCTGCGTGAACTGACCCATTTCTGACGCGTCACTTTTGGTGTTTCGCCCGGAATTTCGCACCTTACCGCCCGGCACGGTCGTTGCTGAGCTGCCTGGCAACCGTGCCCTGCTGTTGAGCCGAATCCGCAGTTCGTTTGGGGAAGAAGCTCAGCGAAGTTCCTGCAATCACCCGACACCGATCGCTGGGGCGATCGGTGGCGTTGCTTGGGGAGTATCAAATGAGAATCAGGATGCAGTGGGCGGCGGCCATCATCGCCGCCTTCGCGTTCGGAGCGAATGCTCAGACCGCGGTCACGGGCAAGGACGTCACGGCAACGGGCTGGTTCAACGGAGTCGCCACCTCGAAGACGGGCACTTTCCACGCCGGCGGCGTCGCCGCCTGCGACGGCTGCCACGTGATGCACAACGCCTCCAACGGCGTGGCGCGCTCGACCAAGGTGAACCCCTGGAACGACGCGGTCCCGGCGTTCCTGCTGCAGGGGGCGGATCAGTCCTCCACCTGCCTCATCTGCCACGGCGATACGACGGCGGGCGGCAGCACCAGGCCCTATGTGATCGTCAACACCGGTCCGGCCACCGATTTCGCCAACATGAACTACTCGCCGGGCGGCGACTTCGGCTGGCTCCTGCGCGGCGGCAACGCCTCGGACGTCCAGAACCGTCACGGGCACAACATCGTCGCCGCGGACTTCGTGATCCCGGCCGACACGCTGCTGACCGCCCCGGGCGGCACGCTGTCGTTCGACGCCACCGGGCAGAAGGTCTTCTCCTGCTCGAGCTGCCACGATCCGCACGGCCGCACGCGCATGCAGACCGATGCGACCGGCACCACCTGGAACTGGGCCGGCCCGACCGCTCCGGGCAGCGACAACACCGCCATCACGGCCCCGATCTACTCCTCGGGCTCGTACGGCAACCTGCCGGCCGCTGGCCAGGCTATCGGCGCCTACCGCCTCCTCGGCGGCAAGGGCTACGCTCCGGCCTCCAACCCGGCCTCGCCCTTCACCTACAACCCGCCGGTGGCCGTCGCGCCGACGGACTACAACAAGGCCGAAACGGGCGCTGGTCTCGATCGGTCGAAGGAAGTGCGCGTCGCCTACGGCAACGGCATGGCGGAGTGGTGCCGCAACTGCCACACCAACATCCACATGGACAACTACCTGTCCGGCGCGCTCGGCGGCACCGGCCTGAAGCACCCGGCCGGCAACAACGCCTCCCTCAAGCCCGGCCAGTTCAACGTGTACAACACCTACGTCTCGAGCGGCGTCTTCACCGGGACGGGTGACCAGTACACCTCGCTGGTGCCCTTCGAGAGCGCGAAGATCATCTCGGTCACCGGCAACAGCGGCGCCGTGTCCGATCTGGGCAAGCTGGCGAACCCGGCGGCGAACAACATCTTCACCGCCACCGACAAGTCGAACGTGACCTGCCTCTCCTGCCACCGCGCCCACGCGTCTGGCTTCAGCAGCATGGTCCGCTGGAACAACGACGACACGTTCATCACGAACGCGAACGCGCTCGTCGACACGCAGGCCCGCGGCGCGACGGCGCTCCAGGCCGCGTACTACGGCCGCACGGCGACCGACTTCGGCGCCTTCCAGCGCTCGCTGTGCAACAAGTGCCACGGCAAGGACTAACCTCCTGCTGAGGGTCGTATGATGGGGGGAGCCGCGCGAGCGGCTCCCCCTTTTTACGCTGAGAGGACGGGACCATGCGCTGGAGCCTCCTCGCCTGCACGCTCGCGCTCGCCGGCTGCGCCCTGGCGGGAAGGCCGCCCGTGAGCGCGCCGCCGCTGGACGGCGAGGGTCAGCTCTACGTCTACCTCCTGCCGCTGGCCCACGAGGCGGGCCGGCTCTCCTTCCAGATCGACGGCGCCGCGGCGCTGCTCGAGAGCGGCGAGGCGATCCCGCTGACGGTCCTCGGCCCCGAGGTCGGCGGCGCCGAGCAGCCCGCGCCCGAGCGGCTCCTCGCGCAGGGACGGCTGCCCCGAGGCAAGTACGTGGGGCTCGCGCTCACGCTCTCCCGGCCGCGGCTCCAGTCTCCGGAGGGCCGCACCGACCTGCTCCTCGAGGCCAACCCGTCCCGCGCCGACGTGGGCTTCGAGCTTCGCTCCGGCCAGGCCCTCGCGCTCGAGGTCTCGCTCGACGTGGCGACCTCGCTGGAGGCGGGCTTCCGCTTCGATCCGCGCTTCCACGCCGCCGTCCCCGCGCTCACCCCGGTGGCGCTCGTCGGCGCCTGCGTCAACACGCGCAGCAACGACCTCACCCTGTTCGACCTCCGCACCAAGCGCATCGGCGGCTACGTCGCGCTCGGTCAATCGCCCTACGGGCTCGCGCTCGACGCCGCGTCGAGCCGGGCCTACGTGGCGCTCGGCGGGGAGGACCGGCTCGAGGTCCTCGACCTCACCCGGGCCGACCGGGTCGCGCAGATCGCGCTCCGCGCCGGGGACGAGCCGCGGGAGCTGGTGCTCCTCCCGGACCGGCGGACGCTGCTCGTCGTCAACTTCCGCTCGCGGACGGCGAGCTTCGTGGACGGCTTCTCGACCATGGAGCTGGGCCGGGCCGACGTGGGCGAGGCGCCCTGGTCGGTGCTCCTGCTGCGCTCGGGCAACCGCGCGGTGGTGGTGAACCGCCGCTCCAACTCGCTCAGCGTCATCGACCTCGCTAGCCGGACGGTGGTGGCCACCATCCCGACCGACCCGGAGCCGCTCTTCGCCCAGACCAGCCGCGACGGCACGCGCCTGTACGTCATTCACGCCGGCTCGCCGTACATGATCGAGTACGCGCTCCCCACCTTCGCCCTCACGCGCCGGATCCTGGTGGGGCTGGGCGCGACGGGCGTCGAGGTGGACTCCCGGACCGACCTCGTCTACGTGGCGCGGGGCGGGGACCCGCGGATCCAGGTGTTCGACCCCTTCTCGATGCTCCCGGTGGACACCTTCGAGTTGCCGGGCTGGGTGTCGCGCATGGCCATCGACGCCGTCCAGGATCAGCTCTTCGCGCTGATGCCGGGGAAGCGCGCGGTGGCGGTCCTCGACCTCACCAGCCGCCGGCTGCTCTCCACCATCGACGTCGCGGACGATCCTTACGAGGTGAAGCTCGCGACGGAGCGATACTAGGCGCCATGAGCTGGGGGGCTCGAGCCGCTTGCCGGTGGTTGCTGGCGCTCGCCTTGGCGGCGGGCGCCTTCGCGGCGCGCGCCGACATCCTCAGCCTGTACCTCGAGCCGACCTACAGCGTGACCAGCACCGACACGACCGACCAGGCCGGCCGGACCACGCACCTCGACTCGCGCTCCCTCCTGCAGAACTACCGGCTCACCCTCGACGAGCGGCTGAGCCCGGCGCTCTCGCTCACCGCGGGCGGGCTCTTCCGGGACCAGCGGACCTGGAGCGACGGGCCCACCGGCTCGAGCCTCGACGACGACCGGGCGCGAGGCGTCTACGGCCGCCTGACGCTCACGCTCCCGTACCTCACGAGCGGCCTCAGCTACGACCTGCGCGACGAGGCGACCTACGGCTCTCCCCGGGTGGTGAACGAGACCTGGTCCGGCGTGGTCGGGTGGCGCCCGCTGGAGCTGCCGCAGGTGACGCTCCAGGTGACCCGCGGGCACGTCTACGACGTGGAACGCGCGCGGATCGACACCACCACCACGGCGGCGCTCCTGTCCGCGCTCTACACGCCGGCGCCGTGGGACTTCAAGTACGTGCTGAGCTGGAACCGCCCCGACGACGCCATCGGCGGCACGGTCTCGAACTCGATCGACCAGACGGCGCAGGCCACCTACAGCGAGCGGCTCCTCGAGGACCGGACCACCGTCTACGCCTCGCTCACCCTCCACAACCAGAACGTCTCCACGAGCTACGTGGGCACCGGGACGATCACCCAGCAGCAGCGTCCGCTCTCCGGGCTGTCGCTCGTCGACGTCTTCCCGGCGGAGCCCGGGACGGACACCCTCTCGCCCAACCCGGCGCTGGTGGACGGGAGCCTCACCACCGGCGCCTCCCTCGACATCGGCTACGGCCCGTCGCTCGCCGGCGACCGCAACCTGCGCGAGATGGGCGTCCAGTTCGCGGACGCGGTGACCCCGGTCAACACCGTCCGGGTCTGGGTGGATCGCAAGGTCCGCGCGGAGGTGGTCGGGAGCTACACCTGGTCGGTCTACCGGAGCGACGACAACCTGAAGTGGACCGCGGTGCCGATCACCGGGCCGGTCACCTTCGACTCCTTCGAGAACCGCTTCGAGCTCCCGATCCAGAGCACGCAGGCGCGGTACCTCAAGGCGGTCACCGCCCCGCTCGTCGCCGGGAGCACCCTCGACACCACCCTCGCGAGCGTCCTCGTCACCGAGGTGCAGACCTTCCTCGTGCTGCCGGCGAGCGCCGTCCCGCGCGAGCGGACCACCTCGAGCGCCGCGCTCAACGCCAGCGCCACCACCCTGCTCTGGCGGCGCGCGAACCTCACCCACGACGTGACCGTCTTCCTCGCCCGCCAGGTCTCGCCGGACGTCACCACCTACGGCGTGTCGAACGGCCTCGGGGCGTCGCAGCGGCTCTCGGCCACGCTCCAGGCCACCGAGCGCGTCGTCCGGCTGGACTCCGACGCCGGCACCGGACACACCGGCCAGACCCAGTGGAACGCGGGGCTCATCTGGACCCCGCTCCCCACGCTCACGAGCTCACTCATCTACAGCGGCCAGTACGTCGAGTCGGCCGGCGCGCTCACCGACACGATCAGCGCCTTCGCGCGGGCCGACCTGTGGGAGGGGCTGAGCGCCCAGGCCAACGCGGCCGGCAGCGTGGTCAACGACGCCACCAAGGACACCTGGACCGGCACCTTCAACCTGACCGCCTCGGCCGTGCCGAACCGGTTCGTCTCCTTCACGCTCGGCTGGCTCTCCTCGGTGAGCCGGGTCTACTCGTCGGAGTCGGAGGAGCCGATCGACTCCGAGTCGGCCCGGGTGGACGCCAGCGTCGCCTTCCACCCGACCGACGCCCTTTCCGGGAGCGCGACGGTGTCCAGGACGCTGGTCGTGCCGAGCGGCAGCCCGAGCACGCTCGCGACGGTGCAGCTCAACTACTCGCCGTTCCGCGGCGATCTCCAGCTCTCGGCCGGTTACGCGAGGACGCTCGACACCGCGTCGGACACCACGACCGAGATCTTCACTCCCGCATTGCGCTGGATCATTCGACGCAATGTCACCTCCACGGCCAGCTACACCATCCTGCACACCACCTCACCCGTGCAGGAGACGCGATCGCGCACCCTGTCCGTGGGACTCAGCATCCTATGGTGATCAAATGGTGTATTCTCCACGCATCGTCATGTCGGTCGTGAGATCCAGGCTCGCGGTGCCATGGCTCCTGCTCGCGCTCCTCGCCGGCTGCGCGAAGCACCGCCCGTATCACGATCCGAACATGGACTTCTCCGGCGTGAAGACCGTCGCCGTGATGCCGTTCTGGAACCTGACCCAGAACCAGCAGTCGGCGGACCGCGTCCGCGAGGTCTTCTCCAACGCGCTCCTCTCCACGCGCGCCGTGTACGTGATGCCGAACGGCGAGGTCGCGCGCGCCATCTCGCGCGTCGGGCTCACCTCGTCCTCGTCCCCGACCGCGGAGGAGATGGCGAAGCTCTGCCCGATGCTCAAGGCCGACGCGGTGATCACCGGGGTGGTGAAGGAGTACGGCGAGGTCCGCGCCACCTCGGCCGTCTCCAACGTGGTCTCGGTCGGCGTCCAGATGCAGGAGTGCGCGACCGGCAAGGTGGTCTGGGCGGCCACCTCCACCAAGGGCGGCGTGACCTGGGCCGCGCGGCTCCTCGGAACCGGCGGCGGCGAGCCGCTCAACGACGTGACCGAGGACGCGGTCGATGACCTCCTCCGGAAGCTCTTCCAGTAAGGCCCTCGCGCTCGGGCTCTTCGCGGCGGCGGTGCTGGGAGGGTGTCGGGGGGCCAGGCCGGCCGCCGTCACCGCGCCCGCGCCGCTCCTCGTGCTCTACCCGGTGCTGAACCTCAACGGTGGCCCGGCGCCGTCGAAGGAGCTCACGGCGGCGCTGCGCGCGACCCTGGAGAAGCAGGGGCTCCCGCTCGTCCCCGACATCGCGGTGATGAAGGCGCTGGCGAGCCGGAGGCTGCGTTACACCGGCGCGGTCGATCGCGAGGCGGCGACGGTGCTGCGCGAGCAGACCGGCGCGACCGGGATCATCGTGCCGACGCTCGAGCTCTACTCGGCGCTGCCGCCGTACCGGTTCGCGCTGACGATGCGGCTCGTCACCACCGACCCCGAGCCGGAGATCCGCTGGCTCGACGCCTACGCCGGGACCGGGAAGGACCACCCCGGGCTCCTCGGCGCCGGGATCCTGGGCAGCATGGAGCGGGTGCGCGACCGCGCCTTCGAGCAGCTCGCGGCCTCGCTCGCGGCCTCGCTCCGGGCCCCCGTGCCCCGCGCGCCGTGCGGGGACGGCGGCGCCATCCGGCCGAGCCGCTCCTACAGCGCGCCGTTCCTCTCCGACGCGGCGCGCCGCACGGTCGCGGTGCTGCCCTTCGTGAACGACACGCAGCGGCGCGACGCCGGCGAGATCGCCGCGCTCCGCTTCCTCGGGCCGCTCATCGCCTCGGGGACCGTCCGCGTCCTCGAGCCCGGCGTGGTCCGGCAGGAGCTGCTCACCTACCGCTTCGGCGCCACCGGCGGCATCGGGCTCGACGACGCCCGGGCGCTCCTGGAGCTCCTGAGCGCCGACCTGGTCCTCTCGGGCACGGTCCGCACCTTCGCCGACGCGTCCGGCACGACCGGCGCGCCGAGCGTCGCGCTCGGCGTGTACGTCCTCGACCGGCAGACGGCGGAGCTCGCCTGGTCCTCCACCTCGAACGCCACCGGCGAGGACGGCGTCTACTTCTTCGGCGTCGGCCGGGTCAGCACCGCCAGCGCGCTCACCTGCCGGATGGCGCGCGGAGTGGTGGACGCGATGCTCGGTGACCGGCCCAAGCTCCCCGATTCAGGGCCTCTTCCCGCAAAGCCTGCACGGGGGACGATGGCCCGCGCGGCCAACGAGATTCCTTGATCGCCGCCAGGGAAGAAAGAGCAGGATTCAAGGTAGGTTGAGCAGCACGCGGGGTGTAGTTCCACCGGTATTTCACGGCTGGTCACCTGGGGGCATGATGCGTCTCACCTCGATCTTCAACGGCCTGCTGCTCGGGGCCCTCCCGCTGTTCGCCGCCGCGTCGCCCGGCACCGGTAAGGCGCCCGGCGCCGCCGCCATCCTCCAGACCGCCCCGTCCGGCGCGGCGGATTGCCAGGTCACGCCGGGTGAAGGGGGCGAGCTGCGCGCCCCGCTCTTCTCGCCGAAGACGGCCGGCTGTCCCATCGCGCGCGTCGCCGGCGAGGACGACCCGGTGCTGCTGGGGGAGCTCGCCGACGCGCTCGGCCAGGCCCACATGGCGGGCAAGTCCGGCGCGCGCCACGGCGCCAGGCCGAAGGACATGGACTACAAGCCGACCCTCGACCGGCTCGTGGACGTGCGGCTCCTCGCGCTCGAGGCGAAGACGATGGGGCTCATCGACCAGCCCGACGCCCGGTCGGCGCTGGAGGCGTTCAAGGCCACCACGCTGCGCGGCATGCTGCAGGGGCAGGTGACGGCCAAGGTGAAGCCGGATCCGGCCGAGGTGGACAAGAGCTTCAAGGCGGCCGTGAAGCAGTGGAAGATCCGCTCGGTGATGTTCAAGCAGGAGGCCGAGGCGAAGCGCTTCCGCGAGGACCTCGCCAAGGGCAAGGGCTTCCCCGAGCTCGCCAGGGCCGCGGTGGCGGCGAAGAAGGCCGAGGGCGGCGAGCCGGGCTACGTGTCGGGCAAGAAGCTCCTGCCCGAGCTGGCCCACGCGACCGCCAGGCTGAAGCAGGGCGAGGTGAGCGAGCCCGTGAAGACCACCGGCGGCTGGGTGGTCCTCCGGATCGAGGGCGAGCGCTACCCCAAGGACGCGAAGGCGCTCGCCGAGGCCCGCGCGGCGTCGCTCTCGTCCCAGCAGTTCAAGGCGATCCGGCGCTTCTACCAGGAGCTCGTGAAGAAGTACGCCACGGTGGACGAGCCGCTCCTCAAGCAGCTCGACTTCGAGGCCAGGGGCGAGGCCGGGTTCCAGGCGCTCGCGAAGGATCCGCGCCCGCTGGCCCTCATCCGCGGCGAGCGGCCGCTGACCATCGCCGACCTGACCGACGACCTCTCCAAGAAGTTCTTCCACGGCCTCGACGGGCCCATCAAGGAGCACCGGGTCAACCCGCTCAAGGTGGACACCTTCGAGACCCTGCTCGGCGCGCGGCTCTTCGCCCGCGAGGCGGCGGAGCGGAAGCTGGACCAGACCGCGGTGTTCCGCGCCAAGGTGCGGCAGTACGAGCGGGTGCTCGCGCTCAACGTCTTCGTCGAGAAGGTCATCGTGCCCGGCGTGAAGGTGACCGAGAACGAGGCCAAGGCGCGCTACGAGAAGCAGAAGGGCGAGCTCACCGTGCCGGCCATGTACCGGCTCGACGGGCTCGGGTTCAAGGACCGGCGGACCGCCGAGGGGGCCGTCCAGAAGCTCAAGGGCGGCACCGACCTCAACTGGATGCGCGCCAGCGCCGACGGCCAGCTCGACGCCGAGAAGCAGCAGCTCCGCTTCGACGGCAAGGTGGTGAGCGCCAACGGGCTGCCGGCCGGCCTCGCCAAGGTCCTCTCGGGCGCCAAGAACGGCGAGTACCGGCTCTTCTCGAGCGCCGACGGCGCCGAGCACTACGCGGTGCGCGTGGTGGAGCAGGTGCCGCCGAGCGTCCAGCCGTACGCCGACGCGCGCGAGAAGCTGGCCCGCGAGCTGGAGAGCGAGAAGATCGCGGCGGGGCTGCGGGACTACGCGGCCAGGCTGCGCAAGGTGCAGAAGGTGGACGTGCTCATCACCCGCATCGCGGGGTGAGCCGCTGCAACGGGAGTGGAGATGCACGTCATGCGTAAGCCCATGTCCTGGGGCGCCGGGCTGGCCGTGGCCCTCGCGGCCGCGGCGCTCTCGGGCGCGCCCGGCCGCGCCGCGGCGGAGCAGTTCAAGCAGAAGCAGTGCCTCGACTGCCACACCAAGGTCGCGGACAGGTACGCGAAGTACAAGTACGCGCACGCGGCGGTGAAGGAGAAGAAGTGCGAGGAGTGCCACCTGCGGCACGGCCTCGTGCCGAAGCTCCTGCTCAAGGAGAGCGGCAACGACTTCTGCTACCGCTGCCACAAGCGCGACGCCATCGGGATGGACAGGCCGAACGTCCACCCGGTGCTCAAGAACGGCTCCTGCCTCTCGTGCCACGACGCGCACGGCTCCGACTCCCCGCACATGCTCAAGGCGGCGGGGAGCGCGGCCTGCTTCGGCTGCCACGACAAGAAGCCCTTCCAGCGGAAGGTCGTCCACGCGGTGGTGGCCAGGGAGGGCTGCGGCGCCTGCCATCTCTCGCACGCGTCGGCGCAGCGCCGGCTGCTGAAGGCCGAGGAGGGGGCGCTCTGCGCCGGGTGCCACAAGCCCGACGCCGCGCCCTTCAAGAAGGCCCACGGCGGCTACCCGGCGCGCGCCTGCAGCCGCTGCCACGATCCGCACTCGGCGGAGGACAGGAAGCTGCTCAAGGCCTCGGTCCACTCGGTGGTGGCGAGCGGCTCCTGCGCCTCCTGCCACCTGGCGCCGACCACCCCCAAGCCGTTCCTGGTGCAGGGCGAGCTGAGCAAGCTCTGCGCCAGGTGCCACGAGCCCGCGAAGCTCGACAAGGGCGGGCCGGTGCAGCACGCGCCGGTGAAGCGGGGCGAGTGCCTCTCCTGCCACGACCCGCACGCCTCGGAGAACCCCAGGCTGGTGAGCGCGGCGGGCAACCAGGTCTGTCTCAACTGCCACCCGCAGCAGGGCCAGAGGTTCGCGGTGGCCCACAAGGTGGTGCAGGACGGCCGCGGCTGCCTCAACTGCCACGCGCCGCACGCGAGCAAGGAGAAGAAGCTCCTCACCGCCGCGCCGGCCGCGCAGTGCGCGAGCTGCCACTCCAAGTTCGAGAAGCGGATGCGCGGGCTCAAGGTGGTCCACGCCGCGCTCGACCGGGGCGACTGCACCCGATGCCACGATCCGCACGGCTCGAGCGTCACCGGCATGATGAACGCCCGGCAGGACAAGGTCTGCCTGGGCTGCCACGCCGACCTGGAGCAGAAGTTCGCCCGGACCTTCACCCACCGGCCGGTGGCCGAGGGGAAGTGCAGCGCCTGCCACGACGGGCACGCCTCCGACAACCGCAAGCTCCTCAAGGAGGAGGGGGCGCGGCTCTGCCTGCAGTGCCACGCCGCGCTGATGAAGGACGTGGGCGCGAACAACCACAAGCCGTACATCGAGGGGCGCTGCCTCGACTGCCACGAGGCGCACGCCTCCAGCCACCGCGGGCTGCTCAAGCAGGACCAGAAGGCGCTTTGCTTCAGGTGCCACGCCAGGCAGGCGCGCGAGGACAAGGAGTCGAAGACGGTCCACGCCGCCTTCGGCAAGGGCGACTGCACCAAGTGCCACAACCCGCACAAGGCCGGGCTGAAGAAGCTCCTCCTGGCGCAGACGCCCGACCTCTGCTTCGGCTGCCACAAGGACATGGCGGCCGGGCTGAAGGAGAAGACCAAGCACGCGCCGTTCTACGGCTGCGGCAACTGCCACCAGCCGCACGCGGCGGGCCAGCCGAAGCTGCTCAACCAGCCGGTCCACCAGCTCTGCGACGGCTGCCACGACACGAAGGACGACCACTTCAGGTCGGCGCACCTGTCGATCGAGCCGGCCCGGATGGCGTGCACGAGCTGCCACACCGCGCACGCCTCCAAGGACACCAAGATGTTCAAGTCGAACGTGCACCCGCCGTTCGCCGCGCGTCAGTGCGACGGCTGCCACGTCACCGAGAAGAGGAAGTAGGGGCGCACGATGCTCGTCCAAACCATCGTCCTCGTCGCGACCATCACCCTCGGGGCCGCGCCCGCGCCGGCAGCGAAGCGCGCGGTGGCGGCGGCCGGGAAGGCCAAGAAGGCCCGCTCCTCGGGCGTCCCGGCTTCGCCGGGCGGCGCCGGCTTCAAGCTCAAGCCGGGCGGCAGCGGCAAGGTCTGCCTCGAGTGCCACGCCGACTTCGAGCCCCGGCTCAAGAAGGCCTCGGTCCACACGCCGGTGAAGAACGGCGACTGCACCGGCTGCCACAACCCGCACGCCTCCGAGCACGCCAAGCTCCTCGACGGCACGCCGCAGGGCATCTGCCTCAACTGCCACGCGGGGGTCCTGCGCGCCGCGCCGAGGAGCACCCACAAGCCGGTGGCCGAGGGGAAGTGCACCGGCTGCCACGACCCGCACGCCTCCGCCTTCAAGGGCAACCTGGTGAAGGACGGCAACGAGCTCTGCGCCTCCTGCCACAAGGCGATCGCCGAGGCGGCCGCGACCGCGAAGCACAAGCACCACCCGGTCGAGAAGGGCTGCTCGGTCTGCCACGACCCGCACGGCTCGCAGGCGGCGCCCGCGCTGCTGCGCACCGACGTGCCGGGGCTCTGCCTCAACTGCCACAAGATCGAGTCGCCCGCGCTCGCGAAGAAGCACCTCAACTACCCGGTGAAGACCACCCGCTGCACGAGCTGCCACGATCCGCACGGCTCGAACGCCGAGGGCATGTTCCTCGCCAACGCGCACCCGCCGGTCGCCCGCGGGCAGTGCGCCATGTGCCACGAGCCGGCCACCTCCAGGACCCCCTTCAAGACGCGGCAGGCGGGGGCCGAGCTCTGCCGCGGCTGCCACGCGCAGAAGATGACGGCCATGCTCGAGCACAGCCGGGTCCACCAGCCGGTGGCCGAGGGCGCCTGCCTCTCCTGCCACGGGCCGCACGCCTCCAAGGACAAGGGGCTGCTCAAGGCCAACGCGGTCGCGGTCTGCGGCGCCTGCCACGCCGACACCATCCGGCGCCAGGAGGGCTCCAAGACCAAGCACCGGCCCATCGCCGCGGGCGACTGCTACAAGTGCCACGATCCGCACGCGGGCGAGCTGCCGCTGCTGTTCAAGAACGCGAACGGCATCGAGCTGTGCGGGAGCTGCCACGACTGGCAGAAGCACTCGTCGCACCCGATCGGCCCGAAGGTGAAGGACCCGCGCAACGCCAACCTGACGCTGGCGTGCCAGAGCTGCCACCGGGCCCACGGCTCCGAGTACAAGAACATGGTGCCCTTCGCGAACGCGACGGCCCTCTGCACCAACTGTCACGAGAACTTCAAGAGGTAGCACCGTGACGACGACCCGACTCCCGCTCCTGCTGCTCCTCTCGGCCGCGCTCCTCGCCCCCGCCGCCTCGCGGGCCGCCTCCCTCAAGCACGTCGGGTCGATCTACGCCGACGACAAGGAAGGCCCGCTCAAGTGGCCGGAGGGGGTGGCCTGCGACGACAAGGGGGCGCTGGTGGTGGCCGACACCGGCAACGCCCGCCTGCTCACCTACGCGTACCGCGACGGCAAGCTGACCGGCGGCGCGCCGGTGCAGCTCGCGCAGCTCACCTATCCCGTGCGCGTGCAGATCGACGGCAAGGGCAACGTCCTCGCCCTCGACCGGAAGACGAAGAAGATCGTGCGCGTGGACGGCTCGGGCGGGTTCGGCGGCGCCGTCGAGGTGAAGGGGGCCTCGGGCGGCGCGCCGGTGGTCCCGCTCTCCTTCAAGGTGGACCCGGCCGGACGGCTCTACGTGCTCGACGTGGCCTCGCGGCGGGTGCTGGTGCTCGAGCCCGACGGGAAGGTCGCGCGCGAGGTGGCCCTGCCGCGCGGCACGGAGGAGTTCACCGACGTCGCGGTCGATGCCTCCGGGAAGCTCTTCGCGCTCGACACCACGGCGGCGCGGCTCTGGGTGGCCGAGCCCTCGGCGGCGGCGTTCCAGGCGGTGGGCGAGAGCCTCAAGGACAAGATCAGCTTCCCGTCCTATCTCACCCCGGACGGGCACGGCCGGCTCTACGTGGTGGATCAGCACGGGAACTCGATCGTCGTGCTCGGGACGGACGGCAGCTACCAGTCCCGCGAGCTGGCGATGGGCTGGAAGGAAGCGGCGCTGTACTATCCGGTCCAGCTCTGCGTGAATGGGGAGGGGCTCGCGGTGGTGGCGGACCGGAACAACAACCGCGTGCAGGTGTTCTCGCTGGCGAAGTAGGGGGCTTCGCGAGGATGGCTCGACGGCTGGCAGGCCTGCTCGGCGCGCTCGCGCTCGCCGCGGCTTCGTCCGCGCGCGCGGCGCCGCGCGCTCCGCCGGCGGCGACGCCGCCCAGCTACGTCTTCGACCTCGCCACCGCGGGCGGGCTCAGCGAGTCCACCTGGGCCACCATCGCCTACGACCGCGGCCACGACGAGCTCTTCGCGACCTACGGCGGCCAGGTACACCTCTTCAACCGCGCCGGGATGGAGTACTACGCCTTCGGCGGCGACGGGGACGTCGGGTCGGTCGAGCGGGTGGCGCCGCTGGAGAGCGGGGACGTCCTGCTCCTCAGCCGGATGATGGACCAGCGGGTGCTGCTTCGCTGCGACTTCCGCGGCGAGAAGCTCGGGCCCTTCGAGCTGAAGAAGCTGCCCCCGGCCTTCTCCGGCTTCGCGCCGGACCTCGTCCAGGCGCTGGCCGGGAAGGTGTTCCTGGTCGAGACCACCGCCATGCGGGTGGTGGTCGCCGACGAGCAGGGCGAGGTGCTGCGGACCCTCGAGCTCGCGCCGCTGGTGACGAAGTACGACTCGGCCCTCAAGCTCGGGATGGGCGGCTTCTGGGCCGACGCGCAGGGGCGCTTCTTCTTCACGCTGCCGCTCTCCTTCACCGCCTTCGAGCTGTCGCCCGGCGGGGAGCTGCGGCAGTTCGGCGCCCGCGGGAGCTCGCCCGGCAAGTTCAACATCGTGGGCGCGATCGCCACCGACGAGCGCGGCACCGTCTTCGTGCTCGACCGGCTCCGCTCCGTGGTGCTGGTCTTCGACCGGAACCTCACCTTCCTGCTCGAGTTCGGGTACCGCGGCGACGGGCCGGAGAACCTCATCGCGCCGTACGGGCTGGCGGTGGGCAACGGCAAGCTCTTCGTCTCGCAGGCCCGCGAGCGCGGCGTGAAGGTGTTCCAGTACCCCTTGCCCCCGGCCCCGCCGCCCCCGGTCTCGGCGGTGACGATGTGAGCGCCATGCCCGTCCGCCCCTCGCTCCGCGCCTGCGCGCCCCTGCTGCTCCTGGCCGTCGCGGGCTGCACCCTCGGCTCCTCCACCGGCACGAGCTCCCAGCCGCGCGGGACCCCCGTGCCGACCGCCACCGCCGTCGGCACGCCGCTCGGGCTCGCCACGGCGATCCAGATCGGGCCGGAGGGGGGCGCGCTCGCCGCGGACGACGGGGCCTGGACGCTCACCGTGCCGGCGGGCGCGGTGGCCGCCGCGACTACCTTCTCGGCGACGCCGCTCACCAGCCACGCCCCCGGCGCGCTCACGCAGACCGTCCGGCTCGAGGCCGACCAGCCGCTGGCCGGCCCGGTGAAGGTCACCTTCAAGGGGCTCGGCAGCAGCTACCCTTCGGGCGTGGCGCTGAAGTCGCTCGCCATCCGCTACCAGGACGCGCGCGGCTTCTGGGTGGCGCCCGACGGCCTCTCCTACGACGCCGCCGCCGACACCGTGACCGCGACCACGCCGCACCTGAGCGACTGGGCGCTCGTGCTCGGGCAGACGCCGGACCTGCAGGGGACCTTCACGCTCACGCAGACCGTCGGCGTCCCGTTCACGGCCAGCGGGACCGGCGCGCTCTACGCCTGGACCAGCGCGACCGAGCCGACCTACTGGATGACCGGCACCGTCACGCTCGACGCGGACACGCTCACCGCGGGCAGCGCCACCTGCACGCCCGACGCGCGCGCGCACGACCTCGAGCTCTCGGTGGCCGAGGTGCACGGCGCCGACTTCCGCTGGGGGATGAACGCCCGCTGGGCGCTCACCTGCACCGACCCGAGCCTGTCGCAGGACCTCGCCACGCTCTTCGACACCCTGCAGATCAACCTCACGAGCTGCGGCGGGAGCTACGTGGGGACGCAGGTGAACGGCGACAGCTTCATCCAGGGCCAGTACACCAAGACCTGCGGCACGGGCGGCGTGGTCTCGGCCACCTGGGACTTCCGCGCCTGCTGGGACGGGCTCTCCTGCCAGCCCTCGGATCCCTGCCGCACCGGCACGACCACCTGCAACGGCGGGATCGGCACCTGCAACCCGACCGGGAACGCCGCCGACGGGACGCCCTGCGGCACCTCGGGCGCCTGCGTCGCCGGCGCGTGCGTCGGCGGGTGAGCCTCGCCGCCGGCGGAGCGAAGGGTCAGGCCCGCTTCCTGGTCCGCGCCTTCCGGGCGGCCTGGAGCCGCTCCACCCAGCCCTCCTTGTTCACCTGCCGCGCCCGCCCCAGCGCGAGCGCGCCGGCGGGGACGCTCTCGGTGAGCGTGGACCCGGCGGCCACGTAGGCCCCCTCGCCGATCTCGATGGGCGCCACCAGGATCGAGTCGCTCCCGACGAAGACCCCGTCGCCGATCACCGTCGGGTGCTTCTGCTCGCCGTCGTAGTTGCAGGTGACCGTGCCGCAGCCGACGTTGACGCCGTCGCCGATGGTGGCGTCGCCGAGGTAGGTGAGGTGGTTGGCCTTGGAGCCCTTGCCGAGCCGCGTCTTCTTGAGCTCGACGAAGTTGCCCACGTGCGCCCCCTCGCCCACGTCGGCGCCGGGCCGGAGCCGCGCGAAGGGGCCGACGATCGCGGCGGGCCGCACCTCGGCCTGCTCCATCACGCAGTAGGGCCTCACCGTGACGCCGTCGGCGAGCACGGTGTCGGTGAGGATCGAGCCCTGCCCGAGCGCGCAGCCCCGGCCCACGCGGGTGGCGCCGCGCAGCCGCACGCCGGTCTCGATCACGGTGTCCGGCCCGACCTCCACCCCCTCGTCGCAGAGGAAGCGCTCCGGGTCCTCCAGCGTGACGCCGCCCCGCATCAGCCGCTGGGCGATGCGGCGCGTGAGCGCGCGCCCGGCGAGCGAGAGCTCCTCCTGGTCGTTCACGCCGGCCGCCTCCACCGGCGACACGCGCGCCGAGACCGCGCCCGGCCCCTTCGCCGCCAGCGCCACCACGTCGGTCAGGTAGAACTCGCCCTGGGCGTTCTCCTTGCCCACCTTGGAGAGGGTCTTCCAGAGGAAGGCGGCGTCGGCGCAGTAGAGCCCGGCGTTCACCTCCTGGATCTTCCGCTCCTCGGGCGTGGCGTCCTTCTCCTCCACGATGAGGGCGAGCTTGCCGTCCTCGCTGTGGACGACGCGGCCGTAGCCGGTCGGGTTCTCGAGCGTCATGGTGGCGAAGGCGAGCCCCGCCTTGGCCTTGTCGCGCGCGTCCACCACCGAGGCGAGCGTCTCCTCGGTGAGGAGCGGCGTGTCACCGGAGCAGATGAGCACCGAGCCCTCGAAGCCGCGCAGCGCCTTCTTCGCCGAGAGGACGGCGTGGGCGGTGCCGAGCTGCTGCTCCTGCAGGGCGAAGCGCAGGGGCGCGTCGGGGAGGACCGCCCGGAGCGCCGCCTCCACCTGCGCGGCCTGGTGCCCGACGACCACCACCACCGGCGAGGCCCCGAGGTCGAGGGCGCGCTTCACGGGGTAGTACGCCAGCGGCCGGCCGCAGATCGGGTGCAGCACCTTGGCGCGCGACGACTTCATCCGTGTGCCCTTGCCGGCGGCGAGGACGATGGCGGCGAGCGGGGTGGTGCGCTTCCGAGCGGAGGGGGTCATGGGCGAGAGGCTAGGGTGACCAGGGGAGGGGATCAAGCGCCGCGGCGCGGGCCGGACGGGCCCCCTCGGGCAAAAAAAAGGCCGCGAGGCAGCCTCGAAGGCGCCTCACGGCCGGGCTCGCGGCAGCCCCCCCAGGCGATGACGCTTTGCCGCGGGCAACGAAGGGCGAAGTTGCATCGTCCGGGCCACGCCCAGGCATCGCAAAGGGCAGGAAAATCGGGACGCACGGCCCGGAGGGGTGCGTAAAACCACACATGAAGTGGGGCTGTTGACGCAGGTCGGGGGGGGGGACGCCCCACCGGAAAATTACCCTCGGTCAGCCCCTGATGCGACAATCACCGGACGGGGGGGAACGGCTCGTGAGCGCACGCGCGGTCGTGATCTGCTTCGCGCTCTCGGCGCCCTGGCTGGCGTTCGCCAAGAGCGCGCCGCCGGCGCCGCTCGATTGGGGCGCGAACGCCGCCTCCAAGCACGCGCCGTACGCCGCGGGCGACTGCGCGGCCTGCCACGAGAAGAAGGGCCCGCACCCCGGCGCGCCCGCGGGCTCGGTCGAGCAGCTCTGCCTGGCGGTCTGCCACAGCGACCTTCGCGCCGCCGATCATCGGGGCCACGCCTTCCGCCACTGCACCCGGTGCCACAACGCGCACGACTCGAAGCAGCTCCACCTGCTGCGGGCCGAGCCGGGCGCCTGCCCGGAGTGCCACCAGATGAACGCCGGCGCGGGGATCCGCCGGGCGCGGCTCGGTCGGGCGGGCTGAGCGCCCGGGCCGAGGCGCGCCGGCCTGGCCTCGAGGTGCGCGGGGCCGACCCGGGGGTCGGCCCCGACCCCGTCTCTTGGCGGGGCCCGAAACGAGAAAACGTCCGTCATTCCAGGAACCTTCGTCCCGGGAATGGACGCCCCTCTCCTTGCATTGAGTGGTTCAGGTGATTGCGGCGGCGGATCCCCAAGCCCGCTCGCCGGAACCGGCCCCCCCAAGCCGGTCAATCGCTTTGGCGCCCTGGGCGTCGGGAATCCCCCCTCCCGATGACTCGTGAGCCAGGCGGCCGTCGAGGTCTCCCCATCTCGGCGGCCGCCACTTTCCATTCACCGAAAGTCGCTCGGCCGCGCGTCCACCCGGCGCTCGCCGCGCAAAGGGCACGACCCCGAATGACGCGCGCCCGCTCGCGCGCCGAGGAGTGTCATGGGCCAGGGCCGAGGGGGGCTCCCGCCATGCGACGTCGCCGAATCGGGCTCCTGCCCGCGCTCCTCATCTTCTCCGCCTGCGCCTCCGCCGAGCTCGCCGCGCCGCCGCCGCCCGCCCGCCCGGCGCTCCGCCGGCTCGAGCCGGGCACCTTCCTCCTCGCCCGGACCGGCGACGGCTCCGCGCCGGCGGTGCTCTTCGAGCACTGGCGCCACCGCTCGCGCTACACGTGCCGGCTCTGCCACGTGGACATCGGCTTCGCCCTCGCGCGCGGCGCCACCGGCGTGAGCGCCGAGACCATCGCGAGCGGCCACCACTGCGGCGCCTGCCACAACGGCCGGCCGCGCGCCCGGGACCGGGTGGCCTTCGCCGCCTGCGACGAGGGGCCGGTCGAGGGGGACTGCCTGCGCTGCCACGCCGGCGAGGGGCTCGGGAGCGGCGACGGGCTCGAGCGGCACGCGCGCGACTACGACGCCTTCGCGCGCGGCCTCCCGCGCACGCCGAGCGGCCAGCCCGACTGGGCGCGCGCGGAGGCGGAGCGCCGGCTCTCGCTGCTCGACTTCGCCGAGGGCGCCGCGCCGGTGGGCGCCCGGCTGAAGATGGAGCGCGACGTCGCCTTCGAGCTCGACCGCGCCGGGGGCATCGTCTTCTCGCACGCGCGCCACGCGCGCTGGAGCGGGTGCGAGCTCTGCCACCCGCAGATCTTCACGACCCGCGCCAAGGCCACCCTCGGCTTCCGGATGCGGCGCATCATGGCCGGCGACCAGTGCGGCGCCTGTCACGGGAAGGTGGCCTTCGACCTCGGCGAGTGCGGTCTCTGCCACACGGAGCCGCGGGACGGCTAGATTCCCCAGGGTCCGTGCTCTTCGATCCCTACCTCCACCTCCGCGGCCTCTCGGCCCGCGACCTCGACGACCTCGCCTTCTTCGGCGTGACCGGCGCGCTCGGCCCGTGCGACGACGGCGTGGTCCCGGCCACCGCCGCCGCCCTGCGCCGCGACCTCGACGCGCAGGTGGGCCCTCGGCTGGCGGCGCTGCGCCGCGCCGGGCTGCGCGGCTTCGCGGCGGTGGGGCTCCACCCGCGCCGCATCCCGGCGCGCGGGCTCGAGGCGCTCCTGCACGACCTCCCCGACTGGCTCGGCCGGCGCAACGTCGCCGCCATCGGCGAGGTGGGGCTCGACGAGGTCACGCCGCGGGAGGAGCTGCTGCTGTCGCGCCAGCTCGAGCTCGCGGCGTCGCTGCGGCTCCCGGTGCTCCTCACCGCCTCCTGGCGCGCCCGGCTCAAGATCACGCGCCGGCTCATCGCCATGGTGCGCGAGGCGGAGCTGCCGCCGGAGCGGGTGCTCATCGCGCGCGCCGATCCGGGGGCGGTGCGGATGATCCGCGCCTGCGGCCACTGCGCGGCGCTCTCGCTCTCGGCGCGCGACGGCGCGGTGGACGAGGCGGTGCGGCTCGTGCGCGCGCTCGGGCCCGAGGGGATCGCGCTCGCCTCCGACGCGGGGGAGGGGGGCGGCGACCTGCTCGCGCTGCCGCGCGCGGCCGACCGGCTGCGGAAGGCGGGGCTCTCGCTCGCGGTGGTGAAGCGGGTCTGCCGCGAGAACGCGCTCGACTGGCTCGGCGTGGGCTCCGGGGCGGTCGCGAGCGCCGGCGCGAGGGGGCGCCGCCCGGCGGGCTAGCCGATCGCTCAGTGCTGCGACTCGTCGTCGGGCAGGTCGGTCCCGGGCTGCTCGCCGTCGACGGCCTCCTCGACGGCGGCCTCCTCGACGGCGGCTTCCCGCGCCTGCGGCGCGGACTCGTGCAGGATGGCCTGCACGGTCGAGAGGGCGATGCCGAGGGTGCGCGCGGCCTGGCGCTGGCTGCAGAGCCCCATGGTCACGGCCCAGCGCAGGTGCGCCCGGTCGTCCTTCGAGAGCCGGTGCGCGCGCCGCCGCTCGCCGGGCGCGAGGCGCAGCCCGTGCTCGTCGGCCCAGGCCTCCTGCTGCGTGCCCCACTGGAGGTTCTCGGCCCGGTTGTTGTCGAGGTCGCCGTCGAGGTGGCGCACCCGGCTCGCCTCGCTGGGCGGCGGGCCGTGGAAGGCGGTGCAGATGATGCGGGCGAGCGACAGGGAGATCTTCCGCCCGCCGTGGTCGATCACCACGGTGCGGTTGCGCTCGCGGCGGCCCGGGCCGACGGGGTGCCAGTCCACGTACTTCCAGCGGCCGAACCCCTTGTGGCGCAGGCGCGAGTAGATGCGACCGTCGGCGCCGGCCATGTAGTCGGGGCTGGGGCTCATGGGGATGGCCCGCAGCTCCACCCCCGCCGCCGTCCGGATGTCCACCTTCTCCGTCACCGCGCCCCACCCCGCTGGTCCGCCAAAATCGGCCGGAGCAATATGCCGGACCTGCAAATCGATTTCTACTTTCGGGACGGACTCGATCATCGCCAATTGAGCCTGTAGGTGGCGGACGCAGATCCGACGACGTCGTCCCACGGTGTCGGACCGGAGCCCCCCGCTCCGGGACCGCCCCGGGCCACCGCGCTCCCCGAAGAGCGCGGTCCCCCTCTCCGCCCGGGCGAAACGGGCATTTGCTAATGCAGTGCCAGCGCGGGGGATCGGTCGCGCCGGTCGGACCGGCGCGCATCCCGCGGCACGGAATGCCGCGTGCTGATTGTGCAATCGCGCGACGTCACGCGAGGCAGGGCGTTCGGTTTGCCTACCTTCGCGGACAAGGTCGCATTAGCCAATTGCCCCAGGACACCCGTTACTTGGCGCACCCCACCCGCGCCGGGCGGGACCGCCGGCTCGCTCGGGTAAGGTTCCTGCCGGGGCGCTAGCGCTTCCGGGCGGGCTTCCCGCGCGTCCAGTGGCCCGTGCGCCCGCCCTTCTTCTCGAGCAGCTCGACCGCCTCGATGCGCATCCCGCGCTCGTACCGCTTGAGCATGTCGTACACGGTGAGACAACCGGCGGAGACGGCGGCGAGCGCCTCCATCTCCACGCCGGTCCGGTCGCGGGTCCGGACGGTGGCCTCGATCTCCACCCCGCCGTCCCTCACCTCGGCGAGCACGTCCACGCCGGTGAGGGCGATGGGGTGGCAGAGCGGGACGAGGTCGGGCGTGCGCTTCGCGGCCATGATGCCGGCGAGCCGCGCGGCCGCGAGCACGTCCCCCTTCTCGGACTCGCCGCGGCGCACGATCCCCGCGGTGGCGTCGCTCATCGACACCTTGCCGCGGGCCACGGCCACGCGCTCCGTCTTCTTCTTCTCGCCGACGTCGATCATCTTCATGCGTGGGCTCCGGTGCGGAAGGATGGCGGGCGGGCGCTCGGGGTCGCCCTCAATCCCCATCAGTCCCAGATCTCGGTGGCGTGCTCGCCGAGCCAGCGCTCGGCGTCGATGGCCGCGACGCACCCGGAGCCGGCCGCGGAGATGGCCTGCCGGTAGCTCGGGTCGGCGACGTCGCCTGCGGCGAACACGCCGGCCACGCTGGTGTGGCTCGAGGGCGCCTGCACCTCGAGGTAGCCGACCTCGTTCATCTCGAGCTGCCCCCGGAAGATGGCGGTGTTCGGCTCGTGCCCGATGCCCATGAAGAGCCCGCCCACCGCGAGCTCGCGGGTGGAGCCGTCCACCGTGCTCTTGAGCCGCAGGCCGGTGACCCCCCGGCCGTCGCCGAGCACCTCGTCGACCACCGTGTTCCACTCGAACGCGATCTTGGGGTTGGCGCGGGCGCGGTCGGCCATGATCTTCGAGGCGCGCAGCGCGTCGCGCCGGTGGATGATGGTCACCTTGCTCGCGTACTTGGTGAGGAAGGTGGCCTCCTCCACGGCGGTGTCGCCGCCGCCGACCACGGCGATCTCCACGCCCTTGAAGAAGAAGCCGTCGCAGGTGGCGCAGGCCGAGACGCCCTTGCCCTGGTACTGCTTCTCCGACGGGATGCCGAGCCACTTGGCCGACGCGCCGGTGGCGACGATCACCGCCTCGGCCTCGTAGAGCTGGTCGTCCTGCCACACCTTGAACGGGCGGGCGCTGAGGTCCACCCGCGTCACCTCGCCGAGCACGAAGCGGGTGCCGAAGCGCTCCGCCTGGCCCTTCATCTTCTCCATCAGCTCGGGCCCGAGGATGCCCTCGGGGAAGCCGGGGTAGTTCTCGACGTCGCTCGTGATGGTGAGCTGGCCGCCGGGCTGGAGCCCCTCGAACAGGAGCGGCTTGAGGTTGGCGCGGGCGGCGTAGAGCGCGGCGGTGTAGCCGGCGGGGCCGCTGCCGATGATGACGAGCCTCTCGTGCTGTGCCATGGGGTGCTCCGGTGCGGAAAAGGGGTCGGTCCGAAGCCCGATCCTTTAGCGCGGGAGCGCGCCGGTGTCAGCGGGATTCCGGCCCGCGACCTAGCGCGCGACCGCGAGCCCCGGCGCGCCGCGCGGCGCGGGCAGCGGGACGCCGAGCTGCTCGAACAGCCCCACCGCCTCGCCGCAGACGGCGTTGAGGGCGGCGTCGTCGAGCCGGAGCAGCTCCTGCGCCTCGGCCACCACGTCGGGATCGCTCACGTCGAGCTGCACCGGGAGCGGCGCGGACGGCGGCGGGCCGAGCACGCGCGGCGGGCAGGGCACCACGCCGAGGCCGAGCTCGTAGGCGAGGTTCCCGGCCACCAGCACCGCGGCGACGACCGGGTGTGGCTTCCCGTCCACGCGCGGCCGGTGGTGGTTGGACACCACCTTCTGGATCTCGGCCGGGAGGTTCCAGAGCCGGGTCACGAGCCCGGAGGCCTCCTCGTGCACGCCGTGCAGCACCGGGGCGGCGACGTCGAAGGGGACGCGGGGGTTGTCGCGGTCCTCGGCGAGGGCGAGCAGCGCGGCGGCGATGCCGACGTCGTGCAGCAGGCCGCAGAGGAAGGCGTACTCGGCGGGGATGGCGGTGCGGCTGCAGATGGCGCGCGCCAGGTAGGCGGTGGCGGTGCTGTGGTGGGCGAGCCGCTGCATCGGCGCCTCGAACCCCGGCACCCGGAAGACGCGCATGTTGAGCGCGGCCTCGAGGACGAGATCGCGCAGGGTGCCCATCCCGAGCCGGACGACCGCCTGCTTGAGCGAGGTGATCGGGCTGCGGGAGGTGTAGAGCGCCGACTGCGAGATGGAGAGGACGCGGGCGGCGAGGAGCGGATCGCGCTCCAGGATCGCGACCACCTGGTCGAAGTTCACGCCAGGGGTCTGCGACAGCTGCATGATCTCGATCGCCACGCCCGGCAGCATGGGTGGGCGGTAGACGGGCGAGGTGAGCAGCCGCATGAGCCGCACCGTGAGCTGCACCGGGTCGAAGCCGGGCTCCCGCGCCGTGTCGTTCATCGCTCCTCTGGCCCCTCTGGAAAGGTTCGAGCCGCCCGGTTGCGTCGTCCGTGCCACGAGGGCGCCGCGGGCGCCGCCCTGTTTCCAGGTGGCTAGGCGACCCGGGGGGCGGGGCCGCCCGGCCCCCGGGTCGCGCACCAGGGTGGCGAGAAACCCCTGCTTCCGGGGAAGTCCTTTATGTCAACGGCTGTTTCTGGAAGAATCCCCCGCCCTGCCTACACGTCCCGAACCTCGGGAGAAACGAGACACATGCGCGCCCTCTTCGCAGTCCTCGCCCTCTCGGCGGCTTGCCAGTCACCTGCCAAGACGCCGGCGGCGACCGCCCCCGCCAAGACCGTCCAGAGCACCGGCCAGCCGGAGCTCGATCCGAAGGCGCCCGTGGCCAAGTGGAACGGCACCACCGTCACCGCCGGAGACCTCCAGGAGCTGGTGAAGCCGGAGGAGCGCCGGATGGAGGCCGAGCACCAGGAGCAGCTCTACAAGCTGCGCAAGGCCGGCCTCGACTCGATCGTGAACAAGAAGCTGGTCGAGGAGAAGGCCAAGGCGGCCGGGATGGCGCCCGAGGAGTTCCTGCGCAAGGAGCTCTCCTCGCAGCTCACGCCGCCCACCGAGGCCGAGCTCAAGAAGGTCTACGACCAGGCCAAGGCGGCCGGGCAGGCGCTGCCCGAGTTCGCGCAGGTCAAGCCGCAGATCGAGCAGTACCTCATGCAGCAGAAGCAGCAGGAGGTCCTGAAGCGCTACTACGACAAGCTCCGCGCCGACGCCAAGGTGGAGGTGCTGCTCCCGCCGTACAAGCCGGCGCGGGTGGAGGTGGCGGCGGTCGGCCCGAGCAAGGGCCCGCAGGGCGCGCCGATCACCATCGTCGAGTTCAGCGACTACCAGTGCCCCTACTGCAGCAAGGCCGAGGGCACGGTGAAGCAGGTGCTCGCCGAGTACGGCGACAAGGTGCGGCTCGTGTACCGCGACTACCCGCTGCCCTTCCACGACAAGGCCCAGAAGGCCGCCGAGGCCGCCAACTGCGCCGCCGACCAGGGCAAGTACTGGGAGATGCACGACAAGCTCTTCGGGCAGCAGGAGTCGCTCGACGTCGCCGCGCTCAAGAAGGCCGCGGGCGAGCTCAAGCTCGACCAGGGCAAGTTCGACAAGTGCCTCGACTCCGGCGAGAAGGCCAAGGAGGTCGCCGAGAGCAAGAAGGCGGGCGAGCAGGCCGGCGTGAGCGGCACCCCGGCGTTCTTCGTGAACGGCATGCTCCTCTCGGGGGCGCTCCCCTACGAGAGCTTCAAGACGATCATCGACTCGGAGCTGAAGGCGAAGTAGCCGTCCGGCTGGCGAGGAGGGGGACCGCGCGTTAGCTACGGGCGGTCCCCTCCCACAACAATCGAGGAATCCTCGTGGGCGCCTACGATCACCAGCAGCTTCCCGCCATCTCGCAGCGCCGCCAGACCCGCCAGGTGCGGGTCGGCTCGGTCCCGATCGGCGGCGGCGCGCCGGTGGCGGTGCAGTCGATGACCACCACCGAGACGGCCGACCCGGTCGCGACGCTGGCGCAGGTCCGCGCCCTCGCCGAGGCGGGCGCGGACGTGGTGCGGCTCGCGGTGCCCAACCAGGAGGCGGCGGCGGCGCTCGCGACGATCGTGAAGGGCTCGCCCATCCCGCTCGTGGCCGACATCCACTTCGACTACCGGCTCGCGCTCAAGGCGCTCGACGCCGGCATGCACTGCATCCGCCTCAACCCGGGCAACATCGGCTCGGCCGAGCGCGTGCGCGAGGTGGTGAAGGTGGCGGCGGAGCGGCAGGTCCCCATCCGCATCGGCGTGAACGCGGGCTCGCTCGAGGAGGACATCGTCGAGAAGCACGGCTGGCCCACCGCCGAGGGCATGGTGGAGAGCGCCGAGCGCCACATCCGCATCCTCGAGGACCTGGGCTACCGCGAGATCAAGGTCTCCCTGAAGGCGCACGACATCGCCATGACGGTGCAGGCGAACCGGCTCTTCGCCTCGCGCTTCGACTACCCCTTGCACCTCGGCATCACCGAGGCGGGCACGCTCATCGCCGGCACCGTGAAGAGCGCCGCCGGCATCGGCATCCTCCTCGCCGACGGCATCGGCGACACCATCCGCGTGTCGCTCGCGGCCGACCCGGTGGAGGAGGTGAAGGTCGCCCGCATCCTGCTCAAGGCCATGGGGCTCAAGTTCGGCGGCGCCACGCTCACCGCCTGCCCCACCTGCGGCCGCTGCTCGGTCGGGATGATCCCGATCGCCGAGCGCGTCGAGACCCGGCTCAGCCACCTCAAGGGCGAGGTGAACGTGGCCGTGATGGGGTGCGAGGTGAACGGCCCCGGCGAGGCGCGCGCCGCCGACGTGGGCATCGCCTTCGGCCACGGCGGCGTCGGCCTGCTGTTCAAGGGCGGCGCGGTGGTGAAGCGCATGAAGGCCGAGGAGCTCGAGGACGCGCTCGTGACCGAGGCCGAGGCGATCGCGGCGGCGCGGGAGAACAAGTAGGCCGGGCCCCCCTCCCTGTCCCTCCCCCGCTTCGCGGGAGAGGGGAAGAGGGGCGCAGGGGGAGCAGCCTCCGCGAGCGCCTCGCGGCACCCTCCCCCGCCTCGCGGGAGAGGGAAGAGGGGCGCGGGGGGGCAGTCCCCGCGAGCGCCTCATGGCACTCCCTCCCCACCGCGGTGGGGAGGGCAGGGGAGGGGCGGCCAGGCGCCCCATGCGGCCGCGCCCTGCGGCCCCGCGCTTCACCGATTATGAGCGGACCATGACGGACGGAACCGGAGAGGTCCGCAGCGAGCTCCTGCCGCGCGGCCAGGCGATGCGGAGCATGCTCCTCTGGCTGAGCGAGCGGCGCCGGGAGGACCCCGCGGCGCCGCGCCTCAAGCTGATCGGCGAGGCCTCGCTCCGGTTCGACCTCACCCCGGCCGAGACCGAGTTCCTCCTGCGCGCCTGGGACCCGGGGTAGGGAGCGGCCGTGCGCCGCCGCGCCGGCCGCGCGCTCCTCGCCTGCGCCGCCGCGCTCCAGGTGGCGGCCGCGGAGGCGCCCACCACCGCCGCCCTCGAGCATCATGGGGATCCCTCGCGCGCCGGCGTCTACGTGGATCCCGCGCTGACCCGCGCCGCCGCGAAGGGCTACCACCTCGATCCCGCGTTCGACGCCCGGCTCCCCGGGGCCGTCTACGCCCAGCCGCTCTACGCGCCGGGCGTGCGCGGCGGTCCGGACCTCGTCGTCGCCGCGAGCGAGCGGAACGAGGTGGCCGCCTTCGACGCGCGCAGCGGGGCGGCGATCTGGCGGCGCACGCTCGGGGCCCCGGTGGCGCGCGCCAGGCTCCCGTGCGGCAACATCGACCCGCTCGGCGTCACCGGCACGCCCGTCATCGACCCCGCGAGCCGCACCCTCTACCTCGACGCGCTGACGATGCCGGACGGCGGCGCGACCAAGGTGCACCAGGTGTTCGCGCTCGGCCTCGACGACGGCGCCGTCCGCCCGGGCTGGCCGCTCGACGTGGCCGGGTTGGCGCGCCGCCGCGGGCTCTCCTTCGACGCCGCGGTCCAGAACCAGCGCGGCGCGCTCGCGCTCGCGGCGGGGACGCTCTACGTCCCCTTCGGCGGACACTTCGGCGACTGCGGGGACTACCACGGCTTCGTCTTCGCCATCCCGCTGCGGGACCCCGCCGCCGCGACGGCGTACCGGACGCCGGCGCGCGGGGCCGGGATCTGGGCGCCGGGCGGCCTCTCGGCGGCCGACGGCCAGCTCTTCGCCGCGACCGGCAACAGCTTCGGCGCGACGACCTGGGGGGGCGGCGACGCGGTGCTGCGCTTCCAGGCCGGCGCGCCGCTCGCCGGGGCCGCGCCCGACCACTTCGCCCCGGCCAACTGGAAGGAGCTCGACGAGGGCGACGTGGACCTGGGCGGCACCGCGCCCCTGCCGGTGGATCTCCCCGGCGCCACGCCGTCGAAGCTGGTGGTGGCGCTCGGCAAGGACGGCAAGGCGTACCTGCTCGACCGCGCGCGGCTCGGCGGCGTCGGCGGCCAGCTCGCGGCGGTGCCGGTGGCCGACGACCTCATCATCAACGCGGCCGCCGCCTACGCCACCGCGAAGGGGACCTACGTCGCGTTCCGGGGCCAGGGGAAGGGCTGCCCCGAGGAGGCCGACCTCACCGCCATCCGGCTCGTGCCGGGCGCGCCGCCCACGGCGCGGGTGGCCTGGTGCGCGCGCCAGGGCGGCAAGGGCTCGCCCATGGTCACCACCACCGGCGGCGGCGGCGAGGCGATCGTCTGGAGCGTGGGCGCCGAGGGGGACGAGCGGCTGCACGGCTTCGACGGCGACACCGGCGCGGTGGTGTACGCGGGCGGCGGGCCGGGCGACGCGCTCGGGAAGGTGCGCCGGTTCCAGAGCCCCATCCTGGCGAAGGGGCGCATCTACGTCGGCGTGGACGGCGGCGTGAAGGCCTTCCGGCGCGACTGAGCCAGCGCCGTCTCCGCGAAGTGCCCGCTTCCCGCGCAGCGCGTTGCTGCGCCGCGAGGCAGCGCCGGAGCCCCGCGCGGAGCGGACCGCGGCGCGGGGGCTGCTCGAAAAACGCGCGCAGGGCGGGCCCGGAGGCGGTGCAGCCCGCGCGGGCCGCGTCGCGCGCGCCCTGGCACGCTTCTCGCTCTCCGTCCCGCCTGCGCCTTCGCGCACGCGAGTTCACTCACCGAACACATGGAGGAGATCGAGATGTCCCGAAGAAGTCTCGTCACGACGCTGGCCGGTTCCCTGCTCGTCCTCGCCGCCGCGGCCCTTCCGGGCGGCGCCCGCGCGGAGGAGACCATCAAGGTCGGCGTGCTCCATTCCCTCTCGGGCACGATGGCGATCTCCGAGACGGCGCTGAAGGACGTGGCGCTCATGACCATCGAGGAGATCAACGCCTCGGGCGGCGTCCTGGGCAAGAAGCTCGAGCCGGTGGTGGTGGACCCCGCGTCCAACTGGCCGCTCTTCGCCGAGAAGGCGCGCCAGCTGGTGGGCAACGACAAAGTCGCGGCGGTGTTCGGCTGCTGGACCTCGGTGTCGCGCAAGTCGGTGCTCCCGGTGTTCAAGGAGCTGAACGGGCTGCTCTTCTACCCGGTGCAGTACGAGGGCGAGGAACTCGAGAAGAACGTCTTTTACACCGGCGCGGCGCCGAACCAGCAGGCCATCCCGGCGGTCGAGTACCTCATGAGCAAGGAGGGCGGCGGCGCCAAGCGCTTCTTCCTGCTCGGCACCGACTACGTCTACCCGCGCACCACCAACAAGATCCTGCGCGCCTTCCTGCACGCGAAGGGCGTGGCCGACAAGGACATCGCCGAGGTCTACACGCCGTTCGGCCACGGCGACTACCAGACCATCGTCGCCGACATCAAGAAGTTCGCCCTGGGCGGCAAGACCGCGGTGATCTCGACCATCAACGGCGACTCCAACGTGCCCTTCTACAAGGAGCTCGGGAACGCCGGCCTCAAGGCGACCGACGTGCCGGTGGTGGCGTTCTCGGTGGGCGAGGAGGAGCTGCGCGGCATCGACACCAAGCCGCTCGTCGGCCACCTCGCCTCCTGGAACTACTTCATGTCGCTCAAGAACCCGACCAACGCCGCGTTCGTGAAGAAGTACCGCGCCTACGCGAAGAAGAAGGGGCTCCCGAACGCCGACAAGGTGGTGACCAACGACCCGATGGAGGCCACCTACGTCGGCATCCACATGTGGAAGCAGGCGGTGGAGAAGGCCCACAGCACCGACGTGAACAAGGTGATCGCGGCCATGAGCGGGCAGACCTTCAAGGCGCCCTCCGGCTTCACGCTCACCATGGACCCGACCAACCACCACCTGCACAAGCCGGTCCTCATCGGCGAGGTCCGGCCGGACGGGCAGTTCAACGTGGTCTGGAAGACCAAGGCGCCCATCCGCGCGCAGCCGTGGAGCCCGTACATCGCGGGGAACGAGTCGAAGCAGAACATGTGAAGCGAGCGGGGCGGGCGTCCCCTACCCGCCCACCCCGTCCCCCTCCTCTCCCCTCTCCCGCGACGCGGGGGAGGGGGAGGGGGGAACCCCCCGCGCCGCACCCGAAGCCACCCGCCATGCGCCCCCTCACCGCAGCCCTCTTCCTCTTGCTCCTCGCCCCCGCCGCCGCGCGCGCCGCGCTCGATCCGCAGGCCGTCGCGAAGCTCGGCGCGGAGGACTCGGAGGAGAAGCTCGCCGGCGTGGACGAGCTCGCCCGGTCGGCCGACCCGGCGGCCGCGCGCGTCCTCCAGGCCCTCGCCGAGGACAACCTGCAGGTCGCGAACGGCCGCGTGCTCCTGCTCGACGGCGAGCGCACCCTCGACGCGACCACGCTCGCCGAGGTGGACCCGGCGCCGGAGGGGGCCGAGCCCATCACCATCAACAACCGCATCCGGCGCCACGTCGGCACCGCCCTCGCGGCCCTGCGGCTCTCCGACCCCGACCGCCGGGCGCGCCTGGCCGCCGCGCAGGAGCTGGCCGACGGCGCCTCGCTCGAGCTCGCCCCGGCCCTGAAGGCGGCGCTCGACCGCGAGCAGGACCGCGAGGTGAAGCCGCTCCTCGCCCTCGCCTACGCCCAGGCCACGCTGCAGAGCCCCGAGCCCGCGGCGCGGCTCTCCGCGGTGAAGGCGCTGCGCGACAGCGGCAACCCGCGCGTGGAGCGGCTCCTGGGCGGACTGCTCGCCGACGGCGCCGAGACCGACCCCGACGTCCGCCGCGAGGCGCTCGCCTCGCTCGAGGCGGTGCGCCACCGGCTGGCGATGGGCGAGCTCGTGGGGCGCGTCTTCTCCGGCCTCTCGCTCGGCAGCATCCTCCTCCTCGCCGCGCTCGGGCTCGCCATCACCTACGGCCTCATGGGCGTCATCAACATGGCCCACGGCGAGCTGCTCATGATCGGCGCCTACGCCACCTACGCCATGCAGGGCGTCTTCGCCCGCCACTTCCCGCGCCACCACGACTGGTACGTGGTGGCCGCGGTCCCCGTCGCCTTCCTGGCGGCGGGGCTGGTGGGCGCGGTGCTGGAGCGGACCGTGATCCGGTTCCTCTACGGCCGCCCGCTCGAGACCCTCCTCGCCACCTGGGGCGCGAGCCTGGTGCTGAGCCAGGCGGCGCGCTCCACCTTCGGCGCGCAGAACGTGAGCGTCGCCAACCCCTCCTGGATGTCGGGCGGCGTGCCGCTCGTCGCGAACGCCGTGCTCCCCTGGAACCGGATCGTCATCGTCGCCTTCTCGCTCGCGGTGCTCGGCCTGGTCTGGCTCGCCATGAACCGGACCCGCTTCGGCCTGTTCCTGCGCGCGGTGACGCAGAACCGGGCGATGGCGGGCTGCGTGGGCGTGCCCACCGGCCGCCTCGACACGCTCGCCTTCGCCGCCGGCGCGGGCATCGCCGGCCTGGGCGGCGTGGCGCTCTCGCAGATCGCCAACGTCGGGCCGGACATGGGGCAGGCCTACATCGTGGACTCCTTCATGGTGGTGGTGCTGGGCGGGGTCGGGCAGCTCGCCGGCGCGGTCTGGGCGGCGCTCGGGCTCGGCGTCCTCTCCAAGTTCCTCGAGGGCTGGTCCGGCGCGGTGATCGCCAAGATCGCGGTGCTCGCCTTCATCATCGTCTTCATCCAGAAGCGCCCGCAGGGCCTCTTCGCCCTCAAGGGCCGGTTCGCGGAGGACTGACGTGGACGCCGTCGCCCGCCCGCCGCTCTCGCGCTGGACCGTCCCCATGCCGCCCGCCGGCTGGGCGGCGCTCGGCGCCTTCCTCGCGGGAGCGCTGCTGCTCGTCCCGGCGCTCCACCTCCTCACGCCCGCCGGGAGCGCGCTCCACGTCTCCGACTACGCCGTGACGCTCGGCGGGAAGGTGATGTGCTACGCCATCGTGGCCGTGGCCCTCGATCTGGTCTGGGGCTACGGCGGCATCCTCTCGCTCGGCCACGGGCTCTTCTTCGCGCTCGGCGGGTACGGCTTCGGCATGTACCTCATGCGCGCCATCGGCCGCGAGGGCGTCTACCAGTCCGACCTGCCCGACTTCATGGTCTTCCTCGACTGGAAGGCGCTGCCCTGGTACTGGCGCGGCACCGAGCACGCCGCCTGGGCGCTGGCGCTCGCGGTGCTCGTGCCGGGGCTGGTAGCCCTGGTCTTCGGCTTCTTCGCCTTCCGCTCGCGCATCAAGGGCGTCTACTTCTCGATCATCACGCAGGCGCTGACGCTCGCGGCGATGCTGCTCTTCTTCCGCAACGAGACCGGCTTCGGCGGGAACAACGGCTTCACCGACTTCAAGCGCGTGCTCGGCCACCCCATCGCCGCGCCCGCCACCCGCGTGGCCCTCTTCATGCTCACGGCGGCGGCGCTCGCGGGCACGCTCCTCCTCTGCCGCTGGCTGGTGGCCTCGAGGTACGGCCGGGTGCTCACCGCCATCCGCGACGGCGAGTCGCGGGCGCGGTTCCTCGGCTACCAGCCGCACCACTACAAGCTCTTCGCCTGGACGCTCTCGGCGGTGCTCTGCGGCGTGGCGGGCGCGCTCTACGTCCCGCAGGTCGGGATCATCAACCCCTCGGAGATGTCGCCCGCCAACTCGATCGAGATCGCCATCTGGGTGGCGGTGGGCGGGCGCGGCACGCTGGTGGGCGCGGTGGTCGGCGCGGCCCTGGTGAACCTGGCGAAGAGCTGGTTCACGGTGGCCTTCCCCGAGTTCTGGAACGTGTTCCTGGGGCTCCTCTTCATCGGCGTGACGCTCTTCCTGCCCGACGGGCTGGTGGGGCTGTTCCGGCGCCTCGCGGCGCGGAAGGCGAGGGCCTGATGGACCTGCGAACGGACCCGCAGCGCCCGCCGCTCCCCCCCGGCTTCGCGCCCTCCGCCTCGGTGCACCCGGTGCTCCCGGGCGTGCTCGACGCCTCGCACCGGGTGATCCTCTACCTCGAGGGCATCACCGTCACGTTCGACGGCTTCCGGGCGCTGAACGCGCTCACGCTCTACATCGACGCCGGCGAGCTCCGCTGCGTCATCGGCCCGAACGGCGCCGGAAAGACCACGCTCATGGACGTGATCACCGGGAAGACGCGCCCGGACACCGGCACCGCGTTCTTCGGCCAGAGCCTGGACCTCACCCGGATGTCGGAGCCGGAGATCGCCGACGCCGGCATCGGCCGCAAGTTCCAGAAGCCGACGGTGTTCGAGCGCCACACGGTGCTCGAGAACCTCGAGCTGGCCATGAAGGCCGACAAGCGGGTGCGCGGGACGCTGCGCGCCCGGCTCGACGGCGAGGCGCGCGACCGGATCGCGGAGACGCTCGCGGTGGTGCGGCTCGGGCAGGTGGCGCACCGGCCGGCGGGGACGCTCTCGCACGGCCAGAAGCAGTGGCTCGAGATCGGGATGCTCCTCATGCAGCAGCCGAAGCTCCTGCTCCTCGACGAGCCGGTGGCCGGCATGACCGACGAGGAGCGCGAGCGGACGGCGGAGCTCATCGTGGCGCTCTCCTCGGAGCGGTCGCTCATGGTGGTGGAGCACGACATGGACTTCGTCGCCCGCCTGGGCGGCAAGGTGACGGTGCTGCACGAGGGCGCGGTCCTGGCGGAGGGGCCGCTCGAGCAGGTGCAGCAGGATCCGCGCGTGATCGAGGTCTACCTGGGACGGTGAGATGCTCGCGGTCGAGAACCTGAACCAGTACTACGGCGGCAGCCACATCCTGCGCGGCGTCTCCTTCGAGGCGGCGCCGGGGCAGGTGACGGTGCTGCTCGGCCGCAACGGCGTGGGCAAGACCACGCTCCTGCGCTCGCTCATGGGGCTCGTCCCGGTCGCCTCGGGCCGCGTCGCCTTCGAGGGCAAGGACCTCACCCGCGCCCCCTCGCACGGCCGGGTGCGCGCGGGGATCGGCTACGTGCCGCAGGGCCGGGAGATCTTCCCGCGGCTCACGGTGCAGGAGAACCTCGAGATGGGGCTGGCCTCGCTGCCGCGGGGCGCGCGGGTGCCGGAGCGGGTGTTCGAGCTCTTCCCGGTGCTCCGGACGATGCTGGGGCGCCGCGGCGGCGACCTCTCGGGTGGGCAGCAGCAGCAGCTCGCCATCGGCCGAGCGCTGGCGATGCGCCCCCGGCTCCTCGTGCTCGACGAGCCGACGGAGGGGATCCAGCCCTCCATCATCAAGGACATCGAGCGCGTCATCCGCGCCCTCGCGGCCGAGGGCAGCATGGCCATCCTGCTGGTGGAGCAGTACTACGAGTTCGCCCGGGGCCTCGCGGACCGGTACCTCGTGATGCAGCGGGGGGAGATCGTGAAGCGGGGGAGCGGGGAGGGGATGGAGGCGGACGGGGTCAGGGGGCTGCTGGCGCTGTGAGCCGCTGGCCGCTGGGCGTCGCTTCGGGTAGGCCGCTGGTTCCTGTCCTGAGATCGATCGTCGCAGAGGGCCGGCGGGGGACGCCCGCTGCGCGCCTCGCTCCGGCGGCTCCGCGGGCCTGCGATGCCGGTGCGGTTCCGCGGGCGCTGACGCGCTCGGGCCCGCTGCGGTGCCGATCGTGCGACGGCGCTCGGCTCCGGCGACGGCGAGGGACGGGGGACCGGCGTCCTCATCGTGTCACGCGGTCCGATCCCGGTGCGCGGCCCGCCTGCGCTGCGGTGCTCGGGACATCCCCCGCCGGCTGGGGGCGACGGAGCCGAGAGGGCGGGCGGAGAGCGTCAACTGAGCGCCTGCGGTGTAGACGCGAAGGAGCCGAGGCAAGCAAAAGTGGATGCGGCGCCGGGAAAGGTGGGCCGTGAGCGGGCATACGGCCTGACCCGCTTCGCGCCGGCAGGGCCGGTCGCTTCCGAAGCCGGCGGTAACTCCGCAGGTCGCGCTGAAAACGCTCTGCCTCAAGAACTACGGTGTCGTTTGCCGAGTCGGGTCTGGCGGACTCTGCCTTCTTTTCAGGCCGAACAGGTTCGCCAGCACCTCAAGTTTCCTGAACAACTCGTCGTACGTGACGATTTCCACGTCCTTGCTGCAATTCGATCGGAACAACTCGAAAGATCGGCGCTTCGCGTCCGTGTCCAACTCTGCTGTTCCGGTGCCGGCCACCACGACGCACTTCGGTGCGAAGGCGGTTACCTTGGGGCCGCGATCTCCGAGAACAAACGTCAGCTCGCGCATGAGGTGGTTTCGATACGTCAGCGCCTGGACTACCGCTCCTGCGAGATCGGCGGAAGGCGGATGGACGCCGGTGCGGTACTCGGCTGCGAGAAGCCTCGTCATCGGCGTCTTGAGTTCGACAAGCACCGCCTCCCGGGAGAACTCTGCCGAGAACAGGTAATCGAGCAACTTCGCGTTCTTGCGATCAATGCTCATCCCGCCCACGTATGCGTTGTCTTGGATGAACACCAGCGGGACCGCGAACACCTGCGATAGTGCGTAGGTCTGCTCCTTGAACGTTGCTTGCCAGAACAACTCGTCTGCGTTCTGACGATTCACATCCCACGTGCTCAGCAGCTGGATGATGCGGGCGGCGGAATGCCCCATCCAGACCACTTCCTCGAGGTGCTCTTTGAAAATCACCATCGACCGGCACCTCTCTACACACGCCGTCGCCCAGGCTGCCTGCTCCGCGTCTCCCGCTCCGATGGCGTCACGGACTATCGACGCGAAGGTTCCAGAAAGAAAGTGCCACCACTCTGCTGAGTCGCGGTGAGCGGACAGAACATCGATGGCCTCTTTCGCATTCTCGTCCTTCGAGAGGTCGATGCCCTTCAGAAGTGCGGAAGCGTTTAGCGCCTGGTTACTGGCAGCCTCGATGTCGTCGAGAGAAGCGGACATCTTTTCCTTCCCGCCGATCAAATCGGTGACGAAGAGCTGTTCTGCAAACCAGCCGAGACCGTGTCGAAAAAAATGCCCCGTGCTCTTGAGCGGGTGGAACGCGAACCGAATCCAACCCTGTGGAATGACAAGTTGCGCACCCTCGGGCACCATGATCCCGATTCCGTGCGGACCCGGCGACGGGACGCGAAGTTCGCGGCCGCATCCTTCACAAGTGCGTACGACGTGAGGGACGTTAGGCGTCTCGACGATCGCTTCGCATTTTGCGCAGGGCATGGTTGCTAGGATCCCACAACGCGGCTCGGAAGCTCGGACCGATTCGCGCGACCCTGCGGAGCGAAGCGCCGGGGTGGGCGGAGGGCGCCTTGCGGAGCGCCGCCATGAGTACCTCGTGTGCCGGGCCGCGCCCGTCGTGCCTCGTGAGCGCGCCGAGGACTGCCCGACGACGACCGGCGCAGCCGGGCGGCGGAGTTCCGCAGGCGCGCACGTGATCAACCCCGACCGCGCGGGCCGGCCGTGTCGCACCGAGCCGGCGCGGAGCTCAGCGCCCGGAGCACACCCCGGCGCGGGAGCGCAGCCGGTCTCTGAACAGCAACCTGCTGAGCGCGCGCCTCAGCGGCCCGCTACCGCGCCCCCTCCGGCGCCGCCCGCCGCACCTGAAGCAGCATCCAGGCCACCGTGCCGAGCCCGGCCACCAGCAGCACGAGGAAGATCCCGATCACCCCCCACTGCGGCTCCGCCCTCATGGAAGAGAGCTCGAGCACGCCGCGCAGCGCCTCGGCGCGGATGGCGCCGCGCATGGCGATCATGAGCACGATCACGGCGAGCACGTGGCCGGCGGCGGAGATCACGGCGCGGAGCGGCTGCGCCTTGCCGGGCGCCCGGAAGGCGATGAGCACCACCGAGAAGGTGAGGAGCAGGCTGGCGACGAGGTAGCCCGTCGCGCGCCCGCTGCCGCCCATGAAGAGGACCTTCTGGTCCCGCGGCAAGGCCGCCAGGAACCAGAACCCGCTCACCACCTCGGCCAGCGTCGCGAGCGCGAACCCGCGCGCGCCGAAGGCGAGCACCTTGCGACCCGCGTCCTCCTCGCCGCGCTTCACCGCGAGCGCGCCGAGCGCGGCCACCCAGAGCCCGCCGATGGCGACGGCGCCGAGCACCATGTGGAGCCAGCGCGCGCCGAGCGTCGGGTCGGCGAGGTTGAGCCAGGTCCCGCCCGCGTCCGCGAGGTACATGCGGTAGTGGCGGGCCGGCGCGATCATGAGCGTCATCACGTTCGAGTAGAGGAACGAGACGGCGAGGAAGGCGGCGAACGCCACCGCGCCCACCGCGAACGCCGCCCGCGGGCTCTGCTCGTCGCGGTACGCGCGGAAGTAGTAGCCGTAGTAGCCGACGAGCACGAGCGCGACGACCGAGAGCCACGGCCACGCCATGAGCACGCTCGCCGCGTAGAACGCCGGGCCATAGAGCACCTGCAGGAAGAGCAGCGCGGCCACGCCGGTGGTGACCGCGGCGGCGGTCCAGTACGGCAGCCACTTGCCCATCCGGTGGGCGAGCGCGGCGAACGCGGGGTCGGCCCCCTTGGCGCGAGCGGCGAGCGCCCAGAAGCCGCCGCCCAGCGTCACGGTCATCGGCACGACGTGGAGCGTGAAGCAGAGGGTGAGGAAGACCTGGAGCAGCCAGACCGGCGCGGGCAGCGGGATCGCGTCCACGGCCGGGAAGACGAGCGGCTCGTTCATCTCTAGTTCTCCGTGGCCAGGGTGGCGAGGTAGCCGGCGAGC
Organism: Anaeromyxobacter paludicola; assembly: GCF_023169965.1. Lineage (NCBI taxonomy): Bacteria > Pseudomonadati > Myxococcota > Myxococcia > Myxococcales > Anaeromyxobacteraceae > Anaeromyxobacter > Anaeromyxobacter paludicola. The sequence goes on along the minus strand of NZ_AP025592.1, from coordinate 2,604,363 downwards.
GTCTTGCGCTCGGCCTCGTCGGTGACGTCCATGCCCATCATCCCGGCGTTGAGCTGAGAGAGCTTGCCGAGCTTCTCGTAGGCCACCGCGGCGCTCCAACCCTTCACCTTGGGCCGGAGCGGGTTCGAGCCCTTGCCGTCGAGGTCGTGGCAGGCGAGGCACTTGTCCTGGAGCAGCGCCTTGGCGTCGGCCACCTTGGCGCCGCCGGGGGCCGGCTCCTGCGGCTCGAGCTCGCCGTCCAGGCCGCCGAGGTAGAGGGCGAGGTCGTGGGCCTCGTCGGCGGCGCCGGGGAAGGGCGGCATCCGGCCGCGCAGCTTGTCGAGCCGGCCGACCATCGTGGCGATGGCGGCGACCGGCTTGCCGTCCACGTACTTGCGGATGGGCCGGTAGCCCGCGAGCGAGTGGCAGCCGCGGCAGGCGACCCGGAACACCTCGGCCCCGCGCTCGGCGCCGGCGAGCGGCGCGCCGTCCTTGCCCTTCACCCAGCGGGCCTCGGCGAGGAGCCCGGACGCTTGCGCGCGGGCGGTGTCGGCCGGCGTGAGGCCGTTCACGTAGAGGTAGCCGGCCTGCGGGTTGCCGATGACGTAGGGCTTGCGGATCGACTCGCGCACGAACTCGGCGCCGGCGATCGAGCCGTATCCGAGGACGAGGAGCGCGACGCCGGTGGGGAGCGACACGATCCCGGGCCGGCGCCTCGCGAGGAGCGCCACCGCGGCGAGCAGGAGGCCGTAGAGCACGGCGCACCCGATCACCATCCGGAACGAGTGGGTCGCGCCGGGGATCGCCGTGCCGAACACCAGGTCCTTCGCCCCGGGGGCGGCCTGGAGGTAGAGCACCGCCGCGAGCGGGCCGGCGAGGGTGGCGGGGAGCGCCCAGAGGGCGGCGTAGCGGGCGAGCTTGGGGCGCTCGGCGAGCGGCGCGCGCCAGGCGGTGGCGAAGACGTAGAGGCCGGCGAAGGCCACCGCCGCGAGCGTGCGGACGAGGAGCTGCGGGAAGTAGGTGGGGTTGAAGAAGCCGGTCCAGAAGGAGCGCGTCGCCGGGTCGAGCCAGGCCCCCGGCGTGAACATGAACGCCAGGATGCCGTTGATGACCACGAGGCTCATGAAGGCGGCGACGAAGTAGATCCAGCCGACCGCGAGGTGGGTGCGCCGGTCGAGCCGGTCCCAGGTCGAGGCGTAGATCACCGCCGCCGCGATCTCGACGAAGAAGAAGACCCACTCGATGGCCCAGCCCCACACGAAGACGTGGATGAGCGCCGAGGTGGCGGCGGGGTGGACGAGGCCGATGGTGAACCAGATCCCGACGCCGGAGACCGCCCCGAACACGAGCGTGAGGAGGGCGAAGAACCGGGCGTGGCGCCGGAGCCAGTCGAGGAGCCCGGCGTCCTGGGTGCGGTAGGCCCGCCGCTCCGCCATCACCAGGAAGAGCCCGCCGCCCACGGCGAAGTGCGAGACGAAGACGTGGGTGACGGCGACGAGCGCGATGAGCAGCCCGCCTCCCATCTCGAGCTGCCAGACCGGGTAGTTCAAGGGGCCTCCAGCGGCCGGGGGCGACGGCCCCCGCGGACGTGTGCCGTGGGCCCGTTTGTACCCCGGAGCGGGGGGTCGGGGAAGCGCCGGACAGTGATGACCGGGGGCTTCCGGCTGGGCTATAACCCGGCTCCCATGCCCATCTCCCGCTACAGCCAGCTCTTCATCCCCACGCTCAAGGAGGCCCCGGCGGACGCCCAGGTCGCCTCCCACAAGCTGCTCGTCCGCGCCGGCTTCATCCGGCAGCTCGGCGCCGGGATCTACGACGTCCTGCCGCTGGCCAAGCGCACGCTCACCCGGATCGAGGCCATCATCCGCGAGGAGATGGCGGCCATCGGCGCGCAGGAGTTCTACCTGCCCGCCCTCCACCCGGCCGAGATCTGGAAGGAGAGCGGCCGCTGGGACGTCATGGGCGACAACATGTTCCGCCTGAAGGACCGCAAGGGCGGCGACTACTGCCTCGGCATGACGCACGAGGAGATCTTCACCGCCATCGCCCGCGACGAGCTGCGCAGCTACCGGCAGCTGCCGCAGGTCTGGTACCAGCTCCAGACCAAGTTCCGCGACGAGCCCCGGCCGAAGTCGGGCCTCCTGCGGGTGCGCCAGTTCACCATGAAGGACGCCTACTCCTTCGACGTCGACTACGCCGGCCTCGACCAGCGCTACGACGACGAGAAGGGGGCCTACGAGAAGATCTTCAGCCGCTGCGGCCTCGACTTCGTGGCGGTGCAGGCCCACTCGGGCGCGATGGGCGGCTCGGGCTCGCAGGAGTTCATGGTCAAGACCGACGCCGGCGAGGACCTCGTCGCCGCCTGCCCGAGGTGCCGCTACGCCGCCAACACCGAGACCGCCACCTCGCGCCTCCCGGCCGAGCAGGACCTGCCCTCGCTGCCGGTCCCGGAGAAGTTCGCCACGCCGGGCGTGGTGACCATCGAGGCCCTGCAGCGCCAGCCCTACGGCGTGGGCGCGAAGCGGCAGCTCAAGACCCTGGTCTACATGGCCGACGACCAGCCGGTGGTGGCGGTGGTCCGCGGCGACCACGACCTCAACGAGGCGAAGCTCCAGACCGCCACCGGCGCGAGCAACGTCCGCCCGGCGCACCCCGAGGAGATCCCGGGGCTCATGGGCGCGCACGCGGGCTCGCTCGGTGCGGTGAGCTTCACGAAGTGCCGCGTCTTCGTGGACCTGGCGCTCGAGGGGCGCACCGGCATGACCACCGGCGCCAACGAGGACGGCTTCCACCTGCGCGGCGTGGACGTGAAGCGCGATCTGCTCGCCCACGGCAGGCTCGCCGACCTGCGCACGGTGCAGGCCGGGGAGGGGTGCCCGAAGTGCGACGGCACGCTCGACGTCTTCAAGGCGCTCGAGGTGGGCCACATCTTCAAGCTCGGCACCAAGTACTCCGACTCGATGAAGGCGACCGTGCTCACCGCCGAGGGCAAGGAGGTCCCCATCGTGATGGGGAGCTACGGCATCGGCGTGGAGCGGATCATGGCCGCCGCCATCGAGCTGCACCACGACGAGGCGGGCATCGTCTGGCCGCTCTCGATCGCGCCGTTCCACGCCACCGTGCTCACGCTCGGCGCCGAGCCGGAGCTGGCGAAGGCGGCGCAGGAGGTCTGCGCCGCGCTCGAGCAGGCGGGGATGGACGTGCTCTACGACGACCGCGACGAGCGCGCCGGCGTGAAGTTCAAGGACGCCGACCTGCTCGGCATCCCGCTGCGGATCGCCGTCGGCAGGAAGGGGCTCGCCCAGGGCGCCGTCGAGTGGAAGCTCCGCTCGGGCAAGGACGTGGCGATGGTGCCGGTGGGCGAGGTGAAGGCCAAGGCCTCGGAGCTGCTGGCGACGGTGAAGTAGGGCGCTGCCCGGAGGAGAGACGATGACGGGTAGTGACCGAATCTGCGCCGCCCTGGACTTCCCGACCTGGTCCGCCGCCGAGCCGTTCGCGCGGGCGGTGGCGCCGGGGGTGGGGATGCTCAAGGTGGGGCTCGAGCTCTTCGTGGCGGAGGGGCCGCCGGCGGTCCGGGCCGCCGCGGCGCTCGGGCGCCCCGTGTTCCTCGACCTGAAGCTGCACGACATCCCGAACACGGTGGAGGGCGCGGCCCGCAGCGCGGCCCGGAGCGGCGCCGCGCTGCTCACCGTCCACGCCTCGGGCGGCAGCGACATGGTGGCCGCCGCGGTGCGCGGCGCCGGGCCGGAGGTGAAGGTGCTCGCCGTCACCGCCCTCACCAGCCTCGACGACGCCGACCTCGACGAGATCGGCCTCGCCGGGCCGGCCGAGTCGGCGGTGGTGCGGCTCGCCCGGCTCGCGGTGCGCGCCGGCGCGCGGGGCATCGTCTGCTCGCCGCAGGAGGTCCACGCCGTGCGCGCGGCGGTGGGCCCGGGCGTGCTCCTCGTCGTCCCCGGCGTCCGGCCGGCCGGCGCGGCGAAGGGAGATCAGTCGCGCATCGCCACGCCGTCGCAGGCCGTCCGGGCCGGCGCCGACGTCCTCGTCATCGGGCGCCCGCTGCGGGAGGGGAACGACCCCGCCGCCGCCGCGCGCGCCATCGCGGAGAGCATCCAGGAATGAGCACCCACCCGAACCGCAGCCTCGCGACGCTCGCCGCCGCCGTCGCGCTCCTCTCCGCCGCCCCGGCCCTCGCCGCCCCCGCCGCGGCCGCCCCCGCCACCGCGCAGGAGCGCTTCCCGGCGCTGGTCAAGGCGGCCGAGGACCTCCGCGGCCTCAAGTTCACCCACCCGGTGAAGGTGCGCGTCGAGAAGGCCGAGCAGATCAAGGCGATGGTGGACCGGAAGGTCCGCGAGGTCCCGAAGGCCCGCTGGGACCGCGAGCTCGCCGCCCTGAAGGCGCTCGAGCTCCTCCCGGCCGACGTCACCGACCTCGCCGCGACCACCGCCGCCATGCTCTCGGGCCAGGTGGTGGCCTACTACGACGAGGAGCAGGACGTCCTCGTGCTCGGCGAGGAGCCGCCGGTCCCGCCGCCGCCGGCGGGCGCGCCCAAGCCGGACGCCGCCGCCGAGGCCCGCGAGAAGTCCGACCGCGACGCGGCGCGGAACCTGGTGGTGGTCCACGAGCTGGTCCACGCGCTCCAGGCGCAGCACCTCGGCCTCGCGAAGCTGCTCGCCGCCTCGCGGGAGGAGCCCGCCCAGGGCGACGCCGACGAGGCCGTGCCGCTCCTCCTCGAGGGCGACGCCTCGCTCTCGATGCTCCGCGCCAACGCGCCGCAGCTCGATCTCGACGCCGTCCCGGCCCTGGTCCAGGCCATGCGCGCGGGCCGGCAGGCCGGCCTCGAGGACGTGCCGCCCTACCTCTCGGAGTCGCTCCTCGCCGCCTACGCCGACGGCATGCTGCTCTGCGCGGCGCTGCTCCGGAGCGGCGGCCCCGAGCTGCTCGACCGCGCCTTCTCGGCGCCGCCGGCCTCGACCGAGCAGGCCCTCCACCCGGAGAAGTACTTCGCCGGCGAGCTGCCGGCGCACGTGAAGCTCCCCGCGGACGACTCCGTCCTGCGCTCCCGCCACTTCGAGAAGAAGGCGGAGCGGAGCCTGGGCGAGCTCGGGATCCGGATCTGGGCGGGGCTCTGGGCGAGCCGCGAGACCGGCGCCGAGGCCGCCGCCGGCTGGAACGGGGACCGGTACGCGCTCTACGAGAAGGCCGGCGAGGCGCCGGCGCTCCTCTGGCTCACGTCGTGGGACACCGACGCCGACGCGGCCGAGTTCGAGAGCTCCGCCGCCGCCGTGCAGGCGCACCGCGGGCCGCAGCTGCGCTCCTCCGGCTGCCGCGTCTACCAGCGCGGGGCCCGCTCCGACGCGCTCTGCCGCAACGGCCGGCAGGTGGCGCTGGTGCGCGACGCGCCGGGCGACCTCGCCGCCTTCCTCTCCGAGCAGCTCGCCGCGGTGATCCCCGCCGCCGTGCCCCCGCGGCCGCCGCTCCCGGGCGCGGTCTACACGCCGGCCGCCCACGGCCAGGTCGAGACCAGCCGCGGCCGCGAGGAGGGGCGCCACTACGTCCACGAGCGGCTCGCCTTCGCGCTCACCCGCCCCGAGTCGCCCGCCCTCCGGTTCGAGGACGGCCCCACCTCCACCGGGCTCCAGTTCACGCCGGTGATCCTGGCGAGCCCGCGCGGCGACCTGCAGCTCCGGGTGACCGTGCTCCCTCAGCCGCTCCTGGTGAAGGACGTGGCCGAGCGGCTCGCCGGCGGCCTGGCCTCGAAGCTGCCGGCCGGCAAGGTCAGCAAGAGCAACGCCGAGAAGCGCGGCGACGGGCGGGAGGCCTGGGCGGTGCGCTACGCCGGCAAGGGCAGCGCCGGAAGGGTGCTCGCGGTGGCCGGGGAGGGGCGCACCTACGTGCTCTCCGCCGGCTGGAGCGACAAGGCGCCGGGGCAGGGCATCCAGGCCTTGATCCAGTCGCAGGACGGGCTCGACGTGCTCGGGGCGAAGACGGAGAAGGCGGCGGCGCCCGCCTCAGCGGCCGGCGCGGCGAAGTAGCACGTACACCGCCCCCGTCCCGCCGTCGGAGGGCCGCGCGCTCGCGAACGCGAGCACGTGGCGGGCGAAGCGGCCCTGCGCGAGCCAGGTCTTGAGGGCCTCCTTGAGGACCGGGACCTGGTCGTCGGAGTGGAGCCCGCGCCCGTGCACCACGAGGACGCAGCGCTTCCCGGCCGTCCGCGCGGCGCGCAGGAAGGCCTCCACCTCCGCCCGCGCCTCGGCCCGGGTGAGGCCGTGCAGGTCCACGTGCCCCTGCACCGCGAACTCGCCCTTGCGCAGGCGCCGCACGATCTGCGGGTCGAGCCCGTTCACCCGCCCCTCGATGAACTCGTCGGTGTCGGCGACGTCGAACGAGCCCGCGCCCGACACCAGCGCCTTGAGCTCGTCGAGCGCCTCGAGGTCCGGGTGGTAGAAGGCCGGCGCCCGCCCGTGCGGCAGGGACGGCTCGACCCGCTCCGGGCCGCGCGTCACCGGGTGGGCCCCCGCGGTCGCCTCCGCCCAGAGCTCCTCCTCGGTGGGCTCCCGCGCCGGCGGGGCGAGCGGCTCGGGCGCCGGGGGCGGCGGCTCCGGCGGCTCCGGCGGCGGGAGCTTCACCCGGGTGAAGGGGTTGTTGAAGGGCTTTTTCGCCACGAAGGAACTATAAGCCGGGCCGGCCATGGACCAAGAGATCCAGTGCCCCTACTGCGGGGAGTGGGTGACGATCTTCATCGACCCCGGTGGCGGGGACGTGCAGACTTACGAGGAGGACTGTCCGGTCTGCTGCCGCCCCTGGGTGATCCACGCCGTCGAGGAGGAGCCCGGGGGCTTCGCGGTCGGGATCGCGCGGCAGGACGACTGACGCACGGGGGTGCGCATGGGCGAGAGCATCGTCTCGGTCCGGAACGTGAGCAAGGTCTACCAGCTCGGCAAGACCGAGGTGCGGGCCCTGCAGGACGTCTCGCTCGAGGTGGCCGAGGGCGAGTTCCTCTCCATCGCCGGGCCGTCCGGCTCGGGCAAGACCACGCTCCTCAACCTCATCGGCTGCGTGGACACGCCCTCGTCCGGCACCGTCGCGCTCGCCGGCCTGGACACCGGCACGCTCTCGGAGCGGAGGCTCACCGACCTGCGGCTGCACCGGATCGGCTTCATCTTCCAGAGCTTCAACCTCGTCCCGGTGCTGTCGGTGGAGCAGAACGTGGAGTTCCCGCTGCTGCTCCAGGGCGGGCTCGCCGCCCGCGAGCGGCGGGCGCGGGTGGGGGAGCTGCTCGAGCGCGTCGGGCTCGCGAGCCACGCCCGCCACCGGCCGAGCGAGCTCTCCGGCGGGCAGCGGCAGCGCGTCGCGGTGGCCCGCGCCCTCGTCACCCGGCCGGCGCTGGTGCTCGCCGACGAGCCGACCGCCAACCTCGACTCCGCCACCGGCGGCGCGGTGGTGGACCTCATGAAGGAGATGAACCGGCGGGGCGGCACCACCTTCATCTTCTCCACCCATGACGCGCGGGTGATGAGCCACGCCTCGGCGGTGGTGCGGATCGCCGACGGCCGGATCGTCGCCGCGCGCGAGGCCCCTCCCCGGGAGGCGGCCGGCGGAGGCGCCCCGTGAGCGGCCGGATGGCGGCGCTGCGGATCCTCCTGCAGATCGCCTTCCGCGACCTCTTCGCGAGCCGCGCCAAGACCCTCATCGTCGGCGGCATCATCCTGTTCGGCGCGGTGCTGGTGGTGGTGGGGAGCTCGCTCGTGGACACGGTGGACGCGGGCATGCGCGCCTCGATCCAGGGGAGCCTCGCCGGCCACGTGCAGGTCTACGACGCCCGCTCGAAGGACCCGCTCGCGCTCTACGGCAGCATGATGGGCGACCCGGAGCTGACGCCGTTCGAGGACTTCGCCCGGGTGAAGTCGGCGATCTCGGCCGTCCCCGGCGTGAAGCAGGTGGTGCCGATGGGGCTCGGCACCGCGATGGTGTCGCCCGGGAACCTCTTCGACCAGGCGGTGGCGAAGCTCCGCGCCGACGTCCGGGCGCGGCTCGCCGGGCAGGGCGGTCCGGAGCTCGAGGCCCGCACCGAAGCGCACGCGGCCCACCTGCGCCGGATGGCCACGCTCCTGCGCGACGACCTCCGGCAGGCGACCGAGATCATCGAGATCGGCGGGAAGGAGGCGGCCGAGCGGGCGCGCAACGCCGAGGACCTCGCCCGCGCCACCTCCCCGGAGTTCTGGGACGAGGAGCTCCCGCGCGATCCGCTCGCCGCGCTCGAGTTCCTGGAGAACCGGATCGCGCCGCTCGCGCTCGAGGGGACGCTCATCTACATCCGCTACGTCGGCACCGACCTCGAGCAGTTCCGGCGCGCCTTCGACCGGCTCGAGATCGTGGAGGGCAGCCTGCCGCCGCCCGGCCAGCGCGGGCTCCTCATCGGGAAGCTCTACGCCGAGGACTACCTCAAGCTCCGTGCGGCGCGGCGGCTCGATCAGCTCCAGGAGGCGATCACGCTGCACCACCGGAAGATCGCCGGCGACGAGGAGCTCACCCGGTGGGTCAAGGAGGCGGGCGGGCAGACGCGCGAGATCCTGATGCAGCTCGACCCCATGCAGGCGGCCGAGGCGGCGCGGCGGCTCCGGACGGCGCTCGGCTCGGGCGAGCAGGACCTCGGGAAGCTCCTCGGGCAGCTCCTCGCCGTGGACGACCGGAACTTCGCCGAGCGCTACCGGATCTTCTACGGCGAGCTCGCGCCGATGCTGCAGCTCTACCCGTTCAAGGTGGGCGACGCGGTCACGGTCCAGGGCGCGGCGCGCTCCGGCTACACCAAGTCGGTGAACCTGAAGGTGTGGGGGCTCGTGCAGTTCAAGGGGCTCGAGAAGTCGGGGTTCGCCGGCGTGATGAGCGTGATGGACATCGACTCCTTCCGCGAGCTCTTCGGGTGGCTGACGCCGGAGGCCCGCGCCGAGATCCGCGGGCTCAAGGCGGCGGCGGGGGTGAAGGACCTCTCGCGCGAGGAGGCCGAGGCGTCGCTGTTCGGCTCCGCGCCGGCGGCGCCGCCGGTGGTGACGGGGCCGGTCGCGGCGGCGCCGCCGGGGCCGGCGGCACCGGAGCAGCCTCATCCCCTCTCCCGCGAAGCGGGGGAGGGCCAGGGAGGGGGCGCTGCCACGTCCCCGAGCGACCCGGACCAGGGCGTCGCCCTCAACGCCGCCGTCATCCTCGACGACCCGCGCCACATCCCCCAGGCCATGCGCGACATCGTCGCCGCCGGCGACCGGGCGGGGCTCCACCTCAAGGCGGTCACCTGGCAGGAGGCGGCCGGGATGGTGGGGCAGTTCGTCACCCTGGCGCGCCTCGTCCTCTACGTGGCCGTCCTCATCATCTTCGCGGTCGCCCTGGTCATCATCAACAACGCCATGGTGATGGCGACCCTGCAGCGGGTCACCGAGATCGGCACCCTGCGCGCCATCGGCGCCCAGCGCCGCTTCGTCTGGGCGATGGTCCTCGTCGAGTCGGTCTCGGTCGGCGTCGCCTTCGGGCTCGTCGGGAGCGCCATCGGCGCCGGCGTGGTCTGGCTCATCCGCGCCGCCGGCGGGATCCCGGCCACGAGCGACCGGATGTACTTCTTCTTCTCCGGGCCGAGCCTGCTGCCCCGGCTCGGCGCCGGCTCGCTCGCGGTCTCGCTCACCATCGTGCTCCTCGTGAGCGTGGTCTCGGGGCTCTACCCGGCCCTCATCGCCACCCGGGTCACGCCGCTCGAGGCGATGCAGTCGGGGGAGGACTAGCCATGCTGGCGACCGACCTCCTCATCTCCGGCCGCAACCTCGCCCGGCACACCCGCCGGAACCTGTTCCTCGGGAGCGCCATCGCCGCGGTGACCGCGCTGCTGGTGCTCCTCGGCGGGCTCACCGCCGGCATCCGCGAGGCGATGCTCGACTCGGCCACCACCATCATGACCGGCCACGTCAACGTGGGCGGCTTCTACAAGATCACGAGCGGCATGGCGGGCGCGCTCGTGACGCGGTACCCCGACATCCTCGCGAGCGTGCGCCGCCACGTGCCGGAGCTCGAGTACGCGGTGGTGCGCGGCCGCGGCTACGGGAAGGCGGTCTCCGAGCAGGGCTCGATGAACCTGGTGCTCGCCGGGATCGACGTGGTCACCGAGCCGCGCTTCCGCGAGGTGGTGCAGCTCCAGGCCGGCGACCTCGACGGGCTGAAGGAGCCCGGGACGGTGCTCCTCTTCGAGGACCAGGCGAAGCGGCTCGGGGTGGGCGTGGGCGACGCCTTCACGATCTCCGCCCCCACCGCCCGCGGCATGAACAACACCGCCGACCTGCGGGTGGTGGCGGTGGCGAAGAGCGTCGGGCTGCTCTCCTCCTTCCACGCCTTCGTCCCCATCGGCGAGATCCGCAAGCTCTACCAGCTCAAGGCCGACAACGCCGGCGCCATCCACCTCTTCCTCGCGGACCCGAAGCAGGCGGGGCGGGTGGCGGCGCGGCTCCGGGACGATCTCGCCCGCGACGGCTGGAAGGTGATGGACGCCGATCCGCAGCCCTACTGGCAGAAGTTCCAGCGCGTGAACTCGGAGGACTGGACCGGCCAGAAGCTCGACGTGACCACCTGGGAGGACGAGCTCTCGTTCCTCACCTGGATCCTCTCGGCGCTGCAGGGGCTCACCGGCATCCTCGCCACCGTGCTGATGGTGATCGTGGTGGTCGGGATCATGAACACCCTCTGGATCGCCATCCGGGAGCGGACGCGCGAGATCGGGACGCTCCGGGCCATCGGGATGCAGCGGCGAAAGGTGCTCTGGCTCTTCCTGCTCGAGGCGGCGCTCCTCGCCGTGCTGGGCACCGCCGCCGGCGCGCTCCTCGGCTGGGGGCTCGCCGCGGCCGTGAACCGGGCCCACGTGGCGGTCCCGACGGCGGTGCAGTTCTTCCTCATGCAGCGCAACCTCACGCTCTCGGTCCACGGCGCGACGGTGCTGCGCGACGCCGCCGGCATCGCCCTCGTCACCACCCTCGCCGCCCTCTACCCCGCCCGGCGCGCCGCCCGGCTCGAGCCGGTCACCGCCATGCACCACATCGGATGAGCCCATGACGCGGATCCTGCTCGCCCTCTTCCTCCTCGCCCCGCTCCCCGCGCGCGCCCTCACCCCCGACGAGGTGAAGCGGGTGGTCCAGACCGTGGACGAGCGCCAGCGCAACGCCGGCGACTGGCGCTCGCTCTGCTACATGGAGGCGAAGGAGAAGGACAAGACCGACGTGGTCTACGAGCTGACGGTCTTCCGCCGCTCCGCCGACCAGAAGTTCATGATCCTGTTCGACAAGCCCCGCTCCGAGCAGGGGAAGGGCTACCTCCGCATCGAGAAGAACCTCTGGTTCTACGACCCGGCGGTGGGACGCTGGGAGCGGCGGACCGAGCGCGAGCGGATCGGCGGGACCGACACCCGCCGCGGCGACCTCGACGAGTCGCGCCTCGCCGAGGAGTACGACGCGAAGTGGGAGGGCGACGCCAGGCTCGGCGCCTATCAGGTCCACCGGCTGCTCCTCACGGTGAAGCCGGGCGTGGACGTGGCCTTCCCGCAGATCCGGCTCTGGGTGGACGAGGCGACGCACAACGTGCTGAAGCGGCAGGAGCTGGCGCTCTCCGGCAAGCTCATGCGCACGAGCCTCTACCCGCGCTGGAAGAAGCTCCACTCGGAGTCGAAGAAGGGCGACGTCTGGTTCCCGGAGGAGATGCGCTTCTACGACGAGATCGAGAAGGCCAACCAGACGCTCATCCTCATCAAGTCGGTGGACCTGCGGCCGCTCGACCCGAACCTGTTCACGAAGGCCTGGCTCGAGGCGAAGAGCCGATGAGGGCCCTCGCGCTCGCGGCCGCGCTCGCCGCCGCCGCACCGCTCGCCGCCGCCCCGCAGGAGCGCCCCTCCGACGAGGAGATCTTCGGCGCGCCCGCGGCGCCGGAGCGGCCCGGCCCCGAGGCCACGCCCACGCCGGGCGCGCAGGGGCGCCCGCCGCCGCCCCAGACCCCCCAGGGCGCCGAGGCCGAGCAGCCGCCCGCGCCGGCCCGCCCCGATCCGCTCGCCATCGGCGGCCAGCTCTACCTGCGGTCCGTCCTCCTCGCGCAGGAGGGCGTGCCGCTCTCGGAGTGGGCGCTCTCCTCGCCGTCGATCATCGACGGCTACCTCGACGCGCGCCCCAACGACCGGGTGCGCGGCTTCGTCCTGGCCCGGACCTTCTTCGACCCGACCATCGACCCGAGCCAGCCCGGCCCCTTCGGCACCCCGGCGCGCGCGCAGACGCAGGTGGTGCTCGACCAGCTCTGGGTCAACTTCGACGTGAGCCACCGCGCCTTCGTGACCGCTGGGCGGCAGCACGTGAAGTGGGGGGTGGCCCGGTTCTGGAACCCGACCGACTACCTGCACGCCGTCCGCCGCGACCCGCTCGCGCTCTTCGACGCCCGCACCGGGACCAGCATGGTGAAGGTGCACGTCCCGTGGGAGGAGCGGGGCTGGAACTTCTACGGCGTGGCGCTGCTCGAGGGGGACGAGGCGGCCAACCAGGCCGGCAAGCTCGGCGCCGGCGGGCGGGCCGAGATCGTGCTCGGCAACGCCGAGCTCGGGCTCGACGCCCTCGTGCGCAAGGGCATGGACCCGCGCTTCGGGCTCGACCTGTCGGCCGGGGTGGGCGAGGTGGACGTGTACGGCGAGGCGGCGCTGCGCTGGGGCAGCGTGCGCCCGCTCTACCGGCTCGCGGTGCCGGGCGAGCTCACGAGCTACCAGGCCTGGCAGCCCGGCGGCTTCCGCCCCGCGGTGACGGCCGGCGCGAGCTGGTCCTACAAGTACTCCGACGAGGACACCTTCACGGTGGGCGGCGAGTACGCCTTCGACGACAACGGCTACGCCGGCCCCGACCTCTACCCGGTCCTCTTCGTCACCGGCGCGTTCACGCCCTTCTACCTGGGGCGCCACTACGCCGGCGCCTGGTTCCTGCTGCCCAAGCCGGGGCGCTGGAACGACACCACCATCACGCTCTCCACGCTCGCGAACCTCTCCGATCGCTCGTTCATCACGCGGCTCGACTGGCAGGTGCTCGTCCTGACGTACCTGCGCGTCGAGGCCTACGCGGCGGCGCACTACGGCGACAAGCGCGGCGAGTTCCGGCTCGGGGTGGACATCCCGGCGCAGGGGGCGGTGCCGCACGTCTCGGTCGCGGCGCAGGTCTTCGACGCCGGGCTGGCGCTGCGGGTGGCGCTCTAGCGCCGCCGCGCCGCCTTGCGGGGCGACGCCTTGCGCGACGCCGCCGCCCCCCGCGCGCCCGCCCTGCGCGCCGGCGCCTTGCGCGTCGCGCTCCTCGACGGGCGCCGCGCGGTCGAGGACTTCCGCGCCCCGCCGCCCGCCGACGACTTGCGCGCGCCGCCGCGCGCCGCGGTCTTCCGGGCCGCGCCCTTCCCCGCCGCGCCGCGGCCGCCGGCCCCTCTCTTCTTGCGCGGCACCTTCACTCCCGCGCGCCGCGCCTTCGAGAGCCCGATGGCGATGGCCTGCTTGCGCCCCTTCACCGGGTGCTTGCCCTCCTTGGCGTGCTCCATCTCCTCGCGCACGAACTCCCCCGCCTGCGTGGTGGCGGCCTTCCCCTCGCGCCTGTCGCGCCGCGCGCGGGCCAGCGTCCTCTTCTCCGGCATGCGGACCTCCTCACCGGCGAGATAGGGATCCCCCGCCCGAAGCGGAAGCCCCTCGGGGTCGTTGCCGCACCGCGCGCCCCCGGTATCGGCTCCCACGGCGAGACGGGGAGGGAGCTCACATGGCGACGTTCTCGATGAAGAAGACGGTGGGCCTCGGCTACGAGGAGGCGCTGGCGAAGCTGCCGGACCTCCTGAAGGCGGAGGGCTTCGGCGTGCTCACCCAGATCGACGTGAAGGACACCTTGAAGCAGAAGCTGGGGGTGGACTTCCGCCGTTACCGGATCCTGGGCGCCTGCAACCCGGCGCTGGCGCACCGGGCGCTCGCGAGCGAGCCGTCGGTCGGGGTGATGCTGCCCTGCAACGTGGTGGTGTTCGAGCGCGACGACGGGCGGACCGAGGTGGACGCCGTGGATCCCTCGGCCACGATGGCGGCGGCGCTCCCCTCGCTCGCGCCCATCGCGGCCGAGGTGCGGGAGCGGCTCGCGCGCGTGCTCGCCGGCCTGGAGTGAGCGGCCGGACCCGCTAGAACACGAACTCGCCGCCCACCGCCCGGGCCGCCGTGACCGCGGCCAGGTTGACGATCTGCTGCACGCCGGAGCCCATCTGCAGGATGTTGACCGGCTTGGCCATGTGCAGCAGCACCGGCCCGATCACCTCGGCCCCGCCGAGCCGCTCCAGGAGCTGGTAGGCGATGTTGGCCGAGTCGAGGTTCGGGAACACGAAGACGTTCGGCTCGTCCTGGAGCGTGCTGAAGGGGAACTCGGCGGCGCGCAGCTCCGGCGAGCAGGCGAGGTCCACCTGGATCTCGCCGTCCACCTGGATGTTGCCGGCGCGGGCGATCTCGGTCGCGCGGCGCACCTTGGCCGGGCTCGCGCCGCGGGCGCTGCCGAAGCTCGAGTAGGAGAGCATCGCCACCCGCGGCTCGACGCCGAAGAAGCGGGCCAGGCTCGCGGTGCTGATGGCGATCTCGGCCAGCTCCTCGGCGGTCGGGTCCACGTTCACCGTGCAGTCGGCGAAGAAGCGGACGTCGTTCTTCTGGACCAGGATGTTCACGCCGCCGGCGCGCCGGCCGCCGTGGGTGCGGATGATCTCGAGCGGCACCCGGATGGCCTCCGGGTAGGGCGTGGCGAGGCCGGTCACGAGGCCGTCGGCCTCGCCGAGGTGCACCATCATCGAGCCGAAGTAGGCGCGCTGGCGGAGCCGCTTGCGGGCGCTGTCGAGGGTCACGCCGTGGCGCTGCCGCTGCGTGTAGTAGGCGTTCACGTAGCGCTGGAACTCGGAGCTCTCGATGGGGTCGATGATGGTGACGCCGGCGAGGTCCTCGAGCCGCTGCTCCTCGATGGTCTTCTGGAGGAGCTTCGGCGGGCCGAGCAGGATGGGCTCGCAGATCCCCTCGTCGCGGAGGATGGCGGCGGCCTGCTGGATCTTGGGGAGGTGCCCCTCCGGGAAGACGATGCGCGCCCGCTTCGGGCCGCGGGTCTTCGCGAAGACCGAGCCCATCACCTGGTGGCTGCGGCTCTGGAGCTTCTTGAGCCGCTCCACGTACTCGGGCATCGAGAGCTGCACCCGGGCCACGCCGCTGTCGATGGCCGCCTTCGCCACCGCCGGGGCCACCCAGAGGAGCGCGCGGGGGTCGAGCGGCTTCGGGATGATGTAGTTGCGGCCGAAGGAGAACTTGTCCCCGCCGTAGGCGCGGGAGACCGACTCCGGCACCTCCTCGCGGGCCATGGCGGCGAGCGCCCGGGCCGCCGCCATCTTCATCTCCTCGTTGATCGCCTTGGCGCGCACGTCGAGGGCGCCGCGGAAGATGAACGGGAAGCCGAGGACGTTGTTCACCTGGTTCGGGTAGTCGCTCCGCCCGGTGGCCATGATGACGTCCTCGCGGGCGGCCACCGCGTCGGGGTAGCTGATCTCGGGATCGGGGTTGGCGAGGGCGAAGACGATCGGGTCCTTCGCCATCGACCGGACCATGTCCTGCGTGACGAGCCCCTTCACCGAGCAGCCGAGGAAGACGTCGGCCCCCTCCATGGCGTCGGCGAGCGTGCGGCAGCGGGTGTCGGCGGCGAACTCCGCCTTCCACTGGTTCATTCCCTCGGTGCGGCCCTTGTAGACCACGCCCTTGGTGTCCACGAGGAGCACGTTCTCGCGCCGCACGCCGAGCGACAGGTAGAACTTGGTGCAGGCGATGGCGGACGCGCCGGCGCCGGAGACCACCACCCGGACCTTGCCGATCTCCTTGCCGGTGATGGCGAGCGCGTTGAGGAGCGCCGCGCCGCTGATGATGGCCGTGCCGTGCTGGTCGTCGTGGAAGACGGGGATGTTCATCTCCCGCTTGAGCCGCTCCTCGATCATGAAGCACTCGGGGGCCTTGATGTCCTCGAGGTTGATGCCCCCGAAGGTCGGCTCGAGCGCCCGCACCACCTGGCAGACCTCGTCCACGGTCTTGGCGGAGATGTTGATGTCGAAGACGTCCACGTCCGCGAACTTCTTGAAGAGGACCCCCTTGCCCTCCATGACCGGCTTGCCTGCGGCCGGGCCGATGTCCCCCAGGCCGAGCACGGCGGTGCCGTTCGAGACCACCGCCACGAGGTTGCCGCGGGCGGTGTACTGGTACGAGAGCTCCTCGTCCTTCGCGATCTCGAGGCAGGGCTCGGCGACGCCGGGGCTGTAGGCGAGCGCGAGGTCGCGCGCCGTGGAGCAGGGCTTCGTCGGGACGACCTCGATCTTCCCCTTGCGGCCGCTCGAGTGGTAGGCGAGCGCGTCCTCGCGGCGCACCTTCTTGTTGCCGCCGTCGGGCTTCTTCTGGGTGAAGTCGGTGGCCATGGCTTTTCCTGACGCGAAGTAGTGGAGGGGGGAACAGTCAGACTCCAACCCCCGAACCTTGTCAAGACGCCACTTTTGCTGCGCGTGCGTGTGTTTCTACGCACCCGGAACGGGGCGTGCGATGGCGCGCCGCGCCAACGGGGCCCGCTGATCCGAGGGGCTCATGGCGGCGCTCCGCAAGGCGCCCTCCGCCCACCCAGGCGCTCCGCTCCGCAGCCGTGGCGGCGAACGGGGCTCTCGGCCGCGGGATGGAGGGTCCGCCGATTCAAGAGCGGGTGCCGGTTCGTGGAGAGGACGGTGCGCGCACGTCGATGGTCGCGACGGCGTCAGGGCGGTGACCGGTTGGAGCGGCGCCGGTAACGCGAGGCCTGTCCTGCCACTCGCCCTACACCGGCGCGCCGTCCGGGAGGGCGGTGACGGGGAGCGACGGCGGCCCCATCGCGCCGCGCAGGTCGGCAGCGCCAGCCCTTTCGATCTGGCGCTCTCCTGGGCCGGGCCGATGAGTCGCTTCAGGCCGCCGTTCGCAGCAACCACGTCCGCGGCGGCGCCACCAGCCGCTCGAGTCCGCCGAACCAGCGCGGTGGGCCCCAGGCCACTCGCGCCGCGTCCGCCTCGCCACGGCGCCGGAACGCCGCCGACGAGAACGGGTCCACCAACCCGCGCGGCAGTGGCTCGCCCCGGCGCCGCGCGTGCGAGGCGAAGTTGCCGAGGACGTAGGCGAGGGCGCGCTTCACCTCCGACGGCGTCCGGAGCACGTGGGCGTGGTAGCGGTCGTCGAAGACCTGGCCGCGGGTGCCCATGAGCCGGTTCAGGCCCATGGCGAGCCGGACCGCGAGCGAGCGCGCGCCCTCGGTGAGCGCCGACTTGCCCTGGACCTCCGCGAGGAGGTGCAGGTGATTTCCCTGGACCGAGAAGTGGACCACCCGGAAGTCGCGCCGTGCCGAGGCGAGCCCGAGCAGCGCGCGACCGATGACGCGGAAGGCCCGGCGGCTGCGCAGGTTCCAGACGCCGGCTCTCGGCCGGAGCGTCAGGTGGACGGGGTGGCGCGGGGAGAGCTCGGCGCGCACGGCGTGGGAGGCACCCGCCTTCACCCTGTTCTTCGGCTTGCGCCCGGCGCCGCGCCGCGCGCCGCCGTGGGAGCGAAAGGCGAGATCGGCCTGGCGGGAACGGCGGGTGCGGTGCGAGCGCGAGGGCATGAGTGCATCATGCCACGAGAACGGAACAGGCGTTCAGGTCCGCTTGGGTCGGTCCGTCGAACTTGCTCTTGAATTGGCGGACCCTTGTGCATCAGGCCGAAGGCATGCTCGCCGGAGGGTCGGGGCAACCGGAGCTGCCAGCTATCCCGCTAGAACGAGGCGTGCGGCGCACGCGTAGCTCTCAGGGCACGATGTCCAGGACGAAGACGTCGCTGTCGTTGGAAGTCGTGAGGCCACGTCCAAAGTCGAAGCTCCCGGTCCAGTTGCCCCCGACGAGCACGTCGTGATCGCGGATGGCGATGCCGTAGACCGTCGCGGGCACCGCTCTGGACCAATGAAAGGCGCCGGCGAGATCGTAGTACCTCACGCTCGAATCGTCGGAGATCACGGACCTGCCGTCGGAGAGCACCCGGAGCTTGCCGCTCAGGACCGCGGCGCGCCCAGGAGGATCGACCGCCAGGAGCCCTGCGGGAAGCTCGAGCTGCCTCGCCCATCGCTCCTGCCCGCCCTGTTCGTAGGTCACGAGGAAGCCGGCGTAGTCGCCCGTTCCAGCTACGCCATGGTCGAGACGGTCCGCTCCGAACTGCCCCGAGCCCCGGAAGAAGCCCGACGCGACGACCGTGCCGAGGGCGCTGGCACCGATCCCGGCGACGGAGCCGGTGACCGGCAGTCGCTGCTTCCAGATCACGCTTCCCGAAGGGTCCAGTTTGACCACGACGGGTTGCGCCACCGCTCCGTCCGCGGCGCGCCCCGACTGCCCGAGGGGAACGAATTTCCCGTTTGCCGTCGCGCCGCCGCAGACGATGTTCCCCTGGGGGTCGAAGGCGGCCGCCCAGCAGCCGGAGTCATAGAGCGGGGTGCTGGGATTCTTCGTGGAAAAGAGCGCCAATATGGTTCCGTCTGCCCGGACCAGATCGATGTCTGTCCCCCCTCCTCCAGACCAATCGAGCAGCTGTAGGATCGTATCGCCGTCAGCGCTCGCCGCGAGCAGGTACGCTGAGCATCCGTTGTCGGATTGCGTGCACGTGTCGAGTACGCTCCCAAAGCTTCCGTCCGCATTGAGGCGCACGACCACCGCCGAGACGGTATTGCCAGGGTTGCTTCCCAGCAGGAGCCCGGCCGAGCTGAACTCCGAAAGGTAGAGCCTGTCGTCCGCGCCGACGATGAGGTGGCCGCCAACCAGACTCCCGCTCAGCTGCCAGGATTGCGCGGTCGTCGTCCCGGAGTCCGCGACGCGAGACAGCGTCAGCGCAGTCCTGTCGCCTCCGTACCAGAGCGCAAATGCCTGGCCTTCTTTCGTGGCCCCAATCCCGAACAGCAGATCGTCGCCCGGCCTCGACAAGATCTGTACCCACCTCGCGTCCCCGGGATTCGGCACGGCACCGGAAGTTGGAGTGGGCGAAGGGGAGGGGGAGGGCGCCGGAGCGGGCGTGGGTGACGGAGCGGGAGCGGAAGTGGGCGCGGGGGTCGGCGTCGGAGCGGGCGTCAGCGTCGGAACCGGGGACGGCGTCTGGCTAGGCACCGGTGTCGGCGCAGGGGCGGAGGTCGGCTCGGGCCCGGGCGTTGGCGTCGTGGTAGGCGCCGCCGTCGGTGTAGCGGTCGGCGTCGGGGTCGCGCTCGTGCCGGTGACGCCGCCTCCTCCTCCACAAGCCAGGCCGAGCCACAGGAGCGCGCAGAGCGAGAACCGAAGGGCAGGAGACATTGGGATTCCTCCCGATTAGCCGCCGCCAGTACGCGCCCCCTCCGCCATTGATCGCAATAGGCGAGAGCTCCCTCGATACACACACGAGCAGCAGTCCTGACCCTGATTCTCGTATTCACTCTGCGGGCGTGCCGGACACGGTGCCAGCCGCGTCGCCGGAGCAGCGCGGGACGAGAGCGGCGCCCGGCTGCAGTTCGCTACGTCAGCGCCGCCGGCGGCGCGGGGAGCCGCCCGGCGCGCGCCAGCGCCTCGGCCAGCACCTCCGCCACCACGGTCACGAGCTCGGTGCAGAAGGCGTGGCGCGGCTCCGACTGGAACACCGGGAACCGTCCGGTCAGGTCGTTGCAGACGAGGGTGGCGGCCCCGCCCCGGTCGAGCCGCCGCTCCACCTCGGCGGCGTACCAGGCGACCGCCTCGCGGAGCGCCGGCGTCACCGGTCCGGCCGGCTCGGGGTCGCCGAGCAGCTCGCCGAGGACGAGGAGCCCGGCCTGCACGGCGCCGCAGCGCCCCTCGCCGGTGAGGCCGCCGCGCCGCAGGGCGCCGTAGGGGCGGGTCGGCACGCCGAAGGTCTCGGCGATCGCGATCCCGCAGCTCCGGTGCGGCACCGCCTTGCCCTCGTAGACCAGCCGCGCGCGCTCGCGCAGCGCCTCCACCAGCTCCCGATCGTTCATGGCCGGATCGTACCACGTGGGAAATGGCCTTCGCAGCCGGGCGGGAGTATGAGCCGGGGCATGGACGGCGCTCCGAAGCGGCTCTCCCGCCGGCTGGTGCTCGAGCTCCTCGCGGCGGCGCCGGTCGCCGCCGGCTGCGCCCTCGCCGGCCGGCAGCCGCCGGGCGAGGCGGAGCCGCGGCCGGGCCGCGCCGCGCCCG
Organism: Anaeromyxobacter paludicola; assembly: GCF_023169965.1. Taxonomy (NCBI): domain Bacteria; kingdom Pseudomonadati; phylum Myxococcota; class Myxococcia; order Myxococcales; family Anaeromyxobacteraceae; genus Anaeromyxobacter; species Anaeromyxobacter paludicola. The sequence continues at coordinate 2,584,131 of NZ_AP025592.1, read as the reverse complement.
CCGCGCCGGCGCAGGACCCGCTCCGCGCCATCCGCGACCAGCCGCTCCCGGCCGACGCCGAGCCGGCCTTCGTCTTCCGGGCGGTGGCGCCCGCCGAGAGCCCATGAGCGACCCGGGGGAGGAGCTGCTCTACGCCGGCGTCGCCGAGCTCTCGCGCCGGCTGCGCTCGCGCGCGCTGTCGCCGGTGGAGCTGTGCGAGGCGGCGCTCGCGCGCGTCGAGGCCTACGCCCCGAAGCTCCGCTGCTTCGTGACGGTCACCGCCGAGCGGGCCCGCGAGGACGCGCGCCGCGCCGAGGCGGAGCTCGCGGCGGGGCGCTGGCGCGGGCCGCTCCACGGCGTCCCCTGCGGCGTGAAGGACCTCCTCGACACCGCCGGCATCCGCACCACCTGCGGCGCCCGGCCCTACGCCGACCGCGTGCCGCGCCGCGACGCCACGCTCGTCTCGCGGCTGCGTGAGGCCGGGGCGGTGCTCGTGGGCAAGCTCTCGCTCATCGAGCTCGCCGGCGGGCTCGGCTACCACCAGGCCGACGCCGCCCTGAACGGCGCCTGCCGCACGCCGTGGGACCCGGCGCGCTGGGCGGGCGGCTCGTCCTCCGGCTCCGCCGCGGCGGTCGCGGCCGGGCTCGTCCCCTTCGCGCTCGGCTCGGAGACCTGGGGCTCCATCACCTGCCCGGCGGCCTTCTGCGGCGTCACCGGGCTGCGCCCCACCTACGGCGTCCTCTCGCGCAAGGGGGCGATGGCGCTCTCGTACACGCTCGACAAGCTCGGCCCGCTGGCGCGCTCCGCCGAGGACTGCGCGCTCGTGCTCGGCGCGCTCGCGGGGGCGGACCCGGCCGATCCGACCAGCATCGCCGCGCCGCCCGGGCTCGCGGCGGTGCGGCCGGCGGCCGGCCGGGGGCTGCGCGCGGCGGTGGTGGAGCTCCCGGAGAAGCCGGTGGTGGCGCCGGCCACCGCCGCGGCCTGGGAGAAGGCGCTCCTCGCGCTCGAGCGCGCCGGCCTGAAGCTCGAGCCGGTCCGCTTCCCCGACTTCCCCTGGGAGGACCTGGCCACCCTCTTCATCGAGGCCGAGGCGGCGAGCGCCTTCGAGGACCTCATCCGCAGCGGCCGCACCCGGCAGCTCGCCGACCGCACCCACCAGGAGAAGAAGCCCGAGGACTACCAGCCGCTCGCGAACGCGGCCGACTACGTGCGGGCGATGCGGCTGCGCGGCGAGGGGCAGCGGATCCTGGCCCGCTTCCTCGAGGGGCGGGACCTCGTCCTCGCGCCCAACATGCCCTGGGTCGCGCCGCTCGTCTCGGAGAGCCTCGACCTGCTCTTCGAGGGGGTCCCGGATCCGGTCGGCGCGGCCGGGAACCTCTGCGGGCTGCCCGCGGCGGCGCTGCCGATGGGCTTCGCCGGGCCGGGGAAGCTGCCGGTCAGCCTGCAGCTCGTCGGCCGCCCGCTGGAGGAGGCGAAGGTGCTCTCGGCGGCGGCGCTCTTCCAATCGGTCACCGACCACCACCGGCAGCGGCCACCGCTCGCGCTCCTGTGATAGAGGGCTCTCCCATGCTGGTCCACGCCACGGCGCTCCTCGCCTACGTCCTCTCCATCCTGGCCATCGTCCTCTGGATGCCGGCGCTCCTCCTCGTGCTCGCGGTGACGCTGCCCTTCGACCGCAACCGGCGCGTGGCGGGCCGCTTCCTGCGCTTCCTGGCGGTGTTCATCGCCCACACCTTCCCGTACTGGAAGGTGCGCGTGGAGGGGCGGTGGCCGGCGGGGAAGGGGGCCTACGTGGTGGTCTCGAACCACCAGTCGATGCTCGACATCTTCCTCATCTCGCACCTGCCGCGCGAGATGAAGTGGATCGGCAAGGAGTCGCTCTTCAAGATCCCGTGGGCCGGCTGGATGCTGCGGCTCTCCGGCGACATCCCGGTGAAGCGCGGCGACGCCGCGAGCGGCAAGGAGGTCATGGCGAAGGCGCGCCGCTACCTCGACCGCGGCATGCACGTCATGATCTTCCCCGAGGGGACGCGCACCCGGACCGGCAAGCTCCTGCCGTTCAAGTCGGGCGCCTTCCGGCTCGCCATCGAGGCGGGGGTGCCGGTGCTGCCCATCGCGGTCTCCGGCACGGCGGAGGGGATGCCGGCCGACGGCCCCTGGGTGCGGCCGGCGAGCCCGACCGCGCGGATCCTCGCGCCGATCCCGACCGCGGGGATGGGGCCGGGCGACGTGGCCCGGCTGCGCGACCTCGCGCGCGCCCGCATCGCCGAGGCGCTCGGGGAGACGGTGACGGCGCAGGGGCCGGAGGGCGCGGGCGACTCCTCCCGGGCCGGGTAGCTAACCCTCGGTCCGCCGCCGCCGCGCGATGGCGGCCGCCTCCGCCTCCTCGGCCTCGAGCGCCTGCAGGCGGGCGTGGCTGGCGGTGTCGGTGATGAGCCGCGAGCCCCGCTCGAAGGTCACGTAGCTCCAGGCCCAGTGGGCGAGCACCGCGAAGCGGTTGCGGAAGCCGATGAGGAAGTAGATGTGGACGAGGAGCCAGGCGAGCCACGCCAGGATCCCGGAGAGCCGGATCCCGGCGAACTCGGCCACGGCGGCGGCGCGGCCGATGGTCGCGAGCGATCCCTTGTCCCAGTAGCGGAAGGGCTGGCGCGGCTTCCCCTCCAGGCCGGCGAGGACGTTCCGCGCCACGTGCCGGCCCATCTGGATCGCGGCGGGCGCCACGCCCGGCACCGGCCGCCCGTCGGGGCGCGAGATGGCGGCGAGATCGCCGGCCACGTAGAGCTCGGGGTAGCCCGGGACGGTGAGGTCGGGCATGACGCGCACCCGGCCGGCCCGGTCGAGCGCCACGCCGAGCGAGCGGGCGACCGGCGAGGCGGCCACGCCGGCGCCCCAGAGCACGGTCCGCGCCGCGAGGTGCTCCTCGCCGAGCGTGACGCCGCTCGCGTCGATGCGCGAGACCGGCGTGCCGGTGCGCACCTCCACGCCGATCTTCTCGAGCTGCCGGCGCGCCTTCTCCGAGAGCGGCTCCGGGAACGGCGGGAGCACCCGCGGCGCCCCCTCCACCAGCACCACCCGCGCGGCGCCCGGGTCGATGCGCCGGAAGTCGCCGCCCATGGAGAAGCGGGCGATCTCGGTGAGCGCCCCGGCGAGCTCGACGCCGGTCGGGCCGGCGCCCACCACCACGAAGGTGAGCCAGGCCCGCTGCCGCGCCGGATCGGGCTCCCGCTCCGCCATCTCGAAGGCGGTGAGGATGCGCCGGCGGATCTCGATGGCGTCCTCGAGCGTCTTGAGGCCCGGGGCGTAGCGGGCCCACTCCGGGTGGCCGAAGTAGGAGTGGGTGGTCCCGGCGGCGAGCAGGCAGTGGTCGTAGGCGAGGCTGCGGTCCCCGAGCAGCACCCGGCGCGCCACCGGGTCGATCGACTTCACGTCCCCGAGGAGCACCTCGACGTTCTTCTGCTTGCGGAAGACGTGGCGCACCGGCGCGGCGATGTCGCCGACCGAGAGCGTGGCGGTCGCGACCTGGTACAGGAGCGGCTGGAAGAGGTGGTGGTTCTGGCGGTCGAGGAGCGTGATGCGGACCGGGGCGCGCGAGAGGGCGCGGGCGCAGTAGAGGCCGGCGAAGCCGGCGCCGACGATCACCAGGTGCGGGCGCTCTGCCATGGGAGGGCCGGTTATAGCGCCGCGGGCCGGCCGGGGGCGGGTGGATTTGCTAGCATGGGGGCATGGCCATCGCGCTCGGCTACGGACGCGCGCCGCTCGTGCTCCCGGAGGGCTTCGGCTCGGAGGTGCTGGCGCTGCCGCCGCCGCCCGCCGTGGACGTGGAGCGGGCGCTCGAGGAGGCCCTCTCGCGGCCCGTGCGGAGCCCGCCGCTGCGGGAGCTCGCGGCGCAGGCGAGGCGCGCCCTCGTCATCGTCTCCGACGCCACCCGCGACGAGCCGCGGGCGGCCCTCTACGCCGCCGCGCGGCGGGAGCTCGCGGCGCTGCCCGACGAGCGGATCGCGCTCGCGATCGCGACCGGCACCCACGGGCCGGCGCCGCTCGAGGCGCTGGGGCTCGAGGAGGCGCTGCGGCGGCACCCGGTGGTGAACCACGACGGCCGCGACGCGGCGGCGGTGGTGGACGTCGGGCGCACCGCGCGCGGCACCCGCGTCCGCGTGAGCCGCGCCGCCCTCGAGGCCGACCTGGTCGTCGTCACCGGCCGCGTGAAGCCGCACTACTTCGCCGGCTGGGGCGGCGGGGCGAAGGGGCTCTTCCCCGGCCTGGGCTACGTGGACGACATCCGGCAGAACCACCTGCTCAAGGCCGACCCGGCCTCGTCGCTCGGCCGCGCCGACGGCAACCCCTGCCGCGAGGACGTGGAGGAGGCGGCGCGCCTCGTGAAGCGGCCCGCCTTCCTGCTCGACGTGGTGGAGCTCTCGGGCGCGGTGATGGGCGCGGTCTCGGGAGAGCTCGTGGCCGCGCACCGCGAGGCGGTGCGGCTCGCGCGCCCGTTCTGCGAGGCGCGGGCGAGGAAGGCCGACGTGGTGGTGATCTCGGCGCCGCTCCCGGTGACCGCGAGCCTCTACCAGGCCTCGAAGCTCCTCCCCCCGGCCGGCGCCTTCCTCGAGGACGGCGGGGTGGTGGTGCTCTGCGCCGAGTGCCCGGAGGGGATCGGGCCGGGCGGCCCGGAGGTGGTGAACCGGGCCATCTTCGAGCTGGGGGTGCGGCGCTACCTGCCGCCCCGCTGCGCCGTGCTGCTCGTCTCGGGGATGGCCCCGGAGGTGGTGGCGACGAGCTACGCCCACTACGCGCCCGGCCTCGAGGCGGCGCTCAGCGAGGCGCTCCACATCCGCGGCCGCGACGCCCGGGTGCTCGTCATCCCCGACGGGAGCGACCTCGTCCCGGCGGTGGGCTGACGCCGCCCGGTCGTGGTGGTACGCTCCCCGGTCCCGTGACCCAGAACGAGACCCACGCCTTCCGCTCCGTGCCGCGCACCGGTGTCATCTACGTGACCACCGAGGCGACCAAGCGCGGCTTCTCCTCCGCCAACCCCGACTGGTGCAACCTCGGGCAGGGCCAGCCAGAGACGGGCGACCTGCCGGGCGCTCCCCCGCGCGTCCACACGGTGAGCATCGACCTCGACGACCAGGAGTACGCCCCGGTCGCCGGCATCTGGGAGCTGCGCGAGGCCATCGCCGGGCTCTACAACCGGCTCTACCGGCGCGGGCTGCCGTCGCAGTACTCGGCCGAGAACGTGAGCGTCTCCGGCGGCGGGCGCGCCGCGCTCACGCGGGCCGCGGCGAGCCTCGGGCACGTGAACCTCGGGCACTTCCTCCCCGACTACACGGCCTACGAGGAGCTGCTCGACATCTTCAAGGCCTTCACCGCCATCCCCATCCTGCTCGAGGGGGACCGCGGCTACGCCTTCACGGCCGACGACCTGCGGCGCGAGGTCGAGGGGCGCGGCCTCTCCGCCATCCTCGCCTCCAACCCCTGCAACCCCACCGGCAAGCTGGTGCAGGGGGAGGAGCTGCGGCGCTGGGTGGAGGTGGCGCGCGAGCTCGACTGCTCCATCCTGCTCGACGAGTTCTACTCGCACTACGTCTGGACCGGCGAGCCGGGCCAGCTGCCGGTCGAGAGCGCCGCCCGGTTCGTGGAGGACGTGAACCAGGACCCGGTGATCCTCTTCGACGGGCTCACCAAGAACTGGCGCTACCCGGGCTGGCGCTGCACCTGGACCATCGGCCCGAGGAAGGTGATCGACGCCGTCGCGAGCGCCGGCTCCTTCCTCGACGGCGGCGGCTCGAAGCCGCTGCAGCGGGCCGCCATCCCGCTCCTCGCCGACGACCACGTGGCCGCCGAGACCCGCGCCATCCACCAGGCCTTCGGCGCCAAGCGGCTGCGGCTCCTCGCCGGGCTCGAGAAGCTCGGCGTGCGCATCGACCGCGCGCCGGACGGCACCTTCTACGTCTGGGGCAACGTGGAGGCGCTCCCGCCGCCGCTCAACGACGGCATGGGCTTCTTCCGGGCCGCGCTCGAGCACAAGGTCATCTGCGTGCCCGGCGAGTTCTTCGACGTGAACCCGGGCAAGCGGCGCGGCAAGCACAGCGCCCGCTACAAGAGCTACGTGCGCTTCTCGTTCGGGCCCGGGATGGCCACGCTCGAGCTGGCGCTCGGGCGGCTCGAGAAGATGATCCGCGCGGCGGGCGGGTAGGGGCCAGCACTCCCCCCTGCCCCGCACGCCGCGCGGGCGCTTCGCCTCACCACTCCGACTTCTGGGCCTCGATGAGCTGCTCGAACCAGAAGTCCGGGTTGGTGAGCTTCGTCACCTCGGCGTCGGAGTAGCCGAGGCTGCGGAAGTCGAGCACGCCGTTCGGGCCGTGGCAGTTGGAGCAGTTGAGCGCCTTGCCGCGGGTCACGAGGTGGTTGCTGCCGAAGTAGACGGTCTGCCAGCCCGGCACCGCCTCCTTGGCGACCCGCTCCGGCTCCTTCATCCCGAGGGTCCGGGCGGCCGACGCCACGCCGGCGCGGGTGTCGCCGGTGGCCATGGGCGGCGCGAAGTCCATCGAGAGCAGCTGGCCGGTGCCGCGGTCGTAGTAGGCCTTCCCCATGTAGATCTTGAACGGGTAGATCTTGCTCTTCCCGTCCTTGCGGCTGCCGTGGGGCCCGATGAACCGAGGCTCGTTGCGGACCGTCTTGTCGTACCAGGCGTAGACCGGGGTGGTCTCGTTGGCCTCACGCTTGAGCGTGGTCGGCTCGTAGAACTGGTCCGAGCCGCGCGTCCACTCGGTGAAGTCCTTGGCCACCGCCCCGCCGGTGCGGGGAATGTGGCAGGTCTGGCAGGCGATCCGGGCGACGTGCCGGTTGTAGTCGGCGCTCTTGTGCGGCTTCTCGCCGTGGCAGTCGGTGCAGGCCACCCGCACGCCGTCGTTGGCCCAGTTGTTCGGGTCGAAGCCGGTGGGGATGCGGTGGTCCTTCGACCCGTGGCAGTCCACGCAGACCATGCCCCTGGCGGCGTGGACGTCGTTCTCCTTGTTGAAGGCGAACCCGCGCTTCACCAGGACGCCGCCGCCGGCCGACTCGTGGCAGAACATGCAGTTCTTGACGGTGGGCTTGCCGACCGCGAGCGCCGCCTGCGTGCTCCGGTCCTGGCCCATCAGCACCCGGCCCTGCGGGTCCTTGTACGGCTTGCGCTGCCGCAGGTCGTAGGCGCTGGAGTGGCAGATGAGGCAGTCCACGGCCGCCTCGGCCGCGGGCCCGGTGCTGCCGACGCCCTCGAGGTGGTTGCCGGGGTGGCAGGTGTTGCAGCCGGTGAGCTTGGTCTTGCCGGCGGCGTTCTTCGGGATCTCCTTCAGATCGTTCACCACGTCGTTGCCGTTGCACATGGTGTAGATGCGATCCTTCATCCCGTGCTCGACCTTCGGGTCGAGGTGCTCCACGTTGTCCACCTTGGAGGCGTGCTTCCAGTGGACCGTGCCGAGGATCTCCTTGGCCTTGCCGGGGTGACAGGCCTCGCAGGTGGAAGGACCGCGGTAGCCGTCCTTCTCGATCTGCGCCCGGCCGGGGTGCTCTCCGGCCCGGGCGCCGCCTGCCCAGATCAGCGCGGCGAGCGCCGCGCCGAGTCGTGCCAGGTTGTTCATTGGTGCGTGCTCGTTCCCGGGACCGTCAGCAGCCGGCCGTCTTGCGGAAGTAGGTGCTGACGTTCTTGCCCTTCTTCACCTCGTACCGGCAGCGGATCTCGTCGCCCTCGTTGATGCGGTGATCCTTGAACTTGTCGAGGGTGAGGTCGTCGTGGACGGTGATCTCCACCGTCTTGTCGGTCTTGACGTCCCGAAGCGTGGCGGTGGCGACCTTGGCGTCCTGCCCGGCGATGTCGATCTTGGTGATGACGCCCACCATCTTGGTCTCGTCGGCGCGGGCGACGCCGCCCAGGGCGAGGACGACCAGCATGACGCGGACTGCGGCGAGGACGACTGCGGCTGCTCTCTTCATGACGTTGCTCCTCCTGACTGCGTGATGCGGAGACGGGAAGGGCGGGGAGGGGGCTCGCGCCCCCTCCCCGCCCGGGGACGACTAGAGCTTCACCTCGAACGTCGCGTAGATGTCGTGCGCCGACTTGAGGGGCGCGAACATCTGGGCGTTCATCGGGCTCGCCGCGAGGTCGGAGATCTTCACCGGCGCGCCGACCCAGTTGTTGCTGCCGGTGTAGGTGAAGTCGTAGTACTGGTAGCCGAGCCGCACGAAGGTCTTGGCGTTGAACGAGGAGATCGGCTGGAGCGGGAGCTCCTGGATCAGGTACGCCTCGTAGACGTTGCCGCGCGTGCCGAGCTTGCTCGTCCACATGTCGTCGGCGGCCGGGTCGAACGGCATCCAGAACTCGGAGCCGTGGTTGTACTCGGCGCCGATCTTGGTGCCGGTGGGCAGGTCGTAGCGGAGGCCGGCGTAGACCGACCAGCCGGTGTGGCCGCTGGTGTCGGGGCCGTTCACGAGGAGGCCGGCGCCGGAGTCGGGCGAGCCCGCGCCGGCGAGGAGCGCGTGGTTCCCGTTCGGGTGGGTCATGCTGAGGCCGCCGCTCGCGAACGAGGTCAGGTTGCCGGGGCCCACCTTCTTGAGCGTGCTGAGGAGGCCGACGCCGATCCAGTCCATGTCGCCGAGCTGGTTGCCGACGGCGTTCGGGTTGTCGAAGATGTTGAAGCCGCGGTTGTACTGGAAGTCGATGCGGAGCGGGTCGGTGTCCACGGGCACGAGCTGGAAGCCGAGCATCTCGGTGTCGTTGAGCGAGTTGCTCCCGCTGCCGTAGCCGGCCTCGAAGCCGCGGCCGTAGCAGATCTTGCCGAAGGCGCCGGGGAGGGCGTCGATCTCGGGGGCGACCCCGAGCGTCATGCCGTCGAAGGCGTAGTCCACGAGCAGGCCGGGCACGCCGCCGTTACCCGGGCGGTCGCCGTTCTGGCGGACGTGGGTGGGCGAGCCGCCGGTGGAGGGGCGACGACCGACCGAGAACCAGATCGGCTGGCCGCCGATGTTGTTCCAGGTCGCGTACACCTGGTCCACGCGCAGGGTGTTGTCGATCGGCACGTGACCGATGGTGCCGTCGAGCGTCTGCATCCGGTCGGCGAAGAAGCCGGCGTTCACGGGCGCCGACGTCTCCATGCCGAAGACCTTGTACATGAGCAGGCGGGCCGAGATGCTCACGTCCTGCGTCGCCTTGGCCTTGAGGTTCAGGCCGAAGCGGTTGGTCATCAGCGTGTCGTTCTTCGGGTCGAACCCGGGCGCGGCGACCGGCATCGAGGTCGGGCCGGTGTACTGGTAGTAGTTCGGCACCGAGCCGCCCAGCGAGTCGATCCGGAAGCGGTAGTCGCCGCCGATCGTCAGCCAGTGGCTGAGGGACTTGTCCTCGTCCTTCTTGACGCGCTGCTCGAGGGCTTCGACCTTCTTCGTGAGGTCGTCGATCTTCTGCTGCTGCGCGTCCTCGGCGCGAGCCAGCGGCGCGCCCGCGAGGCTCGTCAGCGCCGTCAGCGCGAGCAGTGCTGCGATCGGTCTAGGCATTCTCTTTCTCCCTGGGATCACTCGTTGAAGGGACCGCATGGGGCGTGAGGGTGCACGGGCTGTGCCCCGGGGAAAACGGCCTGATTCCAGGGGGATCGCGCCGGCGCGCCGGCAGGGACGCGACGAGAGGTTTCAGCGAGACGCGACGCGACGTTTCACGGCGCGACGCGACGTCCCAGGAAGGGCGCTTCTCGGGAGGAGCCACCGAGGCACTCCCTCCCCGCTCGGGCGGGGAGGGCGGGGGAGGGGCGGCCACGGTGCAGGGCGCCGGGCCGCCTGGGTCGCCGATGCTCGACCGGTGCCGCGGGGGCCGCCGGGAGCCCACCGCTGCGGTGCTCGCTGCGGCGGCTCCGCCGGGTCGCTGCCAGGCGAGCGGCGCCGCGGGCGCAGGGCGCTCGAGCCCGCTGCGGCTCCGATCTGGCTAGGGCGTGAGGCTCCGGCTACGGCGTGGCACGGGGGAGCGGCGCTGCCATCGTGTCACGCGGTCCGATGCCGGCGGGCGCCCGCCTGCGCTGCGCGCCTCGGGAGGGCTCCCGTCGGCCTGGGTTGCGGCGCTGACTGCGATGGGCGCGCCGGCCGGGTGCTCCGCCTCGCCCCCTCCCTGTCCCTCTCCCGCTCCGCGGGAGAGGGGAAGATGGGCTCGGGGTGGGCAGCTCGCGCGAGGGGCTCCGGCGCACTCCTTCCCCGCCGGGCGGGACCCCGAGGGACTGGCGCACTCCCTCCCCGCCGGGCGGGACCCGAGGGGCTCCGGCGCACTCCGGCGGCCAGGACGACCGCGCGGCGGGATCAGTGCCGGTGCTCGTGCTTCTCCGCCGGGTCGTGGGCGTGCCCGGCCTCGCGCTCGTGCTGGTGCTCCTCGGCCTTCGCCTCGCCGTGCTCGTGCGGGTGCTCGTGCACGTGCGCGTGCGGGTGGCTGTGCACCGTCCCGTCCGCGTGCGTGTGCTCGTGCGAGTGGGTGTGCTCGTGGGAATGGGCGTGCCCGTGCATGTGCGCTCCCTTCCCCTGGACGATAGGCCGGCGCTGCTCCTCGAGCCACGCGAACCACTCGGCCAGCCCCTCCCCGGTGCGGGCCGAGACGCGCAGCACCTTGGGGTTCGGCATGACGCGGGAGATGGCGTCGTCGATCCGGGCGAGGTCGATGTCGAGGTGCGGCACGAGGTCGCACTTGGTGACCAGCACGAGATCGGCCTTCTGGAACATCACCGGGTACTTGATGGGCTTGTCCTCGCCCTCGGTCACCGAGAGCGCCACCACGTTGGCCGCCTGGCCGAGGTCGTAGATGGCCGGGCAGACGAGGTTGCCCACGTTCTCGATGAAGAAGACGTCGGAGCGGTCCCAGGGGAAGCCGTCGAGGGCGTGGTGCACCATCGCCGCGTCGAGGTGGCAGGCCTGGAAGGTGGTGATGGCCTTCGACGGGATGCCGGCCTTCTCGAGGCGGCGGGCGTCGTTGTCGGTGGCGAGGTCGGCCGACACCGCCGAGAGCTTCAGCCGCCCCTCGGCGAAGCGGCTCGTGGCCTCCAGCACCGCCGTCTTGCCGGCGCCCGGCGAGCCCATGAGGTTCAGCGCCAGCACGCCGTGGCCGAGGAAGTGCTCCCGGTTGTGCGCCGCCTGCCGGTCGTTGCCGGCCAGGATCTTGTCGTGGAGCTCCACCGGGACGAGCTCGGTGTCACCGCAGCCGCAGGTCGTGCACATCTAGGGCACCTCCAGCTCGACTCGGTCGAGCGTCAATCCGTCGGAACCTTCGCCCATCTTCGCGGGCAGATCGCAGGCGGGGCAGCGCAGCACCGCCCCCTTCTCGATGGCCTTGCCGCAGGCCGGGCAGCTCCAGGTGGCCGGGACCACGCGCACCGTGAGCGCCGCCTTCTCGCAGACCGTCCCCTGGCGGAAGGTCTCGAAGGCGGTCCGGAAGAGCTCCGGGTCGACGCCGCCGAGCTCGCCCACGGAGACCGTGAGCGCGTGCACGGCGAGGGCCCGCTGCTTCTGGACCTCCTCCTCGATCCGCTCCACCACCGCCTGGACCAGCGAGTACTCGTGCATCAGCAGATCCGGGGGAGCGGCTCGCCCTCGATCTCGGCGAGGAGGCGCCGGCCGAAGCCGGTGTCCACGATCACCTGGCCGGGCCGCTCGGCGACCGCGGCGCCGATGATCGCCGCCTCGCGGCCGAGCGGGTGGGCGCGGAGCGCGGCCAGCACCTTCTCGGCCGAGCCGGCGCGGACGCCGATGACCGCCTTGCCCTCGTTGGCGACCACGAGCGGGTCGATGCCGAGCATCTCGCCGGCGGCCCGCACCTCGGCGTGCACCGGCAGGCTCTGCTCGTCCACCACCACGCCCACCTTGCCCTTCTCGGCGAACTCGTGGAGCACCGAGGCGACGCCGCCGCGGGTCGGGTCCTTCATCGCCACCACGTCGTCGCCGCCGGCGTCGAGCGCGGCCCGGACGAGCCGGTTGATGGGGGCGACGTCGCTCCGGAGGTCGCCCTCGATGTCGAGGCCGTGCCGGCGCGTCATCACCGCCATGCCGTGGTCGCCGATGGCGCCGGTGACGATGAGCTTGTCGCCGGCGCGCAGGCCGGCGTCGGTCACCACCCGGCGGGTCACCGCGAAGCCGGCGGTGTTGAGGACGATGCCGTCCACCTCGCCCTTGCCCATCACCTTGGTGTCGCCGGTGACGATGTTGGCGCCCGACTCCCGGCAGGCCTGCTGCATCGAGTCGCGGATCCGCTCCAGCTCCTCGCGCGGGAAGCCCTCCTCGATGATCACGGCGCAGGTGAGGCCGAGCGGCTCGGTCGCGCCCATCATGGCGAGGTCGTTGACGCAGCCCGAGATGCTGAGCCGGCCGATGTCGCCGCCGGGGAAGAAGCGGGGGTGGACCACGTGGCTGTCGGTGGTCATCACCACCCACTGGTCGCCGACGCGGATGGCCGCGCCGTCGTCCATGGCGGCGAGCCCGACCCCGTCCTCCACCGGTCCGCCGAGCCCGAGGAACACCTCCTCGATGAGCCGGCGCATCGCCCGCCCGCCCGCGCCGTGGCGCAGGCCCACCCGATCCGCTGCCGACATCTACCCCACCTCCTTCAGGTCCGGGACGCCGCCGTACTGGTGCCAGATCTTGCAGGTGCCCTCGGAGGAGACCATGCAGGCGCCCACCGGCGACTCGGGCAGGCACTCCTTGCCGAAGAGGGCGCAGTCCTTGGGCGACTTGAAGCCAGCCATGATCTCGCCGCAGATGCAGCGCTCGGCGAGCTTGGGCGGCGCGTAGTCCCAGAGCGACCTCACGTCGATGTCGAAGCGGCGGCGCGCGTCCACCGCGGCGAACTCGGCCTTGAGCCGCAGGTTGCCGTCGGGGATGACGGCGATGCCGCGCCACTGGCCGCCCACCGGCTCGAACACCTGCCACAGCATCTTCTGGGCCGGCAGGTTGCCCGGCCCGGTGACGCAGCGCGGGTAGCAGTTGGCGACGTCGTGCTCGCCGTGGCGGATCATCTCGACCGTCTTGAGGATGGCCGCGAGCACGTCGAGCGGCTCGAAGCCGGTGACCACGATCGGCATCCGGTACTTCTGCGCCATGGGGCGGAAGCAGTCGCACCCGGTGATGATGGCGGCGTGCCCGGCGGCGAGGAAGGCCTCGACCTTGGAGCCCGGCATGCCGGCCACGATCTCCATCGCCGGCGGCACGTACTTGTGGGCCGAGAGCACCGAGAGGTTCTTCGGCAGGCCGCGCAGGATGGCGGCGGCGGTGGCCACCGCGGTGGTCTCGAAGCCGGAGGAGAAGAAGACCACCTCCTCGTCGGGGTGGGCCCGCGCGATCTCGAGCGCCTGCTCGACGCCGTAGACGATGTCCACCTTGCCGCCGTCGGCCTGGGCGTCGCCGAGCGACTTCACCGTGCCCGGCACCTTGAGCATGTCGCCGTAGGTGAGGACGCGGCAGCCCTGCTTCGCGAGGGCCACGCCCTCGTCGATCTCCGGGGCGTCGGTGACGCAGACCGGGCAGCCCGGGCCCATGATGAGCGAGATCTGGCGCGGCAGGACGGCGCGGATGCCGAAGCGGGCGATCGACTGCTCGTGGCTGCCGCACACGTGCATGATGGTGATCTCGTCGCGGCCGATGGCGTCCACCTCGCGCTGCAGCGCGGCGGCGAGGGCGCGGGCCTTCTCGGGATCCCGGAACTTGAGCTGCTGCGCCAGCTCGGCGGGGGAGGCCATCAGGCCTTCTCCTTGCCGGCGGCCATCTCGCCGATCACGTCGGCGGCCATGAGGTCGTCCTGGGCCACGTCCTTCAGGATCTGGTCGAACATGGCGAGGGTCTCGCCCACCTCGTCGGGCGGGATGCGCCGGATGGCGAAGCCGACGTGGTTGAGCACGTAGTCGCCCACCGACACCGGCTCGTCCACCACGTCGAGCCGGAGCTCCTTCTTGACCCCGAAGAAGTCCACCGTGGCGTTCATGCCGTCGATGGCGAGGACCTTACCGGGAACGCCGAGACACATTCACGACCTCCTGCCGCCGGGGCGCTGCCCGGGGTCCTGCGTGGAAACGGCCTGCGCGACCACCGCCTGCCCGAGCGCGATCCCGCCGTCGCCCGGCGGGATGTGCCCGTGCAGGTATACCCGAAAATCGGGCGCGAGATTCCCCAGCAACCGCTCCGCGAGCCGGGCGTTCTGGAAGCAGCCGCCCGAGGCCACGACCGGCAGGCCGCCCCGCTCCCGCGCGGCCCGGCGCACCAGGGCGGCGGCGGCGGCGGCGAGGGTCTCGTGGAAGCGCGCGGCCACCGCGGGCGCGGGCGCGCCGGCGAGGAGGTCCTCCACCAGCGCGCGGACGGCGGGGCGCAGGTCGAGCTCCCAGGGCGCGCGCCCGTCGTCGATCCGGAACGGGTAGGCGCCGCGCTCGGCCGGGTCGGCGGCCCCCTCCAGCGCCATCGCCACCTGCCCCTCGTGGCGGGCGCGGGCGCGCCCGAGCACGAGCGCGCCCGCGGCGTCGAACCACCTCCCGGCGCCGTGGGCGAGGGGGCTGTTGAAGCCGCCGCGGATCATCCGCCGCACCAGCTCCACCTCGGCCGGCGGCAGCCCGCGGAAGAGCGGGAGCGCCTCCAGCGGCGGCGCGCCGTCGAAGGCGTCGTCGAGGGCCGCCAGGGCCACGCGCCAGGGCTGGCGCACGGCGGTGTCGGCGCCGGCGAGGGGCAGGGGGCGCAGGGTCGCGAGCCGCTCGTAGCCGGCGTAGCCCGCGAGGAGCAGCTCGCCGCCCCAGCTCGAGCCGTCGGGCCCGAAGCCGGTCCCGTCCCAGGCGAGGCCGAGGACCGGGCCCTCGAGCCCGTGCTCCGCCATGCCGGCGGCGACGTGGGCGTGGTGGTGCTGCACGCCGACGGCCGGGATCCCGAGCTCGGCCGCGCGCCGCAGCGCGTAGGCCGTGGAGAGGTACTGCGGGTGGAGGTCGTGGGCGAGGAGCGCGGGCCGGGTCTCGAGGAAGCGCTCCAGCCGCGCCACGGCCGACTCGAAGCTCTCGGTGGTCTCGAGGTTCTCGAGGTCGCCGATGTGCGGGCCGAGCCAGGCGGCGTCGCCGAGGCCGATGCAGAAGGTGTTCTTGAGGTGGGCGCCGCAGGCGAGCACCGGGCGCTCGAAGCGCGCCGGCGCCGGGACCGCCCGGGGCACGTAGCCGCGGGAGCGGCGCATCACCAGCGGCCGGCCGGCCACGACGCGGGCCACCGAGTCGTCGCAGCGGGTCTCGATCTCGCGGTCGTGGACCAGGAAGAGGTCGCAGATCCCGCCGAGCCGCTCGAGCGCCTCGGCGTTGCGGTAGGCGATCGGCTCCTCGGAGAGGTTCGCCGAGGTCATCACCAGCGGACGGCCCGCCTCGGCGAGCAGGAGGTGGTGGAGCGGCGCGTACGGCAAGAGCAGCCCGACGAGCGGGGTGGCGGGGGCGATGCCGGCGGCGAGCGGGGAGGGCTCGCGGCGCCGGGCGAGGACGATGGGGCGCTCCACCGAGGCGAGGAGCTCCCGGTCGGCGTCGGTGAGGTGCGCGAGCGCCTCGGCGGCGTCGAGGTCGGGGACCATCACCGCGAGCGGCTTCTCCTCGCGGTGCTTGCGGGCGCGCAGGGTCGCGACCGCCTCCGCGCTCGTGGCGTCGCAGGCGAGGTGGAACCCGCCCAGCCCCTTCACGGCCAGGATCTTGCCGTCCGCGAGGGCGCGGCCGGCCTGGCGGAGGGCGGCGTCGCGGTCCGCGAGCGGCGCGCCGCCGGGCGCGAGCAGGGTGAGGTGCGGGCCGCACACCGGGCAGGCGTTGGGCTCGGCGTGGAAGCGGCGGTCGGTGGGGGTCTCGTACTCGCGCCGGCAGTCGGGGCAGAGCGGGAACGCCGCCATGGTGGTGAGCGGCCGGTCGTAGGGGACGCCGCGGGCGATGGTGAAGCGCGGGCCGCAGTTGGTGCAGTT
This sequence comes from Anaeromyxobacter paludicola, assembly GCF_023169965.1. Taxonomy (NCBI): domain Bacteria; kingdom Pseudomonadati; phylum Myxococcota; class Myxococcia; order Myxococcales; family Anaeromyxobacteraceae; genus Anaeromyxobacter; species Anaeromyxobacter paludicola. The sequence continues at coordinate 2,568,206 of NZ_AP025592.1, read as the reverse complement.
GGTGAACGGGTAGCGGTGGCGCTTGTTCGCCGGGTCGGCGAGCTCGCGCAGGCAGTCCGGGCAGGTGGCGAGGTCGGCGGGGATGGAGACGCGGAGCTCGGCCGAGGCGCCGGTGCCCTCGCTCTCCACGATGCGGAAGTCGGGCGCCGGCTCCGCCGGGATGGGGGCGACCTCGACCGCGTCGAAGCGGGCCGCGGGCGGCTTGTCGGCCTCGAGCCGGGCCAGGAAGGCGTCGAGGTCGGCCGGAGCGCCGAAGGCCTCGATGGTCACCCCGCGGGCGTCGTTGCGGACGCGGCCCCGGATCCGGCAGGCGCCGGCCACGCGGAAGACGAAGGGGCGCATGCCGACGCCCTGCACCGTCCCGCGGATCGCCACGCGCCGCCCCTCGACGGCGGGGGACGGCGGAGGTGGGGCGAGGGTGGAGGGCATCGGGGCGGTCGAGCGATGATCTAACCGCCCGTCGCTGCTAGGACTTCCGAGAGTACCAGCCGGGAGGGGAGCCTTCAACCCGGAAGGGGCCGCTCGCGGCGGTGAGGCCCCCCCGAGGCGCCCCGGCAGGCTGGACGCCAGGGCGCGGCGTCACATCCCGCGCGGCGTCTCCCACCAGAGGTCGGGCTTGGCCGGCGGATCGCGCGGCGTCGGGGCGGCGCCGTGGGCGGTGAGGTCGGCCACCACCTCGTCGATCACGCGGGGCAGCGCGGCGCGGACCGGCTCGGAGAGGCGGACGCCGAGGTCCACCACGTCGGGGATGACGCCGATGAGCTTCACCTCGGAAGGCGCCACGCCCATGAAGTCGGCGGTGAGGAGCGCCTCGCGCAGGCCCGGCTCGTGGGGGCTCATCGCCACCATGGGCGCCTTCTCCATGAGCTTCGCCCGGTCGTAGTAGCGGAACTCGCCCGGCTGGCCCTTGGCGCGCACCACGTCCACGACGAGCAGCGTCTCGTGCCCGGCCATGTAGGCGGTGAGGTCCACGCCGGGCGTGCCGGCGTCGATGAGGGTCACTTCCTCCGGGAAGGTGAAGCGGGCCTCCAGCTCCTTGATGACGTGCGAGCCGAGGGCGTCGTCGCCCATGAGGACGTTGCCGATGCCGAGAACCAGGATGCGGGCCATGGAGGTACCTCGTAGCAAGCCGGGGAGGGAGAGCACAAGCGCCGGCGCCACCCGGCGCCGTTCTTCGCGCGGGAGGGGCCCCCGCGCAGCGGGGGAGGGCAGCGCCCTCCAGGGCGGGCGAGCTTCGCCGGAGGCGAAGCGCAAGGGACCCGCCGAGCGGAGGGTGGGGCCCCGACGGCTTCGCCGGCGGGGCGGGACAGCATGTCCCGTGTAAATGTCCGAGCTTCGCCGGAGGCGAAGCGCAAGGGACCCGCCGAGCGGAGGGTGGGGCCCCGACGGCTCCGCCGGCGGGGCGGGACAGCATGTCCCGTGTGAAAGCCGGACAGCATGTCCCGTGAAACTGAAAAGGGCCGGAGCGACGTCGCTCCGGCCCCAGGTTCAGTCGAGCGCGGTCAGGTGCCTACAGCACCTTCACCGTGACCTCGTTGCCGTCCTCGTCCACCGTGTGGATCGCGCAGGCGAGGCACGGGTCGAACGAGTGGATCGTGCGGAGCGCCTCGAGCGGCTTCTTCGGGTCGGCGATGGGGTTGCCGACGAGGGAGGCCTCGTAGGGACCCATCACGCCCTTCTCGTCGCGGGGACCGGCGTTCCAGGTCGAGGGCACCACCGCCTGGTAGTTGGCGATCTTGCCGTCGGTGATGACGCACCAGTGCGAGAGGAGGCCGCGCGGCGCCTCGTGGAAGCCGACGCCCTCGATCGTGCCCTTCGGGAAGTGGGGCTCGTTGTAGGTGGCGGTGTCGCCCTTGCCGATGTTCTCGACGAGGAGCTTCCACTGGGCCTGGGCCTGCTCGGCCATGACCGCGGCGCGGATGCAGCGGGCGGCGTGGCGGCCGAGGGTGGACTCGAGGACCGCGGGGGTGAGCTTGGCGCCGGCGAGCTTGCCGGCCACCTCGAGGCACTTCACCGCCCAGCGGGTCATCGGCTCGTTGCCGGAGGCGACGGCGACCAGCACCGCGGCGGTCGGGCCGACCTGCATCGGCTTGCCGTCGAAGCGGGGCGCCTTCACCCAGCTGTACTTGCCCTCGGGATCCCACTTGCCGTTGAACGCCGGCTTGGTCTCGCCCTTCCACGGGTGGAGGGCGTTGGCCGAGTTGGCGTAGTAGGCGCGGGCGGTGTCCTCGACCACGTTCTTCTTGAAGTAGTCGTCACCGAACTTGGTGATGGGCTTGAGCGACTTGAGGTCGCTCGCCATGAGGGTGCCGCCGGGGAGCGCGAACTTGGTGCCCTTGCCGTCGAGCGGGATCTCGGGGGCGGCGAGGTAGTTGTTGACGCCCTTGCCGTAGCCGAGCCAGTCGGGGTAGTGCGCCGCGACCGCGCAGACGTCGGGGAAGTACACCTGCTGCACGAAGGTGGTGACCTCGTCGAGGAGGTCCTTCACCTGGTACAGCTTCTCCATGTTCAGCGTCGCCGGGTTGTCCAGGTTGATGGCGTTGGCGACGCCGCCGACGGCCAGGTTCTGGATGTTCGGCGTCTTGCCGCCCAGGATCGCGACGATCTGGTTGGCCTTCCGCTGGACGTCGAGCGCCTGGAGGTAGTGCGCCACGGCGAGGAGGTTGATCTCCGGCGGGAGCTTCATCGCCGGGTGGCCCCAGTAGCCGTTGGTGAAGATGCCGAGCTGGCCGGCCTTCACGAACGACTCGAGCTTGGCCTTGACGGCCGTGAGCTCCTGGACGCTGTTCAGGTGCCAGTCGCTGATGCTCTGGCCGATCTGAGCAGCCTTGGCCGGATCGGCCTTCAGCGCGCTGACCACGTCCACCCAGTCGAGCGCCGACAGGTGGTAGAAGTGCACGATGTGGTCGTGGAGCGAGTGCGCGCTCACGATCAGGTTGCGGATGTACTGGGCGTTGATCGGGATCTCGAGGTTGAGAGCGTTCTCGACCGAGCGCACGGAAGCCATCGCGTGCACGGTGGTGCACACGCCGCAGATGCGCTGGACGAAGACCCACGCCTCGCGCGGGTCGCGCCCCTTCACGATCTCCTCGATGCCGCGCCACATGGTCCCGGTGGACCACGCCTTCGCGACCTTGCCCCCCTCCACCTCGACGTCGATGCGGAGGTGCCCCTCGATTCGGGTGACTGGATCGATGGTGATTCGCTGGCTCATTTAAGCACCTCTACCGGCTGGCAGCCGACCGGACCTGGTCGGCGCCGACGTTGGAGTGACGGTGGGCGTCATCGACGACCACGACAGGGAACAACCTGGAGACGAAGATGAACACCGCGATGCCGATGGCCGCCATGCCGATGGTGACGATCGTCTCGCCCATCGACGGGAAGTACTCCCAACCCTCGCCCGCGTTGTAGCAGGTCAGGTAGGCGTCCACGCGCCAGAGCGCGCCGGCGGCGATGGCCATGAGGGCGGCCGCGAAGAGCCGGCCCCGGTTCTGCTGGACCTTCGGCGAGAAGAACATGAAGGCCGGGACCAGGAACAGCGCCATCTCCAGCACGAAGAAGAACAGGTGGTGGTCGAGGCGGCCGAGGTAGTGCAGCTTGCCCTGCACCACGATGTCGCCCAGGCGGATCGCGCTGAAGAGGAACAGCAGGCCGCCGTTCACCTTCGACATGTCCGCGAAGAGCGCCTGGTCGTACTTGGCCTTCCAGGTCATCCCCAGGATGTTGGTCAGCACCACCACGGTGCCGTAGCCCATCGAGAGGCAGGAGATGAGGGCGAGCAGCGGCAGCGCCCAGGTGTGCCACAGCGGGTCCACCTTGGTGGTCGCGATGAGCATCAGGCCGCCGAGGGAGCTCTGGTGCATGGTCGGCAGCACCACCGCGAGGGCGATGACGAACGGCATCGCCTTCGAGAGCCGCTGGCCCCACTTCGCGCCGAAGCGCGACCAGCCCGGCGACTTGCTCGACGCCGCGCCGTCCAGGACCGCCGGGAGCACCTCGACCCAGAGCACGAGCACGTACGAGATCACGCAGACGGCGACCTCGAGGAGCACCGAGTTCAGGTTCCAGATCGGCACCGCCGGGAGCCAGTACGCGTTCCAGTACCGGCCGAGGGCGATGACGATCGAGGAGCCGCCGAGCGAGTAGGCGATGGCGCCGACGAGCACGGCCGGGCGGACGTAGGGGTGGTACTTGCCCTTGTTGAGCAGGTAGCAGAGGAGGCCGACCGAGTAGGCGCCCGCACCGATGCCGGTGAAGACGACGACGTTGATCGGCTCCCAGATGCCCCAGGCGTAGCCGTCGGTCATGTTGCTGACCGGGCCGATGCCGGTGAAGAAGCGGTACACCATGACCACCGCGGCGATGCCGAAGAGGCCGAGGAGGATCTTCATCGTGGGATCGAGCAGCTTCCCGCCGATGGCCTTGGGATGTGCGTGGGCGCTCATCTACTTCCCCTCCTCGTGGTGCTCCGCCTCTTCTTCCTTCTTCTTGTTCCGGTGGATCAAGAAGGCGGCGGTGGCGTACAGCGCGATGGGCGTGACGCCGTGCAGGTACGGCGTGTGGGAGACGTGCTCCGAGAACGAGGCGGCCGAGTGCTCGGGCAGCTCGGGGAGGCCGAGCTCCTGGAAGCTCACGCTCGCCGGGGCGAGGTAGAGCACCTGCGTGCCGCCGCCTTCCTTCTCACCGTAGACCTTGGCGTTGTAGCGCTTGGGGTCGGCGGCGATGCGCTTCTTGGCGATGGCCAGCAGCTCCTCGCGCTTGCCGTAGATGACGGCCTCGCGGGGGCAGACCTCGCAGCACGCCGGGTTGGCGACGGCGAGGGGGCCGGTCTTGTTCTTGTCCGCGCGGTGCTTGCAGAGCTCGCACTTGACGATGCGCGGGAGCGGATCGAACCACTCGAACTTGGGCACGTTGAACGAGCAGGCGATCTGGCAGTAGCGGCAGCCGACGCAGGTGTACTTGTCGTACACCACGATGCCGGTGCCCTTGTTCTCGCCCTCGAACGAGCGGGTGCCCTCGCCCTCCTTGTGTAGCGCGCCCATCATGCAGACGGACACGCAGGAGGGCTCGACGCAGTGCATGCACTGCTGCTTCATGAAGGCGAAGCGCTCGCCGTCCTTGAACACCTTGATGATGTTCTTGGTCTGGCCGTTCAGGTCGCTCGGCGCGTCGTAGACGGCCTTCTCGGTGCCCTGCATGGCGGACTGGTCCACCGGAAGCTGGTTGGCTTCCTTGCACTTCGTCACGCAGGCGCGGCAGCCGACGCAGAGGGTCGAGTCGTAGAGCATGCCCACCGCGTCCGGGCGATGCTTGGACTCGTGCTCCGACGCCTCCGCCTTTCCAGCGAGGGCCGTGACGGCGCCGGCTGCCCCGGCTGCCGCGGCCCCCTTGAGGAGGGATCGACGGGAGATGCGCATGGGCCTACTCCCTTTCCTCGTGCTTCTCCGACTCGGCGGTGAGCTTCTTGCTCGCCACGACGCCCGCGCCGACGATGGCGCCGACGGCGAGGCCGCCGAGGCCGACCGCGGCCGGGCCCACGACGCTGTGGTCGGGGTGGATGGCCGGGTAGGTGCCGGGAGCCGTGGGGCGCTCCACGTCGATGGTGGTGTGGATCGGCACGCGGAAGGCGACCTGCTGCTCCGTGCAGCCGACGCACGGGTGGCCGATGCCGACCGGCCAGGCGCCCGGGACCTCACAGAAGGGCAGCAGCGAGCAGTTGGCGTGGGTCGCCGGGCCCTTGCAGCCGAGCTTGTAGAGGCAGTACCCGGCGCGGTGACCGTCGTCGCCGAACTTCTGGGCGAAGCGGCCGGCGTCGAAGTGCGGACGGCGCGGGCAGTCCTCGTGGATGGTGCGGGCGTACGCGAACTCGGGGCGGCCGAGCTTGTCGAGCTTCGGCAGCGTCTTGAACGTGGCGTACTGCAGGACCACGCCGAGCAGGTTGTACGGGTTGGCCGGGCAGCCCGGCAGGGTGACGACCGTCTTGCCCTTGAGGATCATCGGGGCGCCGGTGGCGTCGGTGGGGTTCGGCTCGGCCGCGGCCACGCCGCCGAAGCTGGCGCAGGAGCCGAGGGCGATGATGGCGCCGGCGTCGGCCGCCACGCGGTTCAGCGTGTCGATGGCGTTCTTGCCGCCGACCTGGCAGTAGATGCCGCCGTCCTTGCGGGGGATGGCGCCTTCGACCACGAGGACGTACTTGCCCTTGTTGGCCGCGATCGCCTGCTCCATCGCCTCCTCGATCTGGTGCCCGGCCGCCGCGAAGAGCGTCTCGTGGTAGTCGAGCGAGATGAGGTCGAGGATCACCTCGGCGACGCCGGGGTGAGAAGTGCGCAGGAGCGACTCCGTGCAGCCGGTGCACTCCTGGAAGTGCAGCCAGATGACGGACGGCTTGGCTCCCCCTGCCGCCTTCTCCGCCATCTGCTCGCCGGCCCAGGCCGGGAGGCCGACCGCGCCAGCGGCGATCGTGCAGACCTTCAGAAAGTCTCTACGAGAAACACCCTTCGCTTCCAGCCGGGCGAGAAGATTGTCCCCGGAGCTCGAATTGTCCATTAGCCCTACCTCCGTGGGCCGGCAGATTAGTCGGTGCAACATAAAAAGCAACCGCCGAGCCCCGACTCTGCGTGATCTCCATCAACGGTCCCGGATGGAGCCCACGAAAGCGAGAACGCCCCGTAAATCGAGGTGTTTCTTGATGTGCGCCCGAGTGGAGAAACGTCGGCGAATTGACGGAGAGCAAGAAAAAAAGAGGCCGACCGATTCTCGAGTCGACCGCCTTCGGATAATCGACTCGTCCGGGCAGGCATCGTGGACCAGCGCACACCATATTGCGCAGCCCCGCCCGTCGGCGTTTCCCGTTGACACTGTGGGTCACACCGTCGAGAAGCGGAAGGACCATGACCACCCCGCGTACTCGCAAGGTGCAGCGCTACGGCTGGATCCCCGATCTCCCCGACCACCGCGACCTCGCCTGGAGCGCGCCGCCCGAGGCGGTGGCGGCGCTGCCCGCGGCGGTGGACCTGCGGCCCGGGTTCGCGCCGCCGTACGACCAGGGAGACCTCGGCAGCTGCACCGCCAACGCGGTCGCCGCGGCGTTCCAGTTCGCGCGCCGCAAGGAGGGGCTCACCGACTTCATGCCGTCGCGGCTCTTCGTCTACTTCAACGAGCGCGTCATCGAGGGGACGGTGAGCGAGGACTCCGGCGCGATGCTGCGCGACGGGCTCAAGTGCGTGGTGCAGCAGGGCGTCTGCCCCGAGCGCAGCCGGCCGCCCCGGGACTGCGATTGGCCGTACGATCCGGCGCACTTCGCGACCCGGCCGCCGCAGCGCTGCTACGAGGTCGCGCTCGACTTCCAGGTGCTCCGCTACAAGCGCGTGGCGCGCTCCGTCCCGCAGCTCAAGGCCTGCCTCGCCGCCGGCTTCCCCTTCGTGTTCGGGTTCGCGGTGTACGAGAGCTTCGAGACCGCCGAGGTGGCCCGCACCGGCGTGGCGAGCCTGCCCGGCCCGAAGGAGCGGATGCTGGGGGGACACGCGGTGGTGGCGGTGGGGTACGACGACGCCGCGAGGCGGTTCCTGGTGCGGAACTCGTGGGGCGAGCGCTGGGGGCAGGCCGGGTACTTCACGCTGCCGTACGCGTACCTCGAGAGCGAGGGGCTCTCGGCCGACTTCTGGACCATCCGCCAGACCGAGTAGGCCGCGCCGGAGGCGGTGCGGGGCGATTGCGCTCAGAGTGATTGTCACGCGGAGTGCAAAAGACCTTTTGCCCTCCGGCATCGCAATCCGGACGATTGCGCCGCGCAATTCCGGCGGTCCTGCGGCCGAACCTCCCCGGCTCCGGGGATGCACTCGGAGTTCACCCGTACGGGTGGCGAACGGGTCCGAGTCGTGACCCGTACGGGGAGTGAGCCGGGTCGCGGCGGCGCGGCGGGTCGCGTCGCGGCTCAGGCGGCGGTGGAGCCGAGGTAGGCGCGCCGGACACCCTCGTCGCGGAGGAGGTCGCGGGCCGGCCCCGAGAGCCGGATCCGGCCCTGCTCGATCACGTAGCCGCGGTCGGCCACCTCGAGGGCGCGGTAGGCGAGCTGCTCCACGAGCAGGATCGTCACCTGGCGCGCCTGCTTCAGCCGCTCGACGAGCCGCATCACCTCGTCGATGACGACCGGCGCGAGCCCCATCGACGGCTCGTCGAGGAGCAGGAGCTTCGGCTCGGAGACGAGCGCGCGGGCGATGGCGAGCATCTGCTGCTCGCCGCCGGAGAGCGTCCCCGCGAGCTGATCCCGCCGCTCGGCGAGCCGCGGGAAGGTCTCGTACATCGACGCGATCGACGCGGCCACCGCCCGCTTCTCGCCGCGCCGCAGGCGCAGGTAGGCGCCGAGCTGGAGGTTGTCGGCGACGGTCTGCGTGGCGAACACCTTGCGACCCTCCGGGACGTGCGCGATGCCGAGCGCCGCGATGGCGTGCGGCGCCACGCCGGCGAGGCTGCGCCCCTCGAAGCGGACCTCGCCCGCCGCCGGGCGCAGGAGCCCGGAGATGGTCTTGAGCGTGGTGGTCTTGCCGGCGCCGTTCGACCCGATGACCGCCACCAGCTCGCCCGGGGCCACCTCGAGGTCGAGCCCCTTCAGCGCCAGGATCCGGCCGTAGGCGACCTCGAGCCCCGAGACCTGCAGGAGCGCCGTCATGCCCGCACCGTCCCCGCCTCGTCCGTGGGCGGCTCGAAGCGCCCGATGGCCGAGGCGTGCTTGCCGAGGTAGGCCTCCTGCACGGCCGGATCGTCCTGCACCGCGCGGGGCGCGCCCTCGGCGATCTTCTTCCCGAAGTCGAGCACCGTCACCTCGTCGGAGACGGCCATCACCATGTCCATGTGGTGCTCGATGAGGAGCACCGCGATGCCGGCGGCCTTGATGCGCCCCACCAGCGCGCTCATGGCCTCGATCTCGCCGCCGGTCAGCCCGGCCGCCGGCTCGTCGAGGAGGAGCAGCCGGGGCGCGAGGGCGAGGGCGCGCGCGATCTCGAGGAGCCGCGCCTGGCCGTAGGGGAGGTTCCGCGCCAGCTCGAACGCGCTCCGCTCGAGCCCCACGAACCGGAGCAGCGCGTACGCCCGCGCCCGGAGCGCCCGCTCCTCGCGCCGGGCCGCCGGGGTGCGGAGCGCCACCTGCCAGAGCTTGCAGTGGAAGGAGGCGTGCAGCCCGACGAGCACGTTCTCGAGCGCGGTGAGGTCGCCGAAGAGCTGCAGGTTCTGGAAGGTCCGGGCCATCCCGGCGCGGGCCCGCTCGTGCGGCGGGAGCCTGCCGAGGGCGCGGCCGCGGAAGGAGATCCCGCCCGAGGTGGGGACGTAGAGCCCGGTGAGGAGGTTCACGGTGGTGCTCTTGCCGGAGCCGTTCGGCCCGATGAGCCCGCGCACCTTCCCGGGCGCGACCTCGAAGCTGAGGCCGTTCACGGCGGTGAGGCCGCCGAAGCGCATGGTGACGCCGTCGAGCGCGAGCGAGGGGGCGGCGGCCGCGCCCGGCGGCGGCGGCTCGGGGAGCACCGCCAGGCCCCGCGACGCGTCCTCGAGCGCCGCCCGCTCCGCCTCGAGGTCCTTGCGCGTGAACGGGGCGAGGGCGCGCCGCACCAGGCCGGCGATGCCGGCGGGCAGGAAGAAGAGCACCACCAGCAGCAGCGCGCCGTAGACCATGAGCCGGTAGTCGGCGAAGGCGCTGAAGACGTCGGGCAGCACCACGAAGACCGACACGCCCACCAGGTTGCCCAGGATGGAGCGCACGCCGCCGAAGATGAGGGCGATGAGGAACTCCACCGAGAGGTTGTAGGAGAAGGTGTTGGGCGCGATGTACGCGTCGAGCTGGGCGAAGAGGCCGCCGGCGAGCCCGGCCACGGCCGCCGAGATCACGAACGCCCAGATCTTGTAGTAGGGGCGCGAGATGCCGCAGCAGCTCGCCGCCACGCTCGAGTGCTTGATGGCCTCGAAGGCGCGCCCCCAGAAGCTCCGCCCCAGGTTGTGGAGGCCATAGAGCACCAGCGCCAGGAACGGGTAGACCACCCAGACGAAGTGGTTCCCGGACAGGTCCACGCCGAAGGCGCGGAGCGGGAGCAGGGTCACGCCCTTCGTGCCGTTGGTGAACCGCTCCTGCTCGTTGATGAAGGTGTAGACGATGAGCCCGTAGGCGATGGTGATGACGGCGAGGTAGGGGCCCGACGATCGCAGGGCGGGGAAGGCGAGCACGAAGCCGGCGAGCGCGGCGAGGAGCACGCCGGCCGCGAGGGCGACCAGGAACGGCAGCTGCGGGAAGAAGGCCACCGAGCTGTCGGGGTTCACCTCGGGGGTGGCGGTGAGCATCGCCACCGTGTAGGCGCCGATGGCGAAGAAGCCGGCGTGGCCGATCGAGACGTCGCCGATGTAGCCGACCACCAGGTCGAGCGAGGCCACGAGCAGCGTGTAGATCATGATGCGGCAGGCAAGCCCGTGGACGTAGTAGGGGCTCTCCACCAGCACCGGCAGGAGGAGCGGCAGCGGGAGGAGCAGGGGCCAGAGCCGGCGCATCGCGGGGTCAGACCTTCCGGATCGCGGCCTTGCCGAACAGGCCGGACGGCTTGAAGAGGAGCAGGAGGATGAGGAAGGCGAAGCCCGGGATGTCCTTGTAGCCGGTGGAGACGAAGCGGGCGGTGAGCGCCTCGGAGAGGCCGATGACCAGGCCGCCCACCACCGCGCCGAGCCCCGACTCGAGGCCGCCGATGATCGAGGCCGAGTAGGCCTTCACGCCGAGCACCGTGCCCATGGTGGCGGAGACGAGCGTGATGGGCGCGACCAGGAGGCCGCCCACGGCGGCGATGGCCGCCGAGAGCGCGAACGAGCCCAGGATCACCTTCTTCTGGTCCACCCCCATGAGGCTCGCGGTCTCCTTGTCCTCCGAGACCGCCACCACCGCCTTGCCGAGGAGGGTGCGCCGCTTCAGGAACTCCACCCCGGCGACGATGGCGAGCGACACGGCGATGATGAGGATCTCCTGGGGGTAGATCCCGAGGCCGCCCTGGACCGAGCCGTCGGCGGCCCGGTGGCCGAGGAGCCGGAGCGGCGCGTCGCCGAGCGGGGAGCGCATCTTGAAGTCGTCGGTGGACCAGAAGACCTCGGCCGCGTTCTTGAGGATGATGCCGAACGCCAGCGTCGCCAGGATCCAGGCGTGCTGCGAGCGGGTCCGGAGCGAGGGCTCCACCGCCACCTTGTGCAGCACGAGGCCGGTGACCGCGCCCACCGCGATGACGCCCGCCACCGGGTAGAGGAACGGGTGGCCCTGCGTCATGTAGAGGACGTACCCCACCACGCCCCCCACCATGAGGATGTTGCCGAGCGAGAAGTTGAGCGTCCGCGAGGTGGAGAAGGTGATGTTGTAGCCGAAGGCCACCAGCGCGTAGATCATCCCCTGCGCCACGCCGCTCCAGAGGAGCTGCAGGGTCTGCACGGGGGCCCCCTACTTCTTCGCCGTGGCGCCGGGCGGCACCACCTTGCCGCCCTTGACCACGCCCATCACCACGTTGGCCTCCTTCACCGCCTCGTGGTCCTGCGGCGTGAAGGGCGGGGCGTAGTGGCCGGTGACGCCGTCGTAGGGCGCCTTGAGGTTCTCGAGGGCGGCCTTCACCTTCGGGCCGTCGGTCGAGCCGGCCTGCTCCATGGCGAGCTTCAGCAGGTAGAGCGAGTCGTAGCCCTGGGCGGCGGCCACGGCGACCGAGATCGGGCTCTCGTTGAACTTCTTGTGGTAGGCGTCCACGAACTGCTTCGCCTTGCCGCTGGTGGCCCCGGCCTCGATGAAGGTCTGGGGCATGGTCGCGCCGTTGCCGTTCTGGCCGGCGTTGTTGATGAAGGCCGCCATCGAGAGCGTCCAGCTGCCGATGAGGTCGGTCTTCCAGCCGATGCGCTCCATGGAGTTGGCGACCGCGGCGAGCTCGGGGCCGATGCCGTAGGCCAGGATCACGTCGGCCCCGGCGGCGCGCGCCTCCTGGAGCTGCGGCGTCATGTCGGTGTCCTTGATCTTGAACTTGCCGACGTACACCGGCTTCACCCCGCGCTTCTCGAGCGCCTTCTCCATCTTGGCGCGCCCGTTCTGGCCGTAGTTGGTGTCGTCGCAGAGGAGCGCCGGCTTCTTGAAGTGACGGGCGTCGAGCGCCTCCTTCACGATCATGTCCGACTGGACCACGTCGCCGGCGGCGAGGCGGAAGACGTAGTTGTCGGGGTACTGCGGGAAGAGCTCGTTCACCCGCGTGCCGGCCGACACGTTCACGATCATGGGGATCTTCGCCTGCTCGGCGTAGCGGGTGGAGGCGTCGCCCACGCCGGTGTTGGTGGGGCCGAGGATGGCGGCCACGTGCTCGCGGTTGATGAGCTCCTGCAGGATCTGGCCGCCCTTCTCGTTCTTGGCCTCGTCGTCGCGCTCCACCAGCACGACCTTCTTGCCGAGGATCCCGCCCTTGGCGTTGATCTCGTCGGCGGCGAGCCGGACGCCGTTGCGCATCGAGAGCCCCATCCCGGCGGAGCCGCCGGTGAAGGGGGAGAAGACGCCGATCTTGACCTCGCCGCCGGCCGCGGCGAGCAGGGCGAGGGTGAGTGCGAGCGGGTGCATGCGTGTCACCTTTTGGAGAAAAGGGAGGTTTGCGATTCGTTAACCGGCCGCGCGGCGGCTCGCAGGCTCGCAGCGCGCGGATCCCCCACTGAGACGCGGCGCGAGGCCGCCGGCGCGGCAGCGGGAATCAGCGAGGGCGGGCGCGCCTCAGCCCAGCCGGCGCAGCGCCGCCTCGGCCTCCTCGGCGAGCGCCGCGAGGAGCCGGCCCGCCGGCCCGCCGCGCGCGAGCGGCGCCCCCTGGCCCGCCCAGAAGCTCATGAGGTCGGACCGGCCCTGCCTGGCCGCTTCGCGGCGCAGCCCGGCGGTGAGCTGGTTCTGTGCCGGATAGGGGAGGACGTCGGCGCTCGCGGCCTGCTCGCGCATGAACCGGTTCACGAGCCCCCGCGCCGGCTTCCCCGAGAAGGCGCGCGTGAGCCCGGTCGCGTCATCGCCGGGGGCGGCGCGCAGGGCCGCCTTGTGCGCGGCGGCTGCCCCGCTCTCGTCGCAGGCCAGGAACGCCGTCCCGAGCGAGACGGCGCTCGCGCCGAGCGCGAGGCAGGCGGCGATGCCGCGCCCGTCCATGATCCCGCCCGCCGCCACCACCGGGACCTTCACCGCGTCGGCCACCCGCGGCACGAGAGCCATCGTCCCGATGAAGGAGCGCTCGCCCGGTGCGAGGAAGTTCGCGCGGTGTCCGCCCGCCTCCGCCCCCTGCGTCACGACCGCGTCCACGCCCGAGGCCTCGAGCACCTCTGCCTCGGCAGGCGTGGTCGCCGTCGCCATCACGAGGATCCCGGCGTCGTGCAGCGTCTTCACGCGGGCGGGCGGGAGGGCGCCAGAGGTGATCGACAGCGCCCGCGGCCGCAGCTCCAGCACCAGCTCGAGCTGCGCATCGAAGTCGGGTGGCGGCGGCAGGTCGCCCACCGGCCCGAGCCCGAGCTCGTCGCGGTAGGCCTGCAGCCGCGACGCCGCGCGGGCGAGCGGCTCGGCGGGCGGCGGCCAGTCGTGGGGCTCCGGGGCGAAGAGGTTCACCGCGAACGGCGCCTGCGTGCGCCGCCGCACCTCCTCCACCTCGGCCCGGATCTGCTCGGGCGCGGAGTATCCGCACCCGAGCGCGCCGAGCCCGCCTGCCTCCGAGACGGCCGCCGCGAGCGCCGGCGTGGAGGGGCCGCCGGCCATCGGCGCCAGGAAGATCGGGAGCCGGACGCCGAGCCGGTCGGCGAGGTCGCGTGGCCAGGTCATGGCGCTACTTCTTGGCCTTGGCCTTGCCAGCCTTGTCGCCCTTCACCTCGACCGTGGCGGCGGTCATGCGGTACTCGACCGTGACCTTGGCGCCGACCTTGAGGTCGCCCGTGACCTTGGTGTCGGCGGTGCGGGCGATCTCCCACTTCTCCTTCCCCTTCTGCACGACGACCATGTCGTCCGAGACCTCCAGCACCGGCCCCGTCACCTGGTAGGTGTTGGGCTGGCGCGCGGCGGCCGGCAGGGCGAGCGAGGCGAGGACGGCGGCGAGGGCGAGGCGCTTCATGGCGGCTCCTTGGGTGACCGTTGACGGAAGGTGACGTCGGACGGCTTGACTAACCGGCCCGCCTCGCCACGCACCGGCTCGGACGGGGCGCGCCCGCGCAGACCGGAGGGGGCGGGAGGCGAGGCCCGAGGAAGGCCGCTACGAGAGGAGGTCCCTCCCCAGCTTCACCACCAGCGCGAGCACCACCGCCAGCACCACCTTGCGCACGAACGCGTCCCCGCGCCGGACCGCGAGGTGCGCCCCCACCCAGCTGCCGCTCATCTGCGCCACGGCCATCGGGAGCGCCACCGGCCAGAGGACCGTGCCCCGCCAGGCGAAGAGGGCGAAGGCCGCCAGGTTGGAGGCGAGGTTGACCACCTTGGCCCCCGCCGACGCCTGCGCCAGCCCGTCGCCCAGGAGCGCCACGAAGGCCACGATGAGGAAGGTGCCGGTCCCGGGCCCGAAGAAGCCGTCGTAGCAGCCGATGACGAGGGCGATGGCCGCCGCCGTGGGCCCGGGCGGGAGCGGCCGCGCGCGCGGCTTCGGCGGGCCGGGGCGCCGGAAGGCGAGGAAGGCCGCCACCGCCACCAGGAGCCCCAGCACCACCGGCTTGAGCGCGGCGGGGGAGAGGAGGAGCACGAGCCCCGCGCCCAGGAGCGAGCCCGCGAACCCCGCCGGGAAGGCCACCTTGGCGCGGGCGGCGTCGATCATCCCGGCGCGGCGGAAGCGGAGGTAGGAGGCGAGCACCCCGAACACGGCCTGGCCCTTGTTGGTGCCGAGCGCGAGGTGCGGCGGCAGGCCCGCCGCGATGAGGGCCGGCACCGTGATGAGGCCGCCGCCGCCGGCGACGGCGTCCACGGCGCCCGCCGCGAAGGCCGAGAGGGCGAGCAGGGCGATGGTTCCCGGGGTCACCGGCACAGCCTAGTCGAGAACGGCCCGCCGCGCGGGTGCGGCCGCTCGTCCGCGCGAGCGGGAGCGGCGCCGCGCGCGCCCTGCCTCCGGTGAGGCACCCCCGAACGAAGAGCGGCGCGCCGAGCGCGGCTCGCGCCGGATGGGAGTAGACTCGCCGCCCATGCCCGTTTCCCTGGCGTTCCACTCTTCCCGCTTCGGCTGAGGTCCCGTCCCGGGGCTCGCCTGAGGGACCCTGATCGCGCCCGTGCTGGCGCGACTGGAAGCGATCGAAGGCGTCGCCGCCGCCGCCATGGAGGGCTCGGGGCGGTTCGCGCTCGTGGAGCTCGCGGTGGGCGCCGACGTGGAGCGCTGCTGCCACGCGGCGCTCGACCTGCTCGGGCACGGCGCGCGGCTCCTGAGCGTGGAGGAGGCGGAGGTGCAGCGCGCCGCCCGGCGCCGCGGCGAGCGCTGGTACCGCGCGGACGACGCGCTGGAGCTCTCCCTGCTCGAGGGGCGCATCATGTCGGCGCGGATCTCGGCCGCCGTCGCGTCCCCGCTGGGGCTCGACCGCGCCGACGCGGAGCGGCTCGCCGACGAGATCCGGGCGGTCGTCTGGGACTTCCTCGAGGCGGTGCACCGCGGCGAGCTGCCGGCGGGCAGGTTCTTCGAGGCCTGGCCGGGGCTCGCCGAGGTGGTGGCCCGGCGCTGCGCCGCGTTCGCGCCGGGCCGGCACGAGCCCCTCCGGGCGGCGTTGGTGGCGCAGTTCGCCAGGCGGAGCTGACGGGGCCACCGGGCGTGTGACCCCCTCACCGGGACGGCCCGCCCCTCGCCGGCGCGGTAGGATCGTCAGGGGGCTCCCATGGACGCCGTCACCGCGAAGCGGGTCCGCATCTACCTCGGCGAGGACGACCGGGTCGGGCGGGAGCCGGCCCACCTCGCGCTCGTCGAGTGGCTGCAGCGCGAGGGCGCCCGGGGGGCGAGCGCGTTCCGCGCCGTCGAGGGGTTCGGCGGCGGGGGCGAGCTGCACGTGAGCCACCTCGTGGACGTGGCGCGGCGGCTCCCGATCCTGGTGGAGTGGGTGGACGACCCGCGGGTGGTCGACCGGCTCCTCACCCGCGCCTGCGCCCTGGTGCCGCGGGCGCTCGTGACGGTGGAGACGGTGGAGGTGGCGCAGGGGCCGCTGCGGCTGCGGCCCCTGCCGCACCGGCTCACCGCCGCCGACGTCATGACGCGCGAGGTGGCGTCGGTGCCGCCCGGGGCGCCGCTCCGGGAGGTGGTGGAGCTCGCGCTCCGCGCGCCGTGGCGCGGCGTCCCGGTGGTGGAGGAGGGGCGGCCGGTCGGCATGATCACGGGCGGCGACCTGGTCACCCGCGGCGGGCTCCCGGTCCGGCTCGACCTCCTGCCCGCGCTCGACACGCCCGAGCTGTCGCGCCTGCTCGAGCGGCTCGGCGGGGAGGGGCGCACCGCCGCCGACGTGATGAGCCGGCCCGCGGTGGCGGTCGGCGCCGACATGCCGCTGCCCTGGGTGGCGGAGGTCATGGCGCACCGCAAGCTGAAGCGGGTGCCGGTGGTGGATCGCGAGGGGCGGCTGGCCGGCGTCGTGACCCGGCTCGACCTGCTCCGGAGCGTGGCCGGCGGCTTCTCGGCGGGCGAGGTCCCGGCCCGCGAGGCCTGGGTGGAGGCGGGCGCGCCGATCCGGGCGCTGGTGCGGCACGACGTGCCGGTGCTGCCCCCCGACGCGCCGCTGCCGGAGGTGCTCCGGGCGGTGCTCTCGACGCCGGTCGGCCGCGCCATCGTGGCCGGCGCCGGCGGGCGGGCGCTCGGGGTCGTGAGCGACGCCGCGCTGCTCGACCGCGTGACGCCCTCGTTCCGCGCGCTGGCGCTCCAGTCGCTCACCCGCCGGGCGCCGCCGGCGAGCCTCGAGCCCGCCGAGCTCGCGGGCGAGCAGCACGCGCTCGCCCGCACCGCGTCCGAGCTGATGGGAGACGCGGCGCAGGTGCGGGAGGACGGGACGCTCGCCGAGGCGGTGTCGCTGTCGCTCGAGGGCGGCCACGACCTCCTCTGCGTGACCGACGGGGAGGGGCGGCTGGTCGGCGCCCTCGACCGGGCCGATCTCCTGCGCGGGCTGGTCGGCGCGGGCCCGCGCGAGGGCCGGTGAGCCGCTCCGGTCCCACGCCCCCGCGGTGAGCCGGCGCGGCGCGCGCCCGGCGCGGTCGGGGGCTCAGGCCGCGCTGGCCGCGGCGGCGGGCCGGGCCAGCGCCGGGGCGAGGCAGGTGGCGTCGCGCCCCTGCTGCTTGGCGCGGTAGAGCGCGGCGTCGGCGGCGCGCACCAGCTCGTCGGCGCCCACCTGCGCCCCGCTCGCCATGAACGCCGCGCCGAGCGAGGCGGTCATCCGGACCTCCACCGGGCCGGCGGACGGCTCGCGCAGCGCCGGCGCGGTGAGCAGCGGCGCCGCGGCGATGCGCCGGCGGAGCCGCTCGGCCACGGTGAGCGCGCCGGACCAGTCGGTCGCCGGCATGAGCACCGCGAACTCCTCGCCGCCGAAGCGGGCGCAGACGTCGAGCGTCCGCAGGGTGGTGCGGAGGATCCCGGCGACCGCGCGGAGCGCCGCGTCGCCGGCCTGGTGCCCGTAGCCGTCGTTCACCCGCTTGAAGTGGTCGAGGTCCACGAGCAGGAGCGAGAGCGGACCGCCGTAACGCCGGGCGCGCGAGAGCTCCTGCGCGAGCCGCTCCTGGAGGTGGCGGCGGTTGTGGAGCCCGGTGAGCGGGTCGGTCGCCGAGAGCGCGGCGAGCGCGGTCGTCGCCTGGTGCAGCCGATCCTGCGACGCCTGGATGCGGAGCATGGCGGCGACCCGGGCCACCACCTCGAGCGCGTGGACGGGGCGCGAGAGGAAGTCGTCCGCGCCGGCGCGAAGGGCCGCCACGCGCTGGGCCACCTCCTCGTCGCGCGAGACCACCAGGACGGGCACGAAGCGGGGCAGCGTCCTCGCCTTGAGGGCCCGCAGCAGCTCGATCGCCTCCGCGTCGGCGCGCGCCACGTCGAGCAGCACGAGGTCGGGCGGGGCGTCGCTGAACGCCTGCCGGAGCGCCCCCGCCGCGCCCGTCGCGCGCTTCACCTCGCACGAGGAGCCGGAGAGCATGCTGGCGAGGTCGTCCGCCGGGGAGGAGAGCTGGGCGAGGAGGATGCGCGAGGACATGGCGGGGAGTGGCTTTGCACGGCGCGGACCAGCCGAGGAGGTCCGCGAGATCCTGGCGGATTCGGGCCGCGGGTCCCTCGATCGTGGCGTGTCAGGAAATTGGATCCGACGGGTAGGTCAAGGTCGGCACGCCAACCACCTGACGCGGCGCCCCGGGTCAGGCCCTCGGGTCAGACCCGCCGGCGCGGGTCGGCGCAGCCGCAGCCCGCCGAGGTCAAGTGGCCGGATTCACGGGCGGGGCCGGCTGGCCTGTCCCCTGCAATCCCGACGCTGCAGGAGGGCGCGTGGACCAGTGGGTCAACATCGACGGAAAGTGGACCGCCGCCCTGGCCGACGCCTTCGGCGAGCAGCGCCGGCCGCTCATCGAGGTGCGCGAGTTCGCGCCCGGGCGCTGGTCGCTCTCGGTGACGCTCTCGGACAGCAAGGTCGTGATGCGCTGCGCCGCCTACCAGGACCAGACCGCGGCGCAGCTCGCGGCGGTCGAGCTCGCGATGAAGTCGCTGCGCGACCAGCACCGGACCGAGCTGGAGCGCCTATGGCGGCGCACCCTGCGCGACCGCTCCCTGCGGACCGCCTGATCCGGCGGGGCGCCGGCCCCACCCCCGCCCCGCGGCCAGGGCCCGGTCCAGCGCCGCGTCGTGCCCGTAGACGTCTTCGAAGAAGCGCGCCGTCCCGTCCTCGCCCACCACCGCCGTCCCGTACACCAGGAGCACCGGGATGGCGCGCGTCAGCCGCACGCGCCGGGGCTCCGGCCCGGCCATCGCCGCGGCGATCCGCGCCCGCGGCCAGTCGGGCAGCCCGCGCAGCACCCACTCGGCGAGCGCCAGCGGATCCTCGACCCGGACGCAGCCGTGGCTCAGGTCGCGCCGCCCGCGGGCGAAGAGCGCCACGGCCGGGGTGCCGTGCAGGTAGATCCCGTGGGGGTTCGGGAAGACGAACTTCACCGCGCCGAGGGCGTTCTTCGGCCCGGGCCGCTGCCGCAGCCGGAGGGTGCCGGCGCGGAGCGCCTGGAGCCCGGCCGGATCGAGCGCGCGAGCCGCCACCCGGCCCTGCCGGTCCACGAGCTCGTAGCCCTCGCGCTCGAGGAGGCCCGGGTCGCGCGCGAGCCTCGGGACGAGCTCCTTGCGCTGGATGCTCGCCGGCACGTTCCAGGCCGGGCGGAAGACCACCTCGGTCAGCGACGCGGCGAGCGCCGGGGTCTGGAGCCCGTAGGCCTTGCCCACCACGACCTTCATCGCCACCCGCCGGCCGCTCCCCGGATCGCGGGCCGTGAGCTCGAAGGCCGGGATGTTGACGACCATCGGCGGGGCCTCGAAGCGGCGCGGCAGCCAGCGCCAGCGCTCGAGGGTGAGCTCGAGCTTGTGGACCTCGGCGACGCGGGCCGGATCGCCGCCGGCCGCGAGCCGCCGCCGCTCGGCGAGCGCGGCCAGGGTCCGCCGGTAGGCCGCGAAGGGCGGCTCGAGCTCCGCGAGCGCCGCCGCCGGGTCCGGCCCGGCCGCGAGCCGGTCGCGGACGAAGGCCAGCAGGTCGAGCGCCGGGGCGCCGGGGAAGGCGGCGCGGAGGTCGGGCCGGCCGGGCACCGGACGGCCGCGGGCGAGGTCGGACGCGTAGCGCAGCGCGGCCGCGGTGAGCGCCTCGTCGAAGCGCGCGCGGGGCTCCGGCGCCGCGGGGGACCGCGCCAGCTCGGAGAGCCGCTCCGCCCAGCGGGGGCCGTCGTAGTCGTCCGGGACGAGCCCCTTCTCCCCGGCCCGGCGGAGCGCGTCCACGACGGCCAGGGCCTGCGGCGTGGGGCCCGCGGGCGAGAGCCAGAGCTCCTCCGGCGACGCGAGCCCGGGCGCCGCGCCGAGCGCCAGGAGCAGCCAGCCCGCGCCGAGCCCTCGCATGCGCTCCCCCGGGCGCGATCGTACGCGAGCCGGCCGGCGCGGCGCGCCGGAGCGCTTGGGTCTGCTCCCGGCGGGGCCTCACCAGCGGCGGACGCGCCCGGTGTCCACGTGGACGAAGTCGGCGGCGGGGTAGTACCCGACGCCGCCGCGCCGGAGCCCGAGCGCGAGGGCGCGCAGGTCGCTCGTGGGGACGCCCGGCAGCCGGAGGTCGATCGCCTTGCCCTCGAGGTGCAGGCTGTGGACGGCGACCCCGGCGCTCCGCTCGTGGAGCATGGCGTTGGTCCAGGGCGAGCGGTAGCCGGAGACGATCTCGAACGTCCCGAGGGGGCGCCCCGCCGCGCGCGCCAGGGCCCAGAGCACGTCGAGCACCCTTGGGTCCATGGCGTGCACCTCGCCGGTCCGGAAGTCGCGCAGGAACCGATCGACCTCGGCGAGCGCCTTCGGCAGCACCTCGCCGCCCTCGGCGTAGGTGACGTCGAGCCGCTCCCCGGTGTGCGCGTGGAGCATGCGCAGCCGGCGCGCGGCCGGCACGAGCGCCAGCGCCGGGCGCGCGGCGAGGGCGAGCGCCGCGCCGACGCCGGCGCGGAGCAGGGCGCGCCGGCCCAGGGCGGCGCGGGCCGAGGGATCGTCGTTCATGGGATGGGATCCAGAGCCGGTGAGGATGCGGCGCGCGCCGCCGGGGTGCAATCGCCCCGACGGACGCCGCACCGTCGGGGGAACCCGCGGCGTCACTCGAGGCCGAGCGCCCGCATCCGCCGCCAGAGGGTGCTCCGGCTCATGCCCAGCGCCTGCGCGGTCTCGGCCCGGCTCCAGCGGTGGGCCGCCAGGGCGGCCTGGAGCGCGGCCCGCTCGTCCACCGCCCCCTCGCCGGCGGCCGGCGCGAGCGGGAACCTCGGCTCGGCCCGCGGCGGCTCGGGGTGGGGCGCGATCCCGAGCACCTCCGGCGGCAGGTCCTCCGGCTGGAGCGTCTGGCCGCGGCAGACGGTGGCGGCGTACTCGAGCGCGTTCTCCAGCTCGCGCACGTTGCCCGGCCAGTCGTGGGAGAGGAGCGCGCGGAGCGCGTCCGGCGAGAAGCGCAGCTCGCGCCCGGTGCGCGAGCCGGTGCGGGAGAGGAGCACGCGCGCGATGGGCTCGATGTCCTCGCGGCGGGCCCGCAGGGGCGGCAGCTCCACCGGGAAGACCCGGAGCCGGTAGTAGAGGTCCTCGCGGAAGGTCCCCGCCGCCACCGCTCGCCGGAGGTCGCGGTGGGTGGCGGCGATGATGCGCGCGTTGGTGCGGCGCGGCTCGTCGTCGCCGACCCGCTCGTAGGTGTGCTCCTGCAGGACGCGCAGCAGCTTCACCTGGAGGTGGAGCGGGACGTCGCCGACCTCGTCGAGGAAGAGCGTCCCGTCCTGCGCCGACTCGAAGCGGCCGGCCCGGTCGCGCACCGCCCCGGTGAAGGCGCCGCGGGCGTGGCCGAAGAGCTCGCTCTCGAGCAGCTCGTCCGGCAGCGCCGCCGCGTTCACCGCCACGAAGGGCCCGTTGCGCCTGGGCGAGTGGGAGTGGATCATCCGGGCCAGCACCTCCTTGCCGGTGCCGCTCTCGCCGCTGATGAGGACGGTCGCGTCGCCGTGCTGGAGCGTCTGCACGAGCCGGAACACGCGCGCCATGGCCTCCGAGCGGTAGGCGACGCCCGCCCCGGCGAGCGGCCCGACCGACTGCAGGGGGTCCTCCTCCGACGGGCGCAGCACCACGAGGTAGACCGCGTCGCCGTCGCAGACGCCGTGGGGATCGTGCTGCAGCGGGACCGCGGTCACCGAGAGCAGCCGGGACTCCTTGGAGGTGCGGAGGAGGGCGCGCCAGCCCTCGCGCCGCTCACCGGCGAGGAGCGCCTGCCGGAGCGGGCCGCCCTCGCCGAACAGGTCGGGGCCGAGCACCGATTCGATCGGCTCGCCGCGGAGGCGCGTCGCCGCCCCCGCCCCGAGGAGCGCGTCGAGCCGGTCGGAGGCGTGGCGGACCCGGAACTGCCGGTCGAGGGCGAGGCAGACCCGGCCCAGCGAGCCGAAGGCGGCGTTCACGGCGGCGAAGGCGATTTCGTGCGGGTCGGTGGGGCAGCTCGGGGCCATGCGGGTTCCCTCCGCTGCGTGGGAGCCAGCGTGCGACGAAGCGGTTCACGCCGAGACACGATGTTGCAAGCGGACTGAAACGGGGCGTCGCGACCGCGGCGGCGCCGCGGGCGCAAGTGGCCGCCGTTCCTCGGGGACCGGGCCCGGCACGCCGCGCGCAAAGGGAGCCGCCGTGGTCCCCCCGCGCATGCACTCCAGAGGAAGGAGCGTCCAGTGGCCCTGACGCGCCGGCAGTTCATCCAGATCGGCGGCGCCGCCGTGGGCGGAGGCGTCGTCGCCTCCGGCCTGGCGAGCCGCTGGTGGGGCCTCGACCGGAACCGGGTCGAGGATCCCGGCACCGACGGCGACCGCGTGGTCGCCTCGTACTGCGAGCTCTGCTTCTGGGGCTGCGGGGTGCTGGCGCACGTGAAGGACGGGCGCGTCACCAAGGTCACCGGCAACCCCGACCACCCGCTCTCGAAGGGCCGGCTCTGCCCGCGCGGCGCCGGCGCGACCGGGCTGCTCTACGATCCCGACCGCCTCAAGCGGCCGCTCGTCCGCACCCAGAAGCGCGGCGCGGACGTCTTCGAGGAGGTGAGCTGGGACGCCGCCCTCAACAAGGTGGGCGAGGGGCTGCTCGAGCTCAAGCGGCGCCACGGCCCGGAGGCGCTGGCGCTCTTCAGCCACGGCTCCGGCGGCACCTGGTTCAAGCACTTCATGAAGGCCTGGGGCTCGCCGAACGTCGGCGCGCCCTCCTACGCGCAGTGCCGCGGGCCGCGGGAGGCGGGCTACCTCCTCACCTACGGCACCCCGCTCGGCTCGCCGGAGCCGATCGACCTCGCCCACGCCCGGGTCATCACGCTCATCGGGAGCCACCTGGGCGAGAACATGCACAACACCCAGGTGCAGGACCTCGCCGACGCGATCGGCAGCGGCGCGCAGCTCGTGGTGGTGGACCCGCGCTTCTCGGTCGCCGCCTCCAAGGCCCGCTACTGGCTGCCCATCCGGCCGGGCACCGACATCGCGCTCCTCCTCGCCTGGATGAACGTGCTTGTGGAAGAGAAGCGCTGCGACGCCGAGTACCTGGCCCAGCACGCCAACGGCCTCGAGGAGCTGAAGGCGCACGTGGCCGGGAAGACGCCGGAGTGGGCCGCCGCCATCACCGGCGTGAAGGCCGAGCTCATCCGCGACTCGGCGAGGTTCATCGCCGCGGCGCGGCCGGCCTCCCTCATCCACCCCGGCCGCCACACCACCTGGTACGGCGACGACACCCAGCGGGCCCGCGCCATGGCCATCCTGGCGGCGCTGCTCGGGAGCTGGGGCCGGCGCGGCGGCTACCTCACCTTCAACAAGATGGGGCTCCCGCCGTACAAGGTCGGGAAGGAGATGCCCCACGGCGGCAAGGGGGCGGCCGACAAGCCCCGGAACGGCGGCTACCCGGTGGCCGGCGAGGTGATCGCCTCCGGCCTCTGCGACGCGGCCACCCCCGGCCACGCGCTCTACGATCTCAAGGGCTGGATGGTCTACGGCTGCAACCTCATCCAGGCCCTCCCGAGCCGCAAGCAGACCATCGAGGCCATCCAGAACCTCGACCTGCTGGTCTCGATCGACGTGCTGCCGGCCGAGATCTGCGGCTGGAGCGACGTGGTGCTGCCGGAGTGCAGCTACCTCGAGCGGGAGGACGACGTGCTCGCGCCGCCCTGGCGGGAGCCGTTCCTGGCGCTGCGCCAGGAGGCGGTGCCCCCGCTCCACGAGTCGAAGCCGGGCTGGTGGATCGCGAAGGAGCTGGCCGGCCGCGTCGGACTCGGCGACTACTTCCCGTGGAAGGACGCCCGCGAGTACGTGGACGCGCGGCTCACCCTCGGGCGGCACGACGTGGCCGAGGCCCGGCGCCGCGGCGTGGTGCTCGGCAAGGTGGGGCCGGTCTGCGAGGAGGAGGGGCTCGCCATCGAGCTCGGGACCGACTCGAAGAAGATCGAGCTCCACAGCGAGGAGCTGAAGCGGCTCGGCTTCGACCCCATCCCCAACTACGTCCCGCAGGAGGAGGGGCCCGCGGGCCACTTCCGCCTGCTCATGGGGCGCGCGCCGACCCACACCTTCGGCCGCACCGTCAACAACCGGCTGCTCGCCGAGCCCTACCCGGAGAACGAGGTCTGGGTGAACGCCGAGGCGGCGAAGGCGCTGCCCGGCTTCCCGGGCCCGCTGCGGAACGGCGAGCGGGTCTGGCTCGTGAACCAGGACGGCGCCCGCTCCGGGCCGGTGCGCGCCAAGGTCACGCAGCGCATCCGGGACGACTGCGTGTTCCTCGTCCACGGCTGGGGGCAGGGGGCGAAGCGGCTCCGCTACGCCCACGGGAAGGGCGCCTCCGACGCCGAGCTCGTCACCCGCTACAAGGTGGACCCGATCATGGGCGGCACCGGGATGAGCGTCAATTTCGTCCGGCTCGAGCCGGTGGGGAGGACCGCGTGAGCGAACGGGAACTCGAGCGACCGGCGCCGGAAGGGAGCATCGCGTGACCACCCGCTTCGCCATGGCGGTCGACACCGTGCGGTGCGTCGGCTGCAACGCCTGCGTCATCGCCTGCAAGACCGAGAACGCGGTCCCGGAGGGCGGCTTCCGCGACTGGATCGCGCAGGAGGTCCACGGGGCCTTCCCGGACCTCTCGATGCAGATCCGCTCCGAGCGGTGCAACCACTGCGCGGCCCCGTCCTGCGTGGACGCCTGCCCCACCGGCGCCTCGCACGTGGCCCAGGGCGGCGTCGTCGCGGTGGCCCGCAACAAGTGCACCGGCTGCAAGGCCTGCATCGCCGCCTGTCCCTACGGCGCGCGCTACGTCCACCCCGAGGGCTACGTGGACAAGTGCACCTTCTGCCTGCACCGGGTGACGCAGGGCAGGGCGCCCGCGTGCGTCGAGACCTGCCCCACCCGCTCGCTCACCTTCGGCGATCTCGCCGACCCGGACAGCCCGGTGTCGCGCCTCCTGCGGAGCCGCCGGTTCACGGTGCTGCGCGAGGAGAGCGGGAACCGGCCCCAGGTCTTCTTCCTGGCCTGAGCCGGGCAACGGAACGCGAACAGCGCCCACGGTGATCCCATGAACGAGCTCGACGTCGCCCGGTACAGCCACCTCATCGATCCCAAGCTCCACGTCTGGGGCTGGGAGATCCCGGTCTACCTCTTCCTCGGCGGCGTGGCCGCCGGCGCGATGGTGCTCTCCTCCTGGCTCGCGCTCGGCGGCGCGAAGCCCTCCAAGGTGGCGCGGCGGCTCGCCTTCGCCCCGGCGGTGCTGGTGGGGCTGGGGATGGGGGCGCTCTTCCTCGACCTCGCCTACAAGCTCCACGCCTGGCGCTTCTACCTCGCGTTCCGCTGGACCTCGCCCATGAGCTGGGGCGCCTGGATCCTGGTGGTGATGATGCCGGTCTCGCTCCTCGTCGCGCTCGGCGGCCTGGACGAGGCCGAGCTGCCGTGGCCGGCCCTCGCGCCGGCGCGCGCCCTCGCCCTGCGCCACCGGCCGGCGCTCTTGCGGGCCAACCTGGTGGTCGGCGCCGGCCTCGGCCTCTACACCGGGGTGCTGCTCTCCACCCTCGGCGCGCGCGCCCTCTGGAGCTCGGCCCTGCTCGGGCCGCTGTTCCTCGTCTCCGGGCTCTCCACCGGCGCCGCCTTCCTGCTCCTCTTCGGGCTCTCGGAGGAGGAGCGGCACCGGCTCCACCGCTTCGACCAGCTCGCCATCGTGGTCGAGGGGCTGGTGCTGTTCCTGTTCCTCGCCGGCCTCGCCACCTCCGGGGCCGCGGGGAAGGAGGCCGCGGCGATGCTGCTCGGCGGCGCCTGGGCCGCGCCGTTCTGGGTCCTCGTGGTGTTCGGCGGGCTCGCGCTGCCGCTCCTGCTCGAGGCGCTCGAGACCGGGTATCGCCTGCGCCCCACCGCCCTCGCGCCGGTGCTGGTCCTCGCGGGCGGCTTCCTCCTCCGCGTCATCTTCGTCGCCGCCGGGCAGGCCTGACAGGCGCCGCCCCGGCGAAGAAAGGGCGAGGCGGCGGCCGCCGGCGGGGAACCGGTGGCCGCCGCCGCGTCCGCTCCGCGCAGCGCCACGAAGTACAATCGGAACGCATGACCGAGTCCTCCGCGCGTCCCCACCCCGCCGCCCGCCGCCTCCTGCCGGCCTGCGCCGCCGCCGCCCTGCTGGTCCCGCAGGTCTCCTCGGGCGCGGCCCTCCTCGGCGGCGCGGCCCTCGCGCTCACGCTCGGGAACCCCTGGCCGGCCTCGACCCGGCGCGCGGTGAAGCGGCTGCTCCCGCTGGCGGTGGTGGGCCTCGGGGGCGGCATGGACCTGCGGGCGGTCCTGGCCACCGGCGCGCGCGGCTTCGGCTACACGCTCGTGAGCATCGCCGCGTGCCTCGCCGTGGGCCGGCTCCTCGCCCGGGCGCTGCGGGTGGAGAACAACACCGGGCTGCTCATCACCGTCGGCACCGCGATCTGCGGCGGCAGCGCCATCGCCGCCGCCGCGCCGGTGGTGCGGGCGGAGGAGCACGAGACCTCGGTGGCGCTCGCCACGGTCTTCGTGCTGAACGGGCTCGCGCTCCTGATCTTTCCGGCGATCGGCCACCGCGCCGGCCTCGAGCAGGGGCAGTTCGGCGTCTGGGCGGCGCTCGCCATCCACGACACGAGCTCGGTGGTGGGGGCGAGCCTGCAGTACGGGCAGCGGGCGCTGCAGGTGGCCACCTCGATCAAGCTGGCCCGGGCCCTCTGGATCGTGCCGGTCACGCTGGCGCTCGGCGTCGCGGTGGGCCGGCGGCGCCAGGACGGCGCGGCCGCCGCGCCCGGCGCGAGGCCCTGGTTCATCCTCGGCTTCGTCGTCCTCGCGGCGCTCGTGACCTTCGCCCCCGCGCTCCGTCCGGCGGGCCACCTCGCCTCGGAGGCCGCGAAGCGGGTGATGGTGCTCGTGCTCTTCCTCATCGGCGCGGGGCTGTCGCGGGACGCGCTCCGCGCGCTCGGGCTCCGCCCGGTCGCGCACGGCGTCCTCCTCTGGGTGGCGGTGGGGGTGGCCAGCCTGGGCGCCATCCAGGCCGGCCTCCTCTCGCCCTGACCGCCGCGACTACCTGCCGGCGCGGGGCGCGGAACGGTTCCGGACCCTTCGACGAGGGGACACCGGGGGCGGGCGAAGGTTGAGCGCGCCGAGGGCGCGACGCGAGGGGCGCCCCGAGGGCGTCAGCCGCGCGTCTCGGGGAGGCCGGCCGCGCGCCAGGCGATCATGCCGCCGGCGAGGTGGGACGCGTCGAAGCCGCGCTGGCGGAGGAGGCGCACGGCGGGGGCGCTGCGGTGGGCGGAGAGGCAGATGGCCACCACCGGGCGGGACGGATCGAGCCCCAGCTCGGGCAGGCGGGCGGCGAGGGTGCTCACCGGGACGTTGGCCGCGCCGGCGACGCGACCGCCGGCGAACTCGGCCGGGGTGCGCACGTCGAGGAGCTGCGGGCCCGGCGCGCGCTCGAGGGCCCGGGCGAGGTCATGGGGGGAGGTCTCGGGAACGGCTCCGAAGGGGAGCCACCAGGGCAGGGGCATGGGGCGTGAGTGCCGCGAGCCGGCGAAAGGGTGCGCGGCCGGGTGGGATCGCGAGGCCCGCCCCGCCTTCGCGGAGGGGCGGGCCCCCGATCGCGCCGGCCTACTTCCGCGACATCGAGCTGCGGTGCGCTTCGCTCGACTCGTCGTGGATCAGCCCCTCGACCCGGTGGGCCAGGTCGGGAGAGAGCTGCTGCATGCCGTGCTCCCGCTGGGCGTGCTGGCGGGCCTGCTCCATGATCTCCTGGTTCGAGTTGCCGCGCGCCACGAAGTCGCAGTCCATCCCGGCGTCCCGGCAGTGGAAGTCCTTCATCGTCTCGCCTCCTCTCTGGCACTGAGATGGGCGCGCCGGCCGCCGCGCGCCGCGGGGCATGCGGGGAGGCGTGGCGGCGGGCAGACCCCTGGCCGCCCCCGTCCTCGTCCCGGCCGCTCCGCGCCGCGTGCCCTCGCCCGGGTGGTGCGCTATGACCTTCCCGCTCATGCGCGTCGGCGTCTTCGACCTCTTCAAGATCGGGATCGGTCCCTCCTCCTCCCACACGGTCGGGCCCATGCGCGCGGCGAGGCTCTTCGCAGCCGGGCTGCGCGATGCCGGCCTCTTTCCGCGGGTGGCGGCGGTGCAGGTCACGCTCCACGGCTCCCTCGGCGCCACCGGGCGCGGGCACGGGACCGACCGCGCGGTCGTGCTCGGGCTGCTCGGCGAGTCGCCGGAGGAGGTGGACGTCGCGGCCGTCCCCGCCCGGCTCGCGGAGGTGGCGGAGCGCCGCTCGCTGTCGCTCCTCGGCGAGCGCCCGATCCCGTTCCGGGCCGCGGAGGATCTCGCCTTCGATCGCCGGCCGCTCCCGTTTCACCCGAACGCGATGCGCTTCACCGCGCTCGACGCCGCCGGCGCGGTGCTGCAGTCGCGGGTCTGGTACTCGGTCGGCGGCGGCTTCGTGGTGGGGGAGGGCGACGCCGAGGCCGGGCAGGGCGCGGGCCCGGCGGTGCCGTACCCGTTCCACTCCGGCGAGGAGCTGGTGCGGCGCTGCGTGGAGCAGCGCCTGCCGGTCTCCGGGCTGATGCGCGCGAACGAGCGGGCGCTCCGGCCCGACGGCGAGATCGAGGCGGGCCTGCAGCGGCTCTGGGCGGTGATGCAGGCCTGCGTCCGCCGCGGCTTCGAGGCGGACGGCGTCCTGCCGGGCGGCCTGCGGGTGCCGCGGCGGGCGCCGCTCCTCTACCGCAAGCTGCGCGACCGGCCCGAGCAGGCCGAGCAGGATCCGCTGGCGGCGCTCGACTGGGTGACCCTCTGGGCGCTGGCGGTGAACGAGGAGAACGCCGCCGGCGGCCGCGTGGTCACCGCCCCGACCAACGGCGCGGCCGGCATCGTGCCCGCGGTGATGCACTACTACCGGCACTTCGTCCGGGGCGCGACCGACGCCGACCTCTCCCGCTTCCTCCTCACCGCCGCCGCCATCGGCGCGCTCTACAAGGAGAACGCCTCGATCAGCGGCGCGGAGGTGGGCTGCCAGGGCGAGGTGGGCAGCGCCTGCTCCATGGCGGCCGGCGCGCTCTGCGAGCTGCTCGGCGGCACGCCGGCGCAGGTGGAGAACGCGGCCGAGATCGCGATGGAGCACCACCTCGGGCTCACCTGCGATCCGATCGGCGGGCTGGTGCAGATCCCGTGCATCGAGCGGAACGCGGCGGCGGCGGTGCAGGCCATCCACGCCGCCCGGCTGGCGCTGCAGGGCGACGGCCACCACTTCGTCTCGCTCGACCAGGTGATCCGGACGATGCGCGACACCGGGGCCGACATGAAGGCGAAGTACAAGGAGACCTCGCGCGGCGGGCTCGCGGTCACCGTGGAGGCGCCGGAGCTGTCGGTCGGCATCCCGGAGTGCTGACCGCTCGCGAGCGCCGCCCGGCGCGGGGGCGCTCGCCCGGCGCGCCGACCTGGCGGAGGGCGCGCGCGAGCCGCCGCACCGCCTCGGCGAGCTCCCGCTCGTCGTGGCGGCCGAAGCCGAGGCGCACGCAGGGGCGCGGGCGGCCGTCCAGCGCGAACTGGCGGCCGGGCTGGATGGCGACGCCGCGCGCGAGCGCCGCCCTCGCCCAGGCCTCCGGATCGACGCCACCCGCCACCTCGCACCAGAGGGCCATCCCCCCGGGCGGCCTCCGGAACCGCAGCCGCTCGCCGAACGCGGCCCCGAGCCGGTCCGCCAGCGCGTCGCGGCGCCCGAGCAGGATCCGCCGCGTCCGCCAGAGGTGCCGCTGCAGCTCGCCGTCCTCGAAGAGCTCCGCCACCGCCGCCTCCACCGCGTGATCGCCCTGGCGATCGAGGTAGGCGCGGTGGCGCGCGAGCCGCTCGATGGCGTCGGGCGGCGCCGCGACCCAGCCGACGCGGAGCCCGGGCGCGAGCACCTTCGAGAGCGTGCCGACGTACGCGACCACGCCGGCCGGGTCGGCGCTCGCGAGCGGCAGCACCGGCCGGCCCTCGTAGTGGAACTCGGCGTCGTAGTCGTCCTCGATCACCAGGAGGCGCTCGCGGCGCGCCAGGTCGAGCAGCGCCAGCCGGCGGCCCGGCGCGAGCGTGACCGTGGTCGGGTAGTGGTGGTGCGGGGTGAGGTAGACGGCGCGGACCCCCTCCGCGCGCGCCCGCGCCGAGAGCGCGCCCACGTCGAGCCCCTCGGCGTCCACCGGCACCGGCACGAGGCGCAGCCCCGCGAGCCGGAAGGTCTCCCAGGCCATGTGGTAGCCGAGCGCCTCGACCGCCACCGCGTCGCCCGGCCGCAGCAGCGCGCGGGCCACGAGCGCGAGCGCGCCCTGCGAGCCGCGCGTGACCACGAGCCCGTCGGCCCCCGCGGCGATCCCCCGCGTGGACGCGAGCATCGACGCGAGCGCCGCCCGGAGCCGCGGGTGGCCGCGGGGATCGCCGTAGGACAGGCCGTCGCGCCGGCGCAGGGCGCGGCGGTAGGCGCGCGCCAGCGCGGCCGACGGGACGAGCCGCGGGTCCGGGGTGCCCCCGAGGAGCAGGTAGCTGGCGCGGGAGACGGCCTCGTCCGCCGGGAGCGGGGCCGGGGCGGGGGGGAGCGGGAACCCCGCCGCGCGCGCCGGCCCGGCCGGCGGCGGCGCGAACCGGGCCGGCGGCCGCGCCGGGAGCGCGTCGGTCACGAAGGTGCCCCGCGCGGCGCGCGTCCGGAGCCAGCCCTCGGCGGCCAGCTCGGCGTACGCGGCCAGGACCGTGTTCCGGTGGACGCGGAGGGTCGCGGCGAGCGCGCGCGACGACGGCAGCGGCGCGCCCCCGGGCAGCGCGCCGGAGCGGATCCGGGCCGCGATGGCGCGGGCGATCTGCAGGAACACCGGGGTCGGGTCGTCCCGGTCGAGCGCGAGGGCGGTCTCGAAGCGGCGCACTGGTCCAACCAGTTTAGCGGAACTGGCACTTTTCGGCAGGCCAGCGCGGCGGCAAGCTCGGGGCATGCGACGAGAGATCTTCCGGATGCCGCTCGACCGCGCGCTGGCGCTGCTGCGCCGCGCGCCCCTGGTGCACCTCGCCTCGACCACGGCGGACGGCGCGCCGGTGCTCCGGGCGCTCGACGCCGCCGTGCTCGACGACGCCATCGCGTTCCACGGCTCGCCCGCCGGGGAGAAGACCGGCTGCGTCGGCCGCCCCGCGGTCGTCTCGGCGGAGGAGCTCGTCGCCCACCTCCCGAGCTACTTCAGCGATCCGGAGCGCGCCTGCCCCGCCACGACGCTCTACCGGAGCGTGCAGGTCCACGGGACGCTCCGGGCGGTCGAGGACCCGGCGCGGAAGGCCGCCGCCCTCGAGGCGCTCATGCGCCGCTGGCAGCCCGAGGGCGGCTACCGCCCCATCGACCCGACCACGCCGATGTACCGCCAGGCGGTCGCGGGGGTGCTGGTCCTCGAGGTGCGGTTCGAGGCGGTGGACGGGAAGGAGAAGCTCCTCCAGAACCGGCGACCCGAGGAGCTCCGGGCGATCGTGGCCCGGCTGCGGGAGCGCCAGGCGCCGGGCGACGCCGCCGCCGTCGCGGCCATCGTCGAGGCGAACCCGGCCGCGTTCTGAAGGGGCGGCGCGAGGGCGCCGCGAGCTGCGAGCTCCCGGAGCGTGGCGCCGCCCGGCGGACCGGGCGGCGCCACGAGAGGCCCCGGCAGTCAGTCCCCGCTCTTGCCGCGGGCGAAGCACGCCGGCCAGCCGCCCGCCCGGAGCTCACGCCGGTCGCACCAGATCGCCATGGGGTAGTAGTCGCCCATCACCGCGAGCGAGCACTGCCCGGCGGGCGTGATCTCCTCCTGCGTGAGCGGGGTCGGGAAGTTGAAGACGAGCCCGCAGCCCTTCTCCACGGCGTCCTGCGCGGCGTGACCGAAGCCGGGCGAGGCCAGCAGGTTGCGGAGGAAGATCAGCTTCGGGACCATCCCCTCGTCTCCCCAGGGGATCCAGGCGACCTGGGGCGGGAGCCAGTCGGGCCGGAGCACGTCGTTCGAGATCACCACGGTGTAGAAGCCGGAGGCGTCGAGCGGCGTGGTGGCGTCCACGGCGCAGCCCTCGATCGGGAGCGGCGACACCAGGCTGCCGAGGCACATCGACCAGTACCGGAGCTGGATGTCGTGGAACCCCGCCGCGGGCTTCCAGACCGGCCCGCCGTCGAAGGTGTCGGGGAAGGCCGGCATCTTGCCCCGGATGACGAGCACGCGGGCCGGGTCGTAGTCGGACATGAAGAACGAGACCAGGTACTTGTTGTCCGGGTTGGGCAGGAGGCGCGCCGGGGGCACCGAGATGGGCGCGAACCAGACGTGGTCCGGGACGGGCGGGGTGCGCGGCGGGTCCTCGAGCAACGCCGGGACGAACTGCGGCTGCAGGGTCGCGAGCTCCGACTGCCGGTTCACCCTGGCGCAGGCCGGCAGCGTGGTCGTCTGGCCGCTCGCGTCGGTGACGGCGATGCCGGGCAGCGGCACGCCGCCCGTCGTGCCCTCGCCGGCGTCCGACAGGTAGAGGCGGTAGAGCAGCCAGCCGGTGTCGGCGTGCAGCCGCAGCGCGTTGGGCGCCGTGCCTTCCGTGCGCGCCACCGTCATCGTGTACTGCTGCGGATGGTGGTTCGCGCGCCCGTGCGAGCGAGCGCCGTCGAACGGGTTGACGCTGCCCGGGTCCGGCGCGATCTGCGCGTCGAACAGGTGGTCGGCCAGCCCCGTGGACACCGGCGCCTCGTCGTAGACGGCGATGGAGAAGAAGCGCGCCCGGGGGTACGTGCCGGTGAGGGTCACGCTCCGCCATTGCGCGTCGATGGGCATGTACCACCAGCGGTTGCCGGTGTCGGCGAGGAGCCAGTTGCCAGGGCCGGACGGGGTCCACGAGAACTGCCAGGCGCAGGTCGGGGTGGGGAGTGATTGGGCGGCGGAGAGGGACGGAGGGACAGCCAAGGCCAGCAGGAGCACCGCGCGCGACAGGACCAGGTGCACGCTTCGCATCGCTCACCTCTTTCGGCAGCATCGGCGACGTGGGGAGCAGCCCGGGAATTGTCCCGCCGGTGCCCGGGCAGCCTCCGCGGACGATGGGGCGGTACGATCGGCGCACGGCCGACGCAGGATCCCGGCCGGCCGGAGGGCCACGATCCGACGCGGCCCCCTCGCCGGAGGCGGCCACCTCCGCTCCGGCTCAGGAAGTCAGGGCGCCGGCGCTTCCCGCGCCTTCCACCAGATCCGCCAGACCGAGAGCGCCTCGTCGCAGGCGGTCGCGCCGGGCGCCTCCTGCGCCTGGACGGCCCCGAGGAGATCCACCCAGAACGCCGGGCTCGACCAGCGCGGGTCGCGGTGATCCGGATCGTCCGGGATGGCCACGTGCCCCACCTCGTGGAGCAGCGCGGTGCCCTCGACGCACGGCGACGCGGCGTCCACCGCGAGCTCGATGGTGCGCTGGTCGTGCCGCGTGCAGCCGGAGGCCTGCCCGGCCTCGGCGGCGCCGCAGGCGTCGATCCGGCTCACGAAGCGGACCGTCCAGTCCCGCAGGTCGGCGCCGCCCCAGCGCTGCGCGGCGACCGACGCCGCCGAGAGGGTCCGCTCCGGGAGGTCGGGCTGCCGGAGCCAGTCCGGCCCGACGGCGGAGTCCACCTCCACCGTGAGTGGCTGCGACGCCCCAGAAGAGATCGCGGGCGCGGGCGCGCCGCCGCAGGCGGCGAGGAGCAGCAGGGCGGTCGGCCACGCGCGCATGACGAGGCGGGCGCTTGCACGCTCCGGACCCGCCACAGGAGGGCCGTGGCGCGACGAGATCGCCTGCAATCACGGCGAGATGCGGAAGCCCGCGCCGGGCCGGCCGGAGGGTCGCGCCTGCCGCCGGGTCCGCGCCGCCCCGCCGACCGCCGCCGACGCCCGCGTCCCGGGCGGCATCCCCCTAATGTGGTGGTAGGTAGGCGTCTCATCCCACGAACACACGGCTGCCCCGCTCTCCCCACGTGCTGTACCTGTGGACCTACACCGTCGGTAGGCACCGGCCCGAGCGAAGAGGTCTCTCCATGACAGTCGCGCGACGCCTCACCCTGGCAACCGTCTCCTCGTGGCTCGTCGCGCTGACGGCGCTCACCCTGGCAGGGTGCGGCAGCAAGTCGAGCCCCGGCCAGGCCTGCACCGGCGCCGGCTGCAGCGCCCCCACCGTCGCCTCGATCACGCTCTCGCCCGCGAGCGCCACGCAGCCGGCCGGCGTGGCGCAGGCCTACACCGCGCTCGCCCGCTTCAGCGACGGCAGCACCGCCGACGTCTCGAGCACCGCCACCTGGAGCTCCTCGGACGAGGGCGTCGCGTCCATCGTCACCGCCGGCAGCGCGCGCGGCATCAAGGCCGGCGCGGTGCGGGTGATCGCCACGCTGCAGGGCGTCTCCGGCCAGGCGCAGCTCGTGGTCGCCGAGCCGGTCGTGACCCAGCTCGCCGTCTCCTGCGCCCCGGCGCGCCTCGCCGCCGGGACCAGCTCGAGCTGCGGCGCGCTCGCCACCCTCAGCAACGGCTCCCGGGTGAACGTGACCAGCCTCTCGAGCTGGATCTCGAACGTGCCCAGCGTGGCCACGATCTCGGGCGGCACCCTCCGGGCGGTCGCGGCCGGCACCACCACCGTGCAGGCGAGCTATCGCGGCCGGACCAGCACCACCAACGTCACCGTGACCGACGCCGCGCTGACCGGGCTCTCGATCGCCCCGGTCGGCCCGCTCTCGATGCCGACGGGCTTCCAGCAGCCGCTGGTGCTGTCCGGCGCCTTCTCCGACGGCAGCGTCCAGGACGTCACCGGCGTCGCCGGGTGGAGCTCCACCGCGCCGGCGGTGGTGGGCGTGGACCAGGGCCTCCTCACCGCCGTCGCGCCGGGCGCGGCCACCGTCACCGCCGCCGTGGCCGGGAAGACCGCCGCCGTGGACGTGACCGTCACCGCCGCGGCCGCCACCCAGCTCTCGCTCTCCTGCCCGACGCAGCCCATCGCCAAGGGGACCACCGGCGCCTGCGCCGCCGTGCTCCTCTTCACCGACGGCTCGAAGCTCGACGTGACCACCTCGGCCGGCTGGAGCTCCTCCGATCCGGCGGTGGCGGCCGTCGCCGCCGGCGCGGTCACCGGCAAGTCGGTGGGCGCGGCCACCATCCACGTCGCCGCCGCCGGGCTCGAGGCCAGCGCGCCCGTGACCGTCAGCGAGGCGATCCTGGTGGCGGTCTCGGTCGAGCCGGAGCTGCAGACCGTCCCGGCCGGCGTGGACGTGGCCTACACGGCCACGGGCGTCTTCTCCGACCAGAGCAAGCAGGACCTCACCGCGCAGGCCACCTGGACCACCGGCGATCCCGACGTCGCCTCGATCTCGCCGGCGGGCCTCCTGACCGCCGTCGCCGCGGGCAGCACCAGCGTCACCGCCTCGGTCGGGACCGTCTCCGGGGCCACCTCCCTCACCGTGATCGCCGCCACGCTGCAGAGCCTCGACGTGTTCGCGAGC
Source organism: Anaeromyxobacter paludicola (assembly GCF_023169965.1). Taxonomy (NCBI): domain Bacteria; kingdom Pseudomonadati; phylum Myxococcota; class Myxococcia; order Myxococcales; family Anaeromyxobacteraceae; genus Anaeromyxobacter; species Anaeromyxobacter paludicola. Next base: position 2,532,579 of record NZ_AP025592.1, on the reverse strand, counting down.
GAGGTCACCCTCGCGAAGGGCACGACGGTGACGCTGCAGGCCCAGGGCACCTTCTCCGACGGGAGCACGCAGGACGTGACGGCGCAGGTGGCCTGGTCCTCCGGCCCGGCGGTGACGGTGGCGGTGGTGAACGGCGTGGCCGTGGCGACCGGGGCGGCGGTGGGCAGCGCCGACGTGACCGCGTCGCTCGGCGGGGCGTCGGACTTCGTCACCCTCACGGTGACCTCGGCCTCCCTGGTCTCCATCGCGGTGACGCCGAGCCCGATCTCGATCCCGGTCGGCATCCAGCAGCCGCTCGTCGCGACCGGCACCTTCACCGACGGGAGCACGCAGGACCTCACGCAGCAGGCCGCCTGGAGCAGCTCCGACGCGGCGCTCGCCGCGGTGTCGAACGCGGCCGGCTCCGAGGGCGTGGTCACCGGCCTGGCGCAGGGGAGCGCCACCGTCACCGCGACGGCGCTGGGCCTCTCCGGCTCGGTCGCGGTCACCGTCTCCCCGGCGGTGATCCGGTCGCTCGCGATCTCGCCGGCCGCGGTGAGCGTGGCGGCGGGCTACCAGCTGCAGCTGCGCGCCACCGCCGGGTTCAGCGACGGCTCGACCCGCGACGTCACCACGCAGGCGGCCTGGTCGAGCTCCAACACGGCGGTGGCGGTGGTCGCCACCTCCGGCGCCTCGGCCGGGCTCCTCAGCGGCGTGGCCCCCGGGACCGCCACCGTGACCGCGTCGTACGGCGGCAAGGCCGCCACCGCCCCGGTGACCGTCGGCAGCGCCCGGCTGGTGAGCTACGCCGTGACCCCGAACCCGTTCTCGGTGGCGGTGAGGGGGAAGCTGCAGCTCCGGGCCGTCGGCACCTTCTCCGACGGGAGCACGGGCGACATCACGCGCCAGTGCGTCTGGTCGAGCTCGGCCAAGTCGATCGCCTGGGTCTCGAAGAGCGGCGTGGTGACCGGCGTGAAGGCGGGCAACGTGACCGTCACCGCCAAGAAGAGCGGCGCCCGCCAGCAGGCGTCCGGGACCGTCCGGTAGGGCTCCCGGGAACGCGAAGGCCCGCGCTCCCCCGGGGGCGCGGGCCTCGTCGTCTCCACGCCGCGCCGTCGGCGCCGCGCGGCGTCAGGCGAGGTTGTGGGAGACCTTCTGGACGTCCTCGTCCTGCTCGAGGGCGTCCACGAGCTCCAGCACCTCGGCCGCCTGATCGTCCGGGAGCTGCACCGGCGTCTGCGGCACGTACTCGGACTCCGCCGAGACGACCGGGAGCTTCCGCTCCTCGAGCGCCGCCTGGAGCTGGCCGAAGCTGGTGAAGGCGCAGCGGATGACGAGCTGCTTCTCGCCCTTCTCGCCGGTCCCCTCGCCCATCTCCTCGAGCCCGTGGTCGATGAGCTCGAGCTCGAGCGCCTCCTGGTCGATGCCCTCCGGCGCGAGCCGGAACACGCCCATGCGCTGGAACTGGAAGGCGACGCTGCCCGAGTTGCCGAGGTTGCCGCCGTGGTTCTTGAAGTGCATGCGGACGTTGGCGACGGTGCGGACCACGTTGTCGGTCGCGGTCTCGACCACCAGCGCGGCGCCGTGCGGGCCGTAGCCCTCGTAGAGCACCTGCTCGTACGCCTTCTGGTCCTGGCCGCTGGCGCGCTTGATGGCGCCCTCGACCTTGTCCTTCGGCATGTTGGCGCCGCGCGCGTTCTGGAGCGCGCGCCGCAGCGCCGGGTTGTTGTCCGGGTTGGGACCGCCCGCCTTCACGGCGATGGCGATCTCCTTGCTGATCCGGGTGAACGCCTTCGCCATCTTGTTCCACCTGGCGAACATGGTGGCCTTGCGTGTCTCGAAGATGCGTCCCATCGCCTGAGGTCCTCGAAGGAAAGTGGCGAGGAGTTATCGCATCCGTCGGCCCCCGCGCGCCAGCACCGCCTGCGGAGCGCGGAGGCTCCGGGCGGTCGGCCGGCTGGCGCGGGGCGGGGCGGGGGCTACCGGGCGGCCGTCTTGGGGACGTCCTTCACCGCCTCGACGTCGATGGAGATGTCCACCTGGTCGCCGATCACCGGGCCGGCCTCGATGGCCTTGTTCCAGGTGAGGCCGAAGTCCTTGCGCTCGATCCGGGCGGTGGCGGTATAGGCGCGGCGGGTCTCGCCGTACATCCCCTTCACCTCGGGGCTCGCGGTCACGTCGAGGGTCACCGGCCGGGTGACGCCGTGGAGGGTGAGCTCGCCGGTCACCGCCAGGTGGTCCTTCCCCTTCGCGGCGACCTTGGTGGACCGGAAGGTGATGCTCGGGTACTTCGCCACGTCGAGGAAGTCGGCCGACTTGAGGTGCTCGTCGCGCTTGGGCTCGCGGGTGTTCACGGTGGTGGCGTCGATGGTCGCCTCCACCTTGGAGCGGGCCGGGTCGGCCGGGTCGAGCGCGATGGTCCCGCTGGTCTTGCCGAACTCGCCGCGGACGCGGGAGACGACGAGGTGCTTCACGCTGAAGGAGGTGGTGCTGTGGGAGGCGTCGATGCTCCACGGCTCCGGGGCGGCGAGGGCGAGGAGGGGGGCGGCGAGGAGGGCCGCGGCGGCGAGGGTCTTCTTCATGGGAGGCTTTCCTTTCCTGCGAGCGGCGGGGCGCCGGCTCGTCGATGGCGGGAATGTAGCCGCCCGGCGGCGCCGGGCAAGCGGCGCAGGGGAACAACATCGTTTCCAGTGGAGAACGACGGCCCGCGGGCTACGGGGGGGCGATCCGGGTGAGCCGCCGCAGCGCCGGGGCGCGCCAGGCCACCGCCCCCACCGTCACGAGCGTCATCGCCCCGCCGAAGAGCACCGAGGGCACGGTGCCGAGCAGCTTCGCGGCGAGGCCGCTCTCGAAGGCGCCGAGCTCGTTCGACGAGCCGATGAAGAAGCTGTTCACGGCCGAGACGCGGCCCATCTTCTCCTGCGGCGTGAAGGTCTGGACGAGCGTGCTGCGGAGCACCACCGAGACGTTGTCGAGCGCGCCGGCGAGGGCGAGGAGGGCCAGCGAGAGCGCGTAGGAGCGGGAGGCCGCGAAGGCCATCCAGCAGAGGCCGAAGCAGGCCACGCTCCAGAGCAGGGTGCGGCCGGCGCGCCGGAGCTCGCCGAAGCGCACCAGCGCGAAGGACATCACCACCGAGCCCACGGCGGGGGCGGCGCGGAGCACGCCGAAGCCGACCTCGCCCACGCCGAGCACGTCGCGCGCGAACACCGGCAGCAGCGCCGCGGCGCCGCCGAAGAGCACGGCGAAGAGGTCGAGGCTCATCGCCCCGAGCAGGAGGGGCTGGTCGAAGACGAAGCGGACGCCGTCGGCGAGCTCGTCCGCGATCCGGCCCGGCGCCTCCGCCGGCGCCGGGCGCGGGCGCGGCGACACGAGCAGCAGCGTGCCGAGCCCGACGAGCGTGAGGACGCAGACCACGGCGTAGGCGACGCGCGGCCCGCCGAAGGCGATGAGCCCGCCGCCGGCGGCCGGGCCGAGCACCATGGCGACGTGGAACACCGAGGAGCGCCAGCTCGAGGCGTTGTGGTAGTGCTCGCGCGGCACGAGCTCGGTCCCGAGCGCGGCCGAGGCGGGGCGGAAGAAGGCGCGGCCGAGCCCCGCCAGCGCCTGGGCGCCGTAGAAGGGGAGGGCGGACCGGGGCGCGCCGAGCGAGAGCGCGAAGAGCCAGGCGCCGCTCCCGCCCACGGCGGCGAGGCTCGCGAGCGAGAGCGCGCGGCGATCGAAGCGATCCGCCGCCCAGCCGCCGACCAGCGTGAGGAGCAGGAACGGGAGCGCCTCGGCGAGCCCGACGAGCCCGAGCGCGAGCGGGTCGCCGGTGATCGCGTACACCTGCCAGCCCAGGACGGCGCTCTGGACCTGGGTGGCGACGAACACCGTCGCCATGGAGGCGAGGAAGGCGCGGTACTCGGGGAAGCGGAGCGAGGCGTAGGGATCGTGGGCCACGGGCGCGGGCATGCTCGGGCAGGGGGGCGCCGCGGTCAAGGGCACGGCGGAGGCGGGCGCCGCGGCGACCGGACCGCGTGGAACCGACCGTGAACGGCGGTGCCCATCCCCGCGAACCGGCAGCCTCGGCCGGGCGAGGTGAAAAAACGGCCGGGCGAGCGCGATCCACCGGGGCGGCGGAGCCCCTCGCACAAAACTGCACGGCGTCCGCGGGAGCGGTTAAGAAGGTGCCATGGCGAAAAAGCGCATCGGAATCCTGACGGGCGGCGGCGACGTTCCCGGCCTCAACTCCATCATCAAGAGCGTGGTCTACCGGGCCTGCGAGCACGACTGCGAGGTGACCGGCATCCGCCGGGGATGGGAGGGGCTCACCCACCTCGACCTCTCCGACCCGGCGAGCAAGGCCCGCTACGTCCTCCCGCTCAGCCGGGAGAACACCCGGACCATCGACCGGACCGGCGGCACCTTCCTCCACTCGAGCCGCACCAACCCCTCCAAGATGAAGCGGCTGCCGAAGCACCTCGAGGGGGAGGCGTTCCCGACCACCCAGGTGACCAAGGGCGGCGAGACCAACACCGTGCACGACGTCAGCCGCGCGGTGCTCTCGAACCTCGAGAAGCTCGGCATCGATCAGCTCATCGCCATCGGCGGCGACGACACCCTGAGCTACGCGGCGCGGCTGCACCAGCTCGGCGCCAAGGTGATCGCGATCCCGAAGACGATGGACAACGACGTCCGCAACACCGAGTACTGCATCGGCTTCTCGACCGCGATGACGCGCGCCATGGCGGCCATCGAGCGGCAGCGGACCACCATCGGCTCGCACGAGCGGATCGGCGTGTTCCGCGTCTTCGGCCGGGACGCCGGCTTCACGGCGCTCTACGCGGCCTGGGTGAGCTCGATCCGCTGCGTCATCCCGGAGCACAAGGTGAAGCTCGAGCACCTCATCGAGCTCCTGCAGGAGGACAAGCGCCGCAACCCGAGCAACTACGCCCTGGTGGTCCTGAGCGAGGGGGCGCAGTGGGAGGGCTACCACGTGCAGGAGTACGGCGAGCCCGACGCCTACGGCCACCGCAAGAAGGCGAGCGTGGCCGAGTCGCTCAGCGACGAGATCAAGAAGCGCACCGGCGAGGAGACCATCGTCTCCGACCTCACCTATGACCTGCGCTCCGGCGACCCCGACTTCATCGACAAGCTCATCGCCTCCATCTACGGCACGATGGCGCTCGACGCGGTGCTGGCGGGGCAGAGCGGGCTCATGTCGGCGCTCGTCGAGGGCAGGTACGACCTCGTGCCCATCCCCGACCCCAAGCTCGGGCCTCGCAAGGTGGACGTGGCGAGCATGTACGACGTGAACCGGCTGCGGCCGAACTACGCCAACAAGCGCGGGCTGCCGGTCTTCTTGAACCGCCTGTAGGGCCCCGGCTGCCGCATCCCTCCTTGGGGTCGCGCACCTTGTCGCACCTGAGTCATCCCAAACCTGGGTCGGAACCTCCCCTGTCCGACTCAGGTTTTTTTCTTGCCTACATGTCGTAGTGGGGAACTTTCGGTAGCTTGGGTGGCTGCTCTTGCGACCGAGCAAGCAGGCACCTGACGTCTTGTCTGTCGTGTTGTCCCTTGTTCCTGTGACACGCATTCACGGTACAGGCGGCCCGGGCAGCCGTTCGCTCGATGGGTCGCCTGTTCCACCCGAACAAGGGAGAACGAATGAAGCTCACTGCCCACACCCGCTCGATCACGAGGAGTCGCTCCGCCGCAGGCCTGGCGCTCGGCGCCCTGACCGCAGCGCTGGCGCTTGCCGGCTGCGGCTCCGATTCCCCTTCCGGTACCGCCTCCACCGTGAGCGGCGTCGCGTCGGCGCAGACCGCGCTCGCCTCCACCATCACCCTCAAGGACGCCGCAGCCCACCAGCGGACCGGCACCCTCGGCCAGGACGGGTCCTTCTCGATCGACGTGGCCGGCCTGACGCCGCCGTACCTGCTCCAGGCCCAGGCCACCGACGCGGCCGGCGGCACGACCAGCCTCTACGCCATCGCGCCCGACGCCGGCCACACCGCCGTGAACGAGCTCACCACCCTCGCGGCCACCACCGCGGAGAGCGACGACGGGCTCGAGCGCGAGCCGACCGCCTCACGCTCCACGGCGAACGGCTACCTGGCGTTCATCGCCAAGGTCCGGACGGTGCTCGCGCCCCTGTTCGACCTGTACCAGGTGCCCACCGATCCGCTCAGCGACGGCGGCGTCGCGCTCCGCAAGCTGCTCCGCGACGTGAGCTTCACCACCACCGGCGGCAAGCTCGTCGTGACGAATCGGGCCACCGGCGCGGTCATCTTCTCGGGTGCGCTCAACGATCTCGCCGACGGCACCTTCACCGCCGCCAACATGCCGGCCGGCCCCGGGGCGACGCCGACGCCCATCCCGACGCCGACGCCGACCCCCACGCCGACGCCCACCCCGACGCCGACGCCGACGCCGACGCCCACCCCGACGCCGACGCCGACTCCGACGCCCACCCCGACGCCGACTCCGACGCCCACCCCGACTCCCACGCCGACGCCGACTCCGACGCCCACCCCGACTCCCACGCCGACGCCCACTCCGGTGGCCTGTCAGTACACCTACTCGACCTGGTCGGCCTGCAGCTCGAGCAACACGCAGACCCGGACCGTGCTCGCCTCCTCGCCGACGGGCTGCACCGGTACGCCGGTGCTCTCGCAGGCCTGCACGTACGTGCCGCCGGCCTGCACGTACACCTACTCGGCCTGGGGCACCTGCCAGTCGAACAACACCCAGACCCGCACCGTGACCGCCTCCTCGCCGACCGGCTGCGCGGGCACGCCGGTGCTCACGCAGGCCTGCACCTACGTGCCGCCGGCCTGCACGTACACCTACTCGGCCTGGGGCGCCTGCCAGTCGAACAACACCCAGACCCGCACCGTGACCGCCTCCACGCCGACCGGCTGCGCGGGCACGCCGGTGCTCTCGCAGGCCTGCACCTACACGCCGCCGGCCGTCACCGTCACCGCGGCCATGGTGACCGCGTCCTGCACCAGCTGCCACGGGCTCACCTCGAACAACACCGTGTTCAAGTCGGGCGGCTACACCGTCAGCGGCCGCAGCGCGGCCAACTGGCTCACCACCGTCAACAACATGGTGAACATGGGCGCCTCCCTGGCGGCGGGCACCACCGCGCAGGACTACGCCAACTACCTCGCGAACGCGCCGTAGCCCTCCCTCCGGCTCCGTGTGTTCCCCCGGGCACCCCGTCCTCCGCGGCGGGGTGCCCGCTGCATTTGAACGGGGCATGCTGCCCCGCCCCGCCGGCGGAGCCGGCGGGGCCCCACCCTCCGCTCGGCGGGGCCCTTGCGCTTCGCCATTCGGCGAAGCTCTCCCGCCGCGGAGGGCTCCGCCCTCCCCAGCTTCGCTGGGACCCCTCCCGCCGCGGAGCGCGACCAGCGGCGCCTACTCCGGCACGTGCCGGAGCGCCGCGGAGTTCATGCAGTAGCGCTGGCCGGTGGGGGGCGGCCCGTCGGGGAAGACGTGGCCGAGGTGCCCGTCGCAGCGGGCGCAGAGCACCTCGGTGCGGATCATGCCGTGCGAGCGGTCCACCCGCTCCCGCACCGCGCCCTCCGCGACCGGCCGCGTGAACGACGGCCAGCCGGTGCCCGACTCGAACTTCTCGCCGGAGCGGAAGAGCGGGTTGGCGCAGCCGGCGCAGACGTAGGTCCCCGGCTCGTGCGTGCCGACGAAGCAGCCCGTGAAGGCCCGCTCGGTGCCGTGGCCACGCAGCACGGCGTACGCCTCCGGCGTGAGGCGGGCGCGCCACTCCTCGTCGCTCAGGACCAGCTTCTCGGTGGGCTCGGGGGTCATGCCCCGAGACCTAAGCCGCGGGGAGGGGCCGCGCCAGCGGCCCGGGCGCGGGGCGCGCAGTCGTGTCCCAAGGGAAACGAAGTTGTGCGCTTCCGTGGATTGCGGGCCCGCGCGTCCGGGCGCATCTTCTCGCCATCGAAGCGCGGCGCCGGAACGCAGCGCCGGCTCAACGAAAAGGAGACGCACCATGGCGAACGCTACCTGGGACATCGACGTCAGCCACTCGGCCATCCACTTCTGGGTCCGGCACATGATCATCTCGAAGGTGCACGGCCGGTTCGCGAAGTGGTCCGGCGCCGTGAGCCTCGACCCGCAGGACCCGACGAAGGGCTCGGTCGAGGTCCACATCGACGCCGCCTCCATCGACACGCAGGTGGCCGACCGCGACGCGCACCTGCGCTCGGCCGACTTCCTCGACGCGGCGAGCTTCCCGGAGCTCACCTTCCGCTCGAAGGCGGTCGCGCGGGACGGCGAGGCGCTCCGGATCGTGGGCGACCTCACCATCCGCGGCGTGACCCGCGAGGTGACCCTCCAGGCCGAGTTCGCCGGCACCGGCAAGGATCCCTGGGGCAACGAGCGGGCCGGCTTCTCCGCCAAGGCCTCGCTCGACCGGCGAGACTACGGCCTCACCTGGAACGCGGCGCTCGAGGCCGGCGGCGTGCTCGTCGGCGAGAAGGTGGAGATCAGCATCGAGCTCGAGGCGATCCGCAAGGCGGGCACGGTCGCGGCGTAGCGCTCCCCTCCTCGAAGCGGAAGGGGAGGGCGGGGGCGCGGGCCGGGCCGCTCAGGCGGCCCGCACCACCACACCGGTCGCCGTCTCGGCGAACCGGTACTCGGGGTGGAGCCGGTTGGCGGTCTGCAGCGCCCACTCGCGATCGAACAGCACCACCACCCGCCCGCGCACGTCGAGGACCACCATGCCCTCGACCGCGTCGTGGAGCCGGTCGAGGTCCACCGGGGCGCCGTCCTCGCGCGAGACCCAGCGGGCGAGCTGCCAGGGCGCCCCGCCGAGCCGCACCTGGACCCCGTACTCCGCCTCGAGGCGGAACTTCACCACCTCGAACTGGAGCCGGCCCAGGGCGCCGAGCACGAGGTCCCCGGCGCGCCCCTCGGGCGGCCGGTAGAGCTGGACGGTGCCCTCCTGGGCGAGCTGCTCCAGCCCGCGGGCGAACTGCTTGCGCTTCAGCGGATCGACCATCTCCAGCCGGGCGAAGTGCTCCGGCGCGAAGCTGGGGATGCCCTGGAACTCGAAGGTGGAGCCGCCGGTGAGGGTGTCGCCGATCTCGAACAGGCCGGGATCGTTCACGCCCACCACGTCGCCGGCGAAGGACTCCTCCACCAGGCTCCGCTCGCCGGCCAGGAACTGGGTCGGGTTGGCGAGCCGCAGGTCGCGGCCGGAGCGGACGTGGCGCACCTTCATCCCGCGCACCATCCGGCCCGAGCAGAGCCGGACGAAGGCGATCCGGTCGCGGTGGGCCTTGTCCATGTTCGCCTGGATCTTGAAGACGAACCCCGAGAACTCCTCCTGCGACGGGCTCACCGGGCCCTGGTCGGTGGCGCGCGGCCCCGGCGGCGGCATGAGCTCGCAGAAGGACTCGAGGAACGGCTCGAGCCCGAAGTTGTTCACCGCGCTGCCGAAGAACATCGGCGAGAGCTCGCCGGCGAGGAAGCGCTCCTTGTCGAAGCCGTCGCCGGCGAGCTCGAGCAGCTCCGTCTCCTGCTTGAGCCGGGCGTAGCCGCGCTCGCCGAGCGCCTCGGCCAGCGCCGGGTCCTCGAGCCCGGTCACCTCCACGGGCGGCCGCTCCGCGCCCACGCCCTTCCCCGCGTCGGGGTCGAGCGCCTCGAACAGGTACACGCGCCCGGCGAGCCGGTGGTAGACGCCGGCGAAGGTGCCGTCGCGGAACACCGGCCAGGTGATCGGGTAGACGCCGATCCCGAGCACGCTCTCCACCTCGCCGATGAGGTCGAAGGGGTCGCGCCCGGGCCGGTCGAGCTTGTTCACGAAGGTGAAGATCGGGATCGCCCGGTGCTTGCAGACCCGGAAGAGCTTGCGGGTCTGCGCCTCGACGCCCTTGGCGGAGTCGAGGAGCATGATCGCGCCGTCCACCGCGTGGAGCGTGCGGTAGGTGTCCTCGCTGAAGTCGGCGTGGCCCGGGGTGTCGAGCAGGTTGAGCTGCAGCCCGCGGTACGGGAACTGGAGCACGCTCGTGGTGATGGAGATGCCGCGCTCGCGCTCCATCTCCATCCAGTCGGAGACGGCGCTGCTCCGGCCGCGCTTGGCCTTCACCGCCCCGGCGAGCTGGATGACGCCGCCGTAGAGCAGGAGCTTCTCGGTGAGGGTGGTCTTGCCGGCGTCCGGGTGCGAGATGATGGCGAACGTCCGCCGCCGGCCGACCTCGTGCTGTGCGTTCATGTGCTCCCGGGGGTGTCGCCGCGGCGGGGGGCGCCGCGCGGGGGGTATGAAACACCCCGCGCGCGGGCCGTCAAGTCGGCCCGCGGCGGGGGAGCGAGGGAGCGGCCGGCCGCCCGCCTAGGCGAGCCGGATCACCCCGAGGCTGTTGAGGAGGATGAGCAGGATGAGGCCGGGCGCCAGGTAGCGGATGGAGGCGTAGATGGCGCGGTCGTACCAGGGCTCGGCGGCGTAGCCCTTGTCGAGCTCGCCGAGGAACTCGGCGCGCTTCATCAGCCAGCCGCCGACCACGGCGATGGCGAGGCCGCCGACCGGCAGGAGCACGTTCGAGGAGAGGAAGTCGAACAGGTCGAAGAAGCTCTTGCCAAACGGCTTCACGCCCTCGAGCACCGGGCTCTGCGAGAGGGTGGCGAGCGTGCCGAGGGCGAACATCGCGAGCCCGGTCGCCACCGCCGCCGCCGGGCGGGAGAGGTGGCCGCGCTCCACCAGGAAGGCCACCGGCACCTCGATGAGGCTCACCATGGCGCCGATGGTGGCGATGGCGGCGAGCACGAAGAAGACCACGGTGAAGAGGCTGCCGCCCGGCATCTTCGAGAAGACGAGCGGGATGGTGTTGAAGAGGAGGCCCGGGCCGCCGGCGGGCTGGCCCCCGAAGGCGAAGACGGCCGGGAAGATGGCGAGGCCGGCCAGGATCGAGACCAGCGTGTCGGCGAGCGCGACGCGGATGGCGTTGGGCGCGAGCTTCGTCTCGTCGGGGATGTACGAGCCGTAGGTGGTCATCGTCCCCATGCCGAGCGAGAGCTTGAAGAACGCGAGCCCGAGGGCCGACAGGAGCACCGTGCCCGTGATCTTGGTGAGGTCGGGCCGGAACAGGTAGGAGACGCCGGCCGAGGCGCCGGGCAGCGTGAGCGCGCGGACGTCGCAGACGAGGAGGAGCGCGAAGAGCAGGGGCATGAGGGTCTTCGTGACCTTCTCGATGCCCTTCGAGACGCCGGCGGCGATGATCCCGGTGGTCACCACCAGCACCACCACCTGCCAGAAGAGCGGCTCGAAGGTGCCGCTCGCGAGCCGCCCGAAGGTGTCGGGGGTGAGCGGGCTCCCGCCGGCCGCGGCCAGCGCGGACTTGAGGACGTAGGCGAACACCCAGCCGGCCACGTCGGTGTAGAAGGCCATGATGAGCACGGCCGCCAGGAGGCCGCCCCAGCCGATGAGCGACCAGAACGGCTGTCGCGGGACCACGCGCGCGTAGGCCTGCACCGCGTTGAGCCGCATGCGGCGCCCGATGGCGTGCTCCACCGCCATGACCGGCACTCCCACGAGCGCCACCGCGAGCAGGTAGGTGAGGACGAAGGCGGCGCCGCCGTTGGAGCCGGTGAGGAACGGGAACTTCCAGATGTTGCCGAGGCCGACGGCGGAGCCGACGGTGGCGGCGAAGGCGCCGAGGGTGGAGGCGAAGGCGTCGCGAGAGCTGGGCTGCTGGGGCATCCGGCGACGATACCCCATCCAGGGCGTCCGGCCGAACTCTCGCGCCCGCGGCACGCGGCCGCCGCGCCGTGGCCGGGGGATCCCCGGGGCCGCGCTCAGTCCCGCGGGGCGGCCGGCTCCGCCGGGGCCGGACCGGCGCGCGGCGCCTCCCACCGGATGAGCCTCAGGTCGCGCACGAACACCGAGTACAGGACCGGCACCAGGATCAGCGTCACCGCGGTCGCCACGGTGAGGCCGCCGATCTGCGCGTAGCAGAGCGGCTCCCAGAGCGGCCCGCCGTGCAGCGCCAGCGGCAGCAGGCCGAGCACCGTCGCCCCCACGGTGATGAGCACCGGCCGGAGCCGGACGATGCCCGCCTCGACGAGCGCGTCCTCCAGCGAGCGGCCGTGCTCGCGCGCCTCCTCGATGAAGTCGAAGAGCACGATGACGTGGCTCACGATGACGCCCACCAGGCTGGCCACCCCGAGGAAGGCCATGAACCCGAACGGCTGGCCCATGAGCGCCAGCATGCCGACCGCCCCCGCCATGCCGTAGGGGATGGCCGCGAACACCACGAGCGGCTTCACGGCGCTCTGGAACTGGAACACCAGGGCGAAGTAGATGAGCGCCACCGACGCCGCCATCACCAGGGCGAGCTCGAGGAAGCCCTTCTGCTGCTCCTCGTGCTCCCCCGCGATCTCGAGGCGGTAGCCCGGCGGCAGCCCCTTCGCGACCCGGTCGAGGCCGGGCCGGGCGGCGGCGAGCACCTCCGACGGGAGCACGCCCGGGACCGAGAAGCAGGAGACGGTGATGGTCCGGAACTGGTTGCGGCGGACGATCTTGGGCGGCTCGAGCTGGCGCGAGACGGTCGAGACCTGCCGCAGCGGCACCTTCCGGTCCGAGGCGGCCGAGAACACGTAGAGGTCGTCGAGCGCGCCGAGCTGGGCCCGATCCTCGAGCCGGAGCCGCGCCAGGATGGGGATGAGCTTGTCCCGCTCCCGCCAGGCGCCGACCGGGAGGCCGGAGAGCGCGGCGGCGGAGGAGGCGGCCACGTCGGAGCGGGTCACGCCGGCGAGGCCGGCCCGGTCGTCGTCCACCTCGAGCCGGACGAGGAGCGCCGGCGGCCCCCAGTCGTCGCGGACGCGGGCCGCGCCGGGGACGCCGCGGAGGACGCCCGCCACCTCCCCCGCGACGCGCCGCAGCGTAAGCAGGTCCTCGCCCGAGACGCGGATCGACACCGGCACGCCGACCGGCTTCCCGGTCTCGAGCTGGCGGACGTCGGCCCGGGCGCCCGGGACCCGCGCCAGCGCCGCCTGGAGCGGCGCCACGAGCTCGCGGGTGAAGCGCTTGTCGGTGACCTCGACGAGGAGCTGGGCGTAGTTGAGCTGCTGCTGCTCGGGCTGCACCGAGAACCAGAAGCGCGGGCCGCCGCCGCCGACGAAGGTGGTCAGGGTCCGGAGCACCCGCGGGACCCCGTGGGCGCGCCCGAAGGCCTCGGCCTGCTCCCGCACGACCCGCTCCGCCTCGGCCGCCGCGGCGTCGGTGGCCCCGAGCGGCGCGTCCTCCGGCAGCCGCACGTCCACGTACGAGAGGTAGGAGAGGTCGGTCGGGAAGAACTGGGTCTTGAGGCGCGAGAGCACGAGCCCGCCCGCCACCACCAGCACGAGCGAGGCGGCGAGCACGCGGTACCGGTGGCGGAGCGACGCCTCGGCCAGGCGGGCGTAGAAGCGCGCGAACCCCTTCCGGCGCCGCGCCTCCGTCGAGGGCGCGGGCCGGTCGGGCGGCTTCACGAGCCCGAGGGCCACGAGCGGGATGAAGGTCATCGAGACGACCAGCGCCGCGAAGAGCGTCACCGTCATCACCACCGGAAGGCTGTGCAGGAAGCGGCCGACGTCCCCGCTCAGGAGCAGGAAGGGCAGGTAGGCGACCACGTTGGTGAGGGTGGCGAAGAAGATGGCCTTGGCGAGCCGGGTGGGCCCGAGCCAGGCGGCCACCTCGCGCGGGGTCCCCGCGCCGAGCTCCCGCTCGATGGCGTCGCCCGCCACCACCGGCATGTCCACCAGCAGCCCGAGGGCGATGATGAGGGTGGCGATCGAGACCTGCTGGACGTCCACCCCGAGCGTCTTCATGGCGCCGAAGGTCATGGCCAGCGTGAGCGGGATGGAGGTGGCCATGAGGAGCGCCGAGCGCCAGCTCCAGAAGCCCACCAGCGCCACCAGGACCACGAGGGCGATGGCCTCGTAGAGGCTGCGCATGAAGAGCGAGACGTTCTCCTCCACCTGGCGGGGCTGGTCGCTCGTGCGGGCCACCACGAGATCCGGCGGCAGCCGCCGGCGCACGTCCTCGAGCGCGCGGGCGACCGCCTCGCCGAAGGCCCCGATCTGCTCGCCGGAGCGCATCTGCACGGCGAGGGTGACGGCGCGCCCGCGCTCGAACGCGCCGCCCTCGCCGCGGTGCACGAGGTAGTTGAGGAACCGCGGCGGGCTCTCGTAGCCGCGCGAGAGGGTGACGAGGTCGCGGAGGCGGGCCGGGGTCCCGGCGCTCGAGGCGCCCACGAAGAGCTCGCCGAGGTCGGTGAAGCGCCGGTCGTCCGCGGCCGGGTCCACCACGAGGTGCCGGTCGCCGGCGTCGAGCACGCCGCCGGGCAGCGCGGTGTTGCGCGCGGCGAGGAGCTGGGCGAGGCGCGCCGGCTGGAGCCCCGCCGCGGCCAGCCGCTCCTGGGCGTACTCGAGGTTGATCCGCTCGCCGAGCACGCCGCTGCGGGTCACCTTCGAGACCATCGGCAGGGCCTGGAGGGTGCGCTGGATCTCGTCGGTGAAGTCGTCGAGCTGCCGGTAGGTGTACCGGTCGCCGGCCACCTCGGCGAGCCGGTCCGCCGCCTCGGCGGGCGCGCGCACGAGCACCGGCCCCCAGGCGTCCGGGTGGACCTGGGCGGCGCCGAGCCGGTCGCGGACGAAGCCGGCGGCGTAGGCGCGCAGCTCCGCGTCGGTCCGGCCGGTGGCGAGGTCCACCCCGGCGCAGCCCGCCGCCGAGAGCGGCTGGACGTCCCGGGCCACCCCGTCCCGCTCCGCCTGCGCGGCGAAGAGGGCGAAGGGGCGCTCCACGAGCGCGAGCGGGACGTCCGGCGGGACGCAGTAGAAGGCGCTCACCCGCGGGCCGTCCCGACGCCCGGCCCGGGCCGCCGCGACGGCCCGCGCCAGGGCGCCGCCGCGGAGGTCGAGCTCGGCGCGGCCCACCTTGGGGCTCGCCACCGTGAGCATGAGCGCGGCGGTGTCGCCGAAGTCGCTCACCCAGGTGACCGGACCGGCCCCGGGCGGCAGGTCGGGGATGCGCGTGACGCGCTGGCCGATGTCGGCGAACTGCTCCACCGTGTCGTCCACGCTCTGCTGCAGGTAGACGAGCAGGACGGCCACCCCGTCGCGGGTGGTGGACTCGAGCTTGTCGATCTTGGCGTTCCCGGCGGCCGCCTGCTCGAGCTTGCGGGTGACGAGCTGCTCCACCCGCTCGGCCTTGATGCCCGGCCAGGGGCAGTAGGCGAGCGCCACCCGGACCGGGATCTCCGGATCCTTGCGCTTGGGCATGCGCAGGTAGCCCATGACGCCCCAGACCAGCGCGGCCACGAGGAGCGCCCACGCGACCTGCCGGTGGGTGACGAAGTAGTGGGCCAGGTTGCCCCGGCCGGAGGGGCGGGCGGTGTCCATGCGGGCTCCTACGGCACCACCTCGACGCGCTGCCCGTCCGCGAGGAGCGGGGCACCGGTCACCACCACCCGCTCGCCGGCGGCGAGCCCGGAGACCACCGCCACCTGGTTGCCGGTCACCTCGCCGAGCGTCACCGGGCGCAGCCGGGCGGTGGCCGCGGCGCCGTCCCCCTCGACCACCACCACGGCGAAGCGGCCCCGCTCGCCGGCCGCCTCGGTGAACGCGCTGAACGGGAGGAGCGGCGCCACCCGGGCCGGGGCGGCGGGGCCGGCGAGCTCGACCGCGGCCACCATGCCCGGCTTCCAGAGCCGGTCGGGGTTGGGGATCTCGACCTCGATCTCGAAGTTTCGCGTCACCGGGTCGGCCGCGGAGGGCACCCGGCTCACGCGCGCGTCGAGGCGGCGGCCCGGGAGCGCGTCGGAGGTGACCGTCACCGGCTGGCCGGGCGCGATGGTCCGGAGCACCACGTCGGGCACCCCGACCACCACCTTCACGGTGGACACCTGCGCCACCGCGAAGGCGAGCGTGCCGGGGCCGACGAGGGCGCCCGGCTCGACCGCCTTCCTGACCACGTCGCCGTCCAGGGGCGCGGCGAGCGCGGTGTCGCGCAGGGCGAGGCGGGCCTCCGAGAGCGCCCCCTCGGCGGCGTCCCGCTGGGCGCGGGTGGCGTCGCGCTGGGCCCGCGCCGCCTCGAGCTCGGGCCGGGTGACGCTGTGGGTGGCGCCGAGCCGCGTGGCGCGCTCGAAGTCGAGCCGCGCCTTCTCGGCCGCCGCGGCCGCCGCCGCGGCCTGGCCGGCCGCCTGGGCCACCTTGTCCCGGAACTCGGCGTCGCGCAGCCGGGCCAGCACCTCGCCCTTGCGGACCCGGTCCCCCTCGGCCACCGCGCGCCCGCGGCCTCCGGCGCGGACCTGGAGCAGCTCCGCCACGTAGCCCGGGACGCGGAAGGAGAGCGGCACGAGGCTCGAGGGCTGCACCACCCCCGACCAGCGGCCGCCCGCCCCGCCGCCGGTGGCCGGCGCGACCACCTGGACGCGGACCGCGGGCGGGGGCGCCGGGGGCGGGGCGTGCCGGCCGCAGCCGGCGAGGAGCAGCGCCACGAGCCCGATGGAAGTCGTCCTAGTCGTCATCGCCGAGGGCCCTCTCGAGGTCGGCGGCGGCGGCCCAGCGCCCGGCGATCGCGTCCACCTCGTCGTGGCGCGCGCCGGAGAGCCGGGCCTCCGCCTCGAGGACGTCGCGCAGCACCTTGGCGTCCTCGCGGTAGCGGTTCATCGTGGTGGCGAGGCTCTCGCGGGCGGCGGCCACCGAGAGCCGGGTGGCCTCGAGCAGCCCGGTCGCGTCGCGGAGGGCCCGCCAGCGGGCGCCGACCTCCAGGCCGACCTGCGACTCGGCCTCGGCGAGCGCGGCCTCGGCCTGGGCCTCGGCGCGGCCGGCCGCGGAGGCCTCCTTGCCGCGGCGGCCCCAGTCGAAGGGCTCCCAGGAGAGGAGCAGCCCGACGTCGGCCACGTGGTCGGGCAGGAAGTGGAAGTCCACCAGCCGGGCGTAGTGGGCGCTCAGGGTGACGTCGGGGATCCAGTCGGCGCGGGAGAGGCGCAGGCCGGTCTCGGCCTGGGCCCGCTGGAGCGCGGCGCGGCGCAGCTCCGGCCGGCGGGCCCGGGCCCGCGCGCGGGCCTCCTCGAGCCCGAGCTCGGCCGCGGGCGAGCGGAGCGCCGACGGATCCTCCACCCGGAAGCGCGCGCCCAGGTCGCGCCCGAGGAGCTGGTCGAGCCGCTCGCGCTGGGTGGCGAGGCCGCTCTCGGCCGAGGAGAGCCGCCAGCGCTCGCGCGCCAGCCGCGCCTTCACCTCGAGCGCGTCGCCCCGGAGCACCACCTCCTCGGCGAGGTAGCGCCCGGTCTGCTGGTCGAGCTCCTCGAGCGCGCGGACCAGGTCGGAGAGCGCCGCCACCGCCGCCTGCGTCGCGGAGAGCCGGTAGTAGGTGGCGCGCACCTCGGCCCGGATCCGCTGCCGCTCGCCGCGGAGCTGCTCGCGGGCGAGGTCGCGGCCGAGCTCGAGCGCGCGCAGGCCGAGGCCGATCCGGTACTGCTGCGTGAGCGGCTGGCTCGCGGTGACCAGCGCCACCGTGGTGAGCTGCGGCTCGGTCCGGACGCGCGACTCGAGCGGCGGGAAGGGCCCCACGCCCGGGAAGGTGCCGAAGGTGCCCGCGGGGAAGGTGAAGTCGAGCGGCTCGAGGAGGCGCGAGGCGAGGAGGTCGAGGCGGAGGGCGGGGAGCCGGCGGGTGCGGAGCGCGTCGGCCCGGTCCTCCTGCTTCTCGACCTCGAGCGCCGCGCCGGCGAGGAGGTGGTTGCGCGCGAGCGCCGCCGCCACGGCCTCGTCGAGGCCGAGGAGCGGCGGCTCGGGCGCGGCGGCGCGCGGCGCGCCGGGGAGGCCGGCCGCGAGGAGCGCGGCCGCGAGGAGCGCGGCGCGCCGAGGGCTCACCGGCGGCCTCCCGGCGCGGCGATGCCGTCGAAGAGGAGCCGGCAGGCGTGGTCCAGGAACCGGGCCGGATTCCAGGCCCGATCCTGCACCCGCCCGCGCGCCACCCCGCGCTGGAGGAAGTAGCCGATGGTCACCGAGGTCACCGCCGCCCGGAGCAGCTCGGGGTCGAGGTCCCGCCGGAAGGCGCCCGCGTCGATGCCGCGGCGCACCAGCCCCGCGAAGACGTCGAGCGCGGGGGTGGCGCTCTCGATGAGGATGTCGTGGCCGCGGGCGCCGCCCGACAGCATCTCCCAGGCGAGCAGGCGCGCGAAGGGAGGATCCCGCGCCAGCACCTCGAAGTACCAGCGCACGAGCGCCTCGAGCGCGGCGCGCGGCCCGCGCCCGGCGGCCACGCCGCGCGACACCTCGGCGGCGCCCCGGAAGCGGGAGGCGAGGACCTCCCGGTAGAGCCCCGCCTTGTCGCGGAAGTAGGCGTAGATCATCCGCTTGTTCACGCCGGCCCGCTCGGCGATGGCGTCCACCCGCGCCCCGGCGAAGCCCGCCTCGGCGAAGGTCTCGGTGGCGGCGCGCAGGAGGGCGGCGCGCGTCGCCTCGGCGTCGCGCGGGCGGGGGCCGGTCCGGGGGCGGGTGGGCATGGTCGGTAACTCACCAGTTAGTTACTTACGCCGGCAGGCTAGGAGCCCGGCGCGCTCCTGTCAACGCCTCGGGCGAGGCTCTTCGCGCGAGCCCCTCTCAGTGCAGCGTCGCCTGCCCCTCGCCGCCCGGCGCGGGGGCGGCCCCCGACCGCTCCCCCGGCCGCTCGGCCGGCTCGGGCCCGCCGGTGGTGGCCCGGAGCGCCTCCGGCCGCACCCCGCCGGCGTAGATGGCGACCGCGCACGGCGCGTGGGCGAGCAGCAGATCGGTGGTCGGCCCGAAGAACGCCCGCACCCCCACGTACCGCGGCGTGGCGCCGACCAGCACGAGGTCGGCGCGCTCCTCGGACGCGGCGTCGAGGATCGCCCGCGCCGGGTAGCGGGAGGACACGAGCCGCCCCCGGACCCGGACGTCCTCGCGCCGCCCGCGCTCCAGGAGCTCCTCGAGCATGCGGCCGCCCACCAGCCGGAGCTCGGCGAGGGCGCGCCGGTCCGGGGCGGAGGCCGGCTCGATCACGTGCAGGAGGTGGAGCTCGGCCCCCGTCTCCCGGGCGTAGAGGAACCCGAGCTCCGCCGCGGCGCGAGACGGGGCCGAGCCGGTGACGGGGAGCAGGACGCGCCGGAACCACCCGTCGGAGCGGCCCGTCCGCACCACCACCACGTCGGAGTGGCCGGACGCGAGCAGCGCCCGGAGGAGCCGGTGCGAGAGCGCGCGGGGCTGGTCGAGCCCGAGCACCACGAGGTCGTAGCCGCGCGCCACCTCCGCGGTGACCGCGGCGTCCACCGAGTCGGCCCGCACCACCGAGGGGTGGAAGTCGGGCAGGTCGAGCTCGCGCGCCACCGCCTCGGAGCTCGCCACCACCTCCTCCTCGGTCCGGCCGCCCCGCCCGACCCGTCGCCGCCCGCCGCTCGGCGGGGTGACCACCGAGAGCCCCACCAGCGTCGCGCCGGGGAGCCGGGCCAGCGGCGCGGCCAGCCGGAGCGCCTGGACCGCGTGCGGCTCGCCCGAGGTGGGCACCAGGATCTTGGTGCCCCGCCGCGGGATGATGGCGCGCTCCTCGGCCGCCTCCTCGGCGAGCCGCCGCGCCTCCTGCCCGCCCACCGGGAGCCCGCGCAGGCTGAGCCGCAGGAGCACCGGGGTGAGCAGGCTCGTGACCAGCGGCACGAGGATGATGAGCGCGTACATGGGCGCGGCGAGGACCCCGAGGTCCATGCCGATGCGGGCCACCACGAGCTCGGTCGAGCCGCGCGCCGAGAGGCCGATGCCGACCGCGAGCGCCTCCCGGGCGGCGAGCCCGCCGAGCCGCGCCCCGACGCCCGCGCCCACCACCTTGCCCACCACCGCGCCCCCCAGCACGAGGAGCGTGATGGGCCAGGCGGGCAGCGCCAGCGCCTCCACCTTCAGGCCCGAGTAGGCGAAGAAGACCGGCGCGAACACGCCCATCACCATGCTGTCGATCGACTCGAGCGTGGCCTCCTTGATGCGCGGGAGCTCGCCCACGAGGAGCCCGGCCACGAAGGCGCCGAAGATGGCGTGGATGCCGAGCGCCTGGGTGAGCGAGCCGCAGGCGAGCGTGAGCACCACCACCGCGCTCGTGGTGCCGTGCTCGAGCCGCCCCTCGCGCTCGAGCCAGCGGATGGCGCGGCTCGCCACCGGCCGCACGAGGAGCATGGCCGCGAGCGCGAAGCCGGCCGTGGCGGCGAGGGTGGTCGCCACGCTCTCGAGGCCGAAGCGGCCGGTGCGCGCCACCCGGATCACGATGGCCAGGATCACCCAGCCGATGGTGTCGTCGAGGATCGAGGCGCCCAGGATGACGAACCCGACGTCCCGGCGCATGAGGTTCAGGTCGAGCAGGATCTTGGCGATCACCTTGACCGCCGAGATCGACATCGCGGTGGCCATGAAGACCGCGAAGAGCGTCCGCCCGCCGCGCCCGACCAGCTCGGCCGGGGCGAGCGCGCCCATGGCGAGGCCGCTCGCGAAGGGCAGGGCGATGCCGCAGAGGCTGGCGAGGAGGGCCGGACCCTTGAGCGTGCGCCAGCGGGCCACGTCGGTGTCGATCCCGGTCCGCATCATGAGCAGGACCATCCCGATCCAGCTCAGGAGCTCGAGGAGCCCTCCTTGCCGCGCGTCCCGGGGGAAGACGAAGGCCTGGACCCCGGGGAGCAGGTGGCCGAGCACGGTGGGGCCGAGGAGCACCCCGGCGAGGACCTCGCCCATGACGCTCGGCTGTCCGAGCCGCCGGGCGAGCCCGCCGAGCAGCCGCGCCGCCCCGAGGAGCAGCGTGAACTGCAGCAGGAAGACGAGGAGCTCGTGCTCGCCGAGGCCGCGCATGCCGGGTCGCGCGGACCGGCCGCGCTCGGGGAGAAAGCTGGCCATCGGCCCGGCGGCGAGGACGGCCGGCCGGAGCGGGGGGGCGTGGCCGGGCGGCGGCCCCGCGCGCGGGCGAGCGAGCGCGGCGGGGCGTGGCCGGCGGCGCGCGCCGGCCGCATGCCTAGCCGCGTGCGCGTCCGCTGCGGCACGAGCGGCTTCTCCTATCTCGCCTGGCGCGGGAGCTTCTACCCGCCGAAGGCCCGACCCGCGGAGCTCCTCCCCCTCTACGCCGCCCGGCTCCCGGCGGTGGAGATCAACGCCACCTTCTACCGCTCGCCCAGCGCGCGCGTGCTCGCCGGCTGGCGGGCGCAGGTCCCGCCGGGCTTCGCCTTCGCGCTCAAGGGGCCGCAGCGGATCACGCACGCGAAGCGGCTCGCCGGCGTGGAGGAGGAGGCCTCGCGCTTCCACGCCGCCGCCGCCGCGCTCGGACCCGCGCTCGGCCCCGTGCTCTGGCAGCTCCCGCCGAGCTTCCGCAAGGACCTGGCGCGGCTCGAGGCGTTCCTGGCGCTGCTCCCCCCGGGCGCGCCCGCGGCCTTCGAGCTCCGTCACCCGAGCTGGCGCTCCGACGACGTCCTCGCGGCGCTGGCGCGCCACGGCGCGGCGCTCGCGACCTCCGACGACGGCGAGCGCGAGGCGCCGGTGCTCCCGACCGCGCCGTGGGGCTACCTGCGCCTGCGCGCGCCCGACTACGATGCGGCGGGGCTGCGGGCCTGGGCGACGCGCATCCTCTCGCAGCCCTGGGGCGAGGCCTGGGTGTTCTTCAAGCACGAGGACGCGGGGCGGGGGCCGGCGCTCGCGCTGGCGCTCGCGGCGGTGCTGGGGGAGGGGGCCGGGGCGGAGCGGACCCCCTGGACCGGACCCTGACGATCCCCGTGCGTCGCGGTCCGGGGTGCCGAAAGGTGCGACGAGGCGCCGACCGTCGTCGCCGCCGCTCCCGGGTGCGCCCGTGTCGCACTCCCTCCGGACGATCGAGCGCCCGGCGGCTCCCCGGGGCAGATCCTCGCCGCGAGCCCGCGCCGCGCCCGAGGCCGCCCCTCGGCGCCTTCTCCCAGCGATCTCGCGCCGATGAGCCGCCCCCGGGGGCGCGCGAGGGCGCGTCAGGACGTCCGCGCAGCCGCCAAGGAATTGACCCCTCGCCCGATCGGGTTCAGTCTCACTCTGCGTCCGGGACGATTCGAACTGGAGGGGGAACACCGGCGCTGCATCGGGACACGCCGTCTCGCGCGCGGAGGGCTCGAGCCTCGGACTGCGCCGCCCGGTCTTCCAGCGCCGTCCGCGCCTATGAGCCAGAAGAAAGTGCTGGTGGTGGACGACTCCAACCTGCTGCACCGCATGTTCGACATGATGCTGCGCCGCTACACGCTGGTGCACGCGTTCGACGGGCGGCAGGGGCTGGAGCGGCTGGCGGAGCACCGCGACGTCGATCTCGTCCTGCTCGACATCAACATGCCCCGGATGAACGGGCTCGAGTTCCTGGCCGCGGCGAAGGCCGACGCGGCGCTCGCGCGCATCCCGGTCGTCATCATCACCACCGAGGGGACCGAGGACGACACGCGCCGCGGCCTCGAGGCGGGAGCGGTCGCCTACGTGAAGAAGCCGTTCCGGAACGAGGAGGTGCTGGCGGTGGTCCAGCGGCTCACGGCGGGCGCGGCGGCATGACCTCGGCGTCGCTCGAGCTCCCGCGGCCGCCCGCGCGCCCCGGCGCGACGGAGCCGCTCCCGGCGCTGCTCGAGCGCGCCCGGGAGCTGGCGGCGCGGCTCGAGGAGCGCGCCGCCCGCGCGGAGGAGCTCGAGGCGCGGCTCGCGGATCTCGAGTCCGACCGGACGGAGCTCTCGGCGCAGCTCTCCGAGCACGAGCAGCAGGTCGGGCGGCTGATGAACCTGTACGTCGCGACCTACCAGCTCCACTCCACGCTCGATCCCGACGAGGTGCGGGCGACCGTCGCCGAGATCGCCATCAACCTCATCGGCGCGGAGCGCTTCGTCCTCCTCTTCTGGAGGCAGGACCGGGCCGAGGGCTGCGAGATCGCGCTCGGGCACGGCCTGGAGGAGGACCGGAGCGGCCGGTACGACCGCGGGGCCTACGCCGGCGGCGATCCGGCGGTGGACGCGACCCTCTCCGACGGGAACCTCCGCATCGCCCCGCTCGAGGGCTCCGACGCGGTGGCCTGCGTGCCGCTCAGCGTGCAGGGGACCACCGTGGGCGCGCTGGTCATCCTGAAGCTCTTCGACCACAAGCCCATGCTGCAGCCGGAGGACCGCGACCTGCTGGACCTCATCGCGGCCCACGTCGCCTCGGCGGTCTTCGCGGCCCGGGTCTACTCGAGCACCAGCCGCAAGCTCCGGACCATGGAGAGCCTGGTGAGCGAGGCGGTCGGCCTGGGGCGCCGCTCGCGCGCCGAGGCGACCAGCCTCTCGGGCAACCTCGAGGACGTGCCGGTCGCCGACGCGCTGCAGTTCATCCACCTCGGCGGCCGCACCGGCACCCTCACCGTCAGCTCCGGCGAGGCCGAGGCGGAGATCAGCCTGCACAAGGGCCGGATCGTGAACGCCTGGGGGCCGGGCTCGAAGAAGCTGGGCGAGCTCCTGCGCGACGCCGGGCTCGTGGACGAGGAGACCCTCGAGGCCGCCCTGTTCACGCAGGGCGCCGAGCAGCCGCGCCGCTCGCTGGGGCAGATCCTGATCGGGATGGAGGCCGTCGCGCCCGAGGACATGTACCGGGCGGTGGAGCGGCAGATCGAGCAGACGGTCCACCAGCTCGTGACCTGGACGCGCGGCACCTTCCGCTTCGACGTGAACGAGGTGAAGCCGATCGACGAGATCGCGATCGTGCCCGGCGCGATCGTCGGACACCTGAGCCTCGACACGCAGATGGTGCTGCTCGACGCGCTCCGGGTGTTCGACGAGCGCAACCGCGCGCCGGCCGCCGCGGCGGCGGAGCCGGCCTCGGAGGCCCCCGCCGCGCCCGGGCCGGAGCAGCCCCTGCCGGCCCCGGCCCCGCCGGACGCGCCGCCCGAGCCCGCGCCCCTGCCCGAGGCCGCGCCGGCGAGCGACGTCCCGCGCCTGCAGGTGGTCTCCCCCGACCGGCGGCTGGCCGAGGTGCTCGGGGAGAGGCTGCCGGAGGCCCGGGTCGCGCCGGTGAACCTGCGCGACGCCGGCACGGCGCCGCCGGGGGAGCTGCCTCCGCTCGTGGTGCTCGACCTGCGCCGGGGGGGCGTGACCGTCGAGGCGGTCACGGCGCTGCGCCGCGCCCGGCCCCGCGCCACCGTGCTCGCGGTGGTGGACGGCGGGGAGGGGGTGGGGCGCGCCTACCGGGCCGGCGCCATGGCGGCGGTCCCGGCCGATCCCGGGCTGCTGGCCGACGCGGCGCGCGCCCTGGCGCAGAACCGCCGCGACCTCCTCACCGGCGGCGCGCGGGCCGACCAGGCCGCGGCCACCTTCTCCAAGCTCCGCCGCATCGTGGGCGACCTGCGCGGCGGCCTCATCTCCACCACCATCTCCCTCAGCCTCATGAGCATCATCAGCGAGTCGGTGGAGCGGGCGGTGTTCTTCCTCGTCCGCCACGACGGGCTGGTGGCGCTCGGCGCCTTCGGGAGCAGCGCCAGCGGGGCGCCGCTCGCGCAGGTCACCCGGGGCGTGAAGCTGGCGGTCCCGGCGGAGAGCGCGCTCGGCGAGTGCCTCGCCGACGGCCGCGTCCGCGCCGTGGGCTTCGACTCGGTGCGGTTCCCGGAGAGCTTCGCGGCGCTCCTGGGCCGGCCGCGCACCCGCCAGTGCGCCGTCTTCCCCGTCATCGGCGGCCAGCGCGTCATCGCGCTCATCTACGCCGACAACGGCCGATCCAACCACGCCATCGACGAGCTCGAGGTGCTCGAGCTCGCGGCGGCCCAGGCCGGCCTGGCGTTCGAGAACGAGATGCTCCGCCGGCAGACCGCCCAGCCCATCAGGGGGAACCCGTGACCACCCCGGAGCTCGAGCGCGCCTTCTCCGCCGGCGACGACGCCCCCGAGGTCCTGGCCGCGCTCCAGGACCCGCGCCCCGAGGCGCGGGAGCAGGCGATCGCCCTCGCGGCCCGCCACCTCTCGCCGGAGCTCCTGGGCCGGCTCGTGGGCGACGACGAGAACGCCGTCCTGCGCAACGCCGCGCTCGCGGCGCTGGAGCGCCAGGGCCCCTACGCCGTGCCCCACCTCATGGCGCTCTCGCGCGGCGCCAACCTCGAGGTGGCGATGTTCGCGGTCCAGATCCTCTCCCGGATCCGGGACCCGGGCACGGTCGACGCGCTCCTGCCGCTGCTCGAGCACCCGGATCCGAACATCGCCCAGGCCGCGGTCGAGGCGCTCGGCGGGCTGCGCGCGCCGGAGGCGGTCCCGGGCATCGTCCGGCTGCTGGGGCGGGAGCTGTGGCTCCAGTTCGCCGCGGTGACGGCGCTCGGCGACATCGGCGATCCCCGGGCGGCGGCCCCGCTGCTCGAGCTGGTCGAGGACGAGCTGCTGGCGGAGCCGGCGGTGGAGGCGCTCGGGAAGCTCCGGGCGCCGGAGGCGCTGCCGCGCCTGCTCTCGCTGCTGGCCCGCCACGAGCGGCTGCCGCTCCGGGATCAGCTCCTCCTCGCGGTGGCCGAGATCCTGGAGGCGCGGCCGGCGCCGGCCCCGGCGGTCACCCGCTTCCGCCGCGAGCTCGACGAGGGGCAGCTCGAGGGCGGGCTCCGCGCCTACCTCGGCCCCCTCCTCGGCTCCGAGGAGGCGCCGCTGTCGCGCGCCGCGGCGTCGCTCGCGCTGGCGGCGCGGCTCGACCGGCTCTTCCCCGCCGTGGTGCGGCGGGCCCTGGCCGGCGACGCCGAGGAGGGGCGCTGGACCGCCGCCCTCTGCCGGCGCCACGAGCAGGTCCTCGGCGACCACCTGCCGGAGCTCCTGCGGGACCCGGATCCCGCGGTGCGGCAGGGCGCCCTGCGCTGCGCGCCGGCGAGCGCCGACGCCGTCCCGCTCGCGCTGGAGCGGATGTCGGATCCCGATCCCGCCGTCCGCGCGGCCGCCTGCCAGGCGCTGGGGCGCTGCCGCGACGTCGCCGCCATCCCCGTGCTGGTGGGGCTCTTCGACCGGGGCACGCCGCCGGAGGCGGGCGCCGCGGCCGAGGCGCTCGGGCGCATGCCGGGGCAGAGCCTGGTGGCGCTCGGACCGCTCCTGGAGCGCGCCGACAAGGTCCTCCCGGCCCTCGAGATCCTCGAGGCCGCGCACAGTCCGCTGTTCCAGGACCGCGTGGTCGAGCTGCTCGACGCCGAGCCGGCCCACGTGCGCCGGGCGGCGCTGCGGCTCCTCGTCCATCACGACCTCGACTTCGAGGCCCACCTCGTCCGCAAGCTCCGGGATCCCGACGAGTCGGTGCGCGCCGAGGCGGTGGAGCTCATCGTCCGCAACGGCTCGACCCGCGCGGTGCCGGCGCTGGTGGGGCTGCTGCCCGTCGCGGGCGAGCTCCGCTACCAGGCCATCCGCG
The DNA here is from genome assembly GCF_023169965.1 of Anaeromyxobacter paludicola. Taxonomy (NCBI): domain Bacteria; kingdom Pseudomonadati; phylum Myxococcota; class Myxococcia; order Myxococcales; family Anaeromyxobacteraceae; genus Anaeromyxobacter; species Anaeromyxobacter paludicola. The sequence goes on along the minus strand of NZ_AP025592.1, from coordinate 2,506,255 downwards.
CCCTGGGGCGGCTGCGGGCCGCGGCGGCGGCGCCGGAGCTGGAGCGGCTCTTCCCGGCCGCCGACGGCCACGAGCGGCTCGAGATCGTCTCCGCCCTGGTGCGCATCGGCGCGCCCGGGCTGCTGCCGTTCCTCCGGGCGCGGCTCGGCGACGGGGCGCCGGAGCTGCGCCGCGTCGCCGCCGACGGCGTGGCGCGCACCGCCACCGAGGCGGAGCTCGACCTCCTGGCCGAGCTGGCGCGGGACCGCGACTGGAGCGTCCGGAACGACGCCGGGTGGGGGCTCGGCCGGCTCGGGCTGGCCCGCTCCCGCGCCTTGCTGCTCGAGCTGGTCCGCGATCCGGAGCCGCTGGTGGCGCGCACGGCGCGGGCGGCGCTGGCGAAGCTCCCGAGCCGGGGCGAGGAGGCCGCGTGAGCCGCAAGACGGTGCTGGCGGTGGACGACTCGAGCACGGTCCTGCTCTCGGAGCAGCTCTTCCTCTCGCGGGCGTTCCAGGTGGTCTCGGCGCGCGACGGGCTCGAGGGGCTCGAGAAGGCCCGGGCGCTGCGGCCCGACCTCATCCTCCTCGACGTGGTGATGCCGCGCCTGGACGGGCTCGAGGCCTGCCGCCGGCTCCGGGAGGACGAGGCGACGAGCGGGATCCCGATCATCCTCGTGACCACCCGCGGCGAGCTCGACAGCCTCGAGGCCGGGTACGAGGCCGGCTGCAGCGACTACGTGACGAAGCCCTTCAACGGTCCGGAGCTGCTCGCCAAGGTGCGCAGCCTCCTGGGGGAGTAGCCGATGGGTCAGCCAGGGCCAGCCGCGACCGGGCTCGAGCCCGCCCTGCTCCGCGCGGAGCTGGCGCGGGCGCGCGAGGAGCTGCTCGCGCGGGAGGCGGAGGTGGAGCGGCTCCGGGAGGAGCTCGCGGCGGTGGAGGAGGAGCGGCGCCGCATCTGCGACGAGTACGTCGCCTCGCTCGACCGCGCCACCGAGGTCGGCAACCTCTACGTGACCCTGCGCCGGCTGCACGGGAGCCTGGACCGCGGCGAGGTCCTCGACGTGCTCGGCGAGGTGCTCGCGAACCTGGTCGGCACCGAGGAGTTCGCCGTGCTGGAGCGGCGGGGGGAGGGCGTGCGCGTCGTCCGGTCGATGGGGCTCGCCCCGGACCGGCTCGGGGCCCTGGTCACCCTCCAGGGCGCGCTCGGGCGGGTGGCCGCGGCGGGGCGGATCGCGATCGGGCCCGCCCTCGAGCCGGGGCCCGGCGGGCCCGAGGAGCTGACCGCGTGGATCCCGCTCAGGGCCGGCGAGCGCGAGGTGGGGGCGATCGCCGTGTTCCGGCTGCTCGGGCAGAAGCCGGGGCTCGGGGCCGGGGACCTCGAGCTGTTCGAGGTGCTCTCCGCCCACGCCGGCCTGGCGCTCCGGAGCGCGGAGCTCTCGGCGCGCCGCGCGGAGGAGCTCCCGGCGTGACGGCGACGACCCTCGCGCCCCCGCGCCCCCGCGCCGCCGCGCCGGATCCGGGCGGCCGCAGGCCGGTCTACCTCCAGGCGGGCCAGGTGGTGGCCTCGGGCGAGCCCGCGGCCATCAGCACCATCGTCGGCTCGTGCGTGGCGGTCTGCCTCTTCGATCCGGTCGCCGGGGTGGGCGGCATGAACCACTACCTCCTGCCGCTGCCGGTGCAGCGGGAGCGCTCGGCCCGCTTCGGGAACGTGGCCATCCCCGAGCTCGTCGCGGCGGTGATGGGGCGCGGCGCCCGCCGGGACCGGCTCGCCGCGAAGGTGTTCGGCGGGGCCTGCGTCATCGACGTGTTCCGCGGGAGCGGGCGGCACCTGGGGCAGGACAACGTGGAGCTCGCCCTGCGCACGCTCGAGGCCGAGGGCATCCCGGTCCTGGAGCGCGACGTCGGCGGGAGCCGCGGGCGCAAGGTGATCTTCCACTCGGACGACGGCGCGGCCTGGGTCCGGAGCCTCTGAAGGGGAGCGGGATGGAAGAGGAGGAGCAGATCGACTGGCGGGTGCTCGTGGACACCTTCCTCGAGGAGTCGGCGGAGATCCTCGCCGGGATGGAGACCACCCTCGTCGGGCTCGAGGCCGCTCCCGGCGACGAGGAGCTGGTCCACGCGCTCTTCCGCGCCGCCCACACCATCAAGGGCTCGGCCTCGCTGGTCTCGTTCGAGCAGGCGCGCGCCGTGGCGCACCAGGTCGAGTCGGTGCTGCAGCGGGTGCGGGCGCGGACCCTCGCGGCGAGCCCGGAGGTGATCTCGCTCCTGCTCGCGTCGGTGGACGTGCTCAAGGCGGCGGTCCGCCGCGACCAGCAGGGCGAGCAGGGGCCGTTCGACGCGGCGCGCAGGCTCGAGGCCCGGATCGCCGAGGCGCTCGCCGGCGCGCCCCCGCCGGCGCAGGCGGCCCCGCCCGGCGCGGCCCCGCCCGGCGCGGCCCCGCCCGATTTCGCCCCGGAGGCGGCCGGCCCCGCCCCCGCCGCGGCGCCCGCGCCCGAGGCGCCCCGCGCCCAGACCCTGCGCGTGGACGTCGCCAAGCTCGACCGCCTCCTCGACCTGGCGGGCGAGATCTCGGTCTCCCGCGGCCGCTTCGCGAGCCTGCTCGAGGCCGTGCCGCCCGCCTCCCCCGAGGAGCTGATCGAGGCCTACCACGAGACCGACCGGCTCTACCTCGACCTGCAGGAGCACATCATCTCGGCGCGCATGGTCCCGGTCGGCCCCGCCTTCCAGCAGCAGCGCCGGACCGTGCGCGACCTCGCCCGGGCCGAGGGCAAGCAGGTGGAGCTGGTGCTCGAGGGGGAGGAGACCGAGGTGGACACCGCGGTCGTGGAGCACATCCGCGACCCGCTCATGCACATGGTGCGCAACGCGCTCGACCACGGCATCGAGCGGCCCGAGGCGCGCCGCGAGCGGGGCAAGGCCCCCTGCGGCCGGCTCACCCTGCGGGCCTTCCACGAGGCGAGCAGCATCGTGGTGGAGGTGGCCGACGACGGCGGCGGCCTGCCCCGGCGCAAGATCGCCCAGCGGGCCCACCAGCTCGGCCTGGCGCCGGACCCCGAGTCGGTGACCGAGGCCGACGTGCGGCGCCTCATCTTCGAGCCCGGCTTCAGCACCACCGCCGAGGCGACCGAGGTCTCCGGGCGCGGCGTCGGCATGGACGTGGTGCGGCGGAACGTGGAGTCCCTGCGCGGCGCGGTGGACGTCCGGAGCGTGGAGGGGGAGGGGACCACCTTCTCGCTGCGCTTCCCGCTCACGCTCGCCGTGATCCGCGGCTTCCGGATGGCGGTGGGGCCGAGCACCTACATCGCCCCGCTCGACGCGGTGCTGGAGTGCGTGGACCTGCCGGCCGGGCAGGACCCGCGGGCGAGGACCGGGGTGCTCGAGCTCCGCGGCAAGCCCTTGCCCTACCTGCGGCTGCGCACCCTCTTCGGCCTGGGCGGCGCGCCCGCCGAGCGCGAGAGCGTGCTCGTGGTGCGCCACGGCGCCTCCCGGGCGGGCCTCGCCGTGGACGCGCTCCTGGGCGAGAGCCAGACGGTGATCAAGCCCCTCGGCGCCATCTTCCGCGGGCTGCCCGGCATCTGCGGCTCGGCCATCCTCGGCAACGGCCGGGTGGCCCTCATCCTCGACGTGCCCGCCCTGCTGCGCGCCGCGCTGGGACGGGGTGACGAAGGCTTCGGAACGGACAACGGGAGCAGAACATGACGATGGGTATCCGGGAGCGGCACTTCGCGTCGTTCGCGCTGATGGTCCTGCTGGTGTGCGGGCTGGGCTGGTCGGGCTGGCGCAGCAGCCGGGCCTTCTCGGCCGAGGCGAGCGACCTCTACGAGAACCAGCTCCGCGGCTCGGCCTACCTCTCCGACGCCGGGCAGGCGCTGTGGGAGCTGCGCATCGCGCTCCCGGTCTACCTCGCCGAGAACGCGGAGGGGCGGGGGCGCATCGCCGGCAGCACCGACCGCTGGCTGAAGCAGGTGGACGAGAGCCTCGCCGCCTTCCGGGGGCTGGCGCTCGGCCCGGAGGAGCGGGACCTGCTGCGCGAGTTCGACCAGTCCTACGCCGCCTACCTGGCGGCGCGCCCGCGCTTCTTCGCCCTGGTGGACGCGGGCGCGATCGAGGACGCGAAGGGGTGGCGCGCGCGGGAGACCAACCCCGCGGCCGGCCGGGCCGCCGCCGCCCTGGCCCGCCTGGTCCAGGTGCAGCAGCGGATCGGCGGGCAGAAGCAGGCCGCGCTGGCCGCCGAGGTGTCCTCCTCGACCCGCCTGCTCGGCGCGGTCACCGCGCTCGCCCTCGCCGTGAGCGCCCTCCTCAGCTGGCTCATCAGCCGGAGCGTGATCCGCCGCATCGGCTGCGAGCCGGAGGAGGCGGTCGAGATCACGCGGCGGGTCGCCGCCGGCGACCTCACCGTCGCCATCGCCACCCACCGGGGCGACGACGACAGCGTCCTCGCCGGGCTCCGGTCGATGGTCGATCGGCTGCAGCACGTGATCTCCGAGGTCCGCGGCGGCGCCGACGCCCTCGCCGAGGCGGCGGGCCAGGTCTCGGCGACCTCCCAGACCCTGTCGCAGGGCACCGGGGAGCAGGCCGCCTCGGTGGAGGAGACCACCTCCACGCTCGAGGAGATGAGCGCGTCGATCACGCAGAACGCGGACAACTCCCGCCAGACGGAGCGGATGGCGGTGCAGGGCGCCCGGAACGCGCAGGAGAGCGGGGGCGCCGGCAAGGAGACGGTCGAGGCGATGCGCTCGATCGCGGAGAAGACCGCCATCGTCGAGGAGATCGCGTACCAGACCAACCTGCTCGCGCTCAACGCCGCCATCGAGGCGGCGCGGGCGGGCGAGCACGGCAAGGGGTTCGCGGTGGTGGCGGGCGAGGTCCGCAAGCTGGCCGAGCGGAGCCAGAAGGCCGCCAAGGAGATCGCCGGCGTCGCCGCCGCCAGCGTGCAGGTGGCGGAGCGCTCCGGGCACCTCCTCGCCGAGCTGGTCCCCTCGATCCAGAAGACGGCCGAGCTGGTGCAGGAGGTGGCGGCCGCCTCGCGGGAGCAGTCGGCCGGCGTCGCCCAGATCAACACGGCCATGGCGCACGTGGACCAGGTGACGCAGCGCAACGCCTCCGCCGCCGAGGAGCTCGCCTCCACCGCCGAGGAGATGGCCTCCCAGGCCGAGTCGCTGCAGCACCTCATGGGCTTCTTCCACGTCCCCTCGGGCCCGGCCGACGGCGCCTTCCGGCCGGCGGCCCCGGCGCGGCCCCCGGCCCTGCCGCGCCCCGCGCTGAAGCGGCTCGACGACGAGGGCTCCGCCGCCAACCGCAACGCCGTCGCCGATCATGAGTACAAGAGCTTCTGAGCGCCCCGCGGCCGGCGCCGCCCGGCCGGCGGTGAGCGACGCCGTCTTCGCGCGCTACCAGGCCCTCGTCCACGGGGAGTCGGGCATCTGGCTCGCGCCGGGGAAGAAGGCGCTGCTCGAGGGCCGGCTCGCGAGCCGGCTGCGCGAGCTCGGCGTGGGCTCCTACGCCGAGTACCTCGACCGGGCGCGCGCCGACCCGGACGAGCTCGCGCGGCTGCTCGACCGGATCACCACCCACGAGACCCGCTTCTTCCGGGAGCCGCGCCACTTCGAGCTCCTCGAGCGGCAGCTCCTCCCGCGCTGGCGCGAGGCGGCGCGGGCGGGGAGCCGGCCGCCGCGGGTCCGCGTCTGGAGCGCCGGGTGCTCGAGCGGCGAGGAGCCGTACAGCCTCGCCATGTCGCTGCTCGCGGGGCTGCGCGAGCCGGGCTGGTCGCTGGAGGTGGTCGCGACCGACCTGTCCACGCCGGTCCTCGAGCGCGCCCGCGCCGGCGTCTACCGGATCGAGCAGGCGGCCGAGATCCCCCGCCCCCTGCTCCAGGCCTACATGCTGCAGGGCACCGGGAGCCAGGAGGGCCGGATGAAGGCCGGCCCGGAGCTCCGGCGGGTGGTGCGCTTCGCGCGGCTCAACCTGGCCGCGGAGGCGTGGCCCGGGCTCGGCACCTTCGACCTCGTCTTCTGCCGCAACGTGCTCATCTACTTCGACCCGCCGGGCAAGGAGCGGGTGGTGAGCCGGCTGCTGCGCCACCTCGCGCCGGAGGGGTACCTCTTCCTCGGCCACGCCGAGAGCCTCTCCGGGACGTCGCACCCGCTCCGGAGCGTCATCCCGACCGTGTACGCCCGCGAGGTCGCGGGCCCGCCCGCGCCCGGGCTCCGGAGCGCCTCGTGAGCGGGGCCCCGCCGCGCCGGGTGCTGGTGGTGGACGACTCGGCCGTGGTGCGCGAGGTGCTCTCCGCCGTGCTCCGCCGCGGCGGGCACCTCGTCGCGACCGCTCCCGACCCGGTCATCGCCCTCGAGAAGATCCGGCGAGACCCGCCCGACGCCATCCTGCTCGACGTGGAGCTGCCGCGGATGGACGGGCTGAGCTTCCTGCGGCTGCTCATGGCCGAGCGCCCCCTGCCGGTGGTGATCTGCTCCGGCCTGGCGGGGCCCGGGACCGAGGTGGCGCTCGACGCGCTCGAGGCGGGCGCGGTGGCGGTGATCGAGAAGCCGAGCCTCGGGCTGCGGGACTTCCTCGAGCGGTCGGCCGATCGCGTCCTCTCGGCGGTCTCCGAGGCGCTCGAGGCCCGGGTGCGCGCCCGGCCCCCGCCGGCGGCCGGTGCGCCCGAGCCCCGGGGCGCCCCGCTCCTGCGCGGGACGACGCAGAAGGTGGTCGCGGTGGCCGCCTCGACCGGCGGCACCGAGGCGGTGGCGGCGCTGCTCGAGGCGCTGCCGCCCGACGCGCCCGGCCTGGCGGTGGTCCAGCACATGCCCCCGGCGTTCACGGCGGCGTTCGCCCGCCGCCTGGCGGAGCGCTGCCGCGTCGAGGTGAAGGAGGCCGAGCCCGGCGACGCGCTCTCCCCGGGGAGGGCCCTCATCGCGCCGGGGAACCGGCACCTGCTCGTGCGCCGCGGCGGGGCGCGCTACTTCGTCGCGCTGTCGGACGGGGCGCCGGTGTCGCGCCACCGGCCCAGCGCGGACGTCCTCTTCCGGTCCACGGCCGAGGCGGCCGGCGCGAACGCCGTGGGCGTGATCCTCACCGGCATGGGCGACGACGGCGCCGAGGGGCTCCTGGCGCTCCGGGGCGCCGGCGCCCACACCATCGCGCAGGACGAGGCGACCTGCGTGGTCTTCGGGATGCCGCGCGCGGCCATCCGGCGGGGCGCGGCGGCGGAGATCCTGCCGCTCGGGCTGATCGCGCGGCACGTGCTCGCCCACGCCCGGGCCCCGGGCGCGGAGCAGCGGAGCTAGGAGGGAACATGGACGAGAACACGTCGGCGCGGCAGCAGTACCTGGCGTTCGGCCTCGCCGAGGCCCGGTACGGGGTCGAGCTCCTGAAGCTCCGCGAGATCCTGCAGCTCGAGCCGATCACCAAGGTGCCCGGCACCCCGCCCTCGGTGCGCGGCGTCATCAACCTGCGCGGCGCCGTGGTGCCGGTCGTGGACCTCGCGCTCAAGTTCGGGCTGCCGGAGACCGTGCCCACCCGCCGCACCTGCGTGCTCGTGGTCGAGTCGGCGCTCGGCGGCGAGCGCGCGGTGGTGGGGCTCCTGGCCGACAGCGTGGACGAGGTGGTGGAGCTCGGGCCCGGCGAGGTGGAGCCCGCGCCCGCCTTCGGGACCCGGGTCAGGCTCGAGCACCTCCGCGGCATGGGGAAGCTCGCCGCCGGGTTCCTGCTGCTCCTCGACATCGACCGGATCCTGTCGGACGAGGAGCGCGACGTGGCGGCGGCGGCCGAGGCGGGCCGGCTGGAGGCGCGCCCGCCGGCCTCCTAGCCCATCCGGTACGCGCTCGGGATCCGCTCCGCCGACTCGACCACCAGGCCGAGGTCGCGCACCAGCCCGTCGGCGAGGTCGTAGATCCAGCCGTGCACGGTGAGGGGCTGCCCGCGGCGCCAGGCGTCCTGCACGATGGTGGTGTGGCAGACGTTCGCCACCTGGGCGGCGACGTTGAGCTCGCAGAGCCGGTCGAGGCGCGGCTTCCCCTCGGGCAGCGCCTCGAGCTCGGCGCGGTGGGCCATGTACACGTCGCGCACGTGCCGCAGCCAGTTGTCGATGAGCCCGAGCGGCTCCGGGCTCGCCGCGGCGCCGACGCCCCCGCAGCCGTAGTGGCCGCAGACGATGACGTGCTTCACCTTCAGTACCTCGATGCCGTACTGCAGGACCGAGAGGCAGTTGAGGTCGGTGTGCACCACCACGTTCCCGACGTTGCGGTGGACGAAGATCTCGCCCGGGAGCCGGCCCACGATCTGATCGGGCGGGAGCCGGCTGTCGGCGCACCCGATCCAGAGCAGCTCCGGCGCCTGCGCGTGCAGGAGCCGCTCGAAGAAGGCCGGGTCGCGCTCGCGCATGCGGGCCGACCAGGCGCGGTTGGCGTCGAGGACCTGCTTGAGCGTGCTCACGGCGAACCTCCGAAGGTCCGCCCGGGGGCGGGCGGGCCGGCGATGTTACGACGTTCCCGGGCCGGCGGGGCGGCCGGCGCGCCCGCCCACCCCTCACTCCTCGAGCGAGAGGTGCTCGAGCACCTCCCGCGAGCTCGACAGCTCGGCCAGGACGGTGTCGAGCAGGAACCGCTCGAGGAGCTCGCGCCCGGGCCCCGCCAGGCCGTCGAAGGCGAAGGAGACGCGGGCGGCGGCTCGCCCCCGCTTCCGCACCGCCGTGACCCGCGCCTTGCCGTGGATGGACCGCGCCGGCCCGAGCGTGAGGGCGACGCTCGCCACAGTCCCGACCGGCGGGGGGAGGCCGACCAGGGTGGCGAACCCGCCGGCGCCGAGGTCGAAGGTGAGCGCCTGGGCCTTGCAGCCCGGCGCGTCGATCCGGACCGGGACCGCCCGCTGGACGCGCGGCTGCCGGCGCAGGCGCCGCTCGGGCTCCAGGGCGTCGTTCTGGGCGGCCAGCACGGCCGACAGCACCTGCGCGCGCATGCCGGAGTACCGGGCGTGCTCGGGGGAGGAGAGCGCCTCGTGCACCGCCCGCTCGTGCAGCCGGACGAGCTCCCCCAGCCAGTGGCGCTTCTGCAGGTGCGGCATGGCCCAGAGTTAATCCCGCCCGCCGCGTCGCGTCGGAGGCCACCCACTCGGAGGACCGCCCCGAGGAGCACGTGCGCGCCGCCGGCGGGCGCCGGCGCAGGGAAGGGGAGCGAACCGGCTCATGGGTGCAGCTGGTCGCGGAGCTCGAGGAGGAGCTGCTCGCCACGCCTCTCCCCGACGAGCGTGCGGAGCATGGGGCGGAACGCCTCGACCAGCAGGGCGGCCTCCTCGGGCGTGACCTCCTCCGGCGACTTCCGCAGCGCGCGGCGGGCGAAGACGCGCACCGCGTTCCTGGCCGTGTTCGGGCCGAGGTAGGGGGCGAGGCAGGCTTCGAGCTGCTCCGAGACCGAGGACATCCGCTGCTCCCGCCGCAGGCCGGCGCTCCGGCGCGGGCCACGGCATGAGGCCAATCTGGCCCTCGGAGGGCGGCCGGGCAAGTGCGCCCCCGGTTAAACGGTGGGTCCGGCCAAAGGGAGCCTGCGACGGCTGGTCACCTGCCCGCACGCCGGCGCACGATGTAGGCCGAAGAGGTCCGCCCCGAATGCGCCGGCCCCGCGCGCCCCCCGGCGGGCGCAGGATCGGGTCCGGAGCCGCCCTCGCGCGATCCGGCGCCCGGAGCGCGGCGCCGGGCGCCGGCGCGGCGGCGGGAGGTCCCCATGGAACGCATCCTCATCGGCGTGGACGGCTCGGAGCCTTCGCTGTCGGCGGCCCGGCTCGGGGCCGAGATCGCCGCCCGCTTCGGCGCGCGGCTCACCCTCGCGACCGTGATCACCGCGGCCTCGGAGCCCGTGTACCTCTACGGCGATACGCGCTCGGAGGTGGAGCGGGCGCAGGAGGAGCGGGCCAAGCAGGTGCTCTCGGCGGCGATCGAGAAGGTGAGCCGGCCCGGGCTCGAGGTCGAGACCCTCGTCCTGCACGGCGGCGCGGCCGAGGCGCTGGCCGACGCCGCGGCGGGGCGCGACGTCGGGCTGGTGGTGGTGGGCAGCCGCGGCATCGGCGCGGTGGCCCGCGTGCTCCTCGGCAGCGTCTCCGGGCGGCTCGTGCACGTCAGCCCGAAGCCGGTCCTGGTGGTCCCCTGAGTGAAAAGAGGGCCGGGCGCTCCTCGGGGCCTTCCGCCCGCCCGCGGAAGGCTTCGGGGCCAGGGGCTGTTCGGTCGGGCATGACGTCTCTTCCCGCGCTGCGACCCCACGCCCCCACGAGGGCTCGCCGTCGTCCGTCGGCCCGGCTGGCGCTGGCGCGGTGGGCCGCCCGCACGGTGGGCGTGCTGGCGCTCGTGGCCTGCCTCGTTATCTGCCGCGCCTCGCGGGCGCAGGTGACGACGTCGCAGCGGCTCGACTTCCGGGTGCGGCGCGATCCGCTGCGCCACCTGCTCTCCTACGGGCTCGTCGGCGGCCTGACCGGCGCCGCCATCGGCGGCGGGGTCCTCGGCCTCCTGGGCACCGCCGGCCCGGCGCAGCCGGACGTCCTCTCGGTGATCGCCACCAGCGCCGGGATCGGCTTCGCCGTCGGCATGATCTGGAGCATCGTCGAGTCCGAGCCGCACGCCCCCGCGCTCGCCCTGCGCCCCCCGCGCGACGGGCTCTCGTTCTCGGACCTGCACCCCGGCGAGCGGAGCGGCACGGTGCTGCTGCCGATCTTCGGGCAGCGCTTCTAGCTAGCGGACTCGCAGCGCGAGCCCGTGGGCCGCCGCCGCCTCGCGGGCCGCGGCGAGGAGGGCGTCGCCGGGCGGCGCGAGCCCGCTCCGGGGGTCGAGGTGGCCGCCGGGCCGGAAGCGCTGGATCGCCCAGAGCTGGGCGCCGCGGGCCCACCCGGCGAGCTCGTCGAGCGCCTCGGGCCGGTGGACCGGGGAGGCGAGCGTGGTCCGGACCTCGTGCGCCACGCCCCGCGCCAGGGCGAGCTCGAGGCAGCGGCGGGCGCCGCGCGGCTGCGCCTCCGAGCCGGTGAGCCACGTCGCGTCGTCCGGGGTCGCCTTCAGGTCCACGGCGAGGTGATCGACGAGCCCCGCCGCGAGCAGCGCCTCCACCACCTCGGGCCGGGTGCCGTTGGTGTCGAGCTTCACCGCGAAGCCGCGCTCCTTCACCCGCGCGAGGAAGCGCGGCAGCGCCGGCTGGAGCGTGGGCTCCCCGCCCGTCACCACCAGGCCGTCGAGCCGCCCGCGGCGGGCCTCGAGGAGCGAGAGCACCTCCTCCTCGGAGACCCGGCCGCCTCCCCGGAGCGGCACGAGGCCGGGGTTGTGGCAGTACCGGCAGGCGAGGTTGCAGCCCTGCGTGAACGCCACCGCCGCGATCCGGCCCGGCCAGTCCACGAACGAGCAGGGCCGGAGCGCGGCGAGGTTCACGGGGACACCGCCGGCGCGTCGGACGGGCGGAGCGAGCGGCGGCGCCCGAACTCGGCCTGCTTGCCCGGGTTCCACTGCTGCACCGGCCGCAGGTAGCCGACGATCCGCGAGTAGACCTCCGCCTGCGCCCCGCAGCGCGGGCAGGTGGGGTGCTCGCCGGCGACGTAGCCGTGCTCGCCGCAGACCGAGAAGGTCGGGGTGACGGTGAAGTACGGCAGCCGGTAGCGCTGGCAGACCGTCCGGACGAACCGCTTCACCGTCGCGGGGTCGTCGATCGCCTCCCCCACGAAGACGTGCTGGACGGTGCCGCCGGTGTAGCGCGCCTGGAACTCGTCCTGGTGATCGAGGACCGCGAAGACGTCGTCGCTCGCGTCCACCGGGAGCTGCGACGAGTTGGTGTAGTACGGGGCCGCGCCGGCGGCGGCCGCGTCCTCGTTGGCGCAGCGAATGGCGGGGTGGCGCGCCTTGTCGAGCCGCGCCAGCCGGTAGCTCGTGCCCTCCGCCGGCGTCGCCTCGAGGTTGAACGGGGTGCCGGTCTCGGCCTGGTACGCCTCGAGCCGGGCGCGCATGTGGTCGAGGACCCTGAGGCCGAAGGCGCGGCCCGGCGCGCTCGCGAAGCGCTCGCCGAGGAGGTTCTCGACCGCCTCCGCCAGCCCGACCAGCCCGATGGTGGAGAAGTGGTTCCGCCAGTAGCAGCCGCTGCGCTCGCGGATGTGGCGCAGGTAGTGGCGGACGTAGGGGTAGAGCCCCTGCTCCGTGTACCGCTCCAGCACCTTGCGCTTCAGCACCAGGCTGTCGCGGGCGAGGTCCATCACCCGGTCGAGCCGGGCGAGGAAGTCGGCCTCGTCGCGCGCCAGGTGGCCGAGGCGCGGCAGGTTGACCGTGACCACGCCGATGGAGCCGGTGAGCGGGCTCGCGCCGAAGAGCCCGCCGCCGCGCCGCTCCAGGCCGCGGGTGTCGAGGCGCAGCCGGCAGCACATGCTCCGCGCGTCCTCCGGCGAGAGGTCGGAGTTCACGAAGTTGGCGAAGTAGGGGAGGCCGTAGCGGGCGGTGACCTCCCAGAGCCGGTCGAGCCGGGGGTCGTCGTAGTCGAAGCCGGGCGTGATGTTGTAGGTCGGGATGGGGAAGGTGAAGACGCGCCCCTTGGCGTCGCCGCCCGCCATCACGTCGAGGAAGGCGCGGTTGAAGAGGTCCATCTCCGGCTGGAAGTCGCCGTAGGTCGCCTCCTGCCGCTCCCCGCCGATGATCACCGCCTCGTCCCGGAGCCGCGCCGGGCACTCGAGGTCGAGGGTGACGTTGGTGAACGGCGTCTGGAAGCCGACCCGCGTCGGCACGTTGAGGTTGAAGACGAACTCCTGCAGCGCCTGGCGCACCTCCTCCTCGCCGAGCCCGTCGCGCCGGATGAAGGGCGCGAGGTAGGTGTCGAGGCTCGAGAAGGCCTGGGCCCCCGCCGCCTCGCCCTGCAGCGTGTAGAAGAAGTTGGCGATCTGCCCGAGGGCGGTGCGGAAGTGGCGCGCCGGGGCGCTCTCCGCCTTGCCGGCCGCGCCGCGGAACCCCTCGGTGAGCAGGTCGCCGAGGTCCCAGCCCACGCAGTAGACGGCGAGCAGGTTGAGGTCGTGGAGGTGCAGGTCGCCCGAGCGGTGGGCGTCCCGCACCTCCGGCGGGTAGAGTCGCTCGAGCCAGTAGGTGGAGCTGACGTGGCTCGCCACGTAGTTGTTGAGCCCCTGGAGGCTGAAGGCCATGTTGGCGTTCTCGGCCACCTGCCAGTCGGCGCGGTCGAGGTAGGCGTCCACCAGGGCCACGCTGGCCGCGTCCGACACCTCGCGCAGCGCGCGGTGCTGCTCGCGGTAGACGGTGTAGGCGCGAGCGGTGCGCCGGTGAGGGCTCGCGAGGAGGACGTCCTCCACGAGGTCCTGGATCCGCTCCACGGTGGGGCGGCCGTCGAGGGTCGCGTCGGCGATGGCGAGGACGCGCTGGCAGAGCCGCCGCGCTTCATCGGGCCCGAGCTCGCCGGTGGCGGCGCCCGCCTGGGTGATGGCCTTCAGGATGCGGCTCGCGTCGAACGGGACGATCCGTCCGTCGCGCTTCTCGATGGTGTCGAACACGGTGCCTCCTCGCGGCGGCCTCGAGGGAGGCGCGGAGGGCCCCGGGCGCACGTGACCCCTGGGGCCGCCGCGCGAGGGACCTCCGCCCTCCCACGGGGCAGGTGGTCGTTCCGCCGCCGGAGCTCCGGCGGCGGGCGCTGGCAGGTCTTCGGGCTCGCGAGCGCTCCGGGACGTCCCGGACCCTACTGTCCGCCGCTTCCCAGCCGAACCGGCCAGTGCGTGTGGCGGAGGTCGTTCTCGCTTACCGCTGCGGGGCAGCCCCGGAGTCGAACCGGGTTCCCTATTCGCTCGAGGGTGGAACCCCCGAGCACCAGCGCGAAGCGCAACATATTGTGGTCTGCGCGAGAGGTCAATCGATATGTAGTGGCGTCGAGCTCGCTGCCAGCCAGGCGGGAGGAGCGAAAGCGAGCCCCCGGGGGCTTGCCGCTTGCGAGGGCCCCCGGCAATCTGTGGCTCGTCACCGAGGCGCCCGGGGGTGCGAATCGGAAACTCGTCGGGAGGTCGGCATGCGTCGGAAGCTCGGAGTCGCGGCGGCGGGGTTGCTCCTCTTTGGGATGGCGGGATGCGGCTCCGAGTCGAACCCGCCGGCGCCGTCCTCGACCGCGACGCCGACGCCGACGCCGACGCCGACGCCGACACCGACGCCGACGCCGACGCCGACTCCGACGCCCACGCCGACACCCACGCCCACTCCGACCGGCTGCACCCTCGCCACGGCGGTCCCCACCTGCTCCTCCTGCCACGGCAACCCGCCGCCCGGGCCGCACCAGCAGACCAACTTCGCGTGCGCCAACTGCCACGGGCCGGTGAACAACGGGACCGGGACGCCCTCCGTCGGGATGACGGCCACGCTCTCCGGTTCCACTTGCGTGCTCGGGTATCCGCTCAGCAGCGCCACCCACAACAACGGCACGGTCAACTACGGCGCGGCGCAGTGACGCGCCGGCGCCGGGCCCTGCTCGACGCGCTCACCGTCCGCACCCTGCGGCTCCACCGCGGCGAGGCTCGCCCGTACCGCCTCCGGGCGCCTGGAGGCGTGAGGCTCACGCGGCGCTTGACTTCCCGGCCCGGGTGGAAGGGAGTGTAGGGCGCTGTATCACATAAAGTGAACAGGGGGGTTCATGCGAGTCGGTTCGAGGTGGGTCGGGTGCGTCCGGCGGCTTCCGCTGGCCGCGATCGCGGGGGTCGCCGCGGCGGCGCTGGGGTGCTCGGGGATGGACGGCGTCGCGCCGTCGGTGCAGGTGCAGGACGAGGCGATCGGCGCGAACTGCGCGCAGGGAGGCCAGCGCCTCACCGTGACCGCGGGCGCGAGCGCTCCCACGGTGACGTACGTGTGCAACGGGGCGGCCGGCAGCTCCGGCGCGTCGGCCCAGGTGTCGGTGGCCACCGAGGCCGCCGGCGCGCACTGCGCCAGCGGCGGCACGGCCATCACCACCCGGGTCGGGACCGGCTCGGAGGTCACCTCCTACGTCTGCAACGGACAGTCGGGCGCCGACGGGCAGGGCGTCGTCACCACCGCCGAGCCGGCGGGCGCGAACTGCGCGGCGGGCGGCGTCCGGATCCAGGCCGGCACGCAGGCGCCCAGCTTCGTGTGCCACGGCGAGGCCGGAGAGAGCCCCGCCGTCACGGCCGAGCCCGCCGGGGCGCACTGCGCGGCGGGCGGCGTGGCGCTGCAGATCGGCGCCGGGGCTCCGCTGTACGTGTGCAACGGGGCGCAGGGCGGCGACGGCACGGCGGGCCAGGGCGTCACGATGACGACCGAGCCTCCGGGGGCGAACTGCGCCTACGGCGGGCAGAAGCTCCAGGTCGGCGCCGGCGAGCCGGCGTACGTCTGCGACGGCGCGCCGGGCGCGCAGGGCGCGACCGGGGCCACGGGCGACACGGGGCCGGCGGGAGCGACGGGCGCCACTGGCGCCACTGGCGCGACCGGGGCCACCGGCGCGGCGGGCGCGACCGGGGCGCCGGGCGAGAGCGTCACGATCACCACCGAGAGCCCCGGCGCCAACTGCTTCTTCGGCGGCGCGAAGCTGCAGGTGGGCGGCGCCGCGCCGACCTACGTGTGCAGCATCCCCGGGCCGGCCGGGCCGGCCGGGCAGGACGGAGGCATCCGCGCCGTCGACGCGAACGGCCAGACGCTCGGCCACGTGATGAGCCTCTCCGGGAACGGCGTCCAGGTGCTCACGCCGGCCGGTTACCAGGTGACGATCTCCTGGTCCGGCGGGTTCGTGAACTCGCAGATGTACTGGACCGGGGCGAGCTGCACCGGGACGGCCTTCGCGAACGCCGGCAGCGCCACGGTGAGGCCGGCGTGGGGGAGGCAGGTCTACTACGGCGCGCTGGCCGGCGTGCTGATGGTGCCGAAGACCGTGGACGCGAACGGGGTCTCCTGGAGCGCCGCCATGGGCACCGTGACCGCCATCGAGAACTCGGGCCCCACCTGCACCCCCTCCAGCTCGACCAACTTCGGGTGGGAGCTGAAGCCGGTGACGCCCCAGGACATCGGCCTGCCGGCGGTCATCACGCCGCCGCTGCAGATCACCGGGGCCTGAGCCGACGCCGTTCCCGCGCGGCGGGGGGCCAACCCCCCGCCCGCGCGGCGCCCGCCCCGCTCACTCGCACTGCGAGGCGTCGGCGTGCCGGCAGGCGTGCAGCTCGCGGGGGACCTCCAGCCAGTAGATGGTCTGACCGAGCTCGCTCGTCGTGCCGACCTGCTGCGACTGCGGCGGGCTCCCCGGCTCGATCTGCGCCGTCGAGTAGGTCACCTGCCGGTTGGCCCCCAGGGCCACCATCTGCGTCGGGTCGAGCGGCGGGGCGATGGTGGGGCGCGTGCTGGCGCGGGTGATGGCGCTCGCGCCCACCTGGCCGCAGGTGGTCGACGGGGCGCCGGTGAGGTAGTCGGAGAGGTAGGTGTAGTTCCGCGGGGTCCCGGCGTTGGTCTGGCACGGCGAGGTGCTGCTGATGGCCGAGCCCATCGGCCGGAAGGAGTTCCAGTTCACGCAGCCGGCGAGCACGGTCGCGCCGGAGCCGGTCTTCTCGTCGAGCCAGTCCTTGGTGTCGGCGCACCCGCCCTGGAGCTGGCAGGCCGCGACGCGCCCGTACTCGTACATCCAGCCGGCGTCGTACGAGCCGGCCGTGCAGCTGGCCGGGCCGGCGGCGCCGCACGTGACGGCGCCCGCGCTCGAGACCGAGGCGTAGGTGGCGTCCACGAGGCTGCACGTGCCCCCGGCGGTGCCGAGGCAGGTCCCCCCGTAGGCGACGTCGGTGAGCCGGTTGCGGTCGAAGGTGACGGCGCTGGTCCAGGCCGCCGTCGCGCCGGTCCCGCCGTCGAAGGAGCGGGCGCCCCCGTAGGACCAGATCCCGTAGAAGCGGCTGTGGGTGGTGCTGGCGGCGAGCTTCTTGGTCGGGACGTCGTTCCCCTTGCGCACCTTCACCACCGAGCCGCAGGCGCCGTGGGCGTCGCAGCTCATCGAGGCGCCCACGCCGCCACCCGAGGGCTTCCAGCCGTTGCACACGGTCTGCAGCTTCACCTTCACCGAGAGCTGGTCGCAGGAGACCGGCCCGGAGGTGGGGCAGGTGGACGATGAGCGGTCCTGCTTGATGACGCCGTTGTTGGAGTGGGCCTTCACCGAGACGGTGCAGGAGCCGTAGTCGTAGTCGGTGGACACGTCGGTGTTGCAGCCGCCCTGGAAGCAGCCGAACACGTCGTCCGGGCCGCAGCCGGCGCCCACCTGGAGCATGCGCTCCCGGTTCCCGGACCCGAGGTAGCTGTGGAGGAAGCCGGTGGCCGGGTCCACGGTGTTGGCGGGCATGTAGTAGAACTCGCTCCGCCCGGCGACGTTCTGGGCGTCGTTGCCCTGGCGCTGCTCCTCGAAGGCGCGCGCCGCGGTCCAGTTCCCGACGACCCCGTTCGAGAGGACGCCCGGGCTCTGGAAGCGGGCCACGTAGAGCTGCCCGCCCACGTCGCCCCAGGTGGCGGTGTCGAAGAAGCCGTCCGAGTCCACCCGGGCCTGGCTGGCGGCGCCGATGTCGAGGAGCGCCACGCCGCCCGGCACCGGCCACATCCCGCCGCTCGAGTTGACGTTGGCCTGCAGCTCGTCGTTGGTGAACTTCCAGACGAGCTGCCCGGTCCAGGCGTCGATCATCCAGACGCCGCGCCCCTTGGTGAGCGAGGGGTCGTAGCCGCCGTTCAGCATCACGATCCAGCGCTCCTCGAACCCGCGGCCGGTCGGGTCCTGCGGCCCCTTCTTCGCCACCGCCAGCTTCACCGGGCCGATGGGCGGCGGCCGGGGCGCGAAGCCCGACCACGACTGTCCCATCATGCTCACGTCGATGGTGCAGGGCTGGGGGTACATCCAGAGGAACCTCGGGCTGCGCGGGCTGGTGACGTCGAGGGCCACGTACTCGCTCCCGCCGGCGCGCTCCGAGAGCACCGCCAGCGTGTGGAACTCGCCCGGCTGCTTCCTGCCGTCCTTCGCGCCGCCGGAGGTCCCGTCCACCCAGACGTCGCGCACCATGGTGTTCCCGTCCACGAAGTAGTCGTGGGAGAGGAGCGCGTTCTTGAGCTTGGGGAGCAGGTCCGGCGGGACGAACGCCCAGAGCTCGGCCCCGCTGCCGTCGGTGTACGGGTAGTTGCCGAGCCAGTCCGGCGCCCGGCTCAGGTCGGGCGAGCCGCCGTCGAAGGCGTGGAGCATGCCGTCGTTCGCGCCCACCAGCACGAGCCGGACCCGCCGCGAGTTGTCACGCCGGTACTGCTCGAAGGCGTCCTCCCCCGGGTCGATCCTCCCGTTGCCGTTCACGTCCCAGTCGGCGGGGGTCTGGACCTCGGTCGTGAGCGACTTGGGGCTGTGGAGGGTCGCGAGGCACTGGTTGTCGAGCCCGAGGTCGCAGAGGAGCTCTGACGCGGGCGGGTTCACCACGGCCGGCGAGGAGTGGAACACGTCCCCCAGCTTCCAGAACTGCGGCGTGCTCCGGGCGTCGGCGGTCCGGTCGCGCTCGGCCCCGAGCTTGTGGCCGGCGTAGGCGCCGGTGCCCGGGGCGCTGGTGCTCGGGCAGGAGGTGTCGTTGCCGGGGAAGCCGGGGCCGCCGCAGTTGTCGCCGTCCTCGTCGAGGACGTCCCAGCCGCGGACGAAGTTGACGACCTGCTTCGCGCACTGGGTGAGGTCGGTCGCGCTCCAGCCCGGGAGCCCCAGGACCCCCATGCGCTTGTAGAGCGTGGTGCAGTAGCCCGCGTCGAGCGCCAGGAGCGGCAGGAGCGTCGCGACGTGATCCTCGTCGAGCTCGATCAGCTGATCGGCGGCGGTGAGGAGGCCGTCGCCGTCCGAGTCGGTCACGGTGTAGATCCGCCGCCGGTCGGCGCTGGACGCGCCCCAGCGCGCCGAGCGGTAGGGGGTGCCGCCGTCCGGATCCCTCGGCGCCGCGGCCGCGGCGACCGGGTCGGAGAGCATCCGCCCCGCGTCCCAGACCGGCCGGGCGGGGGTGGTCCCGGCGACGAGCTGGCTCCCCAGGAAGCTCGACTTCATGAACTCCCCGCTCGCGTCCTCGAGCACCGGATCGCAGTCGCCGTCGAGGATGAACACCGCGCCGCAGATCGCCTTGCCCCCGGCCTCGTCGCCGTTCAGGTTGGGGTTGAGCAGCTTCGTGCCCCCGCCGGCGGTGACGCAGGCGGCCGGGGTCTGCGCGGCGGTGGACTTGCCGGCGTCGCAGCCCTCGGCCACCTCGTTCCAGAGCCGGAACCGGTACAGGTGCCCCTCCCAGTCGGCGGCGGTGCTCGGGCGGAACCGCGCCAGGAAGAGCTGCGCGTTCTGGCTCGTCTGCAGCGGGGTGGTGTTCGAGACCGAGAAGCTCGTGGCCCGCGCGACGATGTCGCCGGCCGCGTCGGCCAGCGCCTGCTCCAGCTCCGCGTCGTTGGAGGTGTTCGAGAAGAAGCCGTGGCCGTGGGTGGCGTCGGCGGCGCTGGTCAGCAGGTCGATGGCCGGGCTGGTCGCCGGGGTGCCCGAGATGCCGAAGCTGATGGTGTAGGTGTCCACGTTCTGCTGCCCGGTCTGCGCGCCCACGGAGACGCCGTTCAGCGTCATGGCCTCGGCGTCCGACCGCAGATCGGTCTGGTACAGGAAGGCCGCCACCTTGTGCAGCAGGTTGGGCGCGCCGTTCGAGAGGTCGGTGCCGCAGTCGTGGTCGCAGCGGAGCGCCGTGTAGTCCCACTTGCGGAAGTCGCCCTTGCCGTTCACCGAGAAGGCGGAGTGGGCGCTCGAGGCCGAGCTCGAGGGCAGGTTGTCGTCGCCCATCGGCTCGCCGTCGGTGATGATCACCACCGAGCTCTGCTGGCACGACCAGCAGATCGAGTGCTGGTTCGTCCGCGAGCCGGTCCAGGTCGCGGCCGAGGCGCCGACGGTCCCGGAGGCGCTCTCGTCGAAGCTCGGGTTGACCCAGCTCGAGCCGAAGAGCGTCTGGTAGGGGCCGGTCGCGCCGGAGGTGCTGAAGTACTGGCCGACGTTGAAGAGCGCCTCGGCGAGCGGCGTCCCGATCCCGTTCGTGCCGGCGTTGTAGAACATGACCTTGGTCGGGTCGTTGATGGCGTTGATGAGGACCTGCCGCGGCGCCTGCATGTCGGCGTACTGCGCCGGGTAGGCGTCGCAGCTCGGCCCGAGCGGCACCACGAGCTGGCCGCCGTCGTAGCTGCCGAGGCTCGTGCCCACGGTCTTCGAGAGCGCGTTGTTCGGGTTGAAGATCGTGAGCCCGATCCGCAGCGTGTCGAGCTGGCTCGGGTTGTTGTCGTCGAACATCGCCAGGTTCTTCACCACCTTGCGCGCGATGACGAACTTGGGAGGGTAGGCGTTGACGAAGTCGCCGCGGAAGGCGGCGTCGTTCGAGCCGTAGGCGGCGTTCCAGTAGAGGTAGTAGCCGGCGCCGTCGAGGCAGGCGGCGCACTCGCCGGGGCTCTGGGCGTGGGCGCAGGCGGTGGACGCCTTCTTGTACTCGGTGGCCGTGCTCGTGTTCCACGCCTGCGCCGGGGTCCCGATGCCGTCCGAGCCGGAGAGGTAGCGGTAGTAGCTCGCGCCGTTGAAGAGGCAGGTGCCGGTCCCGCCGTCGGTCGAGGCCGCCTTGCAGTTGGCGAGCGACCAGGGCGGGTTGTCGGCGAGCGGGTAGTTGCCCGAGCCGTTCGTGGCGCCGTTGTCGTAGGGGGTCTGCGTGCGCAGCCCCGTGTACGCGTCGAGGGCGGTGCCGCTGCACACGCCCCTGGTCGAGGTGGGCCAGCTCGACGGGAACGGGAGCGGGTTCGGGAAGTCGAGCATCGACGAGGAGTTGTCGAGCAGGATCATCAGGTTCGCCGAGCCGCCCGGGACCGAGAAGAAGTCCTCGTCGCCGTTGCCGCCCTGGAAAATCGAGGTCCCGAAGCTGGCGGCCAGGTTGCAGCAGGCCACGTCGTTCACGGCGTCGCTCGCGAAGGGCGCGAGGCAGCAGGCGAGCAGGAAGGCGAGGTTGCGGAGTGGGCGGGACGAGATGCGCATGGCGGGTCCTCGCTACAGGCCGAACTTGACGCCGAACTCGATCTCGAGCTGGCGGCCGCTGGCCGGGTCGGCGGGATCGCCCCGGTCCTGGCAGTGCACCACGATCCGGTAGGGCGTCCCGCCGAGCGCGCCGGCGCCCGGGATGATGTTGGAGAGGTCGCGCACCGAGTTGGCGGAGGTGCCGAAGCTCCCGCCCGGCAGCACCTGCACCTGCTGCACCTGGACGTTGGCCCCGACGTGGCCGCCCAGCACCCGCGTCTGGCCGGCGGCGTCGAGCGCGACGTTCAGCGCCTGGAGCGAGGTGGGCGCGATGCCCACGGCCCGGAACTGGCTGAGGAGGAGCTGCCGCCCCGCCTCGGCGCACGCCACGAGGGCGTCGTTCTGCCGCCCGGCGGTGGCGCCGGCGAGCTCGCGCGAGGTGAAGCGGATGAGCGCCACGCCCACGGCGGTGAGGGCGAGCACGACGATCATGGCGAAGACGAGCGCGCTGCCGCGCGGGGGGGCGGGGTTCTTCATGGCGGGGGCCTAGCCGCCGCCGACGTTGAGGCCGTCGGCGCCGGCGTTGGTGGAGTAGCTGGGGTAGAAGGGCCCGCGCGAGTCGAGGTTGCGCACGCCCTCGGTGGTCTCGACGAGGAGCCGGCGGTAGCCGCCGTCCGCCCCGCTCGCGGGCCGGTTGGCGGCCGCCGGCAGGGTGGCCCCGCCGGCGCCCGCGAGCTGCGGGTCCCAGGTGGCGGTGCGGACCACGAGCGAGATCCGCACCGCGCGGACATTGGCGGGGTGGTTGGTGGCGCGGCTCGGCGCGTTGCTGAGATCGGCGTAGGTCGGCGGCGCCGCCGAGAGGTCCACCGCGGCGTCCGGGCTCGCGGCCGCGGTCGCGTTCACGAGCCGGTGGCCCGGGGCGTAGCCCACCCGCTGCACCGCGGAGCCCGGGAACAGGTACGAGACCTGGAGGTCCTCCACGTCCGGCGCGACCGGCTCGACGAGCGGGGCCCCGCCGTCCCAGAGGCCGCGGTCGAGCAGCAGGTAGGGCCGGTCGGCGCCGCTCCCGTCGGAGTAGCGCGCCACGTAGTAGTGGAAGCGCTCCACCTTGAGCACGAGCACGTCGCGCCAGCCCGCGCCGAAGCAGCCGGAGGCGAGCTGGTCCTGCTGGTAGGGGAACGGGCCCGAGCTGGCGGTGCCGAGCGCGACGGCGGTGTCGCCCGGGCCGGCCTTGGCGCCCACCGTGACGTAGGCCCACCGCGAGGCGCCGCCGCACATCACCTGCAGCACCTGCCCCTGGTAGAGCGGGTTCACGAGCGGGGTCGCGAGGGTCAGCCGGGTCGAGGTGGGGGCCGCCGCCAGCGCCCGGCTGAAGGCGGGATCGCGGGCGTAGAAGACGAGCTCGTCGGGGCCGGTGACGCTGTCGCGGCAGGAGACTGCGTCGGCGCCGGTGCAGGCGCTGGCGCTGGGCGGGAACGCCGAGGGGGCGCCGCTCGGGTAGGACTGGTTGGCGAACGCGCCGTTGGCCGGGCCGAAGTCGAGGGCCAGCCAGGGCTCCACGCCGTAGCCGGCGCGCCGCAGGCTCATCCCCAGCTCGCCGAGGGCGGTGCGCGCCGTCTCCTGCAGCCCGCGATCTCCGGCGCTGGCGGTGAAGGCGCGCTGCTGGGCGACGACCAGGCCGAGCGCCCCGGCGGCGATCACGGCCGAGGCCACCATCGCGACCAGGAGCTCGGTGAGGCTGAAGCCGCGGACGGGACCGCGCATCACCGCACCTCGGCAGGGTCGAGCTTGGTGGTGAACGCCACCACGCGGCGCCAGCCCGCGCCGTGCGGCCAGCGGACGATGACCGCGACCCGGACGGCGTCCGGCCGGCCGTTGCCGTCGGCGTCGTCGGGGTAGGCCACGTTCCAGTAGCGCTCCATGCCCGGGGGCAGCGCGCTCGCCGGGATGCCGTTCCAGCCCGTCCCGAGCGCGAGGTCGGCCTCGCCGTGGTCGGACGGCGGGCTGGCCTGCTCGAAGGCCTGGCGGGCGTCGCCCAGGTCGGCGTCGTTGGAGGGGTTGGCGTTGGCGAGCCGCGGGTCGGAGTAGCTCCAGAGCGCGATGTTCTCGACGAGGTCCCGGGCCACGGCGCTCGCCTCGGTGGCGCGGCGCGCGTCGGCGTTGAGGCGGAGCTGCACGACGTGCAGGCGGTAGGTGCCGAGCGCGCCCACGACCACCACCGACATCGCGACCATCGCCTCGAGGAGCGTCGTGCCGCGTGCGCGCCGCCGTGCCATGCCGGGCCTCATCCGTTGTTCAGCGCGCGGACGCTGCCCGTCGCGCCGGTGATGACGAGCAGCCGGTAGCCGCTCGCGTCCTGGAGGGTGGCGGCGCTGCCCGGGCCGGAGAGGGCGATGGTGCCCCCCTGGACCGCGAGCGGCGCGCCGTCGGCGGAGTGGAAGCCGGCCCGGCCCCGGGCGTCGAAGACCACCGCGCCCCGGCCGTCGTTCCCGCTGGCGCAGAAGGAGCACGCGGCGGCCAGGATGCCGGAGTAGGGCGGGGCGAGCGTGGGCGGGGCGGCGCCGCCGAGCCCGACGACGATCCCCGCCGGCAGGTCGAGGGAGCCGAGGAAGGTCCGCCCGGCCTCCGCCGGCGCGGCCGGGTCGAAGCCGTCGAAGTGCGGGGTGGCCGCGGCGCTGAAGAAGGAGAAGCTCGGGTCCTCGTACACCACCACGCGCCCGATGCCGCCGAGCGGGTTGGCGTACTGGGGGAAGACCATCACCGCGGTGGGCCGGCCGCTCGCCACCGCGTTCACGCGGGCGTTGCGGAGGAGCGCCTGCAGCTCGATGGCGCTGCCGGCGAGGTTGCCGCGCGCGCGCTGCCGGGCCAGGCTCGACCAGGCCACCGCCGCCAGGATGGCCGCGATCGAGATCGTCACCGCGAGCTCGACGAGGGTGAAGCCTCTGGACCGTGGTGGGCGCATGCGCTGTTCCGTTCGAGAGACGGGCCGCGGCCGGGCGGCGGTGGGGGCGCGGAGGCGGCCCCGCGCTCCCGGCGAGGCCAATCATCGCCGAGAGCGGGTCAATTGGCGAGCGCGCGTGTCGCGGAATCGCACGTGAAGAATTGCGCCCGTGTGTGCATTTTCACGCAATCGGTCGCCGGGGCGCCCCGTGCGCGCGAAAAGCCCTGGGACACAGGGACGTGGGAACGTGGGACAGACGCGGCACGCGCCGGGGGTCGCGCCGCCGGGTCCGGCGGGACCGGGATCGTGCGAATATCAGCGCAATTGCGTCAATGAACCCGTCTTCAAACACGAATGGTGAATCCGGAGGAGGCGCGCGGGCGTGCGTGGCACGCCGGATGAAGTGGCGTCCCGAGCCGACCTCCCGGAGCGGCGCGCGCCGCCGGCCGCGTGCCGTGAACCGGGGAGGCCGGCGGGGCCGCGAAGAGCCTCCTTCGAGAGCGGTGCCCAGGGGCTCACGCCGGCCGCGGCGACGGCCTGGCGTCACCCCGGTGCCCGCGGCGGGCGTACCAGGGCGTCGTGGCGTGGCTGGGATCGGCCTGCGAGGGCATCTGCCGATCCCGCAGCTCGCCGGTGAAGGCCCTCGCCGATGCGGCTATCCGATCCGTGAAATCGGGTGCCGACGGCAGCAGTGGCCTCTGGTAGCCTCGGTGAATCGCAGTCCGTGCCCCGGGGGGCCTCATGAACGAAGTCGCTCGCGCCGCGTGTGCCACCGCACTCCTCCTCGCCGCCTGCGGGCAGTCGCCGGCCTCCTCGACGTCGACCCCGCATGCCACCGGGGTGGCCGGCGCGTCCCTGGTGGCCTCGTGCACGGGCCAGCCTGCCGGCACCGCTTGCGCGGACGACGCCAACCCTTGCACCGCCGACGTCTGCGACGGTTCGGGGAACTGCACTCACCTGGTCGTCCCCAACGGCACCACCTGTGACGACGGCAACGCTTGCACCCAGGTCGACGTCTGCCAGAACGCCGTCTGTACGGGCACCAACCCCGTCACCTGCGCCGCTCTCGACCAGTGCCACCAGGCCGGCACCTGCGACCCCTCCACCGGCGCCTGCTCCAACCCTGCCAGGTCCGACGGCACCACCTGCGACGACGGCAACGCCTGCACCCAGACCGACGTCTGCCAGAGCGGCGTCTGCACGGGCACCAACCCCGTCACCTGTGCCGTGCCCGACCAGTGCCACCAGGCCGGTGTGTGCAACCCCGCCACTGGGGCCTGCTCCAACCCGGCCAAGCCCAACGGCGCCGCCTGCGACGACGGCGATGCCTGCACCCAGACCGACACCTGCCAGAACGGCGCCTGTACCGGCGGCAACCCCGTCACCTGCGCCGCGTCCGACCAGTGCCACCAGGCTGGCGTGTGCAACCCCGTCACCGGCACCTGCTCCAACCCGGCCAAGGCCGACGGCACCGCCTGCAACGACGGCAACGCCTGCACCCAGAACGACGCTTGCCTGGGCGGCGCCTGCACGGGCACCAACCCCGTGACCTGCGCTGCCCTCGATCAGTGTCACACCGCCGGCACCTGCAACCCCGCCACCGGCGCCTGCTCCAACCCTGCCAAGGCCAACGGTACCGCCTGCAACGACGGCAACGCCTGCACGCAGACCGACACTTGCCAGGCCGGCGCCTGCACGGGCACCAGCCCCGTCACCTGCGCCGTGCCCGACCAGTGCCACCAGGCCGGCACCTGCGACCCCAGGACCGGCACCTGCTCCAATCCGACCAAGCCCGACGGCACGGCCTGCAACGACGGCAACGCCTGCACCCAGGCCGATGCCTGCCTGGGCGGCGCCTGCATCGGCGGCGGCACCGTGGCCTGCGGCGCCCCGCCCCCGTGCCACGGCCCCGCCAACGCGTGCGATCCGGTGGCCGGCTGCGTCTACCCGGTGCTCTCCGACGGCTCCGCTTGCGACGATGGCGACCGGTGCACCCGGACCGACACCTGCCAGGCCGGCGCTTGCGTGGGGTCGAACCCGGTGACCTGCGCTGCCCTCGATCAGTGTCACACCGCCGGCACCTGCGACCCTGCCACCGGCGCCTGCTCGAGCCCGCTCGCCTCGGAGGGCACGCCCTGCGACGACGGGCGGAGCTGCACGAGCGGCGACGCCTGCCGGTCGGGGGCGTGCGTCCCTGCGACCAGCACCTGCGCCTGCGGTTCCGACGCCGATTGCCCGGCGCTCGACCCGTGCCACCGCACCCGTACCTGCGACCTCGTCACCGGCACCTGCACGGCCTCTCTGCCGGTGAATGACGGCACCGCCTGCGACGACGGCGACGCCTGCACGAGCGGCGAGACCTGCCAGGCTGGCGTGTGCGGCAGCCCCACCGGCCGTGTTGCCTGCGCCGCGGCCGACGCCTGCCATGTGGCCGGGACCTGCGACCCCGCCAAGGGCACCTGCAGCCGGCCCCTGGCGGCCGACGGCACGCCCTGCGTCGGAGGGGCCTGCGCGTCTGGGACCTGCGTGGCTTCGCCGCCGGCCCAGCATGGTGGCGGCTGCAGCAGTGGCCCGGCGGGCGCGGAGGCGCTGGGGGTGGTGGCGCTGCTCCTGGCAGCGCGCGTCGGGCGGCGGCGGGGGTGAGCCGGACTCGAAAAAGAGAGAGGCCGGAACCCTTCCCGATTCGGGAACGATTCCGGCCTCTTGTATGGCGGGGAGTACGGGACTCGAACCCGTGGCCTCCGGCGTGACAGGCCGGCGTTATGACCGACTTAACTAACTCCCCAAGTACAAAGGTCTTGGGCGGAGCAGGTCTCGAACCTGCGACCCTCGCCTTGTAAGGGCGACGCTCTACCGCTGAGCTATCCGCCCCCGAGGGCGACGGCAGGCGGGCGTTCTAGCGTGGCGGCCGGGGGCTGTCAACGTCCGCGCGCACGAATCGGATCGAGGGTCCCGCGACCCGGCGAGGAGGCTCCTCCGGCCCGTCCGGAGGACCCTCGCCGCCCCCGGCGCCGCCGCCGAGAAGGCCGGAGAGCGGGCCCGGTCCCCGGCAGCCCCAGCGGGTATTGCTGGATCACCCGCCGAACCGGATGCTAGAGGGCCGCATGAACTGGGAACCGGGCATGAAGGTCGTGCACCGCGCGCAGCGCGGCTGGGGCGTGGGCGTCGTCATCCAGGTGGCCGACGAGGGCCGCCGGCTGGCGGTCCGCTTCGCCGGCCGCGACGGTGTCACGGTGGTCTCGGGGCGCGACCCGATGCTCGCCGAGGTCCCGCAGGAGACGCCCATCGAGCAGCCGCGCGGCGGCGCCCTCGAGGCGCTCGCCTCCGGCCAGCCGGGCTCCTCCGCCGCCTTCAAGCTGCGCGGCCGCGTCCTCCGCTTCGAGGCGATGCGCCGCGCCGACAGCCTGGGCGCGCTCCTCTCGAGCCGCGTCCACGTGCTCCCGCACCAGGTGGGCGCCGCCGGCCGGATCCTCGCCGACCGCGCCCCCCGCTTCGTCCTCGCCGACGAGGTCGGCCTCGGCAAGACCATCGAGGCGGGCCTGGTCTTCGCCGGCATGCGCCAGCTCGGCATCGCCGAGCGCGTGCTCGTCATCGTCCCCGAGCACCTCGCCTTCCAGTGGCTCGCCGAGCTCTTCCACAAGTTCAACGCGCTCTTCTCGCTCCTCACCCCGGACCGCATCCAGGCCATGGGCGGCGCGGAGTCGGCGCTCGTCCGCTCGCCGCACGCCATCGTCTCGCTCGAGGCGCTGGCCGCCGACCCCGACCTCGCCGACGCGGCCGCCGACCTGCCGCTCGACCTCGTCATCGTGGACGAGGCCCACCACCTCGCCGAGGACGCGCTCTACGCCCCGGTCGCGCCCATCGCCCGGGCCTCCTTCGGGCTCCTCCTCCTCACCGCCACGCCGGTGCGGCTCGACCCGCGCGAGTACTTCCGCCTCCTCTCCCTCGTGGAGCCTGTCCCGACCACCACCCTCGAGTCCTTCCTCGACCGGCTCGCGAAGCACGAGGCGTACGCCGAGGTGGCCCGCCACCTCGTCGCCAGCGGCTCGGCGACGGAGGCCCGCGCCCGGCTGGTCGCCCTCTCGCCGGAGGACCCGGTGTTCCAGGACGAGGAGTCGGACCGCGACGCGCTCCTCGCCCACCTCGCCGATCGCTACAGCCTCTCGGCGCGGCTGGTCCGCAACCGCCGCGTCAAGGTGGGCGCGTTCACCCAGCGCCTGCTGCGCCGCCACGACGTCGAGGAGGGCAGGAAGCCGGCGGCGCTGGTCGAGCTCTGCGCCGGCCTCGCCCGCGCCGGCGAGAAGGTGCTCGCCTTCGGCGCGTCGGTCGAGCCCCTGCGCGAGCTGCAGGCCGGCCTCGCCCACGCCGGGCTCGAGGCGCTCCTCTACGACGACGCCGACACCATCGAGGCCCGCGACCGGCTGGTGGCCCGCTTCCGCGATCCGGAGGGGCCGATGGTCCTCCTCTCCGGCGAGGCGGGCGGCGAGGGGCGCAACTTCCAGTTCGCGCACCACCTCGTCTGCGTGGACCTGCCCGACTCCCCCCTCGCGCTCGAGCAGCGCATCGGCCGGCTCGACCGGCTCGGGCAGACCCGCCCGGTCGAGATCCACGTCATCGCCGAGCCGGGGGAGGAGGCCTTCCTCGCCGACCTCTACCAGCGCGAGATCGGCATCTTCGAGGAGCCGGTCGGCGGCCTCGACGCGGTGCTCGCCTCGCTCCCGCAGGAGCTCGCGACGCTGCGCGAGAAGCCGCTCCGCGCGCGCGCCGCGTTCCGCGAGAAGCTCGCGGCGCGGGTGGCCGACGCGCGCCGGGCCCAGCACGAGGGCGACCCGCTCCTCGACCTGCGCTCCGCCTCGCTCCCGGAGCTGCGGCGGCTCGTGAAGAACGGCTTCGACCGCCTCGGCGAGGAGCCGCCGAAGGGCGACGTGGAGCAGTCGCTCCTCACGCTGTCACGCTGGCTCGAGGAGGAGCTCGAGGACCTCTCCGTCGGCGTGGGCCGCCGGGTGGGGCTCGAGGTGGACACCGACCAGAACGTCCACCCGTTCGAGGTCGCCTTCACGCTCGGCTCGCAGCTCCGGATCGAGGCGCTCCCGGGCATGGAGATTCCCGACGAGCCGGTCACGCACCTCGGCAGCTTCTGGCGCGAGACGGCGGTGGCGCGCGACGAGCTCGAGTGGTTCGCCACCGGCCACCGGCTGGTCGAGGCGCTGGTGGGCCTGGTCCGCGACGGCGAGGTGGGGCGCGCGGCGGCCATGAAGGCGGAGTGGGCGCCGCGGCGGGGGGCGCTCTACGCGCGCTTCACCCTCGCCTGGCCGGCGCCGGCCGACCTCGAGCCGGGCGCGCGCGTCCCGGCGCGGCAGGCCTCGCGCTACGTCGAGGGCGCGCCCATCTCGGTCATGGTCGAGCTCGCCGAGGGGAACAAGCTCGTCCCCGGCGGCGCGCTCCGGCTCGAGCAGGAGGACGAGATCGAGGACGCGCGCGTCGGCGCCCCGCCGCCGGCGGTGCTGGAGGCGGCGCGGCTCGCGGCCGAGCGCGACGCCAAGCTGCAGCTCGAGCGCCGGCTGGAGGCGGCCCTCGAGGCGCTCGCCGATCACGTGGACGTGGAGGAGCTCCGGCTGGTCGAGTCGGCCTTCGAGGGCGGCGCGCCGCGCGAGGCGGTCGAGGACGCGCTGGCGCGCCTGCGGGCGCACCGGGCCGCGGTCCAGGGCGCGCTCGAGCAGGTCACGCTCGAGCTCGACGCCGCGGCGATCGTGGTCCCCTGACGGCGAGCCGCTTCCGGAGCGCCCAGAGCGCCACCGGGAGGAGCGACAGCGCCCCGGCCGGCCCGCTCTGGCAGCCGCCGCCCGACGACGCCGCGGGGGGCGGGCAGGTCCGGGGGACCGTCGCCTTCGGCCGGGCGGCGAGGCCGGACGCGGCGGTGAGCACGAAGACCTGCCCCTGGTCGGCCGCCGAGCCGGTCGCGGTGCCGCCCGTGCCGGCCACGAGCGCGTACCAGGTGCCCGCCGCGGGGAGGGTCACCGCGTCGGCGCCCCGGGCGCAGTCGGAGGCGATCGGCGCCGACAGGTCGAAGGTGGCCACCTTCGCGGTGGCGCTCGGGTCGCCCGGGTTCCCGGCGTCCACCTGCACCGGCGCGCCCTTTCGCAGGTAGACGGTCCCGGCCGCGCCCTGGCTGCCGCAGGCGTGCACGAGCGCCTCGCCCTGCGCGGCGAAGGTGGCCTGGAACGCCGCCAGCGCGGGCTCGCCCTGCACCGAGGGCTCGAGGTACGCCACCTTCTCCTCGCCCTGGTAGAGCGGCACGGTCCGAGCGTCGCAGGGGCTGGTGCGCGCGGCGCCGGGCGCGCCGGCCGGGTCGAGCAGCTGGTGCCGCTCGGCCACGCACTCGACGTAGGCGCCGACGTCCTTGCGCGACGGGAAGAGCTGCTGCGCGGCCGCCACCAGGCTCGCGGCGTACGAGCCGAAGGTGACCCCGTTCCGCGCGCCGGCGGAGAGCTCGAGCGCCTTGTACTGGAGCTGGGCCGCGGCGTTGCACTTCCCGCCGCAGGCCGGGACGCCGCCGAGCCCCTGGTAGAGCTCCCAGAAGTAGTCGCTCCAGATCTGCCCGTCGGCGTGGACCTCGCCCGAGAGCCCGTCCACGCCCAGCCCGAGGTCCGAGGGGCCGCCGTCGCCCTGGCAGGTGCGCAGCCCGCCCAGCTTGCGCAGGTAGGGCGCGCCGAAGGCGCCGGCGAGGTAGCGCGAGATCTCGGGGCTGCCGGTCTCGGCGGCCGCCATGGCGTCGGCGGTGGCCTCGTTGACCGAGCCCGGATCGGCGAGCACCCCGAGCGCGTCGTAGAACTCGTCGAGCCCGCCGAAGGCGTCCACCGCGCCGTGGGTGAGCTCGTGGTAGACGACCTCGGCGTCGTAGGTGGTGTCGCGGATCCCCTGGCCGAACACCATGCCGCCGAGGGTCGGGTCGAAGTAGGCGTTGTCGTACGGCTGCCCCCCGAGCGTCACGTTCACGAACGACGGCAGGAAGGAGAGCGCGTTCGGCGCCGCCGGGTCGAGCGCCTTCAGGAACGCGACGTGCCGGTCCACGTGCCAGTAGGCCATCACCTCGGCGAAGCGGTCGGTGTACGAGCCGTGCACCGGCTCCGTGCCGGTGGGCGCGTCGTCGGGAGCGAAGACGAAGCCGGTCTTCGGGTCGGCCGGGAGCTGCTGGCAGGCGGCGGTGCCGCCCCTCTGCGCCGGCGCGTCGCCGCCCAGGCAGTTCCAGACCGCGGTGTGGCTCCCCGAGAGCAGCGTCTCGCCCGCGAGGTTCGGCAGGTCCACCTGCGTGGGCTGCTGGCACTCGGCGTACACGCCGCTCGCGAGGGGGCAGTCCTTCGCGCCGCTCGCCACCGGGGAGTCGGCGAAGACGGCGCCCTTCACCCGCCGCCGACGGTCGAGCCCGTGGAGCGCGCGCCCGCTGGCGGCGTCCACGTAGACGCGGAAGCTCGCGGCCGGCGCGACGGGCAGGTCCACCCGCCAGGCGGCGCGCAGCGCGCCGAAGAAGGGGAGCCAGCCCCGCTCCGCGACGGCCGGGGCGCGCAGCCGGGCCGCCGGCCCGAGCGCCGCGAGCGCCGCCTCGACGGCCGCCGCCTCGCCGAGCGCGAAGGCGCCGGCCTGCGCCGGGGGCAGCGGCGCCGCGTTGACGAGGAAGACGCCGCCCTCCGGCGAGACCCCGACCGAGACGCCCCCGCCGAAGACCGGGAGCCCCTCGACGCTGCGCGTGAAGCGCACCGCCGCCACGCTCCCCGCCGCCCCGGCGCGGTCGAGCCGGAGCGCCTGCTCGCCGCCGATCCCGAGCGCCTCGCCGTGCCGGGAGAGGAAGGCGCGCGCCGCCGCCTCGGGGCCGCCCGCCACCGGCGCGGCGACGAAGCCGCTCGCGTGGATCACCTGGCCGCCGGGCGCGCGGACCACCCGCGCCGCCGGGGGCAGCTCGCCGGCCGGGGCCGCCGACAGGGCGGCGAGGAGGATGGCGGGGATCATGCGCACGCTTCCTAACTCGGGTCTGGCGGGAGCGCCGGCCGTCGGGTGATAAAGGTGGGCATGGATCTCGTCCCCCTGCTGCGCGCCCTCGTGGGCATCGACTCCACCTCCGCGCGGAGCAACCTGCCGGTGCTCGACCTGCTCGAGGGAGAGGTGCGCCGGCTCGGCTTCGAGACCCGGCGCGCCACCTGGAGGGACGCGGCCGGCGTGGAGAAGGGGAACCTCGTCTGCCGGCGCGGTCCGGACGGGGAGGGCGGGCTCGCCCTGGTGGGCCACACCGACTGCGTCCCCTTCGACCCCGAGTGGGCCGACGCGCTCGCCTGCGCCGAGCGGGACGGCGTGCTCTACGGGCGCGGCACCGCCGACACCAAGGGCTTCGTCGCCGCCGCCGTGGCGGCGAGCGCGCGCGCGTCGGCGCGGGCCCGGCCGCTCACGCTCCTCTTCACCGCCGACGAGGAGGTGGGCTGCCTCGGCGCGAAGCAGCTCCTCGCCGAGGGGCGGGTCCGCCCGGCCCAGGCCATCGTGGGCGAGCCGACCCGGCTCGTGCCGATGCGCGCGCACAAGGGCTACTGCGCGGTCGAGGTGCGGGTGAGCGGGCAGGAGGGGCACAGCGCCTACCCCGACGTCGGCGCCTCGGCCATCCACGCCGCGGGACGGCTCCTCGCCGAGGTGGAGGCGATCGGCGACGAGCTCGCGCGCGAGCGCGACCCGGCCTTCGCGCCCCCCTTCACCACCTGGAACGTGGGCGTGATCCGGGGCGGCAAGGCGCGCAACATCATCGCCGGCGACTGCGCCTTCACCTACGAGTGGCGGCCCTTGCCGGGCCAGGACCCGCGCCGCGCGCTCGCGCTGCTCGAGGCGGCGGCGCGCCGGGTCGAGGCGGAGCGGGCCGGGATCGCCATCGCCATCGAGCCGCTCCGGACCGACGCCGCCGCGGTCACCGCGCCCGACGCCGGGATCGTCCGCTTCCTCGAGGCCGAGAGCGGGCGGACGTCGGAGACCATCCCCTTCGGCACCGAGCTGCCGGAGCTCGCGGCCCTGGGCGCGGAGGGCTGCGTCTTCGGCCCCGGCGACATCCGGGTCGCGCACCGGACCGGCGAGTGCGTGGCGCGCGCGGAGCTGGAGCGGGCCGCGGCCATCCTCGAGCGGGCCATCGAGCGGTTCTGCGGCTGAGGGATCCCGCGCCGGCGCTCGACGCTTGACTGTGGGCTCATGTAGGGAGATGTTGGCGCGAGGGGGATTTCTCGCGTGTTGAACCGGTTCTCGGCCGCCTGGCCGCTCGTCTTCATTGGGGTCTTGGCCTGCGCTTCCGCCTTCGCGCGCCCGGACCGCCGGCCCGAGGAGGCGCTGGCGGCGATGAAGGCGGCCGGGCGGCAGGGCGCCGACGTCGCCCACGTGCGCTGGTCGAAGGTCCGCTCGCAGAAGCGGCACACGAGCTTCTTCTTCGCCGACTACGACCCCGGGCGCGGGCTGGGACAGCTCTGGGCCTTCGACGAGGCGAGCGGCAAGGCCTGGCTCGTCGCCGAGCGGGTCTCCTTCCACCTCACGCTCGCGAACGACGCGCGCCTGTTCTTCGTGGCGGCGGTGTCCGCCGACGGCGCGGGCGTGCTGTCCGTGGCGCAGCTGCCGCAGGGGCCGGCCCGCCCCGTGGACGCCGGCGTCCCCCGGTTCGGCCTCGAGCTCGACGAGGACGGCCGGACCGGCTTCTACCTCGCCCGCCTCTCGGACGGCGCGGGCGAGCTCCGCGCGCTGCCGCTCGACTCCCTGCAGCCGCGCACGGTGGCCCGCGGGGTGAGCGACTTCCGCCTCGATCCGCACGCCGACCGGCTGATCTTCGTGGAGGCGGTCCCGGGGCGCGGCAACGTCCTCCGCTCGGCGGCGCTGCCCCTCACGGCGGACGTGATCGACCTCGGGCCGGTGAAGGGCGCCCGCGTGCCGAGCCGCGCCCTGGCGTCGCGCTGAGCGCCGGGTCGGTCCCGAGGGTCCCTCGCCACCGTGAGCCGCCGCCGCCCGCCGGCGCGAGCGTGAGCGCCCCGGGCCCCGGTGCTATATTGCCGGGCCGATGGCGCTCTCCTTCCAGAAGTACCAGGGGCTCGGCAACGACTTCGTGGTGATCGAGGCGAAGAGCCTCATGGACCCCGACCGGGCGCGGCGGCTCTGCGATCGCCGCCGCGGCATCGGCGCCGACGGCGTGCTCACGCTCCTGCCGCCCAAGGCCCCGGGCGCGGTCGCCTTCATGCACGTCTACAACTCGGACGGCTCGGTCGCCGCGATGTGCGGCAACGGCGTGCGCTGCGTGGCCCGCCACCTCGCCGACGCGCGGGGGCTCGACGGCGAGATCGACGTCGAGACCGCGGCCGGCCTGCGCCGCTGCACCATCCACCGGGGGCGGCGCGGGGCCGTCGAGTCGATCTCGGTCGCCATGGGGCCGGCGCGCGACGAGGGCGAGCAGGCGTTCGCGGTCGGCAGCGAGCTCCTGCGCGCCCGCCGCATCTCGATGGGCAACCCGCACGCGGTCATCTTCGGCGACGCGAGCGTCGAGCGGGCCACCGCCATCGGCCCCACCATCGAGGCCGGGGTGCCGGGCGGGGTCAACGTGGGCTTCGCCGCCACCGGGCTCGACGGGCTCGACCTCGTCGTCTGGGAGCGCGGCGCGGGGCTCACCGAGGCGTGCGGCACCGGCGCCTGCGCCGCCGCCGCGGCCGCGGTGAAGCTCGGCCTGGTGGACCCGGTCCGCGAGGTGGAGGTCCGGCTCCCCGGCGGGCCGCTCCGCATCACCGTGGCGCGCGACCTCTCCTCGGTGCTCATGCGCGGTCCGGCCGAGCGGGTGTTCACCGGCGAGACCGAGCTCTGACCGCGCCTCGCGGCACACCCTCGCCGGCCGGCGCCCTGCGCGACCCGGAGACCGGCGCCTACCGCGCGGAGGTCTTCGACGACGCCGCCGCGCGCGAGCTGGTGCGCGCGCACCGCCACGGGCGGCCGCTCTCGGTCGCCGCCTTCGACGCCGCCCCCGGCCTCGCCCGTCCCCTCGCCGCCGCGCTCGCGCGCGCCGCGCGCGAGGACGACGTGGTGTCGCGCGCCGGCCCGGGCCGCTTTCGCGTGCTCCTCGCCGAGACCGACGCCTTCGGCGCGCTGGCGTTCCTGCGCCGCGCCGAGCGGGAGGCGCTGGCCGAGCCGGCGCTGCGCGCCTCCCCGGACGGCCCCGCGGCGGCCGCCGTCACCTTCCCCGCGGATGGGCCCGCGCTCTCCTCGCTGCTGGCCCGCTGCGAGGCGCGGCTCGTCGCCTGGCGCGCCTCCGCGGCCCGGGCGCTCCCTCCCGCGGCCGAGGGCTTCTGGCCGGCGCTCGACGCGCTGGTCGCGGCCGGCGCCTTCCTGCCGTGCCGGGTCGAGCCCGACGAGGTCGAGGCGGAGGTGGCGCGCGGCCTCGCGCGCGACCCGGCGGCGCGGGCGCTCCTCTACGCCGGGGGCGGGGCGCCGGGCCGGTTCGCGCCGCTCCTCGCCGGGCTGCCCGCCGCGGGCGGCCGCGCCGGCGACCGCGGCCCGCGGCTCGTCCTGCTCGGTCCGCGCGGCGCCGACGGCGAGGGCGCGCCGCGCCACCCGCTGGCCCGCCGCTGCTACGTCGAGGGCGATCGCCGGCTCTCGCGGGAGCGCTTCCTCCTCGCCCTCTTTGGCCGGGCCGCCTACGCGCTCGTCGAGCGGGACGGCCGCGCGCTGCACCTGGCCGACGCCCCGGCCGTCCAGGCGCTCGCCACCCGCCTCGCGGCGA
Organism: Anaeromyxobacter paludicola; assembly: GCF_023169965.1. Lineage (NCBI taxonomy): Bacteria > Pseudomonadati > Myxococcota > Myxococcia > Myxococcales > Anaeromyxobacteraceae > Anaeromyxobacter > Anaeromyxobacter paludicola. The sequence goes on along the minus strand of NZ_AP025592.1, from coordinate 2,470,579 downwards.
GCTACGAGCTCGCGCCCGCCTAGGGAGAGACGACATGCCCGCCGCCTCCCGCGTCCTCCTCGCCTGGCCCGATCCCGAGCGGGCCCGCGCCCACGCCGCGGCGCTGCGCCGGCTCGGCTGCGAGGTGGAGCACGCCGGCGACGGGCAGCGCGCGCTGGAGCTCGCCGTGCTGCGCCCGCCCGACCTCGTGGTGGCCTCGCGCGAGCTGCCGCTCGTCGCCTCCGGCGACCTCGCCCGCATCCTCTCCGCCAACCCGCGCACCCGCGCCGTGCCGTTCCTGGCCATCCCGGGCCTGCCGGCCGAGGAGCTCGCCGCCGCGGCCGCGCGGCTCCTCCCCTCCGCGGCCCCGGCGAGCGGCGGCGACCTCGCCGGCAGCCTCGACGAGCTGCCGCTCCACGACCTCTTGCAGGGGCTCGCCCAGAACCGGCGCACCGGCCGGCTCACCCTCTCGGCTCGCGCCCCTGCCGGCGACCTCCTGCTCGCCCAGGGTCAGCTCGTCTCGGCCCAGTGCGGCGCCGCCCGGGGAGAGAAGGCGCTGCACCGGCTCCTCGCCGGCCGCGGCGGCCGGTTCGCCTTCCGGCCGGAGCCGGTGGCGTCCGCCGAGCCCCTCGGCCCCCTCGAGCTCCTCCTCCTCGAGGCGGCCCGGCGCGCCGACGAGGGCGCGCGCCTGCTCGCCGCGCTCGGCGGCCCCGGCGCCTGCCTCGCTCGCGGCGCGCCGGAGCTCCGCCCCGAGGCCGGCCCCGCGGCGCAGCTCTGGGCGGCCCTGGCGCGCCCGCGCCCGGTCCCGGCGCTCCTCGACGCCGCCGACGCGCCCGACCTCGAGCTCCTCGAGTCGCTCGTGGCCCTGCTCCGCTCCGGCGCGGTCGCCCCCGCCCCGAGCCCGTCCCCCGCCGCCGCCCCCGCGGCGCTCGCCCCGGCCGCGGCCCAGGCGCTCGCGCGGCGCGTCCGGCGCGAGAGCGCGAGCGGCCCGCGCGCGGTGGGCACGGTGGCGGTCCTGGCGCGCGATCCCGGCCGGGCGCGCGCGGCGCTCGCCGAGCTGCGCGCGCTGCCCGGCTTCGCCGCCGAGCCGGGCGCGCCCGGGCGCCTCGGCCTGCTCGGCCGGCTCGCGGTCCCGGGAGGTCCGCGGCTCGACCTCTGCCTCGTGCCCTGCGGCGACGAGGATCGGCCGCTCTGGCGGCTCCTCGGCGCCGGCGCCGTGGGCGCGCTCGCGCTCGAGCCCGGGCTCGCGGCCCCCTTCGCCGCGGAGCTCGACGCCCCGAACCTGCCGGTTGCGGAGAGCCTCGCGACAGGGCAGGAAGAGGGACCGCGCGGCGCGGCGGAGGCGCTCCTCCGGGTGCTCGCCGCGGCCGCCAGGGAGGAGTCGCCGTGAGGATCCCCATCTACCAGGTCGACGCGTTCACGAGCCGCCCGTTCGGCGGGAACCCCGCCGCGGTCTGTCTCCTGGAGCGCTGGCCCGCCGACGCGCTCCTGCGCGACGTCGCCGCGGAGAACAACCTCTCGGAGACGGCCTTCCTCGTGCCGGAGGGCGACGGGTACCACCTGCGCTGGTTCACGCCCACGGTCGAGGTGGACCTGTGCGGCCACGCCACCCTGGCGTCGGCGCACGTGGTGCTCACCCGGCTGCGGCCGGAGGCGGAGGCGGTCCGCTTCCGCACCGCCTCCGGCGTGCTCACGGTGAAGCGCGCCGGCGGCCGGCTCTCGATGACGTTGCCCCGCCGCGCGCCGGAGCGGATCGAGCCGCCGCCGGGGCTCGCCCGCGCCCTCGGCGTGGAGCCGCTCGAGGTCTGGCGCTCCCGCGACCTCATGGCGGTGCTGGCGAACGAGGAGCTGGTGCGCGAGCTCGCCCCCGACCTCGCCGCCGTGGCCGCGCTCGACGCCCCCGGGCTCATCGTCACCGCCCAGGGGCGGGCGGTGGACTTCGTGTCGCGCTACTTCGGGCCGCGGGTCGGCATCCCCGAGGACCCCGTCACCGGCTCCGCCCACTGCACGCTCGTGCCCTACTGGGCGGAGCGGCTCGGCAAGTCGCGCCTCCACGCCTTCCAGGTGAGCGCGCGCGGCGGCGAGCTCTTCTGCCAGAGCGGCGAGGACCTGGTGGTGGTGGCCGGCCACGCGGCCGACTACCTCGAGGGCGTGCTCCAGCTCCCCGAGGGCTAGACCGGGCCGGGGCCCGCGCCGAGCGCGGCCCGCACCGCCGGGCTCTCGCAGAGCAGCCGGAACTCGCTCCCGGAGAGCCAGGCGACGCGGCGCGCCCCCTTGGCCTCGAGCGTGAGCCGCACCCGCCGATCCACCTCGTCCACCCGCACCCGGAACCCGCGCGCGAGGTCGCGCTCGATCGAGCGCAGGTGGCGGTGGATGCGCAGGGCGCGCCGGCCCTCCGGGGAGGAGAGGGCGAGGAAGTGGCGGTTGCGGCTGAACGCGGCGTCCTGCCGCAGCCGCTGCACCACGCGCTCGACGAAGTCAGCCGCCATGCGAGCCCGGAGTTCTAGCGCCGCCGGGCGGCGGGCGCAGCCTCAACCGGCCTTCTGGATGAGGAACCGCCCGAGGAGCGTGTCGGTCCCGGCGATGTGGGTCTTGAGCCAGTCGCCCAGCCACTTGTTCACCTTGAGCGTCACGAGCGAGGTCGCGCCCTTGGTGTCGAACTCGGCCTTCATGGCGGTGTACTCGGCCACGAAGCGGTCGTGCGCCACCTTGTGCACGGCGTACTCGGGGTAGCCGTGGGCCTTCATGAGCCGCTCCTCCTCGCCGAAGTGCTCGATGGCGTAGCTCGCGAGGAACCCGAGCAGCCGGCCCACCTCGGCCCGGTCGCCCTTGGCCATCGCGGCGAGGAGGGCGTCGAGGCGCCGGAAGAGCTCCTGGTGCTGCTCGTCGATGATCTTCACGCCCACGGCGAGGGCGGGGGTCCACTGGGGCATGGCGTTCCTCTCGTTCAGGTCTTGTCGAGGGGGGGAGGAGAGCAGAACCAAGCCCCCATTTCCAGTCCCTCGGGAGGGGGATGCCCCGCCACCCGGAAACCTGGGGTCGAACCGGTGAAGCGCCCGGGATCAGAGCAGCGCCGAGCGCGCCACGCAGCGCTCGAGCTCGCGCCTTCGCCGCACGCCGCCCGGCCCGACCACCACCGCGAGCACCCGGTCCTTGCGGAAGGTCTCGCGCGCGGCCCGCTGCACGTCCGCCGGCGTGACGCGCTCCACGCGCCGGCAGCGCTCCTCGAACCCCTCCGGCGCCGAGAGCACCTCGCCCGAGCCGTACCAGCCGGCGAGCTCCGCGGCCGAGTCGAGCGAGAACGCGAGCGTCATCCGGTGGCGGCGCTGCACGCGCGCGAGCTCCTCCTCCGGCACCGGCTCCTCGGCGAGGCGGGTGAGCACCCGCGCCACCTCCTCGATCACCCGGCCCACCTTGGCCGGCGCGCAGGCGCCGTCCACCACCAGCATGCCCGCGTCGACGAAGGTGTCGATGCCGGCGTGGAGCGCATAGGCGAGGCCGCGCCGCTCGACCACCTCGAACGGCAGGCGGGACGAGAGCCCGTCGTCGAGGATGCGCCGCAGGCAGAGGTGGATGGGGTAGTCGGGGTCCTGCTCGGGCGGGCAGGGGAAGGCGAGGCTGAACTCGGCCTGCGCGTCGTCGTGCGAGACGTGCTCCACCACCGGCCCGCGCGGCCAGGCCGGCGGCGGGAGGTCGCGCGAGCGGCGGCCGCGGGGCAGCGCGCCGAAGTGCGACTCGGCGAGCCGCAGCACCTCGGGCTCGCGCACCGGGCCGGCCACGCAGAGCACCAGGTTCTCGCCGGTGTAGAAGCGGGCGTGGTGGCGGCGCACCGCCGCGAGGTCGATGGCGCGCACCGTCTCGCGCGTCCCCGCGATCTTGAAGCCGAGCGGGTGGTCGCCGAAGGCGAGCCGCTTCAGCAGGTTGTCCGAGTCGATGTCCTTCCCGGCGGCGTCCACCTCGTCGAGGATCTCCTCCAGGATCACCTCCCGCTCCACGTCCATCTCGCGGAAGAGCGGGCGGCGGATCATGTCGCCCAGCACCGCGAGCCCGGTGGCGAGCTCCTCGGGGTGGATGGGCGTGTAGTAGCAGCCGTGGTCGCGGGCGGTGATGCCGTTCAGGTTGCCGCCGGCGCTCTCCACGGCGGCGTTCATGGCCACCGTGTCGGGCCAGCCGGCCGAGCCGCGGAAGAAGAGGTGCTCGAGGAAGTGCGAGACGCCGTTGGCCGGCGCGGCCTCGTGGCGCGAGCCGGCGCGCACGTAGAGCGCGATCATGGCCGAGTGGAGGCCGGGCGCCGGGATGGTGAGCACCCGCAGCCCGTTCTCCAGCACCGCCTTCGAGGCCGAGCCCCAGTCGTCGAAGCGACGCGCCGCCGCGCCCGCCCGCACCCCCGCGCCTCGCACCGCCGCTCCCGTCCGTCCCCGCTTCATGCGCTGGCCGCCTCCGCCCGCCGTCGTTCCTGGCCGTCTTCCGCCGCGGCCGCGGGCAGCGTCACCCGGAAGGTGGCGCCGCGCCCGGGCGCGCTCTCGCACGCGATGGCGCCCCCGTGCTCCCGCACCACCTGGTGCGTGAAGGCGAGCCCGAGCCCGGTGCCCTTCTCCTTGGTGCTCCAGAACGGCTCGAAGAGGTGCGGCAGCGCCTCGGGGGCGAGGCCGGGGCCCGAGTCGGCCACCTCGGCCTCCACCCCGCCGCCGGGCAGCGCGCGGGTGCGGACCGAGACCGCGCCGCCGGCGGGCATCGCCTCGCGGCTGTTGCGCAGCAGGTTCAGGAACGCGGCGCGGAGCTGCCCCTCGTCGGCGCGCACCGGCGGCAGCCCGGGCGCGAGCTCGCGCCGCACCTCGACCCCGGCCGCCGCCATCTCCGGGCCGAGGAAGTCGAGGAGCCCGCCCAGGATCTCGTTCACGTCCTCGCGGGCCAGCGAGGGGCGGGGCAGCCGGGCGAAGCGGAGGTACTCCTCGGCCACGCCCTCCAGCCGGTCCACCTCGCGCGCGATGGCGCCCACGAGCTGGCGCGCCTCGGCCCCCTCCGGCAGGGCGGCGAGCTCCTCCGCGAGCAGCTCGGTGTTGAGGCCGATCGAGTTGAGCGGGTTGCGGATCTCGTGGGTGATCTGGGCCGAGATGCGCCCGACCGCGGCGAGCCGCTCGGCCGCCCGCAGCTCGGCGCGCTGGCGCGAGAGCGAGGCGGCCATGGCGTTGAACTCGTGCGCCAGGACCGCGAGCTCGTCGCCGCCGCGCACCTCCACCTCGCGCGAGAGGTCGCCCGCCGCGACCGCCTTCACCCCGGCGGTGAGGGTGCGGATGGGCGCGAGCAGGCGGTGCGCCAGCACGGTCGCCGCGCCCGCCACCGCGGCGGCGAGCAGGGCGTAGATCACCACCAGCGCCACCGACTTCGACTCCTCGCGCTCGGTGCCGTGGACCCGATCGGAGACGCGGGTCTCGAGCCGCACCGAGAGGAGCTTCACGTCCTGCGAGAGCCCGCGCTCGAGGGTCCGCAGCTCGGCGGCGCGCCGGTCCAGCTCCTCCGGCCCGGGCCCGCGCCCGGCCGGCGCCTCCAGCGCGTCGAAGAGCCGCCGCGCGGCCGCGTCGTAGGCGGCCCAGCGCCCCGAGAGGGCGGCCAGCCGCGCGTCCACGTCGGCGAGGAAGACCGCGTCGTCCGGGCCGGCGAGGGCCCGCGCCCGCGCCACCACCTCGCGCCCCTCGGCGAGCTTCTCCCGGACCACCGCCGGGAAGCGGGCGCGCGCCACCGGCAGCCAGGCCCGCCGGGCCGCCTCGTCGGCGCCCTTCGCCTCGATGGCCCGGGCGGTGGCCCAGTCCTTCACGTCGAGCTGGGCGACGATGCGGGTGAGCGGCAGGTACCCCTCGTTCAGCAGCCGCAGGTCGCGCCCGAGCAGGTGCAGGCCCCGCACCGCCACCGCGGCGACGAGCCCGAAGGCGAGGAGGGCCACCGCGAAGGTGGCGAAGATCCGGGTGGCGAGGCTGCGCATCGGGGGAGGCCGTGGATCTTAACGCAATTCCCGGCCGCGGCCCGCCCCTTCGCCCGGGCGCCTGCGGCGCTTGTCGGGACCCGCCCCCGTGGGCTATGCAGGATCGCTCTCCCACCTCCACCCCGCTCCCCACCCACCGGAGTCCGCCATGATCGGCCTCGCCCTCTTCGTCGCCTTGGTCGCGCTGCTCGCGGCCGTCGGGTTCTTCCTGTCCGCCCGCCAGAACAAGCAGGCGGCCCTGCAGAGCGCGCAGCAGGTCGCGGACGCCCGCTCCGAGGCCGAGCGGGCCCGGGCCGAGCTCGAGAAGCGGCAGGCCGAGGCGAAGGAGCGGCGCGAGGAGGCGGCCGGGCTGCGCGAGCAGCTCGCGCAGGCGAAGCGGAAGGCGCACGAGCAGGCCGAGGCCGCGAAGAAGGAGCGGACCCAGGGCGGGCTCAAGGACGAGGTCGAGAAGCTCCAGGCGCGCCTCGCCGAGGCCCGCGCCGAGGCGAGCCACCAGTCGGAGCGCGCGAAGGCGCTCGAGGCGCAGCTCCAGCGCGACGCCGCCGCCGCCGAGAAGGAGCGCAAGCGGCTCGCCGACGCGGCCGCCGCCGCCGCGGAGCGGGCCGCGCGCCCGGCCGCGCCGGCCCCGGTCCCCGCGCCGGTCGCCGCCGTGCCCGCGCCCGCCGCCGAGGGCGTCCCGCCGGCCCAGCTCGAGGCCGAGAAGCTGCGCGCCGACAAGGCCGAGCAGCGGCTCGCCGAGGCCAGGAAGAAGCTCGCCGAGGCCGAGAAGGAGGCCAAGGCGGCGCGCGGCCGGCTCGAGACCGAGAAGCGGGTCTACATGGTGCAGAAGGGCGAGCTCGACCTCGCCGGCGATCGCTACGCCGAGCTGCGCCGCCGCTACGACGCCCTCCGCAAGGAGCACGACGAGCTCATCGACGCGGTCCGGCAGGCGGCCAAGGCCGACCGCGAGGCCAAGGAGCGGCGGCGCCAGAAGCAGGAGCGCGGCGGCGCGGCGTCCGAGCCCGCGAGCGCGGCTCCGGCGGCGGGCGAGGCTCCGGCGGCCGCTCCGGCCCCGGCCGCTGGCGAGGCGCGGCCCGAGGGCGGCGAGGCCCCCGCGGGCGACGCCAAGCCGGCCGAGCCGACGGCCTCCTAGCCGCGCGGGAGCCGGGCGGCGTCAGGCCGCGTGGGCGAGGAGCTTGTACAGGGGCGCGAGGTCGCGGAAGGCGCCGAGCACGTCGCCCACGGAGAGGCTGCGCGCCTCCTCGACCGGCCAGACCACGCCCACGTCGATCCCGCCGTTCTGCGCGGCCGGCGCGAGCTCGTCGGCGAGCTCCTGCCAGAAGGCGGCGGAGTGGGCCGGCGCGAGCTCCGGGAGCTCCTCGTAGTCCCACCCCATGAACGGGCGGAGCTGCCGGAAGGGCTTTCCCTTCCGGGCGAGGTTGCCGGCCTCGCGGGTGAGCGCCTCGCGCATGGCGCCGCTCCGATCGGCGCCGGTCTTCACCACCACGCGGGCGTGCAGGAGCCCGCGGGTCACCAGCAGCGCGAGGTAGGGGTCGGTCCGGTAGCCCTTGTCGCTCCGGCAGAAGGCGACGAACGCCTCCTCGGGCGGGGCGCCGCGCCGGCGGACGGTCTTGCCGAGGTGGGCGAAGAGGTCGGCCCCGGCGACGCGCGACAGGCCGGACGCGAGGTGGGCGCCGATCAGCTGGAGCTTGGGGTGGAGCACGCGCTCGACGGCTTCCGCCCGCTCCTCGGGATCGTCGATCTCGAAGAGCGCGAAGTCGTCTGGACCGATGCCGAGCCCTGCCATGAAGGCCCTCCGCCAGCGTGTCGCCGGATGATACCACGCCGATTGACTCGCCCCAATCGGCGTGCCAAGGTCGCCGGCCCATGCAGAAGGCGCAGCGACTCCTCGACCTCGCCGCCCTGCTCCTGCGCGCCGCCGAGCCGGTGTCCTGGCGCGACATCCAGGAACAATTCCAGGAGGATTACGGCGGGTCCGAGGACGCGGCCATCCGCAAGTTCGAGCGGGACAAGGCCGACCTGCTCGAGCTCGGGATCCCGGTGCGGTGGCTGGCGGCCGACGAGGACCTGCCGGCCGGCTACCTCATCGACAAGGACGACTTCTACCTCCCCGATCTGAAGCTGCCCCCGGAGGATCTGGCCCTGCTCTACCTCTCGGGCTCGGCGGCGCTTGCCGGCGGCGAGTTCCCCTACGCCCGCGACCTCGCGCACGCCCTCGAGAAGCTCTCCTTCGCCGCCCGCAGCCCGGGCGCCTCCGAGGCCGCCGCGATGGCGGCCCGCAGCCTCTCGTCGGGCGAGGGGCAGGGGCGGGGGCAGGTGCCGGCGCTGCTCGAGGAGCTCTCCCGCGCCATCGCCGCGCAGAAGCGGGTGCACCTCACCTACGCCGGCGCCGAGCGGACCGAGACCACCGCCCGCGACGTGGACCCGTACGGCCTCTACCAGAGCGGCGGCTCCTGGTTCCTGGCCGGCCACTGCCACCTGCGGGGCGCGCTGCGCACCTTCCACCTCGCCCGCATCCAGGCCCTCGAGGTGAACCGGGCGCAGCCGCGCAGCCGGGACTTCCAGGTGCCGCGGGACTTCTCGCTCGCCGAGCTCGCCACCCGCGAGGCGTGGGAGTACGCGGTGCACGCGGCGGAGAAGGCGCGGGTGCGGCTCGACGGGCCGGTCTCTGCCGAGGACCGCGCCTCGTTCGGCCCGCGGGCCCGCTTCCTCGACGAGGCGGGCGGGGTGGTGGTGGAGCTCGAGGTCACGAACGCGGAGGCGCTCCTGCGCCACACGCTCGCGCTCGGCGAGCGGGCCGAGGTGCTCGCGCCGGCGCGGCTGCGGCGGCGCGCCCGGGCGGTGCTCCAGGGGCTCGCGCGGAGGCGGGCGTGAAGGCCGAGGCGGCGCGCAAGGACGATCCCCGCGAGCGGCTCCGCCGCGTGCTCTTCCTCGTGCCCTACGCGGTGCGCCACCCGGGCATCACCGTGCGCGAGCTGGCGGAGCGCTGCGGGACCAGCGAGGCGCAGCTCCTGGAGGACCTCGACTTCCTGCTCACCGTGGGCTGCCCGCCCTTCGCGCCCGACGACTTCCTCGACCTCTACGTGGAGCGCGACCGGGTCTACGTGGCGCTGCACCAGAGCTTCACGCGCCCCCCGCGCTTCACCGAGAGCGAGGCGGCGGCGCTCGCCGCGGCGGTGAAGGCGCTCGCCGGCGAGGGCAAGGAGCGGGTGCTCGAGGCGCTCCGCCAGGCGGTGCCGCGCGAGCGGCGCAAGGGCTACGACGAGCTCGCGAAGCGGATCTACGCCGGCTCGCCGCCGGCCCGGGAGTCGGTGATGGGGCGGCTCACCCGCGCCATCGCCGAGCGGCGCGCGGTGCGGATCGTCCACGTGACCGCCGGGCGGACGGAGGAGAAGGAGCGGGTGGTCCGCCCCTACACCCTGGCCCGCCGCTTCGGCCACTGGTACCTCTTCGGCCACGACCGCGACCGCGGGCGCGAGCTGCCGTTCCGCCTCGACCGGATCAAGGACTGCGCGGTCCTCGAGGAGACCTTCGAGCCGCCGCCCCCGGCGGCCCTGGCCCGCGCGCGCCTCTTCTCCGAGGCCCGCGGCGAGCCCATCCGGCTCCGGCTGTCGCGGGTCGCGGCCGCCTGGGCGCTCGCCCGGCCCGCGCGGCTGCGGGTGGTGGAGAGCGGGCCGAAGGGCGAGGTGGTGGTCGAGGTCGAGGGGGCCGACGCCGAGTGGGCCACCCGCTTTGTCCTCTCGTTCGGCGGCGAGGCGGAGGTGCTCTCGCCGCCGGAGGCCCGCCGCCACTTCGACGAGGCGGTCGATCGGGCCCTCGCGCGCTACCTGGGCGGATAGGGTCCCTGGGACGAGGCGACGCGGCCCCAGGGTACGCGGGACCCGAGGAAAAAGGCCGGAAATTCACCAGCTTCGGTCCGGCACGGTCCGCGCAAGAGCGTCTCCGGCGAATGGCCCGGATCCTCATCGTGGACGACACCGAGATCGTGCGAAAGGCCCTCGAGCTCGCCGTGCGACGCATGGGGCACGAGGCCGACAGCACCTCCTCTGCGCTCGACGCGCTGGAGCTGGCGCGGCGCAACCCGCCCGACCTGGCGCTCCTCGACTACCGGATGCCGCTCATGGACGGCGTCACCCTGTTCGAGGAGCTGCAGTTCGCCCTCGGTGACCGCTGTCCCCGGGTGCTGTTCGTGTCGGGGAGCCCGCCCGAGGAGGTGCGCGCCTGCGCCGAGCGGCCGGGGCTCCGCCCGGTGGGCTACGTGAAGAAGCCCTTCCACCTCGACGAGCTGATGAAGACCGTCGAGGCGGCGCTCTCCCCCGCGGTCGTCAGCGCTTGAGGCCGGAGCGCTCGAAGACCAGGTCGGCGACCGCGGCGAGGTCGAGCTCGCCCCGCCCGCCGGCGATGGCGTCGGCCATGAGCTGGCGCACCGTCTGGTTCACGGAGAGCTTCGCCCCCTGCTCGGCCGCCGCCTCCTGCGCCAGCCGCTGGTCCTTCTCGGCGAGCGCGAGCGCGAAGCGCGGCGCGAAGTCGCGCTGGGCGATCTGGTCGCCCTTCATGAGGTAGAGCGGCGAGTGGAAGCTCGAGGCCTGGATGGTCTCGATCACCTTCGACGTCTCGAGCCCGCCGGAGACGCCGAGCGCGAGCGCCTCGGCGAAGCCGGCCATCATGGCGCCGCCGAGCGAGTTGACGACCAGCTTCATGAGCGCGGCCTGCGCCGGCTCGTCGAGCTCGATGATCCGGGAGGAGACGGCGTGGAGGGCCGGCCGGGCGCGGTCGCGCGCGGCCACGGGCCCGCCGCAGACGACCACGAGCTGCGCCTGCTCGGCGGCGCCCTTCGAGCCGAGCAGGGGGGCGGCGAGGAAGCTCGCCCCGCGGCTGCGCACCCGCTCCTCGACCGAGCGCGCCGCGCGGGTGCCCGCGGTGGAGGTGTCGACGAAGACGTCCCCGTCCTTCAGCCCGGCCAGGATCCCGTCGGCGCCCTCCAGCACCGCCTCGAGCGCCTTCTCGTCCGCGACGCAGGTGAACACCAGCTCCTGGCCCGAGGCCGCGGCCCGGGGCGTGGGCGCGAGCCGCGCGCCCTTGCGGACCAGGGGTTCGGCCTTCTCGGCCGTGCGATTCCAGACGGTGATGGCGTGACCCGCGCGGCGGAGGTTGTTCGCGAGCGGGAGACCCATCGTGCCGAGGCCGACGAAGCCGATCTTCATGGGGGTCATGCGGCTGTTCTAGCGCCTCGGGATGGAACCGGGAAGCGCCTTCCCGGGAGGGCCGCGGGGCGGGGGGGCGGGGCGCGAAAACGGCTGGCGCGGGCGCGGCGGGCGTGCCACGCTGTCCGTCCCCGGCCGCGTCGAGGTCGCCCGGCCGGTGAACGGGAGGCGCGATGGAACGGTACGACGCGGTGGTGGTGGGGGGCGGGGTGAGCGGCGCGGCGTTCGCGTGGCAGTGCGCCCGCGCCGGCAAGAAGGTGCTCCTCCTCGAGCGGGAGCCGCGGCTCGGCGGCTGCCTCCACTCCCAGAGAACCTCGGCCGGGTACTGGTACGAGCTCGGCGCCCACACCTGCTACAACTCCTACGCCGGGTTCATCGAGCTCCTCGAGGGGGCCGGGCTGAAGGGCCGCCTGCTCCCCCGCGCCAAGGTCCCGTTCGCGCTGCTCAAGGACGGCCAGCTCCACCCGCTCACGCCGGGCGGGGTGCTGAAGCTGCTCGATCTCTGGGAGCTCGCCCGCTCGCTGCCCGCCGCCTTCACGGCCAAGAAGGACGGGCAGACGATGTACGGCTACTACTCGCGCCTCTTCGGGCGGCGGAACTACGATCGGGTCATGGGCCCGCTCTTCTCGGCGGTCCCGTCGCAGAGCGCCGACCCGATCCCGGCCGACATGCTCTTCAAGAAGCGCTCGCGCCGGAAGGACGTGCTCCGGAGCTTCACGCTCGACGGCGGCCTCCAGACGGTGGTGGACGCGGCGGCGCGGACGGCCGGCGTCGAGGTGGCGACGGGCGCGCCGGCGCGCACGGTGGAGAAGACCCCGGCGGGCTGGGCGGTGGTGACCGAGGACGGCCGCCGGTTCGAGGCCCCGGTCCTGGCGCTCGCGACGCCGCCCTCGGCCGCCGCGGCGCTGCTCCAGGCGGCGCAGCCGGAGCTGGCCGGGAAGCTCGCCTCCATCAAGATGTCGGGGATCGAGACGGTGGGGGTGGTGGTCGAGGCCGCCAGGCTGAAGGTCCCGCCGGTCGCGGGCATCGTGCCCATCGACGACGCCTTCTTCTCCGCCGTGTCGCGCGACACGGTGCCGGACCCGCGGCTGCGCGGGTTCGCCTTCCACTTCCGGCCGCAGGGGCTGCCCCTCGAGCAGAAGCTGGAGCGGATCGCGCGCGTCCTCGGGGTCGCCCGGGCGGACCTCTCCGAGGTGGTGGAGAAGCGGGGGCTCATGCCGTCCCCGGTGCTCGGTCACGAGCAGGTGGTCGCGGACATCGACCGGCTGCTCGCGGGCGGGACGCTCGCCATCACCGGCAACTACTTCGGCGGGCTCGCGATCGAGGACTGCGTGCAGCGGTCGAAGGAGGAGTTCGGGAGGGTGGGGAAGGCGTAGCCCCGGGGGCCAGGCAGCGCGGCCCTGCTCCCTCCCGGCCAGGCTGCCATTCTCCCTCCGCGCCAGGCGGCCCTTTTCCCTCCCCGCTCGGGCGGGGAGGGCCGGGGAGGGGCGGCCAGGAGTGCCCGCTGCCGTCATACGCCTTCCGCTTTCCGCTTTCCGACGCGACCGGCGCCGCGGGGCCGCCGGGAGCCCACCGCTGCGGTGCTCGCTCCGGCGGCTCCGCCCGGTGGCTGGTTATCGAGCGGCGCCGTGGGCGCAGAGCGCTCGACCCCGCTGCGGTGCCGATCTGGCTGAGGCGTGCGGCTCCGGCTGCGGAGCTGCACGGGGGAGCGGCGCTTCCATCGTGTCACGCGGTCCGACGCCGGCGGGCGGCCCGCCTGCGCTGCGCGCCTCGGGAGGGCTCCCGGCGGCTGGAGGGGAGCGGCGGGGTGCCGCGGCGGAGGTCCCCCGGGGATTGCCCGGCGCGCCAGCAACGTTCCCCTCTTCGTGAGATGATCCCAGCGCTCGAGCCAGGGGGGCAGCGAGATGCATTCTCGGCGACGGTGTTTCATCGGAGCGCTCGCGGTCTTCTTCCTGGCGTGCGGCGAGTCCGCTCCTGGCGCTCCGTCGAGGCCGCCTCTCCACCCGCGGTGGACCGCGGACGACTTCGCCGACGGGGCGCACGATTGGGTCGCCGGCTCGGCGGAGTACCCGGTCGCCCGGGAGGCGGAGATCCGGTTCGTGTCGGGCCCGGCGACGGTCCCCGCGCCGCTCGCGGGCACGGCCTTCAGGTTGTCGGGGGAGAACCTCAGCGACGACCTCTTCATGTTCCTGAAGAAGCGCGTCACCGGGCTCGCGCCGGGCGCGAGCTACCGGCTCTGGTTCCAGCTCAGCTTCGCGACCGCTGACACCGGCATCGGCGCGGGGGGATTCGTCACGGCGGGCGGATCGACGTGGGAGCCCGACCGGCTCGTCGTCGTGTCGCCGGGCCTGGGTTCGGAGCCCTACTACGTGATGAACGTGGACAAGGGGGGCGCCGTGCAGGGCGGGGCGAACGCGGCCGTGCTCGGCCCGAGCACCAAGCCCCACCCCGACGTGTTCGGGTGGGAGTGGCAGTCGCTGGAGGGGCCCTCGGTCGCGGTCACCGCCGACGGGACCGGCGCGCTCTGGCTCTTCGCCGGCGAGGACTCGACCTTCGAGTCGATCACCTCGATCTACTTCGCCTCCATCGCCTACGACCTCGAGCGGCTCTGAGCCGGGGCCGATCGCTGCCCACGACCGCTCCGCGAGCTCCCGCTACCCCTCCCGCTCCCACCGGTACTCCATGCGCTTGGCGGCGGCCTCGGCGGCGGTGGAGCCGATGAGGCGGGCGACGAGGTGCAGCGCCATGTCGGTCCCGGCGGACACGCCGGCGCTCGTGACCACCGGGCCCTGATCGACCCAGCGGGCGGTCCGGTTCCAGCGGATGTCGCCGGGGCAGGTGGAGACCACCCAGTCGAAGGCGCGGCGGTTGGTGGTCGCCTCGCGCTCGGAGAGCAGGCCGGCCACGCCGAGCAGGGCCGCGCCGGTGCAGATCGAGGCGACCACCTGCGCCTGGCGCGCCTGCCGCCGGATGAACTCGACGAGCGCGGCGTTCTTCACCTCGCGCCGCGTGCCGGGGCCGCCCGGGACGAGGAGGACGTCGAGCGCGGGCGCGGAGGCGAGGTCGTGATCGGGGACCACCCGCGGGCCCCCGCGCATGGCGACGGGCGCGATCGCCTCGGCGACGGTGAGGACGCGGAACGGCGGCGGGGCCCCCTCGCCGGCGTCGGGGATCTCGGCGATGGCGAAGGCCTCGACCGGGCCGAAGGCGTCGAGGGGCTCGAAGCCGGGGAAGAGGAGGACGCCGACGGTGCGCATGCGAGGAGTCTCTCGCAGGCGCCGCCCGCCGGCCACCTCCGGCGCGCGCCCCCGGAGGGGCCCGTGGCTACTGGGCCGGCACCACGTCGCCGCCCCGCACCACGCCCCAGCGCACGCTGGCCTTCTTGATGCCCTCGTGGTCGGTCGGGCTCCAGGGCTTCTCGTAGTGGCCGGTCGCCCCGTCGTACGGCGTCTTCAGGTTCTCGAGCGCGGTCTTGAAGCGCGGCCCCTCGGTGGTGCCCGCCTGCTGGATGGCGAGCGCGACGAGGTGGACCGCGTCGTAGGCCTGCGCGACGGCCGGCGCGATCGGCAGGTGCGGCACGTTGAAGGTCTTGCGGTAGCCGTCGAGGAACTTGCGCTGGGCCGGGGTGGTGGCGCTTCCCTCGGTGAAGGTCTGGATCATGAGCGCCCCCTCGCCGTAGGGGCCGGCCCCGTCGAGGAAGAGGCGGGCCCCGAGCTGCCACGAGCCGATGATGGGCACGCGCCAGCCCACCTTCTCGAGCGAGCGGGCCACCGCGGTCAGCTCCGGCGCGAGGGCGTAGAGGAGGAGCACGTCGGCCCCGGCGGCGCGCGCCTCCTGGCACTGGCGCGTCATGTCGGTCTCCTTCGGCTTGAAGGCCCCCACGTAGACCGGCTTGACGCCGCGCCGCTCCAGCGTCGCCTCGACGCGGGCCCGGCCGCCCTGTCCGTAGCCGGTGTCGTCGGCCAGCACCGCCACGCGCTTGTAGCCGCGCGCCAGCGCCTGCTGCGCCAGCAGCGGCGCCTGCATCTGGTCGCTGGCCGAGAGGCGGAAGAGGTAGTTCTCCGGGTAGGTCACGAACAGCTCGTTCACCTTGTTGCCGGTGGCGACGTCCACGATCTGCGGCACCTGGCGCTCGTTGGCGAGCTGGAGCGCGGCGTTGGCCACCGGCGTGTTGGCCGGGCCGATCAGCGCCACCACCTTCTCCTCGTCGAGCAGCTCCTTCGCCGCCCGCGCCCCCACCTCGGGGCTCGACTGGTCGTCGCGATCGACGAGCTCGAGCTTGCGGCCGAGCACCCCGCCCTGGGCGTTGATCTCGTCGGCCGCGAGCCGCGCGCCGTCGCGCTCCGAGGCGCCGAGGCTGGCGTTGTTGCCGGAGCGGGGGCCGAGCAGGCCGATCTTGATGGGCGGCGGGGCGGCCGCGAGCGCCGCGGCGAGGACGAGGGGGAGGGCGGTCACGAGCGGTTCTCCTGCAGGAGCGCGGCGCGGCGCGCGGCGGGGCGCGCGCCCTCGCCCGTGCCGAGCCGGAAGGTGGCCACCATGGCCGTGAGCTCCTCGGACTGGCTCGAGAGCTCGGCCGCGGCGGAGGAGGACTCCTCGGCGCTGGCGGCGTTCTGCTGGGTGACGCGGTCCATCTCGCCGACCGCCTTGTTCACCTGCTCGACGCCGGCGGCCTGCTCGCGGGAGCCGGCCGTGATCTCCTCCACGATCTCGGAGACCCGCACCACCGCGCCGACGATCCCGCCGAGCCGCTGCGAGACCCGCTGGGCGGTGGCCTCGCCCCCGGCCGCCTGCTCCACCGAGTCGTGGATCAGCGCCTCGGTCTTCTGCGCCGCCTCCTTGCTGCGCAGCGCGAGCGAGCGGACCTCCTCGGCGACCACCGCGAAGCCGCGCCCGGCCTCCCCGGCGCGGGCTGCCTCCACCGCCGCGTTGAGGGCGAGCAGGTTGGTCTGGAAGGCGATCTCGTTGATGTCGCGGATGATCTGGCTCGTGCCCTCGGCGGCGGCCCGGATCTTCCGCATGGCGTCCTGCATCTGCTCCACCGCGGCGGCGCCCTCCTCGGCGGCGCCGCGGGCCCCCTTGGCGAGCCCGCTCGCCTCGCGCCCGCTGTCGGCGGCGTGGCGGGCCATGGAGG